>CALFWO010000029.1 GCA_937928045.1 uncultured Saprospiraceae bacterium | reverse complement strand
GCTTCAGTGATTCTCGTTAAAAATCCCTCTATGAATCCGGCAACTATGAAAAGAGGTGTTACTCCAATCATAATTTTTAAACCTCTTCTTGCTGAAAGTTGAAAGGCATTGATTCTAGATAAAGTACCGGGAAAGACTAGTCCTCTGCCCATGGTAATCCCTGCAGCTCCAGCAATGACTATAGCGGAAATTTCCAACGTTCCGTGCATCCAAATAGTAAGTGCAGATTCCTGAAGTAAACCTTGCTCGAAAAAGAAATATTGAAAAGCACCGACCATAATTCCATTATATAGTAGTATGCCGATAGAACCAACCATAAAAAAGGCACCCAATATGAATGTACGGAAAGCAACAAAAATGTTATTTAAGGTAATCCCAATAGACATACTGGTTTTGCCCTTCGACTTATAAACAGCCATGGGATCTCCAGATTCAATATTCTCAATCGTCATGTCGATATAAGACTCGCCTAGTATTGCCTGAGCAAAATTAGGGTCGTTAATCGAAGAAATGACTCCGATTAATAATGCAGCCATGAAAACACCAAAAGAAATTCTGAAAGCTACTTTGGATTCATAGACAAGAATAGGTAAATCAGTTGTCCAGAAATCTTTAAATCTTGAAATACGACTCCTTTTATTTTTGTAAATAGAATAGAAAATTCTTTGTGCTAATCCATTTAAGTATACCCGAACGGATCGGTTGGAGTAGTAAGTTCTAGAGTATGAAAGGTCATCAGTAACCTTAATGAATAATTCATTGAGTTGCTCGGGATCTTTTTCTTTTTTGTCCATCACCCTTTCCAATTCCGCCCATTTGTCCTTATTTTGTTTGATGAAGCTAGTTTCCCGCATGCATATAAGATTAGTACTTAGTATCTTGTCCCGAAAGGAAAATCTATGTTATCACTTTTTTACAACAATAACAAACCGTTTTAAGTCATTCTATTTTTATTAACGAAAATTTTACCCTAGATAATATTCATGAGAACAATTGGGATTAATACCACACAAAATGTAATTATTGACTATCAATTGGCGGGATTGAAAGATCGTTTTTTTGCTTCCTTTATAGATTTGCTGGTTTGGCTAACTGTGAGTTGGTTTTTTGTGGTATTTGTCAATTTTACCATTGATATTGAGGAAGGATTCAATGGAATGATCTTTAGTTACTTTTTACCGTTGTCTTTCTTTTTATTTTATCATTTATTTTCAGAAGTGATGTGGGAAGGCCAATCGCTGGGTAAAAAAGCAATAGGCATAAAAGTCGTACGATTGGATGGACAAGAGGCTGGACTAAGTGATTATTTATTGCGTTCTGTTTTTTTATTGATAGATATGATTTTTTCAGTTGGAGTTGTTGGAGCTATGCTCATTAGTTCTTCCTCTAAGACCCAACGGTTGGGTGATATGACCGCAAATACGACTGTCATTCGACTTTCTCCAGATCTTAATTTTCGACTGGAAGATATTCTGAAAATAAATTCAATTGAAAATTACGAGCCGCAGTATCCAGAAGTTAGATCGTTGTCAGAAAAAGATATGCTCTTGGTAAAACAAGTACTCAATCGTCAGCGGACCCATTCCAACAAAGCTCATAAAGATGTTGTCGATCAGCTGGTAAGCAAGTTGTGCCAGGAATTGGATATTAAATTAGCCACTCAAGACAAAATCGGATTCTTGAAAACTTTACTTCGAGATTACATCGTTTTGACACGATAGTTAAGTAGGGCTAAAACTTTACTCGACCAAACTGAAAGGATCGTCTCCATTCTCCATAAATAATCATTTCATCGTCGCTGATCTGCCTACAACCTGCAGGAAGTAGTAGGACTTTTTCTTTTTTGGCGTTAAAAAGATCTTTTCCACCCATTTTCCCTTCATTATCAATAAAGGTTAATTGAACATCTGTTCTTTTACCAATATAGCGATTGTAGATGAAGTGAATTTTATCTTGAACTATGGCATAGTCAAAAGAAGAATATCTTGAAGTGCTGCCGCGTTGATCTTTGGCCAATTTTCTGACCCATTCTATTTCTCCATTGGGATTAATATTGACAATCATTACATCACCATTCACATAAACCGTTCTTGTGGACATTCCACCATTTCCATTATTAGTAGTATAAGTGATAATGTCAAAATATTCTGCCAATAAAACCACACCGCCATCTTCACGCAGAATCAAATAGTCCAGGTTATAATTATAGGAAATTTCTTTTCCTTTTTTTGCTTTACGCTCTTTCATGAATAGCGCCAGTTCAGCAGTATTAAAGTCTTTGTAGTTTTCTTGAATGAAATCTTCAGTGTCTTTATTCATGACAAAGTAAAAGGCACCGCCAATTGATTGTTTGGCGGAGTCATTGCTAAAACCGGAGCAAACAATATTGCCCTCATCATCAATGGCAAAAGTAATATCCGTGATGAATCTATTTTTGATTTTTATATCGTAGGTTTTTTTAGATTCTCCTTTGTCGGTAAAGGCTAATATTTGATAACTCTTGTAAGGTTCTTTGTTTCTTCTTTTTGCTTTCCAATCATCTTCTAGTACTTTGATCAATAGATAAAAATTACCTTCGTTATCGACTCGATATCTCAATACGCTGAAATTCTCATTTTCGTAAGGCATTTTTAATCTCTTCTTCCAAAGTTCATTCAAATTCTCATCAAATACTTTAATATTGAATTCGTTAAAACCTTTGCTGTTTTTTCCAAATGGAATTCCTTGAAAAAAGAATCCGGGAATCGATTGATCACTACTCAGAAACGCTGTTTTTGAACTGTCTCTAGATTCAGTTCTGTTAATATTGCCCCTTGCGTTTTTTGCATCCATTTTACCAGTGTCAATAATTTGCTTTTTGCCGGTTAGTTTCCCAGACTTCGCAGATATTTCTTGGAGATAGTAAGTGATTTTAGACTTGCTTTTATCTCTAAAATTAAAGGTGCACCAAAGTTTGTCTCCAAAGCTAAAAACCTGATCAAAGGTGTAGTTCTTTTCGAATGCTAAAGGAGTTGAATATTTTTGTTTGAGGGAGTTGTCGTATTTTTCAATCACCTGGTCACCAAGCGACCCAATTCGATACGTTGTTCGAAGTACATAAAAACCGGTATCATCATGAGCGAAAATTCCTGAAATTCGTTCTTTCTTGTCCAGTTTTTGAACTGGTCCCAGCGTTAAATCTTGTGCCTGAGCGCAAAAAGAAATCAATAAACCAATGAAAAATAAATAGCGCATCTCGATTTTTTAATTCAAAAGTAATACAATTGTGGATTGATAGAACATCTAAGAATTAACAATTAGTATAATGGGGCGATCCAGAAAGAAAAAAATCATCGAAGGACTAGTAATTACTGGCATGGCTGATAAGGGGAAGGCTGTTGGCAGGACACCAGAAGGTCAGGTGGTATTTGTCGATGGATTGGTGCCAGGGGATGTAGCAAGGGTATTGATTACAAAAAAACGAAAAGGATTTCTCCAAGGGAGATCCATTGGCTTGGAACAACCTTCTGAGAAGAGAATTCCTGCATTTTGTAGCCACTTTGGGAAATGTGGGGGATGTAAATGGCAAAATCTAGAGTATGACACCCAACTTACCTATAAGAATCAAATTGTACAAGATGCTATAAAACGAATCGGTAAGATAGAACCAGGTCAATGGCTTCCAATCTTGGGAAGTACAGAAACTCAATTTTATCGGAACAAATTAGAATTTTCCTTTTCTTCAAAAAAATGGTTAACACCGGAAGAATTGAATACCGATATGTCCAACAAGGAAAATGTCCTTGGATTTCACCCACCTGGAGCTTTTGATAAAATCATACATGTCGACAAATGCTACCTTCAATACGAACCTTCAAATAAAATTCGTCAAACGATTTTTGAAATTTGTAAAGAACAAGATTATGAATTCTGGGATGCACGAGCCAATGTCGGTTTTCCAAGAAATATTGTGATCAGGACGAGTACCACTGGTCAGATTATGGTGGTGATGGTTGTTGGAGAAAATGATATGGATAAAACCAATCGGCTGATGGAGGCGATTAAAGAACGACTTCCAGAGATTACCAGCTTGCATTATTGTATCAATACAAAAGTAAATGACTTCATTCTTGACTTGGATATCGTGAATTTTAATGGTCTTCCATATATTGAAGAAATGCTCGGCGCAGTAAAATTCAGAATTGGTCCGAAATCATTTTTTCAAACCAACACAAGGCAAGCAGTAAGACTTTTTGATAAAGTAGTGGAGTTCGCAGATTTAAAAGGATCTGAAAATGTTTATGATTTATATACAGGAATTGGTTCTATTGCGCTTTATGTTTCGAACTATTGCAAACAAGTTGTAGCAGTTGAAGAGGTTCCTGAAGCGATTGAGGATGCTAAGGTTAATGCAGAGATTAACGAAATTGATAATTGTATTTTCTATGCCGGAGATGTAAAAGACATTGTGGATGAATCATTTGCTACTAAACACGGAAAGCCTGATTTGGTAATAACTGATCCACCAAGGGCAGGAATGCATGCAAAATTGATCGAAACGTTGTTGGATCTAGAAGCGCCAGTAATTGTCTACGTTAGTTGTAATCCAGCAACTCAAGCAAGAGATTTACAATTATTATCGGAGAAGTATCAAGTTGAAAAAATTCAACCGGTGGATATGTTTCCGCATACACATCATATTGAAGTGGTCGCAAGGCTTAGCTTAAGATCATGATCTGCTGGCTTAGTTTCTTGAAGGCCATGTTTTTTTAGGGTTAAACCAACTGTTGTGTTTCCTGGTTCCGAATTGCACCAAATTCTACCGTCATGCAGTTCAACATATTTTTTACAAATTGCTAAACCTATTCCCACGCCTTTTTGATTTTTTACTTTTACTTGTGTGAATGGAAGAAAAATTTTCTCCATTGATTTCTGAGGTATGCCACGACCATAATCCTGGAATTTGAATTCAACATGGGAATCGTCTTCGGTAAAAGTAATATCCAATTTTGGTTCAGTTCCGGGGTTAGCATAACGGATAGCATTTCTAACGATTTGTGTAAATATTTCTTTAACTTTTCGTTCATCACAAAATAGATTCGGTAATTCATCTGGTGCGCTAATCTGTGTTTTAGTGGCTTTGATTTCTTCCTGACATTTGGAAATAGTATCAGTCAAAATACTTGAAAGCGAATATTCTGCAGGCTTAATAAGGTGTTGTTCTATCCTTGCAAACTCCGCAATATCTTCTATTGTTTTATTTAATTTTTTGGTATCCGATTGAATAAAATTCATATGAATTCGCTCTTGGTCGGTAAGTTTATCTTTTAAACTTTTTTCTAGAATAGTTGTAAAGGAACTAATAGTTCTTAGTGAGCCGCGCAAGTCATGTGTGACAATATGAACCAATTGACTCATCTGGATTTTAGATGCTGCCAATTCCTTTTTGACTTGAACATCTTTTTCTTTTTTATCAATAGCCTCTTCCGTTTTGTTGTCTTTTGGATTGAGTTGTTCTAGACATTCTGTAACCAATTTTCTAAGTCGCAAGGCGTTTTGTTGGTATTTGATACCAAAGTATGCCGTTACTGCAACGCAAATTGTGGTAATAATGATAAATGGAAAAGCGAAATTAAAAGCGATAAAACGATTTTGTGGGCTCAGTCCGCCTGCCGAGATGTTTGAAACAAAGTTTTCAAATTGCCAAATCCCAAAAGAAGCTAGAATTGCCATGCAAAGCGCAGGAATTACAAGCAGTAGAGTAGTGTTTGTTTTAAGATCTTGATTTTTCAGAACAATAGCTTTAAAGCCATACTAAGGTTCTAAGAACCAAAGTGGGGGCATGCAAAAAAGGTATCCTACTTAATTCAAGATTCTTGCCAGACTATTCTCCGATTTCGCCAAGTTCTACTCCTTCAGAGTATGCTACTTGTACTTTAGCCTTGTGGAAAGCGTGTTTTATCGCCTCGTTACAAGCAAATAGAACATCCCAGTAATCATCGGGTAGTGAATATGGCCTGACTGCCAATACAATGTTGTGACTATCAAAAGTTTCAATGCCTACCTCCGGTTGAGGGTCCTTTAAAACCAAAGGTAAATCATTTAATGTTTTGATAATCAATTTTTTAATGGATGGGAAGTCAGCAGCGTATGGTATGTGAACATTCAATTCTAACCTAATAATTCCTTTTTCAGAAAAGTTGGTTACAACATCGTCTATGATTTGCCCATTGGGTATGATTAAAGTCTTATGCCCGGGAGTCGTTAGTATGGTATTGAAGATTTGAATTTCTTCAACTTTTCCAAATTTTTCTTTCACTCCGATCCAATCACCTGTTTTGTAGGGTTTAAAGACCATTACTAATATACCAGCAGCGAAATTACTCAAGCTTCCTTGAAGAGCCAGTCCAACAGCAAAAGAAGCGGCCGCAATAACGGCGACCAAAGAGGAAGTTTCAAATCCTACAAAGGAAGCAGCGAATAGAATGACTGCAATTTTTAATACAACATCTAATATGGATAAGATGAAGTTAGATACGCCTGGCCCTAACTTGGCTTTTTGTATTGGATAAGCAATCAGCTTCTTAGCTTTTTTAATTAACCAAAAGCCTATTACCAAAGCGGCAATGGCCATGACCAGTTTTGGACCGAGATCGATTGCTATCTCCGTAATTTTATTGATTAACTGATCTAGATTTTCCATTGGTAGCGTTTTTCGGGTAAAAATAATTAAGGTAACAAAATTAGCAAATTCAATTATATGGTTTGGTTAAATCTCTATTAATCCATAACTTGCTAATAATTCGTACAACAAGTAAATTATGACGACAAGTGCTATTCAAAATTCCGTAAGTGGTTATCAAATTGAGGTGACCTCTAAACGAGTTCGACAGGCCTTCCAACACAGATTGACAGATGCGAAAATCAATGTCACTGTCGATCAATGGGTTTTGCTGCAAGCTTTGGATCATAAAGAGGGCATAAGCCAACTGGAATTAGCCAAGGCCGTTTACAAGGATCAACCCTCAGTTACTAGGATTTTAGATTTGTTGGTTCAAAAAAAAATGATAACTCGAAATCCCGATCCTTCTGATCGTCGAAAATTTTTGATTGTACTTACGAAAGATGGAAAAGCCATTATATCAAAAATAAAACCATTGGTGTATACTTTTCGAAAACAAACTTTTGCTGGAATTAATCCTAAAGCATTGAATCAATTTCAGGAAACGTTGAACACCATTTTTAACAATCTTCAATAATTAATATGCATTATCATTCCCTTGGAAAAATTCCACCAAAGCGTCATACGCAATTTAGAAAACCGGATGGTACATTGTATCACGAGCAGCTTTTTTCTACAGAAGGGTTTAGCGATATGTCGTCATTATTGTATCACTGCAATGCACCAACTCAAATATTGCAAGTTGGAGATCCTATTGATATTACACCGAAGACAATTCACGACAAACAATTAAAGCATAGATCGCTTGCCGGTTTCAAGGTAGAGCCAAACGATGATTATATTAAAAGTCGCACGCCCGTTTTAGTAAATAGCGATTGTAAAATTGTTTTATCTGCACCAAGAAAAAGTATGACAGAATATTTTTTCAAAAATGCAGATGCAGATGAAGTGATATTTGTTCACCAAGGTGATGGTACACTTCGTACCATGTATGGAAACATTGAATTTAGTTATGGAGATTATTTAGTAATCCCAAGAGGAACTATTTATCAATTGACTTTTAAACAAGAAGATAATCGTTTGTTGATTGTAGAATCAACCAGTCCCGTTGTAACTCCGAACAGATATAGAAATAAGTTTGGTCAGTTGATGGAACATTCGCCTTACTGCGAACGAGATATCCGGAAGCCAACTGAGTTGGAGACTTACGATGAAAAAGGAGATTTTTTACTGTATATAAAAAAGCAGGATAATCTGTATCCTTATCATTACCAAAATCATCCGTTAGATGTAGTAGGCTGGGATGGATATGTTTATCCCTACGCCTTTTCAATTCATAATTTTGAACCCATAACTGGAAGATTACACATGCCTCCTCCGATTCATCAGACCTTTGCCACTAGAGGATTTGTTATCTGCTCTTTTGTGCCAAGAATGTATGATTATCATCCGCTTAGTATTCCAGCTCCATACAATCATAGTAATATAGATAGTGACGAAGTTTTATATTATGTGGATGGAGACTTTATGAGTCGATCTCATGTCGAAAAAGGTATGTTGACCTTGCATCCGGCAGGTATTCCTCATGGCCCACATCCAGGGACTGTTGAGAAAAGTATTGGTGCAAAAGAAACCCATGAACTGGCTGTGATGGTTGATACTTTCAGACCATTATTGATGACAGAAGCTGCTGCTAAAATTGAGGATAAAGATTATTTCTTGAGCTGGCTCGGGAAAGGACATTGAGAAAATAAATTGATCAAATTTAAATATTAAAATAAAATAAAACCAAGATGAATAGTGATTTGTTAGCCCAAGATACTTCAAATGAAATTCAGGATACTTTTCCAATTAATGGAACGGATCATATTGAATTCTATGTTGGAAATGCCAAACAGTCCGCGATGTATTATATGGCCGCTTTTGGTTATGAAATAGTTGCTTATCAAGGACCTGAGACAGGAGAGCGAACAAAGGTAAGTTATGTCCTTCAGCAAAATAAGATAAGATTGGTTTTGACTGCTGCCTTGTCTCCAGATGATCCTATTGCAAAACATGTGGCCGCTCATGGTGACGGCGTGAAAGTGCTTGCGCTTTGGGTAGATGATGCAAAAGAAGCTTTTGAAAAAGCTGTAGAACGCGGTGCAAAACCTGCTTTTGAACCGGAGACGGTTGAAGATAGTACGGGGAAAATTGTTCGGTCTGCCATTCATACTTATGGAGAAACGATTCACACTTTTGTAGAGCGAAAAGATTACAATGGCGCATTTATGCCTGGTTACGAACCGTTCGTTTCGAAAAGAAAACCATCACCGGTTGGCTTGCAATATGTCGATCATTGTGTTGGAAATGTCGAGCTCGGAGGTATGAACAAATGGGTAGAATTTTACCAAGATGTTTTAGGATTTAAATTACTAGTTACATTTGATGATAAAGATATTTCTACCGAGTATACGGCTTTGATGTCTAAGGTTGTATCTAACGGAAATGGATATATCAAATTTCCTATTAATGAACCAGCTGCTGGGTTGAAGAAATCTCAAATAGAAGAATATTTGGATTTTTACCGTGGAGCAGGTGTTCAACATATTGCAATTGCAACGAACAATATCATCGAAACTGTAGATAATTTAAGAGCCAACGGAGTAGATTTCTTAAGAGTGCCAGATACCTATTATGATACTGTACTTGAGCGAGTAGGTGGAATTCAAGAAGACCTGGCAGAATTAAAGCGGTTGAATATTTTAATCGACCGAGACGAAGAAGGTTATCTTCTTCAGATTTTTACCAAGCCGGTGCAAGATCGTCCAACAGTCTTTTATGAAATTATCCAAAGAAGAGGCGCCAAATCTTTTGGAAAAGGAAACTTTAAGGCCTTATTTGAAGCGATAGAAAGAGAACAAGAATTAAGAGGTACTTTGTAGAATACTAGAATTTGTAATCTGCAATTGATACTCCTTTTTGCAAAGCTTTTTTCCAGTCGTCTAAAAAGAATTCTTTAGATAACTGATGAAATTCGTCATTAGAAAAATTGTCCCACTTGGAGAGGAAATTATTGATGGCGGCTGTTTGATTTGCTTCAGGAATTCTAATAATTTCTCTTATTGAGGTCAATAAAAAATAATAGAAAGAACTCGGATCTTTGATGGTTCGAGTTCTTCTTTTTAAAGTCGATATTAAAAGATCGGCCACCTTGTAGTCTTTAGTTTCTAAATGACTCAATAACTCAATAATATCGAATAGTCTCAGATAATCGTTGTTTAAATTTTTCGATTTTTCAAATAGTCTTCGCAAATAAAAATGAACTTGGTGGTAATCCTTCAGTACTAAATTGTTCAGGGCAAAATATATAAAGCAAAGAATGGACAGATGCTCGTTTTCTTGTTTGAATTTTCTCACATGTTCAAGAACCAATGCTTCCAGTTCTTTACTAATTCTTGAATATCTACCGTGTTCGTATAGATTTTTCAGTTCCAAATAGTAAATGTAAATCGCATTTCTTCCAAGTACTGGTGTTTTCTCAATCAGAGCTTTGATCTTAACCAAGCCTTCTTCGAGTTCCGAAATCTTATTTTGAGATCTACAAGCAACGAGATAATTATACATCGCCGCAAAGTATAATTCAGCGTTGTTTTCAATCAATTGACTATGCTGTTCAAACAGATTGATGTTCTGTTTTTTGAAATGAAGTTCTTGGTCAGGACTATTTAAAAGCAATTTATGTATAACTGCGCTATTGCTATTTTTGTAAAACTGAACATGAAAAGATTTTTTGTCATTTTCGGTAATTATTAGTGAATCAAGAAGTGCTTGGGTTTTTTTAGAATTGTTCGATTGAAAACCTTCATTTTCTACTTTGTTGTTTTGATTCTTAAGTTGGAAATTCATTGACTTAAGTCGGTATAATTCAATAGTGTCTTCTGCTACTCCTATTGCTTGAAGGACTGACTGATTAACGGAATGTTCAGTTTGACCACCAAACAGGTTAATCAACCTAATTTCGCATGCTAAGATTGGTACCAAGTATTCTAGTTCTTGTTTTGAAATGGCCAATTCTTTTATGCGCTTACATCTGAATAATGCTACCTCATACAATTGCTTTTCTAGAAGTATATCTATTTCTTCCAAGCCTTGACGAATCCTACTTTTGATGCTCTTTTTTGAATAATAAGAAACCAAACTTTTTAATAGAATATCAGTTAGTTGAACTTTGTAGACCTTAAGATTTTTGGCCAATTTGGTATCGTGAAATTGACTTTTTACTTCTTCTTCATTATAGAATTCCATTTTATTGACGAAATCGAATAACTCAGTAGTCAGATTTTTTTCTGAAGCATAATGTCTCTTGAAGTATCTCTTTTCAGAGGCTGACATTGATTTAATTAGTTCGTAAAGATTACTAGTTGGGACTTTCATATAGCAGTCAATTCTTCATTTATTTTGCCGTTACAAGACAAAATAATGTTCGCGAATACCAATATCCTTCTGAAAAGATTACTGGTTTAGAATTGTTTTATGGGGTGGGAGATTGAAAAGCACAGGAAATATTTGCCAAAAGGGTTGGATAGAATGTTTAGCAATCCTATCTATTTGCTGACAATTAAATTGATTTCAGGCTAATTTTAATCTTAATTTTGTGCTATTTGAGAACGCCAATATAGGGGAAATAGACAAATCTGAATAATTTCTAATACAATCTTCTTATTTAAACGCGAAATGCCTAAAGTTTCTGGGTAAATTCTGGCTTCGGCTTATTTTTTTGTAGCCAAAATTTGGTCTGTTTTCGATAATAAGTTATTTTCGGGCAATCGACAGAACACGAAGTAGTCTTCGAACACTTTCTGTTTTGTTGTTATTTTCTATAGGGCAGTCCACTCATTACCTCCGGGTACCTGAGTGGACATTTTTTTTGCAGAATTCTAATAAATACGGAAGGAATCACGGTTAAATCCAGACGCCCACAGCAGAAGAATAATCAATAAAGCAATCACAAAGGCCAAAACCCAATGAATAGATTTACTTTTATTGGATTCATTTAATGCTTTTTGAAAAGCAATATCATCTTTTGATGCTTCTCTAAAATTTGTTTCTTCGTTATGTTTTAAATCTTCATTAAAATCATACAGAATGGCTTTGGCATGATCAATTGCTGGGGCAGGGACTTGAAGATGAACGTGATCTCCTGCCATTGGAATAGTGCTAGCGATTATACTGTTGGAAATATAAACCGGAATTTCAGCCATTTCAAGCCTAGCAGCCAAAACAGCGGCCTCCGCTTCAAATCTGAATGATTTTAACGTAATCCATTTTTGCCCTTCATTTGTAGAATTTATATCAGATTCCATCTTACCAAGATAAGGAAAAGATTGGTGTCAGAAATAGTGCCACTTAAATAAACTGGACAATTTATTTTATGCAGTTTTTTTTCTTGATGAAATTTGTTCTTCATTTTGTTCTAATAAGAAAACCAATCCTATAAAAAGACTTACCATCCAAGCCATTCCCGCACCAGGGGTAAGAAAAGGATAAAAAACGCCATTCCAAAATGAAGCAACAATCTCTAATGGTTGATGGATAATGTCCCAAGAATTATACCTTAATACACGGCCTAAATAGACACCTTGTCCAGTAAGAAAAATACTTATTATAATAAATATTCGAGCGGAAGTCTTTGACCATATTTGAGACAGTACTGAATAAACAATTCTTAATGAAACAATTCCTAATTTTAATCCAGTGTAGGCAAAAACGAACAGGAGCATTAAGTCGTACCAATGGGGTATTGGATGTCTCCATCGCAAATGTAGAAAGTCGGTGATGATATATGGTGCGTTGGGTAAAAACAAAAGCCAGATTCCCAGGAGTATTAAATTGATTATCCAATTCTTACCTTTGAAAATTCTCTCTCGAAAAAGAATTGCTATCCAATATGGAACCCAAGCAAGGAATAAATTCCAAACTAGGAATAAAAAAGTTTGAGTACTTTTTAGTTGTCTAAAGCTCGAAAAATTTGAAACATATCTTTCAACTTCGTAAAGCTGGGACCAACGAATAATCAAGGCCAAACAACCAAGTAAAGACAGTCCGATAAATATTTTTGTTTTATAACTAATCAAATTCATTTTTTCATTTTAAAAATCCGACCCCTTTTAAAAAAAAGAGATCGGATCAACTTACCATAAATCGGGCTTCCATTCCCGAAATTCTTAAAAGCGCAAAGGCCTTATATTTTTGTTTAAAGACAGAGTGTCAGCGGGATTCATCATGTTTTTTAAAACCACTAACGGTTCTCTAAGTAGATATTCAAATTGCCATTTGTGAATGGACCGCATCTTTTTTCCTTTGGCATAACTCTCTTTGAGTATTTGCCTGAATTCGGGTAGCAACAGCCACGATAACAGACCTGAAAAAAGACAGAACAAACTTCTTTTTCCATTTCCTATTAATATCCATTGCATTATAGCTTCCCCTTTGACCGTTGTATCGATGTTTAATAGAACATGCAGCACGTCATGATCTTCGAGCCTGTCCATGAGTTCAAAATTATGCTTTGAAAGAAAAATACCCAATTCATATCCTAATGATGCTATGGGATATTTCAAAAGATCTTGGCTTGTCAAATTCCAAGAAGCTTTTCTAATTTTGAATAACGAAGCATAAGGTCGTTTTAAACATTCCACGCCTGAGATCAATAGCCAATCACGCAGTCGATACCAAGCCTCGATTACTGTCGAAGGTTGTTTATTTTTCATAGCCATACATTAAAGTACTTTGAAAATCAAAGTAGAATGATAAAAAAATAAGATCGCCCGATCTAAGGATTATTAATCCAAACTTTTTATCAATTTTTCAAGTGCTATCAAATGTTCTTGGAAAGCCTTTTTTCCAAGATTAGTTGCTTTATAGGAAGTCTTTGGTTTTCTACCTACAAACTCTTTTTTCAATATCAAAAATCCTTCGTCCTCAAGTACCTTCACATGAGAAGCCAATCTTCCATCGGTCAATTCTAGCATCTGTTTGATGCGTGTAAATTCCACCCATTCTTCCACCATCAATAAGGACATAATTCCCAATCGAACCTTGTTGTCAAATCGCTTATTTAGATTGGCAATTATACTTTTCAAACTCGCTCATATTTGTAGTACATCACCATTCCGTAAATAATGTGCAATCCTCCAAATCCTAATGCCCAAAATTCTAAGCCAAATCCGACATTGAACATAGCAATCAAACCCAAAGATATTTCTGATAATCCTAACCATCTTACATCTCTCAGCGTAAAATGGCTAGCATTTACTAAGGCTAAACCGTAGAATACCAAAGTAGCCGGAGCCACATAACCGATTTCATTATAGTACAATAGGCCTAAACAAAATATCCCCCCAGTAACTAATGGAATCCCCAGATTGATCAAAGTCATTTGGGTCGGTTTGTCCCAAATCGCTTTGCCATCATTCTTTGCTTTTCTGGAGGTAAAAAACCAAGCAGATAAAAAGGCCCCTAAAATGGTTACAATTCCGACAATTAATATAAAAGGATAGAAGGTGATCCCCCATTTCGGGTTATCGATCGCCGCTTGATAATAAATGTACTTATGAACAAAAGGAGTAAGGCCGCAATACAAATAAATCATTGTCGCCCCTAACAATGCAAAGCATCCGGCCGCTACACCAGAAAGTCCAGACAAGGAAATAAACCTGGAAGAACGTTCCATTAAATTTCGTATGTCTTGCAAGGTTTTTCGTGGATCTTCTGTTCCTGAATTCATAACCATTTTAAAGTACTTTGAATTACAAAGTTAATACTTTTTATAATAACTGCAAATCGGGATCAATTATTTTGGATAGCTCGAAAATCTTAAAAAAACTTTTTAGCAAGCTAAGAACATATTGTATAAAAACCTTCGAACCCAATTTGTGTTATTACTATATGGCGTTTAAAATACAGACTTCTGATTCTTACACTCCCTCATTTTCAGACCAAAGGCAAGGCTATTTTACCTTAGATTTATTGGAAGGCAAAACTTTAAACAGTTGTCCTGTAAAACAACAGATAGAACATTACACAATTATTTTAATCGCAAACGGGAAGGGAACTATTGAGGTAGACTTTAAGTCGCATGATATGATAGGCAGCGCATTAGTGTTTTTAACGCCGGGCCAAGTATTCAGATCTAAGAATTTTCATGTTGCTGAAGGGTATCAAATTAGCTTTGACAAACATTTCTATTGTCCAGAAACACACGGCAAGGCCATTGCGTGCAACGGTGTATTGTTCAATAATGTGCATAAGGATTCAGTATTGGATTTGAGCGAAAAAGAAAAGGGTTTATTTAATAATCAAATGGAGGCACTTTTTTCAGAAATGAAAACGCCCAAGATTGCTCATCGAGAAATGATTGAAACCCGCTTGAGACTTCTTTTGATAGAGGCGCTAAGAAAAACAGATTTGAGCCCAAATGATCAAGCTTTGGCTAAGAATAGATTGGTTAGAGATTTCTTAGCATTGGTAAACAAGCATTATTTAACGAAGCATGCTGTTTCGGAATATGCAGAGATGCTGGCTGTTAGTCCTAAAAGTTTGGCCAAAAGAATGAAGGCAGAAGGCTATGCTACTCCATTGAAGATTATTAGAGAGCGCCTTATGTTGGAAGCGAAGCGAAGATTACGATTAGAACACATAACAGCCAAGTCCTTGGCATATGAATTAGGATTTGAGGACCCCGCATACTTCAATCGAGTGTTTTCAAAAGAAACTGGCCAATCTCCATTGGCTTATCAAAAGGCATTCGGTGCTAGTTAAGACGTAGTCATGGTCATATAGTAATGCACCTTAATCATTAGCTGCCTAACTAATCTATTCCCTTATAAATTTCTCTTTTTTTCCGTTAAAGTCCGTATTGGGCAAATTGTCCAATCATGAGGAACTTCTGTCCAACGATTCAGCTTGGACGCTGGCATATCTTTGTCTTATCAATTTTAATAAACCATTTAAAAATTTAGTAATGAATAATTCAATCGTAAAAATCTTCGCACTTGTTGTAGCTCTTTTTGCTTCACAAAACTTAATTGCACAAACAGGAATGAAACATGATTCTAAAATGGAAAGCCAAACCATGATAGAAAAAGCACCACAACTTGTTCATCTCTCTCAGATTCCAGGTGAATTCGAAACCAAAGAATTGAGTTTAAAAGCGGGAGCATATGTTTTTGAAATTACAAATAAGAATGTCGATCATCCCGTAGCATTTTTTCTTACAACAACAGAAGATGCCAAGACCCCAGTTGATAATTCTTTGTTGAAAGGGGGCGTGCCGACAGGAAGTAGCGATAAGTCAGGAGTGGTAAAACTTGTTCCAGGGACCTATCAGTACAGCTGCCCGATGAATCCAACTGCCAAATATAATTTGACAGTGACTGAATAAATATGAATTCAAAATAAGCTTTGACAAAAGTCGGCGTAAAGAATTCTTTTTTTAAACTTTAAAGCCTTTATTATGAAAAATTATATGGAAAACGATTATGCCGGATTTGTTGGTGGTGGAGCTCAAGCTATTGCTTGCCCAAACTGCTGGGGAACTCAAGAGTGGGAATGCAACTACGAAGAAAAAGAAGAATCTCTAAAAGACAAGCCCAAAGCATTTATTCAAAATTTTGTAGACAAATATTTAAGTACGGTGATACGAAAATAGTTTTTATAAACAGCCTCGAATTTCCAAACCACTTTATTAACCCATAATTTTTTGCCACCAGTTTACCGCTGGTGGCATTAATTTTCAAAACCCTTTATCATGATTATCTTAGAATATAAAACAAAAACGGAAGAGTTAAATATGATTGAGGCTAGGCTTAAAGAAATGGTACTTGGTCATAGAATGCTTTTTAAGAAGCATGCTAAAACGGTGAGACTGATAGAAGGAGAAGAAAAAGTGGATGGATATATAGCCATTAACAAGTACTTAGATGGAATTCAAGGTGATTTGAAAAAATGGTGGTATTGTGATTGCTAGATTTGAAATAATATTGAACTTTATTGATAGGCTGCACTTAATTTTTAGGTCTTATTTTCTTTTCTGACTTAGACATTACGATACTTTTTCCAATCGTTTTCTTTTCTGAAAGTGAAGATTTTCCAGCTTCCGAAATTCCTACAGCTTCATGAATCAATTTAACAACTTCTTCTTTAGGGAACGATTCGTAGTTAAATACTTTAATGTGTCTAATTAGTTTTCCTTTCCCTTCTAGTTTAATTTTATTTGGTGATAGTTCAGCACCGCGATTAAATCCAAAATTGACATATTTTGAATAAAGTGCGATGTGGCAAAAGGCATCTTTTAATTGTTCCGATTTTGAATAGGCAATTGCTAAGGCGTTATAATTATCCCAAATCAATTCATTTGTCTGAGGAATCGTATTGGTAATAAGACTTCTTAGTTTCAAAGCAACTTGGACAACATCTTTATTGTAGCAGTTTAAAAATTTTATTAATTCTTTGTTGGGTTTCATTTCGTTGTTCTATTGAGCTTTACTCTGTAGCGAATTTATAGAAATACCTTAAGATACTCTAATTAAACTGTCGAACAGGCCGGATGCTAGTTATTTATTTTGCTTGAGATTTGACAGTGTACTTGAAATGGAAATCTATTATTTAGATTAACTAACAATTTATCAATAGTCATACGGATTCTCAATAAAAGTAGGCTTGTTAGGATGTTTTTGATAAGAAAAATGATTTGTAATTCGTCGAGTTTTTAACTTTGCTGATCGACATTTTTGCGGGGATAAGTTAAAATTAGAGATATTAATAATATGGAAACATTCTAATAGAACTTAATCAATTAAGTATATTAATAATGAGCCAATATTGTTAAACCTAAAATCTACTAAAATGAAAACCTTATCATTAAGTACTTGGAACTATCGATATTCTGATGCGAAAAATAGTCTTTGGACTATCCCATTTGCACATTCTTTGGCTGTTATTATTTTCATTGGTGCTGGAATATTTACAGCAAGACTTGGATTAAATATATTTATCCCGATGTTTTTTGCGGTGGCATTTTATATGCTAGATTTAAGAAGTGTTAAGTCGGTAAATGTTATCGTTTTTTTATACTTCTTACTTTGCACTTTTGAGCTAGTTTTCATAGGAATTCCAGAGATACCTATTCGGGGGGCACATGATATTTCGAAAGGAATACTTTTCGAGATGGTCGTGAATATTTTACCTTGGTTGTATATGACTATTAAGTTTTCACTTGGAATTATTTTAATCAGATTTTTATCTATACTAAAATCAAATCCAGAGAAATAAAAATACTTGGATAATAAAAAGAGCAGCCAATGATTTATTGGCTGCTCTTTTTATTATCCAATAAATGAACTAGTTTCTATCATGCACGATCAACTTGGCGTATTGCCATTTTCCACGGTCCATTGCCACTTGAATGTAGTAGATTCCTTCTTGCCAATCGTCGACATCTACCGTAACGATTTCGCCGGCAAAAGCCTCTCGGTCAATTCTTTTTACTGATTGTCCAGTACTATGTACAATTGTAACTGATGATACTATGCCAACTTCTGGCAGCTTAATATTTACCAAATCATATCCTGGGTTTGGCCAAACACGAATATGATCTACTGAAGATATTAACCTGTCCTGAGGAGAAGTATTGCTCAATATCACGGAATAATCTTCTGCCTCGCCGAAAGGGATAATCCCACAAGGAGATGGGAAGCTACCTCTTTGCATGGCCACGCGCATTCTAGTAATTTGCCCATCCTCTATCGTAGTCGGCATCTGAATCGTTCCAGAAATCACACCAGTTTCTGTTCCATTTGCAGGAGCAAGAAGTATGTCAGAAAAAACTAGCTCAGTAGGTTCGAAAGTTTTATTCAAATTAAAATCTATCCAAACATTCCAATATTCATCGAAAGTTGCCCAACTATAACCAGTTGTCAATTCAATCGGATAATTTTCTGCTGCAGATAATGATGTAATTATATTTGTAAAGTCAGTATATTTTGATTTTCTACTTCCATTATTGATATTATTAATGCTGACGTTTTCTATCCATTCGTGCCATGGAAAATCCCCTTCCAACTCGCAATAGTCGCCAGTATTGTTTGGATTTCCTTGACAGTCACATCCATTTGATAAATAAATATCATTTTCAGTATTAGGATTTCCATCATCACAGCTAGAACCGACTGGCGCTGGTAGAGCGGGGTTGTTGTCATCACAATCATCAGACTCACAAATACCATCATTATCGTTGTCCGTACATGGTTGTTCACAATCATCCGGTATTCCATTATTGTTGAGATCAATATTGTCATCGAATCCGGGACAAAGATCATCATCATCACAAACACTGTCGTTATCCTCATCAGGGCAAGGTTGTTCACAGTCATCTGGAATTCCATTATTGTTGAGATCAATATTGTCATCGAATCCAGGACAAAGATCATCTTCGTCACAAATACCGTCGTTATCCTCATCAGGGCAAGGTTGTTCACAATCATCTGGAATTCCATTTCCATTTAGATCTACGGTATCATCAAAGCCCGGACATTGATCAACTAAATCGCATACGCCATCATTATCAGTATCCAGAAAATCAGGAGAATCAGGATTGCAAACATCTGCCTGTGCCTCAAAAATTGGCGTCAGAATTTGATTAGCGGTTCCCACAAAATCAATTGTAGCATTGGTGTTTCCAGTTTCTAACCAATGTGAAAATTCGTATCCTTCGTCAGCTTCAGCATAAATTCTGATCGGAATATTCCGATAGTAAGTACCAGTGTAATTAAACGGAATTTCAATTTCTTTTCTATTGATCAGAACTTTTCCATTAGTGTTGTCATCGTAATTGAAGCTCAACTCAAATTGGTTGTTAAGATTAAATTCATTCTCCATGTGGTCATAAAAGTAGTTGGGGCGCTGAGTGAAAAATTCTTTGTATCGTGTTACTTTGTTAAACCAATCTTGATAATTTTCTAAGTAAGGATTGTCGTAAGCCCATCTTTCCGTATGTCTTCCAATTTCATCATTGATCACAGCCGCAGAGGCATCTATGAATTGATGCGCACGAGATTCACTTAATATCAGTTCAATGAAACTACAGGTGAGTTGAATATACTCCGCTTTGAATTCTTCGTTTTCCAATAATTTTCTGAAAAATAATGTTGCACGTTGATCAAAAGGCCAGCCATTTTGATTCGCGTCGGTTACCTCTGCTAGCGTATTCCATTCATGACCATTTGAAGAATTGAATCCGTATAGACCAGTTGTTGCATCAGTATCTAAGTAGGTATATCTCCATTTTCCGTCATTGGTTTTTGGTCGCCAGATTTGAAGATTATTCGCTGGCCAATCGGAGCTTGACATATAGATCATAGATACCCAATAGTCCATAAAACTTTCCAAGTCAAATTGGGTTTGGAAATATTCATAATTTGTCGGAATTGATAAGTCATTATTTTCAACAAAATTGTAAAGCTCATTATAGTGATTGTCATCTCCTTCTTTGACATTATTAGAAAGCCTTGGGCTTTTAATAAGATCCAAACCATTTTCTTCAACATCGAAAAAATTCTCGAAGTATTCATTGCCATATAAGTCTCTGAAATTTTGAATGCCAAAATATTCGCCATTGATGTAAACAACGGCAGGTTGGTAGTTTTGATATTCAACTTCAGTAACTTCTGCTAGCAGGCTATGGTTAGTTGCATCGCGCATCATTATACCCCGATAATCTTGGCCTGAATTTCTTAAACGAAGACGATCATATTTTTTGAAATCTCGATTTGGAAAAAGTTTGTAATCAATATTATTATCGCCGTACTGATTGTTGCGCAAAAATATATTTAGACTTTTTAGTTCATATCTTCTGGAACAATTACCGGAAATTTTTATCCCTGCATTTACAGAAAATGCTTTGTCTCCAGAAGTTTCAAATAATGTCAAATGAGCTGGTCTTTCCCAGTCTTGCCAGAAATTTGCTGCTACATTATTTGAGCAATTGCCCAACTCGATTCCATTGGTGCCAACTGTGTAGATGCCTATTTCATCATCATACAAATTATCTGGATCTGTTGAGATCATCAGAACTGGTAAAGTTGCACTGCCATCAAATAAGTAACTTTTAGTTTTTACTTGACTTGGAGCAAACCCAGTTTTGTATGCAATCGCACGCAGACTTTGAGTTTCGTTGATTGTTATTGGTCCAGTGTATACTGTTGAGTTTTGGTCGGGTATTGAATTGTCGGTTGTGAAAAAAATTGTTGCATCTGGATCAACGTGCGTTAATTCCACAATTTGTGGAGCATTAAATACACCATGGTTCAATGAAAAATCTGGACGATCTAACCAATTCAATGCACCAATGTTGGAAGCGTTTGGTGTTTGTGATCCAAGCACCACCCAATCACCTGAGCCATTGCCTGTTCTTCCAGAACTTGCTTTAAACGGAACTTCGCCATAATTAATCGAGTCAAGAATAATTAGTTCATTGTTCAACGATTGAACTAAGGATATTTTTTCGCCATCATCACTCAACTTAAAGTTAGTATGTCTAACGCCTTTCCCTGTATCTTCGTCCGCAAAATATGTAAAGAAACCTTTTGCCGGAATTTCTTCACTAGAGGCTATTTGCCATTTTGTCAAATTATTTTCTTTATCACTCAGATAGAGCCCACCTAAATTGACGGGAAAATCATTGTCATTGTATATTTCAATCCAGTCTGCATAATCTTCTGTATCATCTTGAAATTCGGTTCCGTTTGGGGCAATTTCATTAATATAGACTCCAGTTAGTTCAGTAGACGGAACTGGAATTTCCATTTCAATACTTATGCTAGGGGGGTATCCTGAAGTAAAGTTCTGAGCGGATCTTTCACCTGACCCAGTAATGATAAATGCCATTGCGTTCCCAGATTCCCAATTTTGATT
Organism: uncultured Saprospiraceae bacterium; assembly: GCA_937928045.1. Taxonomy (GTDB): domain Bacteria; phylum Bacteroidota; class Bacteroidia; order Chitinophagales; family Saprospiraceae; genus JABDJM01. The sequence continues at coordinate 156,859 of CALFWO010000029.1, read as the reverse complement.
ATCAATTATTTCTTGGATAAGACTGGCAATATTGGTAGTCTGTTCATTTGGTCCCGCTCCTTCGTCAAAGGTCCAAGGAGAAGGATTCCATGATACTGAACCGTTTGTAGTCGGTCGATCTGAAATATTTCCATTTATTTCTTCAAAAGGATTTGCATCATCTGATAGTTCACCTTTAATTATTAAATCTGAAGCACCATCGCTTGTGCCCTTCGCCGTGAATTGAATCTTTGCATTAGTAATAATTGCGCCATCCGGGATCATCAAATCTGAAAAACGCACACCAACTTTTTGGTTCGACCAGCTTTCACATATGTCCATTCCGTAATTGTCAATATTCATTCCTTGACTACTAACACCATATTCGATGGCATCATCATTTACAGTTTTAACAACCGAAGAAGTTGAGGAAGAAAAGGTAGAAATGTTACTTGTACTTTCATTACTTGTATATGGAGTAGGAGAAGGGAAAAACTGAAGATCACTGCCACCATCGGTTGTTCGGCCATAGGAGACATCTGTACTTTGAGGACCAAATTCGAATTGATCAACTACATCAATACCATCTGGAGCAATTAAGGTCAAGATTTCTCCATTGGCTCCTAACTTTAAATTAATGTGGTTGTTGCCATCAGAGATATCCTTGTCGGCAAATAAAATTAAGAAACCACCGGCGGCTACAGTTGTTTCGATCCCTGAGCTGATTGGAATTTGCCAGAGCAATGGTTCTGCTGGATCATCACTTAAATAGTAACCGGCTAAATTAATCGAGGCATTTGTACCATTATAGATTTCAATCCAATCTTCATGGTCTCCTGATTCATCTTGGAGTCCATCTTCATTGTCTGCAAGAATTTCGTTGATACTTAACTGGGAAAAACTAATAATTGGAATAAGTAGCAGCAATAGCAATGCTAGGTTCTGCGGGGTAGAACATTTCATAAGGCAAGTTGGGGTGTGTTAAAATTTATTGATTGTAAACAAAATAGTCTACAAATCGTCTTGCCTAAGATATTAAAAAATCATTGCATGTGTTACAAATTGATTTCTAATTTTAGTTAAGCCCTACAATTTTAAAGTGAAAAAATTATTTTTCTAAGTGAAAATACTTAATGGGTTAATGCTTCTCGATTTTAATTGCGAAAAAGGGAATAAAATTGAAATTCTAGGCCCAATCTTAAAGTAAAAATCATTCAATTTTGTAAATTGAGTCTTTATTGTTCAATACCGATTTTAAAGAAAGCTCTTATTTAATAACTAATTACAGTTTATGCTTTCTATCTCCCGTGTGACATTTTTATGTCTAGTATTGGTCTTTGTTTTTTCTCAAAATTTAGTCGCTCAATGCAATAATAATTCCTTAGTCAATCCAGGTTTCGAAAATGGATTGGAAAGCTGGGATGTAAGTGGTACCGTTTTTATTAGTGGAGATGCAGCTTCAGGTAGTCAAGCGATTGAAATTTCAGGAGATGGAAATCGAATATATCAAACACTGTCCGTAGAAGAAGGGCAGACTATAACTTTTAAAGCGACAGCTAAAAAAACTGGCCCTAACGGAGATGCAAATATTGGTATAAAATTTTTAGATGGTAGTTATGGTTTAATAGATTTTAGCTATGCTACTTTAGAGGATGTTTCTAGTTATGCTTCCATCAATACGATAAGCGCTACCGCTCCTGCTTTGGCTGCTTTCATAGAGGTTACAGCTTTTACTAATGCAGCGTCTTCATCAATCTTGGTTGATGACTTTTGTTTGACCATTGAAGGTACCGGTACTGGACCAAAGCCAGACTTGGTAATAAATAACCTTAGAGGCGATTTCTTTATTAATGCTGGAGACCCTTTTGACTTAACTTTTGACCTAGGAAATATAGGACAGCAAATTGCAAATGGTGATTTAAATGTTGGTGTTTACATTTCTAGTGACGATCAATTAGATGCCAGTGATCAAGAAATGATTGTGGAGACTTATAGCAATACGCCTGTCGGAGGTACCAATGATTTGACCGCGGTTTTTATAACGCCATCCACCCTTGCCAGCGGAAATCATTATCTCATTGTTGTGGCTGATATTCTAAATCAGATCTCAGAATCAAATGAAGATAATAACTCCACATTTAGAATTTTAGAAGTAGGTGGTTTAAGCTCCTGTGATATTGAACTTACAGTGATTGACGGATCAATTCTCTGTGATGATAACAATACAATGGATAACCCTTCCGATGATACTTGGTCTTTTCAGCTTTTAATTGAAAATATTTTGGACCCAGATGCTGAAGGTTGGAAATCTGAAATCGCAGGTCAAAATTACGAAGGAGAATATGGAAATATTGTAAATATTTCCGGATTGTCCATTAGCCAGGGCGCCTTAAGTTTCTTAGTTCAGGATAAAGAAAATGTTAACTGCGAACAGCAACTTATAAATCTCAGTCCACCTTCAACTTGCTCCAATGTAACTCCACCACCGGCTTGTGAAATCGAATTTGAATTGGATCAAGGAAGTGTTGCATGCAATGATAATGGAACGCCGACGGATCCTACAGATGATACCTGGTCATTTTCTTTTAAAGTAGAAAATGCAAATCCTCAGCTCGACGGATGGCGAATAGAATTGAACGGTCAAAGTATAGAAGGGAATTATGGTGAAACCAAATCTATTGACGGATTAGAAATATTCTCAGGATCAATTAATTTAAATATTGTAGATGTTACGGATAATTCTTGTACAGAAAATATTTCTGGAATTCAGCCACCGTCAACTTGCTCCAATGTAACTCCACCGCCGGCTTGTGAAATCGAATTTGAATTGGATCAAGGAAGTGTTGCATGCAATGATAATGGAACGCCGACGGATCCTACAGATGATACCTGGTCATTTTCTTTTATAGTAGAAAATGCAAATCCTCAGCTCGACGGATGGCGAATAGAATTGAACGGTCAAAGTATAGAAGGGAATTATGGTGAAACTAAATCTATTGACGGATTAGAAATATCCTCAGGATCAATTGATTTAAATATTGTAGATGTTACGGATAATTCTTGTACAGAAAATATTTCTGGAATTCAGCCTCCGTCAACTTGCTCTGCTATTACACCTCCATCTAATGATAGACCTGACTTGACTATTCTAGACTTAGATGTCAATCAAATTCTAAATATGGGTGCTGGTGTAAATACAGAAGTTGAGGTCTCCAATTTAGGATTAGGTGCTGCCATTGGCTCATTTGAAATGGAGTATTTTGTTAGCAATGATGAGTTTCTTTCTGCGGATGACATTCTAGTGAATACTCATACATTCGGAAATTTCATGCCGGGGTCTGTTGTCAATATTGGGATTTCATTTTCTCTTCCCGTAACAATTGCGGTAGGTGAATACCATTTAATAACATTCATAGATTCGCGGGATAATATAGATGAGACGGATGAATCAAATAATATTTTTGTTAATGAAATAAGAATTGAAGATGCAGTAACTCCGCCTTTTGGAGTATGTGAGCCATACGCATTGTTTCCGTGGCAAGATTATATCGGTAAAGTGAAAATAAATGAAGAAGGTTTTAGTTCAGGAAAGTCTGAATATTCTGATTTCAGAAATTTCATTTTTGATGTTCCTTTGCTAGAATCCAATGCTATCGAGTTGACCGCATTTTTTTCATGGGAAAATTTTGATGAATACTTCTCCGTATATATTGATTTCAATCAAGATGGTGCGTACCAAGCCGACGAAGTTTATTATCAAGGGAAAATAGATGCTAAACCTAACGGCACCGCCAAGAATAAATTATTTTCTGGCCCTTTTTCTATCAATCCACCGAATGCGGTAGAAGGTCTAACAACCATGCGGGTCATGATGTCTCGTGATGGGTATCCTTCACCCTGTGACGTAATAGATTTTGGTGAAGTGGAAGATTATTCTGTGAATGTAGTTGAGCAGTTGGATTACAATCCGTATTTAACAAAGTCGGGAAATGATGATAATTTACTTTTTGTCTATCCTAATCCGGCTACAGAATACATAAATATTCGGTTGGAAAATGCATATCAGCAAGTAGGAGATTTAATGTTGGTTGACCCAATAGGAAGGGTGTTATTAAGAGAAGATCTTTCAACCTTAACAGAGGATACTTATGAGTTAGAAGTTGCCAATTTCCAACCTGGACTTTACTCCGTTTATTTGACCCAAGAAAATAAAAGAGCAAAGCATTCGAAAGTATTGATCATTGGAATTGATTAAATTGTCTTGAATTTTTCGTACCCGATATTTGTCAATGTATTTGATTCTTTTTCTGGTTGGACTCCTTATATTGCGAAACCTAACTAAGAATCAATGAATGGTCTCACTATTCGTCCAGAGTTTAACACAGTAGCAATTGGCCTACTCTTGTTAACCGCTGTGTTGTTCTTACCTCAAAGTTGTCAAGTAAATCAATTGGCTGAATCTATAGATTCAGAACAACTGTTACCTGAGGTTGTGGACTTTAATTTTCATATCAAGCCGATCTTATCCGATCGCTGCTTTAAATGTCATGGACCAGACGCAAATTCAAGAGAAGCAGGACTTCGTTTAGATAAAAAGGAAGATGCATTTGCTGCTTTGGGTGATGAAAAAGATCATTTTGCGATTGTTCCGGGTGATTCGGAAAGCAGCACGTTAGTTCAAAGAATTTTCTCCAATGATCCCAACGAAGTGATGCCAACTCCGGAGTCAAATTTGACAATGACTGAATTTGAAAAAGAGTTGTTAAAAAAATGGATTGATCAAGGAGCTGAATGGAAATCTCATTGGTCCTTTTTACCAATCTTTGGAATTGATATTCCGGAGGTTGCCGAAGGCACGATAAATAACCCTATCGATAATTTTGTACTGGCGAAAATGGCCGATCAGAATTTAGCTTCAGTTGGGCCTGCTCAAAAAGAACAATTGATTAGAAGAGTCTCTTTTGATCTCACCGGATTGCCACCAAGTATAGAAGATATAGATTCCTTTCTATCAGATGATCGTCCAGATGCCTTCGAAAAAGTCGTCGACAGACTTTTAAAAACGAATGCTTATGCAGAAAATATGACTTCTAAATGGCTAGATTTGGCTAGATATGCAGATTCGCATGGGTATCAAGATGATCTAGAGCGAATCATGTTTCCTTGGAGAGACTGGGTGATACATGCTTTTAAGAAGAACATGCCATATGATCAATTTGTCACTTGGCAACTGGCAGGAGATTTATTTCCCAATGCTACTAGAGAACAAATAGTTGCAACTGCTTTTAACCGCAATCATAAAATTACCCAAGAAGGAGGAGTGATTCCCGAAGAATATAGAGTAGAATATGTTTCTGATCGCACCCAGACTTTTGGAACTGCATTTTTAGGACTAACTTTTGAATGTGCAAAGTGCCACGATCATAAATATGATGCAATTACCCAAAAGGATTATTTTAGCTTGTTTAGTTTCTTTAATAATGTTCCTGAACAAGGATTGATAGAACCCTACGGTGCTGTTCCTGAACCTTATATTAAGATTACTCAAAAAGAAATTGACCAGACATTAAAGTTTATTAAAAACCTAGATAGTCTTGAAGAGATTCCATTGTTGGTGATGAAAGAAATGCCAGAAAAACGGCAAGCATATATCTTGGATCGTGGTGCGTATGACAAGCCTACAGAAAAAGTTAATCCGAATTTGCCGAAGTCGATTTTGGCTTTTGATGATAGGTTCTCTAATGACAGACTTGGACTTTCAAAATGGTTGTTCGATAAACAAAATCCATTAACTGCAAGAGTAACTGTTAACAGGCTTTGGCAACAGTGCTTTGGAAAGGGAATCGTTGCTACTCCGGATGACTTTGGTAATCAAGGGGCTTTACCAACACATCCTAAATTATTAGATTGGTTGGCTTCAGAATTGATGGCCAGCGATTGGGACTTACAATATGTTTTGAAGAAAATATTATTATCTGCCACTTATCAGCAAAGTGCAAAAGTCTCAGATGATATAATGGAGTTTGATCCAGAAAACGATTATTTGACTCATGCGCCAAGATTAAGATTAACTGCTGAAATGATTCGAGATCATGCTTTGGCTATAAGTGGATTATTAAATCCGACCGTTGGTGGTCCAAGTGTTAAGCCATACCAGCCAGATGGATTATGGGCTGAAACCATAGGTGGAGGAGGTGGAAGCCTAGCAAAATATGAAATGGATGGAGGTGATAAAATATATAGAAGAAGTATTTACACCTTTTGGAAAAGAACAGTTCCCCCACCCAGCATGATGACATTTGATGCAACCTCCAGAGATATTTGTTCAGTAAAAAGACCAACAACCAGTACTCCGTTACAAGCTTTAGTAATGTTAAATGACCCACAAATGGTTGAGGCATCGCGTGTTTTAGCTTATAAAGCGATAGGCGAGCGAAGATCTTTAAAGGAAAGAATCAAAATGATTTTTAGATTGGCTACATCTAGAAATATAAAATCAGATGAACTGGATAGACTAACGGAATATTTTCAAGAAGAAAAAAATAGGTTTGAAGAAAAAAGTAAGAACGCAACTGAGTTATTGCAAATCGGAAAATATCCTCAAAAAGATTTATTGCCAAAAGCTGAGATGGCAGCTTATACCATAGTAGCAAACATTATTTTAAATTTAGATGAAACAATTACTCGCGGCTGATTTGATCAATATAAAAGAATGAGTAAAATAATACAAGATCGGAAACTGCAAATGAATCGGCGCGCTTTTTTGTCTAAATCAAGCATGGGGATTGGTGTTGCTGCACTTTCTAGTTTATTGGGAGGCTGTAATTTATATGATCAATCTGAAGCTGGATTATTAACAAAGAAAAATAATTTACAAGGTATTCTCGATGCTCCGCATTTCGCACCAAAAGCAAAACGAGTGATTTATCTTTTTCAAAGTGGTGGTCCTTCTCAATTGGAACTTTTTGATTACAAGCCAATGCTGGATTTGAGAAGAGGTCAAGAGTTGCCAGAATCTATCCGAAATGGTCAGCGATTGACAGGAATGACTTCAGGACAGTCCACTTTTCCATTGGTAGGTGCTGGACAATTCGGTTTTTCTCAACATGGAGAAAACGGTACTTATATGGGAAACCTAATGCCCTATACTTCAAAGATTGTTGATGAATTATGCATAGTAAAATCGATGCACACAGAAGCAATCAATCATGACCCGGCTATTACTTTTTTTCAAACAGGATCGCAACAACCCGGTCGTCCTTGTATGGGATCTTGGCTGAGTTATGGAATGGGATCTATGAATGAAAATTTACCAACTTTTACGGTACTATTGTCAAGAGGAACTGGCCGAAAATTTGGACAACCATTATACTCTCGCCTATGGGGGAATGGCTTTCTTCATTCCTTGCATCAAGGTGTTCAGTTTAGGTCAGGAAAAGACCCAGTTTTATATTTAAAAGATCCTAATGGAATCGATCGTGCCAGTCGTAGAAAAATGTTAGATCAAATTGCTAGTTTGAATCAAAAGCAATTAGAAGAATTTGGAGATCCAGAAATTAGCAGTAGAATTGCACAATATGAAATGGCATATCGAATGCAAACTTCTGTTCCCGATGTGGTAGATGTTTCAAAAGAACCAGATCATATTTATCAAATGTATGGACCTGATTCTATGGTTCCTGGAACATTTGCTGCGAATTGTTTACTCGCAAGAAGATTGGCTGAGCAAGATGTTAGATTTATCCAATTGTATCACATGGGATGGGATCAACATGAGAATCTTCCGGATCAAATCAAAGGTCAAGCAAAAGATGTGGATCAAGCCACCGCAGCATTAATTCTAGATTTGAAACAAAGAGGAATGCTGGAAGATACTTTAGTAATATGGGGTGGAGAATTTGGCAGAACGAATTACTCTCAAGGAACACTAACAAATACTAATTACGGTCGAGATCATCATCCAAGGGCATTTACAATATTTATGGCGGGAGGAGGAGTTAAGCCTGGATTAGTTTATGGGGAAACGGATGAGTTTGGATACAACATTGTTAAAGATCCCGTTCATGTTCATGATTTTCAGGCTACAATGCTTCATCAAATGGGGATAGATCACGAGCAATTGGTTTACAAATATCAAGGAAGAAGATTTAGATTGACTGATGTTCATGGCAAAGTCATGAAGGATCTTTTGGCCTAATATTTAGATTAAATTAGAATTTTATCAAAATATGCAACGCAGAAAATTTATCGGAAATTCTATTTCTGCTTTGGCCGGTTTTTCTTTATTTCCTTGTTTGGGTAAAGCGCATCGAATGGATGCCTTAAAAGATGTTGTAATAGGACATAATTCTCATCAATATAAGATTGATTTAAATTGGGGAACGCTCGATTCTAATATTTATCCAGTAAATGATTGTCATGAAATGGTGCAGGATTCCAAAGGACGAATATTGTTGTTAACCAATCATGTTAAGAATAATATCATTGTATATGATAAATCTGGTAAATTGTTAGAAGTGTGGGGAACCGAATTTCCTGGAGCTCATGGATTGACATTAAATGTAGAAAATGAAGAAGATGTATTATACATCGCCGACAATTCAAGACATGAAGTCATAAAAACAACTATTGAGGGGAAAACATTGAAGGTAATATCTTTTCCAAAGAGCCCAAGCCATTACCAACGAGCGGAACAATTTATTCCTACGGAAACTGCGATTACTCCCAATGGTGATATTTATATTGCCGATGGATATGGAGAGCAATATATTTCTCATTTTAACGCTGCCGGTAAATTGATTAATATTTTTGGTGGTAAAGGAAAGGGAGATCAATATTTTGAAAATGCACATGGTATTTGTTATGATGATCGAGATAAAAACAATCCTTGTTTGTTGGTGACGGCCAGGGAAAGAAATGAACTTAAACGTTTCTCACTAGATGGAAAGTTATTGGAAATAATATCATTGCCCGGAGCATATATTTGTAGACCAGTAATCCATGGTGATCATGTTTATCTTGCCACGATATGGTCTAGAAGGAAAAAAGAAAATTCTGGATTTATTTCCATTCTTGACAAAAACAATAAGCTGATTTCTGCACCTGGTGGAAATGTCCCAATATATAACGATGGAGTATTAAGTCCAATGTATCAAGCCTTAGAGATATTCAAACATCCGCATGATGTTTGTATTGACGATGAAGAAAATTTATATGTGGCGCAGTGGAATTCAGGAAGATCTTATCCCATTAAATTAGTAAGAGTTTGATTAGATGGGGAAGATAAAAAAATATTGGAGTTGTATTTATTGTTTTTTGATCCTTGTCCTTTATGGTTGTGATGCTTTGTCCACTCAAATGAATTCATCCAGTCCTTCCGTTTATTTACAACAAGAAGCTGTTTCTTTATCCGCTCCAATCATTAAGGCTGAATCAATATTTTTTGATAACCAGCTGGAGGTTTCTATTAATATGAATATTCCAGGAGTGAAAATATATTACACTGTCAATGGCGAAAATCCTTCAGAAAATTCTACGCTTTATAAGTCGCCTATTATTTTAGAAAAATCTAACTTGATTAAAACCATAGCTTTTCATCCTGGTTATATTACAAGCGAAGTTGCACAAAAAGAATTTAAGAAATTGGGTGCTTCAAAGTCAATAGCAAAGGTTGAAATGACTCGTGTTCCGCATAGAAATTATCCAGGGATTGGAGAACTAGGTTTGATCAATAGACTGAAAGGAACTACCAATTTTAAAACTGATCAATGGATGGGCTTTGATGGAGGTGATCTGGAAGTGGTCATCGAATTTGTGGAAGAAATTGAACTGAGTGAAGTGACCGGTAGTTTTTTATCTGATCCAGCTTCTTGGATATTTTTACCAAAGTGTATTAGTGTATTTCATGGCAGCAATAAAAATAAATTGGTAAAATTGGGAACTGTTTCAATTGATAGAACTAAGGAAAGTGACACAAGAGTATTTAGATACGGATCTTTGAATTTTGATGAGAACCGTGGGAAATACCTAAAAGTAATTATTGAAAATCATGATGAAATTCCTTATTGGCATCCCGGAAAAGGGACTAATCCTTGGTTGTTTATCGATGAAATTTTGTTCGAGTAGAATTGATTATTTTACCGACTGGTTAGAATATTAGTATGGCATTATTTGAATTTTTAGGAAGACTTCATCCGATCCTTTTGCATCTCCCAATTGGAATGTTGTTAATAGCGTTCATTATGGTGGGTTTAGGTCGGTATGAAAAATTCAAATATTTATTGCCAGCTGTAGGTTTTGTGCTTTGGTTTGGAATGTTGAGTTCAATCGCTGCAGCAGGTTCTGGCTATGTGCTTTCTCTAGAAGGTGGTTACAATGATACATTGCTTTGGAGACACAAATGGTTGGGGATTTCAACGACGCTAGTTTCGATTCTTTTATTTTTTCTTCATCAAAAAAGGAATTCAAAAATTGGAAGAAAATTCTTCTTTCCAATTTTTACTTTGCTAGTTATTCTCCTAGGCTTAACAGGCCACAATGGTGGTTCGTTAACTCATGGCGAGGATTTTTTGATCGAACCTTTTACAATGGATAGATCTATAGATTCTAAGCAATTTAATTTAGATAGTGCATTAATTTTTCAAGATGTTATTCAACCTATTTTTGAAGCTAAATGCGTTGGATGTCATAATGAATCTAAGGTTAAAGGAGATTTATTGATGAGTTCAATTGATGGATTGAGAAAAGGAGGGAAATCAGGAGCTTTTCTGAACGCAGGGAGTATCACCAATAGTTTGTTCTTGCAAAGAATTATTTTGCCTTTAACGGAGAAAAAACATATGCCACCAAAAGGAAAGAGTCAATTGTCAAAAGAGGAGGTGTCACTTTTAAACTGGTGGGTGAAAGAAGGTGCTGTTTTTGATAAGCATATTGCGGATGTAAAATTGAATGACGATGTCAAAAATATTTTAAATAGGCGCAACGAAAAATACAATTCCGTTTTAGCGCAGCAGGTTGAATTTGCGAACAAAAAACATATTGATGAATTAATTACTCTGGGTTGTCAAGTTGAAATCATAGAACAGTCAAAACCTTTCCTATCCGTTTCCTTGGCAGGAAATAAAAATGTTGATAGCAAGTTAATTTCTAAGTTAGAAAATATTGCTGAACAAACTATCGACCTTGATCTCAGCGAAACGAATATTACAGATGATCTTTTGCCTTCCTTTTACAAGTTTCCTAATCTTAGAAAGCTTTTTTTGCAAAATACTAGTATAACGGGTCAAGGCTTTGATGTATTCAAAGATTTGAAATTTTTAGAATACCTTAATATTTATAATTCAGCTATTGACGATAAAGCGCTACGAAGTTTAGAGGAGTCTAAGTCGTTAAAACAAATTTTTCTCTGGCAGACTTCTTTGAGTGCTGAAGCGCTCCAACGGTTTCGGGAAGAACGAGGTGAAGTTGTTTTAAATTTAGGAATTGATCAAAGTATATTTGGTCAATCAAATTTATCCGCTCCAAGTATTTTAGTAGAAGCCGATGTTTTTATTGATTCTCTGCTGGTCGAATTTAAGATGAATTTATCCGAAGTAGATTTATTTTATACTTTAGATGGACAAAATCCAGATAGCAGTTCCAATAAATATAAAAGTCCTTTTTACGTGCACCAGTCATCAGAGATAAAAGTTTTCGCAAAGAAAACTGGCTGGGTGGATAGTAAACTTGCTGAGAAAACTGTCGTTCGGTCAAGATATAAAATACCAAAAGTCAGATTGGATAAAGATCCTAATGAAAAATATAAGGATAAAGGAGTTGCGACTTTAACGGATTCCAAAAAGGGAACTACGAATTTTGGAGATGGAGGATGGTTGGGTTATGAACAATCTAATGTAACAATTCTGCTTGATATGGAAGCGCTTGTTGATTTATCTGGTGTTTCTATTAGCGCCTTGGAGGATACCAGATCTTATATTTTTTTTCCAAAAAGTATTGAAATATTGCTTTCCGACGACGGAAAGACATATACATCTGTTGCCCAAAAATATATCCCTACAACACAAAATTTTGAAGAGGCTAAAACTTCAAATTTCTTTGTTGGTTTTGAATCTCAAAAAAGTAGATACTTAAAAATTTTGGTGGGCAGCAATATGAAAAATCCAGATTGGCATCCTGCTCCCGGTGCGCCTTGCTGGCTTTTCTTAGACGAAATCTTAGTAAACTAGTAATGAAAGATCACGATATAATTATAGTTGGAGCAATGGTCAAGCTAATCGAGATTTAGATAATTTGCTTGAAGGTGCTCACACAGTTACGATTACTGAATAATCTGGTTGTATTTCGGTTCTTGATGCACAATTGGACTTTATCGAACAGTTCAGATTTAGCTGCCTTTTTGATCGAGCTATATCCTAATCCTTCATCTGGGATCTTGATTGTAGCCAAAATTCCAGCAAATATTAATAACATTTAAATTAGTAATTCCTTTGCAGATTGGTTTATCTGGGAACAATTAGGCAAAGGATGTAGCTAGATTTTTACTATTTAACCGATGGAATCTACTTTTTCAACTAATATCTGAGAATAACTTCGAGAAACCATAAAGGTAATTTTGCAGCATCAGCAGGTCGAAATGCGATTAAGTTCACTTTTTAGTAAAAAAAAGGTAAATAAAAGCCACATAATCAGTTGAATAACGTTGTTAACAAGGGATTAATGCAACTATTTTCGTTGCTTCTTAGTTTTACCTATTGTATCTTTGTACAACGAATGAAAAGACTCGGAGTCATACTATTTACAGCCTTTTATCTCATGGTCGCCCTTGGGGTAAGCTTGAATCTGCATTATTGTGGAGGGAAATTGGCTAGTATTAGTATTGATTTACCTGGCGATAAATGTTGCTGTGGCGAAGAAGGAATGAAGTCTTGTTGCTCAGATGCTTCGGTTTCTATGGCGATGGATGTTGACCAGCATGTTACTTATACGCCAACCTTCGAAATTAGAATACCAATTGTCCTTTTACCAAATTGGAATTCCCAAAGTGTAAACAAACTTTTCGTCCCTCAAGAAATTATTACTCACTTTCCCAATCCGCCTCCTCTTAAAAGTGGGGCGTTTCGTATTCAAATGGGATCGCTGACATACTACGGTTAATCGGAATTGAATTTTTGTATTCAATTTGTTTTTAACGATTAACTATTTTTCCAATGAAAATTTTATTAAAGTTTTTACCAGCAGCTATGCTGTTGTTTTTATTTTCTTCTTCAATTCAAGCTCAATCTGACAAGCCAGTCGAAGCGACGATCAAAGTTAGTGGCGTTTGTGGTATGTGTAAAGCGCGTATTGAATCTGCTGCATTAATTAAAGGTGTCAAATTTGCTGAGTGGAATAAGGTAGATCAATCTCTTAAAGTGGTTTACAAACCATCCAAAGTAAATGAAGAAATGATTCATGAAGCTCTAGCCGCTGTTGGTCATGATACTGATTTATCAAAAGCGCCAGATGCGGTGTATAATGAACTTCCCGGTTGTTGTGCCTACCGAGATGGGATTAAAGTTCACTAGTCTGATGAGAAGTATATCTGTTGTTCTTTCATTACTCATCTGGAATTTTGTCCAGGTCCAGGCACAGGATCAAAAAGGCAAAAGTCAAGTTGAGGGTAGGGTAGTTGAAAGACTGTCATCTGGTGTAGAAGAAGCTTTAGTCGGTGTTAATGTCTATTGGGTTGGAGGCAATGATATTGTTTCTACTGATATCAATGGAGAATTTAAAATCGATAAAACTGCATCTTCTGATCAATTGATTTTCTCTTATGTTTCCTACGAAAATGATACAATAACTGTAAACCAAGATGGCTTCATTCTGGTAGCTTTAGAAAATGAAGTGCAATTAGGTACAGTTGAAGTGAAGTCAAGAAAAAAGACTTCTTCCATTTCTTTTGTCAATCCAATTAAGACTTTAAATATTGGAGAAAAAGAATTGGCGAAGGCAGCTTGTTGTAACCTCAGCGAATCCTTTGAAACTTCGCCTTCTGTTGATGTAAGTTTTACGGACGCAGTCACGGGTACAAGACAAATTCAATTACTAGGACTCGCAGGTCCGTATACTCAGATTACTCGAGAAAATATTCCTGACATTCGAGGATTGTCAGCTCTTAATGGTCTTGGTCATTCACCGGGTACTTGGGTAGAGTCTATTCAATTGAATAAAGGAACTGGTTCGGTGATAAATGGATACGAAAGTATTGCGGGTCAAATAAATGTAGAGCTTCAGCAGCCGGATGATACTGAAAAGTTTTATGTTAATCTTTATGGGAATATCATGGGCAGAGGAGAGGCGAATGTGCACTTCTCACAGAAGCTTTCTGAAAAACTCTATACTGGCATATTAACTCATTATAGTCAGAATACCAGAAAGAATGACCAAAACAAAGACGGCTTTTTAGATAATCCATTGAAGCAAGATATTATTTTATTGAACCGTTGGAAATTTATCGGAGATAATGGAGTAAGAGCTCAATTGGGTGTTAAATATGTTAATTCTACCCACTTTGGAGGTCAGCTACTTTATGATGGATTGGATGCAGATAAAAAGCCAAATATTTGGGGCCTTGATTTGAATAATCAAAGGATTGAAGCTTGGTCAAAAACGGGTTGGGTGAACGAAAAGAAGCCAACACAATCATTCGGTTTACAACTTTCTGCGATGTCGCATAGTCAAGAATCATTGTTTGGGGATAAGAAATATGACGCCAAGCAGAATTTGTTTTATGCGAATTTTATTTACCAAGGAGATCTATGGAATTGTAATCATAAATTTAAAACTGGTGCAAGTTTTCAGTTTGATCAGTTTGATGAAGAGGTAAGCTTTTTCTCTCAAAACTTTACAAGAAATGAAATTGTGCCAGGGATTTATGGAGAGTACGCTTATAAGCACTTGGATAAATTTGGGATTGTTCTTGGATTGAGAGGAGATTACCATAACAATTATGGTTTTTTTGTCACTCCTCGCTTACACCTTAGGTATGCAGTAAATGACGGAACGGTTGTGAGATTATCTGCAGGAAAAGGACAAAGAACAGCTAGTATCTTTGCAGAAAATTTTGCTTTATTAGCTTCTAATAGAACTTGGAATATTCAGCAAGAAAATGATGATACACCATATGGTTTAGATCAAGAAGTTGCTTGGAACTATGGGTTAAGTTTGACACAGGACTTTAAAATTGATTATCGAGAAGGGGCAATATCAATTGATTTTTTCCGAACTGATTTTCAAAATCAAATAATTGTTGATGTCGATGGCTCTCCAAAGCAAGTTAGTATTTATAATCTTGATGGTGCATCATTTAGTAATAGTTTTCAAGCTCAAGTAGATTATGAATTAGTGAAGCGATTGGACCTTAGGATTGCATACCGTTGGTTTGATGTTCAAACTCAGTACCGATCAGGATTGTTGGACAAAGCTTTGATCTCAAAGCATAGAGCCTTTGTAAATTTGGCCTATGAAACGAGAGACGCTTGGGCTTTTGACTACACGCTAAATTGGCAAGGACCTAAGCGGATTCCATTCACGGGCTCTAATCCTGCTGAATTTCAATTATCGACTTCCTCTCCTTCTTTTGTTCTAATGAATGCGCAAGTCTCAAAAAGTTGGAAAGAGAAATTTGATGTTTATGTTGGTGTTGAGAATATTTTGGGCTTCCGTCAGAAAGATGCAATTCTAGACGCTGAAAATCCATTCAGTGAAAATTTCGATGCAAGTTTGGTTTGGGGTCCTGTTTTTGGGCGAAATATTTATGCTGGATTAAGATATAGAATTTTTTAATTCAAAGTTATTTAACTTTAGAAATGGAAATTCTTTGAGAACATCTATTTGGTTAATAGACCAATTAGGTGTTCTTTACGTTATACTTTTATTTCAAGTAAAAATTATTGATGTATAGACAAATAATTATTATTCATTTGTTTTGTATGATTTGCATGAGTGCTTATGCTCAAAAAGTCCATCAAATTGAATTAACCCCTACTGATATAAATCTGGAAATTGATGAGTTCTACTTTGTTCAGGTTATTGATAATCGAGCAAACAAAGAAAATATCGGCTTTGTTCGAAAAGGAATTTCAAATAGAAATGTCCTAGCAAATTTTGAAAAAGATTTTTCCTTTCACATCCTTTCAACACTTTCTCAAATTCTTGTTCCTGCTCGTGATAAAGAACAACTAATATTAAGGATTGATAAATTGAATATTTCTGAGACTGCTAGTACATACGTGGAAGTGGCAGAATGCGTTTTAGGATTTGATGTTTTACGAAGTAGTGATAATGGATTTGAAATTCTTGGATCATATGAAGTTGTAGAAAAAGCTGAGGGTTTAGAAGTAACTTCAACACATCCATTGTTGATTTGCACAGCAATTAGCAAAGGAATTACAGCATTCAAGGAAGGGAGATTGAGTAATGCAGATTTTGTGAAAATTTCTGAAAATCAATTGGTTGATACTATTTCAATCAATTCGGAAGAAATTGGAAATTTTGCAGATTCGTTGCCTAGAGGACTTTATCAGAATGCTTGGGAATTAGCATCAGGCCAACCTTCTTTGAAGAATCAGTTTTATGTGAAGAAATTTGAAATTGGACAAGGAAAAAAACAAATCCTTCACTATTTGGTTTTTGATAAAAGCACGAATAAAAAAATTAAAGGATTGTATGCTTTTTCAATAAATGGAGAAATATATTTGAACGCCAATCAATATAATGTTGGAAACTATTTTGTCAAAGAAACAGGGAATGGAGCCTTTATTACATTTGAGGATAGGTTTAGTCCTCCTTCTGCGGCTGTCGCGGCAGGATTGATTGGAGCCGCGATGTCTAATCGAAGAAGGTTGGTTGCGATAGAAAAGAAAACAGGTTTAGTTAATATTTATGGTGAAAATAGAATTTCTAAATTACTCTTAAATTTTCCTGAAATAGAAGTGAAATGGAATAAATCCAAAAAGGATTTTGCAGCTATTTGTGCAGTTATGCGATTGGTGAATAAGGCCATTGCTTCAGGAAATTGATTGATAATCTTTGATCCAAGTGAAATTATGTTGAGAAGTTAAATAGAATGTTAATTAACAATTTTTAATAGGGCTAAGGTCGTTAATTAAGTAATTTGAAATTTACTAACTACCTAAATCCTTTTTTATGAAAAATAAAAAGCCTGGTGATAGACGTTCTTTTATTAAGAATGCAAGCCTTAGTGCCGGAATGCTAATGACTATGCCAGTAAAAAGTATTTCTGAAAATAAATTCATCACTTCGGATAACTTAAATGAGATTGGGCCTAAACCTGGTTTTACTCCTCAGATTGGTACAATGGTGTCTATGATGAATTGGATGCGTGATACAATTCTGTATCCAGTTCAAGGATTGTCAATAAAAGAGCTGGACTACATTCATGATAAAGATTCAAATTCGATAGGAGGAATGTTATTGCATTTGGCTGCAACAGAAAGATTTTATCAGCTGAATACTTTTGACGATAGAAATTGGGGGGATTGGCCGAAGGAAGATGACGAAAGATTCTCGATTGCTATGAGTTTAGGAGATAGAGGTAGGAAAAAAATTCAAGGAAATTCAATCAACTTTTATTTAGATACATTAGAGGAAGTTCGCGCATTTTCACTTAAAGAATTTGCAAAAAGAGATGATGAATGGTTGTTGAAAGTTGACAAAAGTTGGGGCTGGGGCCCTACCAATAACTATTGCAAATGGTTTCATGTTTGCGAACATGAATCTAATCACAATGGCCAAATTAAATACATAAAGAAAAGGATCAAATAGATGTCGAGTAATAAAAACCCCGCCTAAATATTTAGACGGGGTTTTTATTTTAAATTTAATGGCGATAATCTAACGGAGGTTTTCGATCTCCTAGCAATGGCTTGTAAACGAAATTCTTTCCAACTCTCCTTTCTAATTCTAACTTGCCTGCTTCAATGACTTCTGGACTGTTGAATAATTCAATTGCTGTAGCACTAAGCGTTTTGGCAGCAAGCATCATTCCTTTGTGTCCGATACTCATACCGCCTGCAGCAACGGCCTGCCAAGTATGAGCACTTGTTCCGGGTACCCAAGTCGCAGTTCGTAATCCCGCAGTTGGAACAACCCAGCTGATATCACCAACATCCGTAGAACCACCTCTTCCTTTTTCTATTACTGTAAAGGGCGAAATGGAATTGGTCATTGAAAGATCAGTTTGTTTTTTCTCGGGTAAACTAGTCTTGATTTTTTCTGCAAATAAAGCCTCCTCTTCGGTGTATTCAAATCCTCCGAAGCGGCTCAAATTATTATGCATTATTTTTGAAATGGCTTCATTGGGCATGACATTGTACAACCCATGAATGATTTCATATTCCATTCTAGTCGAGGTGCCAAGTGCTGCACCTTCCGCAGCTTTTACAATCCAATTAAAATTTTCAGCCACTTGATCCATCTCTGGATGACGACAATAGTAAAAGACTTCTGCAAATTCTGGAACTACATTCGGTGCTTCCCCGCCAGAAGTAATCACATAGTGAATGCGTGAATCAGCCGGTACATGTTCTCTCATTAAATTGACCATATGATTCATAGCTTCAACACCATCTAGAGCGGATCTTCCGAATTGGGGAGCCGCCGCCGCATGAGCGGCAGTTCCATAAAATCTGAATTTAGCAGATTTGTTAGCTAATGAACTGGCCGCATCAGCACCGTTGGAAGAACCTGGGTGCCAATGCAAAACCACATCAACATCATTGAACAATCCTGCTCTAACCATATATACTTTTCCACCACCACCTTCTTCCGCTGGTGTACCATACAATCTCAACGTACCTTTTTGCCCAGAGGATTTCATCCAATTTTTTACCGCAATTGCAGCTGCAGTAGAAGCGGTTCCAAACAAATGATGACCACAAGCATGACCATTACCTCCTTCAGTAATTTCTTTGCGCTCGGGAGTTGCTGCTTGAGATATTCCTGGTAAGGCATCAAATTCTGCGAGCATTCCAATCACCGGTTGCCCAGAACCATAGCTTGCAATAAAGGCAGTGGGAATTTCGGCAACCCCTTCTTCGATGTTAAAACCTTCTGATTTCAAATGATTTTTCAAAAGGTCTGAGGACTTGTATTCTTGGTAGCCGAGCTCTGCGTATTCCCAGATTTGTTGTGCCATTTTAGCGTATTGATCGGAAGAGTTTTCTAACTCAGTAATTACCGCTTTTGGTGCTTGTGCAGATATTAGTATTGGCAATAAAGAAATTGTAATTGCTAATAATGATTTATTCATAATTATTGCTTTTAAAAGAGTGGTCGACAAAATGTCTATTGCTGAAAATAAAACAAATTTTTGATTTCAATGCAAATGGAGAATGCTAGTCAAGCATTGATTGAATATCGCAGATGAACTTTGTAGTTTTAATTTTTTTATTCCTAGCTTGCCTTTTTAATTAAAACATTTTCCAATGGGATTAGTCAGAACTGAGGACATTAAGGAAATTGCGGTACATATTTCACAAGGGGTATTGGTATTTGTGCACAAGAGTTCTCGAAAGATTATGGCCATGCCGGAGCCCGAAGAAGGCAAAAATGAATGGAAAGCGCAATGTGATAAGTTAGAGGCCGATGACAAAAATTGGTTGAAGATTAAGACCATTTCTATGGATGATGAAATTCATCTGCGCAAGGGTTTTATACTTGAAGCTACTGACCAGCATGTGAAAAAGCAATTGACAAATGCGTTGAATAGGAAGAAACCACTTCGTAATTTTACGCAAGTGGTAGAGAGTGATGAAATATTAAATCAGCACTGGAGAAATTATCGGAAAGTAGCTTACCAAGATTGGGTCTCTAATTATATTATTGAAGCCTACAATTATTGATATTTCAGATTCGCTAAAATTGAACAGCTTTTTTGTAGTTGTTTACGTTTATATAAAAATTAAATTATGAAACATATAGGTCTTACTATACTTATGGTAATTGGTTTTTGTTTTACCAATTGTTCAAATGATGATTTAAACTGCGGGAATTTTGAATCGCGCCCCTTTTTTGATATCCAATCACTAGAGGAGTTAAGACATTATTCAGTTCTAGATAATATTCAGAAAGTGCTGGAAGATAGTTCTACTGTTCAATTGAATGAATATGCTGGTTTGAGTATGTGGTTTGATGTCGAGTATATCGTGAATAGTCAGAAATCGAACTATGATTTCTCGATAATAAACACATTGTTGGCATGTACACCGGAGCCTCAAGGATTAGAAGGTTCAAAAGAAGAAAAAATGGAATCTTTGGAGGTCATTACTTTGAATGATTTTGATGCCGATCATTTGTCAGGAAGTTCCATTATAGATTTATTGACCTTGCAAGAATTTGAGTATGATTCTCCTGTTTCTGAGGTGAAAACGATCTCAGAATATTTGGACCAAAATGAGCTGATTAAAACAGAACGCATTTTTCTTAAACCGACAAAAGCACCTGAACTGAACCAAGATTTTCAAGTGCAAGTTAAGGTTCAATTAACTGGTGGAGAAATGTATGAAGTGACCAGTAATTTGGTAAAACTTGTCAACTAGTTATTCACAATAGGAGTCAATATCTGCTACGACTTCATCTAAGTGCCTGTATTTTATTCTTTTGCTGCGAATGAGTTTTGCAAACTTTGGGCAGGAGTTGAATAATTTTACTAGTTTTTTCCTAAAATTTAAGGGTTTTAATGGTATACTTTTTTGTTTTGTATCAACTAGGAAAAAGTCTGAGGTTACTGCTCCGGATTGAAATGCCGCCGGAAAGTAATTGCGGTATAATTGAACATCCCCGTCTTGAATTAAATGTCTGAATTTATAACTAGTGATTCCTTCCTTGATGTAAGAAAATCTTTTGAAAGTGTAAGATCTGCCTCCAAACTGAAATTGAGCGGTGGTGTAATCACTCATGTCTATTTCAAATTCATTGTTTTCTAGAAGAAATTTTGGCTTGTTTTGGAACAATAGTGGATTCATAATGTCTTTATGGAAAATTGGAATGACAAATGTTACGGGAATGGTTTTTCCGTTGTTCTTGGTTAAAATACCTTTGGCAGATTGAGATTGTGCAGTGGATAATGTTGTGAGTAACAAGAAGGAGATGAGTAATATCCAGTTATTCATGAGATTGGGAGTTTGTTGACATAATTCAAATTTCTTGCCAACGCATCGGTTGTATTGATTAATTGGATCTATCTATGTTTGATGTCCTTATTGCTTTAGAAATAAATTAGATCAATATTGGTGCAAATTTATCTTTCAAAAATCAACTCAAATTCGTATATTGTGATAAACTAAGACCGATCCCATGCAAGCCTTTCTTGATTTTTTCGAACACCTTTCTTCAGCTGAAAAACTAATCTGGATTTTAATTTGTCTTTCTTTAAGTTGGATCGGCGAAGCCATTGTTCCCTTAGTAAATTTGAAATACAAAAAGTGGAAACATGCAGGAGTTAATTTAGTTTTTCTGGGAACCAGTATATTGATTAATCTATTCTTTGGCGTGGTAACGGTCGGAATATTTTCTTGGTTAAGTACAAGTAACTTTGGAATTTTAAATTGGATTAGCATTCCAACTTGGTTGGCACTTTTACTTTCAGTAATGTTTCTTGATTTTGTAGCCCAATATGTTGTTCACTATTTATTACATCGAGTGAGTTGGATGTGGAAGTTTCATATGATTCACCACAGTGACACA
This sequence comes from uncultured Saprospiraceae bacterium, assembly GCA_937928045.1. GTDB lineage: Bacteria > Bacteroidota > Bacteroidia > Chitinophagales > Saprospiraceae > JABDJM01. Next base: position 135,136 of record CALFWO010000029.1, on the reverse strand, counting down.
AAAGTTGATGCAACGACTGGAACAAGACATCATCCCGGAGATTATATCCTAAGAGAGACTTTTGCTTTATTGGCAATCATAATCGGTGGAATGCCTATTGCTTTTTACTTAGTATACAGATTCTGCTCAATACTATTCACTTACTTTTCTCATGCAAATATTAGCTTACCATTAGGTGTAGATAAATTTCTAAGTATTATTCTAATAACTCCGAACATGCACAAGTTCCATCATCACTTCGAACGTCCTTGGACTGATACAAACTTTGGAAATATATTTTCTTTATGGGATCGGGCCTTTGGAACATTTGTATACGACGACCCTAAAAAAGTGAAGTATGGATTAGATGTTGTGGATGAAACGAAAGATGAAAATATTGCATATCAATTCAAATTGCCTTTTGATAAATCTATCAAAACGGATTATTAGATCAATAGAGAAAATTAGAATTTAATCTAAAAACTAATATTGGATCGAATAATATTGTAATTCTTTCTTTTCCAACTACTAACTACATCGCTTAATTGATTTACTAAATATTCAGAATCCAGTTCGAAATAGATAATTCTGTTTTGTTCATTTTGTTTTAGCTTGATGTAATTCTTTTTAACCTTTCCAAATAACTGCTTCAAAAATATTTCAGAAACGCTGTATTCGTTGGGGAGAATTAATTCCTCAACATTGGACAATGGAATCATTTCAAACTGCTCTCCTTTTGTTGATCGAATTCTAATTTCTTCTTCATCTATTTCAATAAATCTTTTGTCTTTTAATGCATTGATTTCTTTCTGAGTTAGTATCGACCAAATGGTCGTTAAAACCAAAACCGTAATCATTACAATACTCAACCAAAGGGGAGTAAGTTTAAAATTAATGAGCGCGGCAATCGGCAAAGTAGGAATGAGCACCAGCCATACTTGCCTTTGAATTAGGCGATACATTTTCTCGTTTTCAATCAGCTTGGCTTTGAACATTATACAGGGTTGGTTCAAAAATCTTCCTTGGCCATGACCAAAGAGCTATCGCTAAAATTAAGACCATTTAAAAAACAATCAGTCTCGATTTTTGAGAATAGCATTTATTTTATTCTCAAAATTCGAGACTATTACAATATTTATTGATAACCAAAAGTTATTAAATGCGTATTTTAATGTACTTGTTGGGTATCGACCAAGCTGTTAACTTTGGAGCAAAGTGATTAGAATGAATTTGAATTTCCAATATGGAATTGATAAGCTTACAACTTCCACAGTAATGGACATTGTAGCTGGACGGAAGAAAGGAATTCTGACAGAAATAGCTGTAGGTAAAATAAACGATTGCAGATCCAAGGTTGAAAAAATGGCCAGCTCTGACAAGGCCATATATGGGATAAATACAGGCTTTGGACCACTTTGCGATACTCAAATATCTCCTGAAGAAACAGCCAAACTCCAAGAGAATTTATTGATAACTCATGCAGTAGGAGTAGGCCAACCAATTGCTTCAGAACTATCCAAAATTATGCTGATTTGCAAGGTGCATGCATTAAGCCAAGGATATTCTGGAATTCGATTAGAAGTAGTCCAAAGGTTGATTTTCTTTATTGAGCATGATTTACTTCCTGTCGTCCCTGAACAAGGTTCTGTTGGTGCCTCTGGTGATCTGGCTCCATTGTCTCATCTCTTTTTACCATTATTTGGCGAAGGAGAATTTTGGGAAGGTTCATCAATCAGCACTGCAAAGTCTGTATTAACCAAATATCAACTTTCACCGATTCAACTTCAAGCGAAAGAAGGCTTGGCGTTGATCAACGGAACTCAGTTCATTTTAGCCCATGCGATATGGGGCCTAAACAAAATGGAATATTTATTAAATCTGGCGGATGTTTCAGGAGCAATGAGTTTAGAAGGATTTCAGGGATCCGCCTCTCCTTTCCGATCAGAATTGCATGCCATTCGCCCATTCAAAGGAACAATAGAAGTCGCAAGTAGAATTAGAGCACTCCTGTCGGGTTCTCAGAATTTGAATGCTCATGTTGACTGCGAACGTGTTCAAGATCCTTATTCTATTCGCTGCATGCCCCAAGTACATGGCGCCTCAAGAAATGCATTCTATCACTTGGAAGAATTGGCAGAAATAGAAATGAATTCCGTTACAGATAATCCAATTATCTTAAGCGATACAGAAGCTATTTCTGGTGGAAATTTTCATGGCCAACCATTAGCAATGGCGCTGGATTACGCCTCGATTGCTGTGTCCGAATTGGGAAATATTTCTGATAGAAGATGTTATCTGTTGTTAGAAGGTAAGTATGGCTTGCCACGATTATTAACGACAAGTGGGGGACTAAATTCTGGGTTTATGATTCCTCAATATACTACCGCAGCATTGGTCACAGAAAATAAATCGCTTTGCTTTCCACCTTCTGCTGATAGTATTCCAACTTCCTTGGGACAAGAAGATCACGTATCAATGGGTTCCATTTCTGGAAGAAAATTTAATCAAATCTTAAACAACCTTGAAAAAATATTTGCAATAGAATTGATGTATGCTGCACAAGCAATGGAATTCCGAAGACCAAATAAGTTTTCAAATGTTGTAGAGCAAAATTTTGAAATCATTCGATCGAAAGTAGACAAACTCGAGGAAGATAGATTGCTGAAAGATGATATATCAGCAATGATAGAATTGGTTAAAACAAAAGCAATAGTTGTAACATGGTAGAAGAGCAAACTAAAACAATGCAAGAAGCAATCATACAAGGTATTCCCAATGAATTGCCCGATAAGAAGGCACTTAGAGAAAATGTAAATCGCGCACCAAAGCGAAAAGACATCCTATCTAAAAGTGAAAAGCAGTTGGCCATCAGAAATGCCTTGAGGTATTTTCCGAAAGCTTGGCATGCTACACTGGCTCCTGAGTTTGCAGCGGAGCTAAAGACATTCGGCCGGATTTATATGTATCGATTCAAGCCGGATTATGAAATATACGCTCGGCCTATTGATCAATATCCAGCAAAAACATTGCAGGCTGCATCCATTATGTTAATGATTCAAAACAATCTAGATCCTGCAGTGGCACAGCATCCAGAAGAACTAATTACTTACGGAGGAAATGGAGCTGTATTTCAAAATTGGGCGCAGTATTTATTGGTCATGAAATACTTGGCTACCATGACTGACGAACAAACATTACACATCTATTCCGGACATCCAATGGGGCTGTTCCCATCATCAAAAAGAGCACCCCGCGTTGTGGTTACCAATGGAATGATGATTCCTAATTATTCAAAGCAGGATGATTGGGAAAAATACAATGCCTTAGGGGTAACCCAGTATGGGCAAATGACTGCAGGTTCTTATATGTATATCGGCCCTCAAGGAATTGTGCATGGTACAACAATAACGGTCATGAATGCTTTTAGAAAAATTTTGCCCAAAACAGAATCTCCTGCTGGTAAAATTTTCTTAACAGCAGGTCTTGGAGGTATGAGTGGTGCTCAACCCAAAGCTGGAAATATTGCTGGCTGTATCACAATTTGTGCAGAAGTAAATCCGAAGGCAGCAGCTAAGAGACATGAACAAGGCTGGGTCGATATCTTGGTGGACAACATGGAGGATTTGTTAACTACTGTAAAGAAAGCACAAGCGGATAAAGCTGTAGTCTCCATCGCTTACATTGGAAATGTGGTAGAAATTTGGGAGCGCTTTGAACAAGAAGATATTTTTATTCATGTCGGTTCGGATCAAACTTCATTGCACAATCCTTGGTCCGGAGGGTACTATCCAGTTGATTTATCTTACCAAGCTGCGAATGATCTTCTAGCCAATGATCCAACAGCTTTTAGAGATAAAGTTCAAGCTACATTGAAAAGGCATGCAGATGCTGTAAACAGACATACAGCCAAAGGGACTTACTTTTTTGATTACGGAAATGCATTCCTATTGGAAAGCTCTCGTGCTGGGGCAGATGTTATGGCTGAAAATAATATTGATTTTAAATATCCTTCTTATGTCCAAGATATTTTAGGTCCAATGTGTTTTGATTACGGCTTCGGACCGTTCCGCTGGGTTTGTACTTCTGGGAAGCCTGAGGATTTGGATCAAACGGATGAAATGGCAATGAATGTTTTAAAGAAATTGATGCAAAAAGCTCCGCCCGAAATTCAATTGCAAATGCAGGACAATATTACTTGGATTCGAGACGCTAAGAAAAACAAATTGGTCGTAGGATCTCAAGCTAGAATCTTATATGCTGATGCGGAAGGACGTTCCAAAATAGCAGAAGCCTTTAACAATGCCGTTTCTGATGGAATAATCGGGCCCGTTGTTTTAGGTCGAGATCATCACGATGTCAGTGGTACGGATTCTCCCTTTAGAGAAACTTCCAATATTTATGATGGAAGTAAGTTTACTGCAGATATGGCAATTCACAATGTGATTGGAGATAGTTTCCGTGGAGCGACCTGGGTATCGATACACAACGGAGGTGGAGTAGGATGGGGAGAAGTAATGAATGGAGGATTTGGAATGTTACTTGATGGTTCCCAGGAGGCTGATCAGAAATTAAAAGAGATGTTGTTCTACGACGTAAATAATGGAATTGCAAGGAGAAGTTGGGCTCGGAATGAGGAAGCACTATTTGCAATCAAACGAGAAATGGAAAGAAGTCCAAATTTAGAAGTAACCTTGCCAAACTTAGTAGATGATGAAATGCTAAAAAATCTTTTTGAATAATGAGTTGGATCAAAGTTATTTCGTTTGAAGCGGCTCAAGGGAAATTGAAAAGATTATACAATCGCATCAAAGGTCCTGATAATACATTGGACAATGTTTTATCCATTCATAGTTTGAGGCCACACACTTTAGAAGGCCATATGGTCTTGTACAAAAGTGTTTTGCATCATACAGGAAATACTTTTCCAAAGTGGTATCTGGAAACATTGGGAACTTACATAAGTAAACTCAATGATTGTAATTATTGTGCCCAGCATCATGTAGTTGGTCTTGAAAGAGAATTGGCGGATAAAGCAAAGTTCGCACGTGTTCAAGAGGCCATGAAATCTGGAGATTTTAGCAAAGTGTTGGATGAAAAACAATTGGCAGGAATGCACTATGCGATTAAATTAACTGAAGACCATAAAAATATTTCGAAAGAAGATATGATGGCACTCCGCGCAGCTGGGTTTAATGATGGAGAAATATTGGAAGTGAATCAAGTCGCTAGCTATTTTAATTATGTCAATCGAATGGTGGTGGGTCTTGGTGTGAATTTAGAAAAGGAAAACATTGGATTGTCACCTCAAAGTTCCGATTCGGATGATTGGTCTCATCAATAACCTCATAAGCGTATAATGAAACAAGTTTTTATCAACATAAAGGAATTAATTCAAGTTCGTCCAAAAGGCATTCAGAAGCTTTCCGGTTCAGAAATGAAAGAACTACCAACGATTAAAAATGCTTATCTCCTTATCGAGAATGGATTGATCGCGGCTTTTGGATCAATGGAAGAAATACCAAAGATTTCTGTAGATGAAACCATCGACGCTACTGGTAAAATGATATTGCCTACTTGGTGCGATAGCCATACTCATATCGTGTATGCAGGAAATCGGGAAGGAGAATTTGTTGATAGAATTAATGGATTGTCTTATGAAGAGATTGCAAATAGGGGTGGAGGAATTTTAAATTCCGCAAAAAAACTTCAAGGGACTACATCTGATGATTTGTACTCGCAGAGCGAAGCAAGGTTAAAAGAAGTAATTCGCCAAGGAACGGGTGCCGTTGAAATTAAATCTGGTTATGGACTAACGAAAGATGCGGAATTAAAAATGCTGAAGGTTATTCAAAAACTAAAGCAAAATTATTCGATTCCTATTAGAGCAACTTTTCTCGGCGCGCATGCAATTCCAGCGGAATTTAAAGGAAACAAAAAAGGATATTTGAAAATGTTGGTGGAAGAAGTTCTGCCGGAGATTGCCAATCAAGACCTCGCGGATTACATTGATATTTTTTGCGAATCTGGTTATTTCTCTGTGGAAGACACCGATTATATCTTGACGGCAGGAAAGCAATATGGTCTTGTGCCCAAAATTCATGTGAATCAATTCAATGCAATTGGCGGTGTGCAAATTGGCGTGCAACATAATGCGCTTTCTGTAGATCATCTAGAAGTAGTTCGAGAAACGGATATCGAAGCTTTGATAGGAACTCGGACTATGCCAGTCGCTTTACCAAGTTGTTCTTACTTTTTATCGATTCCATATACACCGGCAAGAGACATAATAGATGCGGGATTGCCTTTGGCTTTGGCAACAGATTATAATCCGGGTTCTACTCCTTCTGGAAATATGAACTTTGTAATTGCAACGGCTTGTATCAAAATGAAAATGACGCCGGAAGAAGCGATTAACGCTGGAACAATCAATGGGGCTTACGCGATGGACTTGTCCGATGAAGTAGGAAGTATAACTAAAGGGAAAAAAGCGAATTTGATTTTAACCAAACCAATTAATTCTTACCACTTTTTACCATACGCCTTTGGGTCTAATATGATCGACAAGGTATATGTCAATGGAAAGGAATTCTAAAGATGCCAACCAACTAAAATCAGAATTAGATTTTAGACCATTATAGGGTACTTCTGATTTCGGAAGTGCCCTTTTTTATAATATAAAAAGGCCACCAAACTAAGTTCAGTGGCCTTTTCTATTTAAAAAAAATTGGAATGCCTTATCCTAGTAGATTCCCCAAAAGACCACCTCCTCCGTTGTCATCATCTTTCTTGTCGTCTCCTCCAAGTAATCCACCTGCAGCATCTTTAAGGTTGTCCATTAGACCACCACCTGAGCCACCCATTAGGCCACCCAATAATCCTGCAGCTCCTCCGCCGCCACCAAGAACATTCATGATGTTTGACATATCGATTCCGTCATTGTCGCCATCGTCGCTTAATTTGCCAGCGATGCCTCCAACGATACTACTCAAACCAGATCCAGCAGCCAATCCAGCTACTGATTCAGGAAGTCCCATGTTCGTCATGATTTTTTTCATGAACATACCTTTGATACTTCCGAAAATGCCATTACTCATCAATCCGCCTCCACCGCCTAAAGCGCTAGTGAACATTCCCAATAATCCTTCTTTATCTCCACCACCTGTTAATTGGGACATAATTCCTTCTTGTAGTGAGTCTTGCGCGAGAGGTAACATTTCTTTTGCTTGGTCCATTGAGATCCCAGCTTTTGATGTCATTTCATTTAAGGCATCTCCGCCCACCATTTCCATGATTTTGTCTAGCATTTATTTAATTTTAAAACTTAGAAAATTTAGTTGAATAAGATGTTTCGTACATCCTGTCTTTAGGACGAATTGATACAGAGAAGTCACACTTTTTGCCAGTATTTTATCAATTAAAGCTAATTTTGATCATCCAATTTGAGATTTTATATGTCACGATTACTAATACTGCTATTGTTAATGATTTCTTGTAATTCAAAGACTGAAAACAAAAGTCCAACGAAGACATCAGTTTCTAATGAAACGATCTTTTATTTGGGTACCTACACAGACGGAAATAGCGAAGGGATTTACAAGTATGCCATCGATAAAAAAGGAATACTCAAGAAAATTAACTTAGTTGCAAAGACTAATAATCCATCCTTTTTATGTTATTCCCCATCAGGCAAGCAAATTATTGCGGTAAATGAGATCGACAGTGAGCAAGGTTCTGGAACAGTGGAATCTTATCAAATCGAAAATGATAAACTGATACTAATTAGTCGAAGTTCATCTGGCGGAGCTCATCCTTGTTTCGTAACATGTAATAAGCAAGGAGCTGTTTTAGCTGCCAACTATACCGGCGGAAATATTGGTCTATTGAATATTAAGAGAGATGGGCAGTTGTCTAAACTGCTCGATGTGCAAACCCACAGCGGCAAAGGAACTACTGAAAGGCAAGAAGGACCTCATGCTCATTCCGCATGGTTTTCTAATAATAACAAAGAAATATTGTCAGTTGATCTTGGAACCAATCAGATTTGGTTCTCCTCTTTAAATGAAACGTCAGATAAATTCATTCCTGCGAAGCAAAAAACATTGACTTTCCAAGATGGAGCTGGCCCAAGACACCTTGCATTTCATCCAAATGGTAAATGGACTTATGTGTTGAATGAATTAACTGGATCTGTTTCGATATTAAGGAAAAACACTGAAGGTGATTTCGAAATACATTCGACCGTAAGTACATTGGAAGCAACTTTCGAAGGATTTAATAAATCTGCAGATATTCACATTTCAGCGGATGGTAAATTTTTATATGCTTCGAATCGTGGTCCGAATACCATTGCGATTTTCAAAGTTGATCCATATACTGGACAGATACAATTGATTGCTTCGGAATCTACTCGAGGAAATACGCCGAGAAATTTTTCGCTTACTCCTGATCAGAAATTCTTAGTCGTAGCAAACCAAGACAGTAATAATCTGGTAGCTTTTAAAAGAGACGAAATCACGGGATTGCTTAATTTTGCAAGTGAGGTTACTGCGCCCAAGCCGGTTTGCATTTTATTCTAAATATATGTTAGACGATTCAATAAGCTTAAATAAATTTATTAGCCAGACGGGAGTATGTTCCAGAAGAGCTGCAGACAAGTGGATCGAAGAAGGTCGAGTTAAAATTAACAAGGTTGTTGCTAGAAAAGGTAATCGTGTAAATCCCGGAGATGAGGTTACAGTGGATGATAAACCGTTAATGGCTAAGCCAAAGTCTATTTATTTGGCTTTGAATAAACCCACAGGAATTACTTGTACTACTGATCTTAAAGATCCTGACAATATTATTGATTTTATTAATTATCCTAAAAGAATATTTCCAATAGGGCGGTTAGATAAAATGTCGACTGGCTTAATTCTACTGACCAACGATGGTGATATTGTGAATCGAATATTGCGCGTTGAAAATAACCATGAAAAAGAATACATCGTCAAAGTCAATCGCCCTATTACGCCAGAATTTATTAGAAAAATGGCTAGTGGAATTCCAATTCTTGGGACAATGACTAAAAGATGTAAAGTTGAAAAAATATCAAACTTCGTTTTCAGAATTGTATTGACACAAGGGCTCAATCGACAAATCAGAAGAATGTGCGAATACTTGGAGTATCATGTCAGTACACTAGAGCGCGTACGAATTATGAATATTACTTTGGATAAATTGAGACTAGGGGAGTGGCGCGAACTTTCTCAAAAAGAGTTTACTGAGCTGCAACGTAATTTGAAATAAACCTTGTTACGATCATTTCAACAATTCTTTTATTGAATTCAGCATTATGGTTCAAATAAATTGTCAATTCTTCTGATGTTAACATGGCTGAAATCCCTCCGAGTAGTTGATGTCGAATATTTTTATTCTTAGCCAAAAAATTAGCAACAGTTGTTCTGTTTTTAGCTGCATCCCAATTGTCAAATTTCAAGTGTTTGAAATGTTGCGCGGATGAAATCATTTGCATGATCCAATCGTTTTGATACTTTAGAATTGGCCGCAACTTAGTATGCATAAATATTTCGATGGCATTAGAATCTTCGGAAATGACCAAAGGCAATGTTGGTCGTAGCTTCAATAATGATTCGGTCCTACTATTTTTCACTCAAGTTTATTTTAGAAAATCTATTCGTAGCTACTGACAAAAGTTCGAATTTGATCAAAAAAGATATCTGCCTGGTACTCCCAAAGGATATGTCCACTTGTCGCCAACGAAATCAAAAATTTATCTTCTTCAGGGGTTCCAAGAAAATCTATTGCATTATTTCCCAAAGCAAATGGAACAATCGGATCTTCACCACCATAGATTAACAAGCTGGGCAAAGTAATGTTTGACATAACAGGATTAAGATTACCATTCACTATCAGATCTTCCATTTCCGCATTGTTGTGTTGAGAAAATCCCGCTCCGGTAGGGGCTGTAAGTCTGAATAAAAATGGTGGCTTTTCAAAGGTCTCATTCCCTGCGTTAATTTCCTTTGCTACTTGAAATGCTATTCCGTTTATTATCCTTAGCTCATTGATGTTTGTCACTTCTGGTGTATTGGTCAAAGCATCAAATCGCTCCTGCCAAACTTCGAGGTCTTCTCCCGCACTGATTTTTTGAGTAGTAATATTTAATAAATATGCACGAGAATTTACCCAATTCAATGGGTAATTGTGCGCACCGGCAAGACTAATCCAACCTTTAAATAAATCCTGGTTGTTGCCTTTTGCAAGCACGGCAGTTCCCAGATAGCCACCATAGCTATGGCCCATTAAAAATAAATTCTCAGCTTGTGGATACTGTTGTTTCACCAATTTCGTAACGAGTTCTACATCTTCAACAAATTGAGCTTCGCTGAGATTTACTGAACTGCCATGAGCATGACCGCCGCCTCTTTGATCAAAATATACCACAGCGTAGTCGTCATAAAGTGGTTCGAAAGCCCGAACCACTGCATCGTACAGCGCCGTGTCAAATGGACCTCCATGTAAAAATAAAATGAATGTCTTAGCATCCTTATTTCCACGAACCCAAATAGGTAAATCTGCTCCTTTGTGCGTCAAAAAGAATTCATCATCAAATTGGGTCTCTGATTCTGTGTCCTTGTAACAACCACTGTTCATCAATATAAAACCAAGCAATAGAATTAAATAGGTATTTTTCATTGGGCTGAATTTTTTGACTTTAAGGGAATAATGATGCCGACACTGGCTTCAGGAGCAACTAAATAACCGGGCGTTCGAACTTCACGTGCTCCAATCCTAAACCCTACGCTATAGTTTTTTCCTGAAATGGTAATTGACTTTCCAATTCCCAGTCCGGCCTTCCAACTGAAATATTGATTAGATTTTGCATTTTTTTCTGAAAAAGTGCCATCCGGCTGAATCTCGTATGCAGTCCGAGCCAAAAATGCATTCACTAGGCCAACACCTCCAAAGAGCTCATAGGTCCATCCGTTTTCCAAGTTTAATTTGGGATTCAATTCAGCCATTAAGCCCAAACCGTTGTAATTCCCTCGGTAGTTGAAAAAATCTATTACCGGGGAGGCATTTATTATGAGTTCATGAGTTTTAGCCTCGCTTAAAGACCAGGTCTTAATCGGGAATTCAACTGCCAATTCTACTCCCGGAAATACAATGACATAGCCTTTAAGGTGAGTCCGCAGACTTGGTTGCACTTGAGCGACTGCCTGAATCGACATAAATGCCAGTAAAAGAAAGGTGGTTATCGGCTTCATCTAGCTTGGGTTATGATGACTGAAATTATGCTTACCACCCAAATATAATTCAGCTATTGAACTTATTCTTTGATAAAAGAAAACTTAACAATTAGTAAAAGACTATCGACTTATTTTCTCTGTAAGATATTTTTAAAAAATACCCTAAAATATAAGCAGCGTTTTTCATTTTGATCTCATCTATTTAGGGCGCGCAATGATTGAGCTCAGAATTGTTTCTGGCATTAGTATTGCAAGAATTAGGAATATGTAATATTCCGTAGCACAATAGAATACCACTAATGAACTTTTGGACTTTTAAATCATCCATTTGGATGGCTATTATCTTGGGATTATTCTTCTTGACCAGTTGTGATGTAGATCAGAACATTGAATTGGAGGAGGCGATGAGTGTAAGCCAAGAAATGGTTAGTACGCAAGTATCTTTTGCCAATCTTTATCAAGAAGTGTTGCAATCTGCCCAATCAATACCTGAATTGAATTCAAGTGGTCAAAGTTTCTTTGTGCTTGCAGATTGTGTTAAGCTGAGAACAGTATCCAATGGCGCTGTTTTCTTTCCAGTAATTTATGAACTTGATTTCGGAGCAGATTGCCTTTCAGGGGACCATCGTTTTTCTGGAAAACTTACTGCCGAATTTTCAGGATATTTAGATCAGGATGGTTGTAATGTAATCGTTAATCTTAAAGACTTCGTGGTAGATGGGAAACAAATACAAGGAACCTACTCGTTTGTTAATAAGGGAAAGGATGATCTAGATCGCTTGGTTGTTGAACATCAAATAATTAATGGAAAGACAATCGAAGATCAGCAAGAATTAAACTTTGGTGCATCCATACTTTCTACATTAATAGCTGAGAATTTGCTTTCTGATAGTAATGCATTGACTCCTGTACTAGAAACTACTTGGGAGGAATCTGTAAATGCCACTTTCGTAAGTGAAGAGAATATCGTTTACAGTGTGACTTCGGAGACGCCTATCGTTAATATTTCTTCTTTGCCGATTCCAGTTGCAGGAATGCTTAAGCTTGAAAATCTTACCACGCAACAATCCTTTTTCATTGACTTTGGAGATTTCCAAAGAGACAATGCGGTTTTTATTAATATTGGAGAGTCTACTAAGGAAGTAATTCTTTAATTTATTTTGAGCACGCAGCTAGTACGATTTTCTATATCTTCGTTGAAAATCTAAAATTGAATCCAATTTATTTCAAGGAAGACTATTTGCTGGAGATCATTCACGAGGATGATCAGATTGCTGTGATCAATAAGCCGGCGAATATTTTAACTCATCTAACAAAAATTAGCGAAGACACTATAAGTGTTTTGGATATTTTGAATCGCCAACTAGAACGCAAGATGTTACCGATTCATAGACTGGATAGAGCGACTACTGGATTACTTGTTTTTGCCAAGGACGCCATTGCTGCAGAGAAGATTAATGAGGCTTTTAGATCGAAGAAAGTTAAGAAGACTTACCATGCGATAATGAGAGGTTATATGGAAAAAACCGGTTTCATTGATGAACCATTGTTTTCAGAAACAAAAAATGTGAATCAGGAAGCTGTGTCAGAATGGAAATGTTTGGAGCAAAATGAACTTCCTTGGGAAATTTCTAGATACCCTACATCTCGATATAGTTTCGTGGCGCTATTTCCTCAGACAGGAAGACATCATCAATTGAGAAAGCATGCAGCAAAATTACGACATCCTATTATCGGAGATCGCCGGCATGGCGATGTAAAGCACAATAATTTCTGGCGAGATAAATTTGGAACCAACAGACTTTGGTTGCATGCCAGTAAAATAGAAATTCCTTATGAAGATAGGCTGCTAAAGTTCGAAGCTGAATTGCCTAATGATTATAGAATGATTCTGGAAGCCTTGGGAATGAAGGGAGCTGTTGATTGAATCACAAATCCAATCAACAGCTGAAAAAATTAGTCTACTTTAAATTCACCTTTGTGCTTACCATCACAAAATGGTTTGTTTGCTGAAAGCCCACAGCGACAAAGCGTAGTTCGTCCTTCTTTAGTAACGACTTCTCCATTTGGCAAAGTAACTTCACAAGTTCCTTGAATCATTGCTGGACCGTTAGGAATAATCGTAATCTTATTTGAATTTTCCATGTTGTATTTATTTTGGCCGGAAGATATGATTTTTTAATCATCAATATCTGTGTAAGGAGTTTTATCTAAGTCTTCTAGCTTATTTTAGATTTTTTCTAAATAGACCAGTGAGATATCTGCTCGAAGTTTAAAAACTGTAATTTGAATTGGTGTATTTAGAAAGTTGATATCTAAATTCACACTACTTAAATTTTTCCAAATATTCTGGATGGCGTTTCAACCAAGCTTTGATATAAGGACAGAACTGTTTCATTTTCGCTTCACTTTTCAGAAGGTAATTCATTACTTTTTGTACCAGTATTGACGCTACACCTTTTCCAGTCATCGATTCAGGTACTTCGGTGTGTAATAAAAAATAGGTATTACCCCTTTGCTCAAATTCTACAAATGCAATTCCTCCACTTAGTTTTAATTCAAATCGATTTAAAACCGTGTTAATATCAAGCTTAGTATTTATCAGAGTTGTTCTGTCCATATCAAAATTTTATTAAAAATCTGATGCTACAATTTTTCTTTTTTCCTTCCATGGATAAAATTCCAAAGATCTCTCTTGGCTTCCTCCTTATCTTCTTGCCAAACCCTATAAGTCAATATAAATATTTCAACATCTAATCGATGGAGTAGGTCATATTTTGCATTAGACAGCATTGCATGAGTTTCTCCTTCAAAGCCAACCAGGTCAACAAAAATTTTTCTTTTTCCTTTGATAACTAAGAAGTCTAAAAGAAAGACACTGATATTGTGATTGTAGATCACATTCGTTCTGGGAATTGCTTGAAGCCATTCATAGATTTCTTTTACTTTCCGACTCTTGGGTCTACTTGGGCGATGATTGTTGATACGATTTCTGTTGCCCTTGATATAAGTCAGGTAATTTCTTAGGATACTACTGGCTGCTAACTTTTTAGGGTTGAAAGAATAAAGCACGATCTGTTGTTGCTTCGCGCGGGTAATAGCCACATTAAATACCCCTTCGCTTTCGAGATAGTGGCTTCCCCGTAAATTATTTTCATCCATTGCAAAAGACAAAATCATTATATCTTTTTCATCTCCTTGAAATGCATACGGAGTACCTACTACAATCTGATGCTTTTCAATATCTTCATTTGAAAAATTTTTGATAATTTCTTTTTGTAGGAAATTGACTTGCGCCCGGAAGGGAGAAAGAACGCCAATACTTATAGCAATTTCTTTTTTCAACCCACGTTGCTTAAGGATTAGACTTTTAACCAATACAAAGACTTCATAAGCTTCTTTCTTGTTTACACCATTCCGTCCTTTTTCTCCTTTAAGTCTTTTTTCTATCAATGAAATTGTTGGAGATGATTTTCGCGGAAGTTGAAATGCTCTTAAACTATTATTGTAAAATTGCTCGTTGCTAAATTGAATCATTTCAGGATAAGATCGATAATGTTCTTTAAGTTGAACAAATTGATCGGCATGTTCGCTTCCGGCAATACAGATGTCGAGAATACTATTGCTGCGATAGTTTAATTTAAACTGTGGTTGATTTTTGAGATTGTAATTTTTTATCAGTTGCTTGATTGAATTGACGGATAGAAAAGAAACATGTCTCAATTGCTTGGGGTCACCTATCACAATGGCATTTTTTGCACGATACAATAATGGCAAAGTACTTGGGATATCTGACTTTGAAGCTTCGTCTATGATAACTAAGTCAAACAATTCTTTTTTTAGTGGTAAGAAATTCGATACTTCCGGCGCAGTTACTCCCCAAATTGGAAATAGCTTCAAAAGCAAGCCAGTATCCAAATCTGCAATTTTCTGAGCACGTTTAGTTTTGTTCCTAGTGGTTAGGGTCTCCAAGATCTCATCAAAGGCACTCCATCTATTCCAAGCATACTTTGAAAGAAAATAGTAAATTCTTTCCCGCATGAATTCAAATATTAACTCATTGGTTGAAGCTAATGTTTGATGCTTTTCTTCGATTAAGTCATTCAGTGCTAATCCTTTTTTTCTAAACTTTGAAATCTCTAATTTAATATTCTTGAAAAATGAATCTTGTGCCTCATCAATCAATTCAGAAATTTGATAGGTAAGATTTTTAGATTTCTCTATTTTTCTTTTTGTCGTGGCGGCTTTCGCCTGACTAACTTTGATTTTATTTCTTAAAAAAGTAATTGAAAGGGTATCGTGTTTTTTGTTTTTGACTTCTTTCTTTATCTCTCTCAATCTTTTGCTAATTTTAGTTCGATTGCTTTTGGATCCTCCTCTCAAGAATATATTCGATAGTTCGAATTTTTCCTTGAGCATTTGTTCGATTACGTCAAGTGGCTCTTCGTTCTTTGTAGCAATCAAAACACTTTTTCCCTTAATAACTGCATCGCAGACTATTGCTCCAATAGAAAGTGTCTTGCCGGTCCCTGGAGGACCCGATACAATTGAGTTCGTAAACATTGGATAATTGGCCAGAATATTTTGCTGAGCTTTATTCAAGTTGACCGGAACAATTATATTTTTATTTCCAGTAGATTTTTTTCTACTTTTCTTATTGTTTAAAATAGAATTCAATGGAGCAGAAGTGTATGGACTTTTGGCCATAGTTTTCAACTCTTCCAATACACCAAGACTGGCACCTCCTTTTTTAAACATTCCAATCATTGCGCCAGGAATCAGATGCAATTTTTTTATTTTCAAAAAAGCTTTCAACGATTTGATCGAAGTGTTGTAAGTTCCGTTGATGTGTTGATCTATATTTATTTTTGACGTATGCGTTGAAAAAAAAATAGACAAATCTGATTTTAAATCCGTAGTCAAAAAATCACAAGGAATTTTGTTAGCAAGTATATTTGTTGAAAGGCCAGTATGTGCGGCGATCATTCTCACTGCAAAAGGATTGACACGAACCACTGAATGATCACTTCCACAAAAATAATTATTGTTTTTTCGAAATAGATAAGGCTTGAAATAATAGAGAGGAGTCATCACACTTTTATCGCCTTGTGGAGTAGCTACAATAAAATTTATGAAATAAAAACAACAAAGAATTTCCTTTTCTCTTTTGTAAACTTGAATCGCATTAAATAGCTTTTCTCCTTTGGCATAATTTATTTGAGCAGTGGGCCAACTTCCAGTTATGAAATCATCCGTCTTTAATAAGAGCCGGTTGGACACAGATGTGCTTAGAACATCTTGAATTCCAAAATTCGCATTGTCTAACTCATAACAGTCATGATAAAAATTAATGAGATCTTGATAAGTCGACATGCCTTAAATATAAGATGAATTCTGATGAATGGAAGATGTTTTGAAATTGACCGAGGAGTGAAATCAAATAAAAAGAGGCAATCGAAAATTCGATTGCCCCCTTTGAAACGGTGCTTTAGTTAACCGGTAAAAAGCCTTAGCTTTAACTTTTTACCATCTTCTTCCACATCACCATGTTGGCGTCATTGATGCGAACATATTCTTCATTGCCAGCTTTAGAAGCGGCTTCTTTAGCAGTTAAGGCAGTTTTTACAGCTGTTGAATAATCTCCCAACTTCGCCTCGATTTCAGACTGTAATCTCAATTGCCAGTATTTTGCATCCAAGTCATTAGCCTTCTTAATCCAACTAAGTGCTTGGCTTAAATCTTTACCATTATCAAAGTAGTAACGAGCTGCAGTATAGAAGTCTCCTCGGCTAGTTCCTTCCATAGCAGTTTTGATGCTTGCCATTACACGTTCATCAACATTCATCATGATCGGAAACTCAACTTGGGTGTTTTCCCATTGGATTACCAAATGAGCTTTGTCTCCAGCAATACTATTTATTCCGATATCCAAAGTCTCAACAAAATGAGTTGTTTTTTGTGGCTTTGCAGTTACTCTCATCAAATCTTCAGATGAAGTGTAATCTGGGCCAACTCCCCAATAAGAAGTGTTTTTGTGGATAACGATTGTCCACATGTCAGGGTTAGGAATTGCATATAAAGCATACTCGCCAGCAGGTACGGACTTGCCATCAATTGTTACCGCCTCTTCAAAAGTGATTTTTGTAGAAGCATTGGCTCCTAAACGCCACATTTTGCCATCTTGAACCAATCCGTCTGCTCCGAAGATGGTTCTTCCTTTTACAGATGGTCTTGAGTAATCTAGGCTGATTTTTGAAAGTCCTACTGTCTGGGTAATAGATATTCTTGGACTAGCAGCTGGAGTCTTAATCTGCTGAGCGCTTAAGCTTATGGTTGCCAAGCAAAAGACACAAATTGCTGTTATAAATTTCATTTGTATTGTATTTTGGTAAAAAATTAGTTCGTATTCTTAATGCGAAAATAACTTTAACAGGTGTGACCACAAAATGATTTAACACCCTCTTAGCAATTTAGCGCTTACAAAGCTAGATTTCTTACTTTTGCTGACATATTTGATGAAAAAAGAATACCTCAAGAACGAAAAACTGGAGACCATCTATAAAGAATGGCCCGGAAATCCAATTGTAGACAATACCTTCCAGTATGTTAATAAGGCCAATTCCTTTAAACCTAACTGGTGGAAAGTGCTCAGATTCGGAATTACGCCTAATCCTTTTCGGGCGAAGAAAAAGGAAGCCTTTAAGAATTGGTCACTTCCAGTGCATCCTTTGGATCAATTGCCAAATTTGCATGAGGATGCTATCATATGGCTAGGTCATGCCACATTTCTAATTCAACTGAATGGCATCCGTATAATTACTGATCCAATTTTTTACAAATTACCAGCAATGAAGCGATATACGGAAGATCCGATCGCCTTAGAAAAATTGTTGAGTATAGATTTTGTCCTTTTGTCTCATGATCATCGAGATCACTGTGATAAAAAAAGTCTACAGAAATTATTTCAGTTTAATCGCCCAGCTGTTTTGACCAGTCTAAAAATGACAGACATTATTGGTTCTTGGTTGCCGGATGATCCCGAGATTCAAGAGGCCGGTTGGTATCAGCGCTACAATCTTTTTTCAGATAAAATTAGAATCACTTTTTTACCAAGTCGTCACTGGTGCAGAAGAGGCGCTACGGACTTTAACAGGAGACTTTGGGGTAGCTTTATGATTGAAACTCCGGAGAAGGTAATCTACTTCGGATCAGACAGTGGCTATGGCGATCACTTCAAACAGATCGGAAGGGTCTTTCCAAAAATTGATGTGGCCATCTTAGGAATTGGTTCTTACCGACCAGCTTACATGATGAAAGAGTCTCATGCAAATCCAAAAGAGGCAAAGAGAGCTTTTCAAGATTTGGGCGCTAAAAAAATGGTTCCTATGCACTACGGAACTTATGATTTATCCAATGAACCAATGAATGAGCCGTACGTTTGGATTCAAGAATTATTCAAGCGCGAAAAGGAAAAATTAGCTTTGCTGCATCCTGGAGAGGTGATGAGGTTGATGTAGGAAAAACTTTTTTCATTTAACGCTTTAGAATTTTGTTGCTGACCGCAAACTGGATTTTATTTTATATGAAGTCAAAGTTTATCGTGAGCTTTAGCGCAACATTGTCTTTAAATTCTCCGCTGTTGTAAGGGCCGTATTTGTACCAGCCTCCAATTCCCAATCCGATGTATCCTAAGCTGAAATAATTAATACTCAATATATTTTCTATTATTAGTCCGGATTCGAAATATCCTTTTTCTAGGGTATCAAAGTTTGGTCCGATATGAAATGCTGGTTCTTTCAAAGAACCCCAACCAATATTTTGTTCGAGACTAAATGTTGGCCTAGAAAATTTATGAACATTGAGTAATGTTCCCAATTCTTGTTTGAAGAATAAGAATGCAAATTTGTCTGATAAAAATTCATAGGGCTTCATGGTTCGAAATCCGGGTTCTTCAATCAGAAATTCAAAATTATTATTTAGCCCTGGAGTGCTGAACAGTTTAGTAATTGGAACAGCCTGTTCTACGAAGCCGGCAAAGACTGAGAAAGTACTGAGCCCTAATTTTCGAATTCTAAAACTTCCTTCTAAAGCTGATTTAATTTGTAAATATTCAAAGTTGCCAGACCAAATGTTCAAGCCGCGATTTATGCCAACTTGAATGCTGGGATAATTACTAGCGGTTCTAATTCTCGTTCCAAATAGTTCTGTAAATTTTTCGGCAAAAGCGAAACGTAGGGTTAAGCCCATTTCAACAATATCAAATGTTCTTGGGATATCACTACCGGAATCTACATAAGCATATACATAGGAAGGAGCAAAAATTTGTTTTTCTAAATGAATTGCGCCCCAAGTATAAGGCAGGAAGAATGTAGAAAATTTTAATCCAATATTTTTCGTGTAATCCAAGCGACTTAAGTAAAGTCTACTTGTCAATAATTCTCCGGGTTGATCCAATTCAAACCTAGCGGGTTCCAATACATCTTCTTTGTAATAAATACTTAAGGCACCTTTTCTTCTAGGCAGGAGATTGAGACTCAGATCTCCGTTGTACTTTAATTTGTTGTCTTTAAGCCCGTAGCCAGCATATCCACCAAGCTGTACCCATTTAGAAAACTGTTTATTCGTCTCTAATCTGATTCCTGGTCTGAATCCTTCTACATCATTTCGTTTAAATAATTCAGTGATTTTCCAATCAACTGGGCCCAGTTTGAATTTTCCTTGAAGTAGGGCATCAACAATTTTCAATTTCTTGTCAATCTTTTTTACAGTACCCAAACTATCTAACCATTGGTAGGTGAGTGCTTCTTTTGGGCCCAGCGGCTCTGTTCGTATAGTTTGCCAAAGGCTATCAGATCTGTTGTTAGATCCTTCTGAAAGTTCTGTGCCATCCAACGGAAAATCTTTTCCGCGTAAAGGAGGATTTATTTTTACTTGATCAATATAAGATTTCCCTGAAAACTTTGTTCCCATGTGGGGTGAAGGATATTTGTCTGCCTCTATTTCAATATTCAATTGAATAGGAAACCAATGTCCATCAATGGGCTCATACAATTGCTCTAGTTTTAAACGCATCGCGCCAGGCTTACTGGGCTTAGCCTTTATGGATTGTATGGCATATTTGTTTGTGTGAATATTTAATACTCCTGTAAGTCCATCAAATGTTTTTCCTTTCTTAGGAGTAAAGCTGATGATGTAGATCGAATCTTTTCCTTGGAATAAAGTGTCTTCTAAATTGAAGAAATATTGATCTTCACTTTGAGGAGAAACAGGATTTAGAAAATCTTTGTCTAGTACATTTACTTGGTTGTCGTAAAAAGCAAAGGGCTGAAGGCTATGAATAATCGCTGAAAAACTGGGAGAGTTTAATCCAGAGATTCGATTGTGTTCGATCGTTTCAAGTAGATGCTTGGGTTTTTTAAACAAGCGAGTAACCAAGCTCTCCATTAAGAACATGTGTCGATCTTCGTTTAATCCTAGAAATAGATCCGCTCGCTTTCTAAATAATGTATCAATTTTTCGCGCTATTTTTCCCTTGTATGGAATACTATCACTTGCATTCTTTGGGTCAAAAAAATCTCCAACAAGTTTGTTGTAAACATTGCAAGAATAGGAGGGTAAGGTTTGTGGATCATTCTTGGATTTATTTTTAACTGCCCTTCTAATTATTTCATTTGCCGGATTCTCTCCTGCAATGACAACTGCGGTATTCAGTTCATAGGCCTTTTCGTTTAGCTGGATCACAATCAATGTTTTTCCCTCAATCTCTTCCTTATACTTTCGTTCACTGACATAACCAATTGCACTAATCTTTAGGAAATTGAATGTTTCCTTGTCTGGTATTTCAAAAATTCCATTGATGTCTGCAATATATCCGCGGCTGGCATCGGCGTCTAAGAGGATGGTCGCGAAAGCAATGGCTTTTTGATTATTGTCTACAATTTGCCCTCGGGAAGATTGAGACCAAAGGATATGGGTTGAAAATAAAAAGAGTAAAAGGAGCGAAGCTCGCATAGTTGATTTTAGTGTTTCTACCTTAGTAACGCAAAGTTATGGAAATTATTGAAGGCGATTAGGGAGCGGTAAGTTAATCATTTGAAATTATCATTTGGTCTATTAAATTGAAAGGAATTCATTGCTTTATTGGAAATTGCAATTAGCATTTTTTTAATTCAAAGTTGCCAACTATTTAATAGTTGGGATCGCAAAAATATTGATATGAAAACTAATTATTTTTTAATTGGACTAGTGATTTGTTCAGCTTTTTTTTCTTCCTGTGCAAAGAGCCGACCAAGTAAAGTGGAAGGAAAGCTAAATGTTGAAATCGAAACACCAAAGGTTCTATTGAAGGAAGAACTAAGTACATCTGATCTCGTATACCCGAGGTATAATAGTTATCAAGAGGACATGGTGAATGAGTTGTTTAATGAAGCTTGTAAAGGCAATAGGGAACTAGAAGATTTAAAAGATAATATTCAGACGAAAATATTTGCCTTTAGAGATAGTGCTGAGGAATTGATTGAATATAAAAATGTGGTTGAAAAAGTTTGGACAAGTGCAAATAGTCATATTAATAATATTAGCAATGATACTGTATTAAGTAAATCGTTAGCACTTTTGAGTTCGAATAATGAAAAGGAATTCTTAAAGAAGATCGAACCGTATCAACGAGAGATAGATAAAATCAATTTGAATAGAGAACATCTTGAAAATGGTTTGGAGGCACTAAAGGTTAAAATAGCAATGAAGATGATAAAAGGTTTCCAAGACAATGAGATTCCGGAGCTTGAATCATTAGTGGCTATAAATAGTGATCTGATACAATTGTTGAAGAAAACAGAAATTGAAATTAGAAATGCTTCAGAGTAAATAAATTAATTAATTCTCGTGGGCAGACAAGTTTGAAAATATTAAAAACCAGGCTTACAATAAAAAGGGCCACAACTTTCGTTGCAGCCCTTCCGTATTTGTCTGATTATTTATTCTTAGTTGAACATTACTTTTTTCGAAACGACGCCCTCTTCAAAGGTTACCATTACGATATGCATACCTGATGCAAGATTTGAACGATCAACAGTTAATTTATTTTCGTTTACCGCATCATACTGACGAACTAGTCGCCCATTAAGGTCGAAGATTCTTACTTGCTGAATTGGCGAATCAACATTTGAAGTAATGTTGAAAATAGAAGAAGTTGGGTTTGGAGCAATTTCCATAGCTACTTCTTCCGCAGCGATATTTTCTGTTCCAGTCGTTAGACCCATAACAGCAACAGCTCTAGGAGCAAAGAATCCGATTAAGGAATCAATGTTGGTTTTAGCTTTGTCTGGACCTTGTCCAATGTTGGAAGCCATTCCTGACTGATCAAAAGTAATTGTTCCGTTAGGATCGGCTAAGGTGTTTGGCAACTGATTCCAAGGAAGCATCATAGGATTACTTAAATCTCCAGGTACTGCTTCTGGATCCCACCAGTCAATAACTACACCTTCTATCGTTCCAAGAACATTCGCAGGGTCAACTTTCGGAGATAATGCCTCGTAATAGTCATGTCCTGCAATTGCAGAATTGTTCATTGCGGCAGTTGTCCACTCATCACTAATATTAGCGTCTATAAATGGTTGGTTATTTCCAAGTGTATTTTGCTTTTCAGCAATCGCTCTCGAACCTTGAACTTCAACGATTAGGTCATTTGTTCCAGGAACTCTTAAAACGTCACTTTCATAAGGAGCGAATGGATCAAGGTAGTGATGGAAAGAAATAATTGGAGCAGAATTTTCATCTAACCAAGAAATATCTCCTAAAGCACCACCAACGTTTAATACCAATTGAACCTCAGAAGATTCATCTGGCCAATTAGAAAAGCTTGAAGTATCTCCCATGCTGTATCCAAATCCATCTGCTGGAGCAATTACTTCTAATTTACCTTCAATATCACCATGGTAAGTGGGAACGACCATTGGAATATCTGGTGTATTAGGATCTCCGTCACTATCGAAGAAGAACTTACCAGCTGGCATTTCAGTCATAAGAATTTCATTGTAACTGTCAAGTGTAGCCATACCTAGTCCAATGTATCCACCAGTACCATTACCCCAAACAGCAACTTTGTCACTATCGATTTTGTAAAGGTCAGCATTGGCTGCGTCGTTTCTGAAAAAACGTACAGCTGATCTCGCATCTTGAATTCCTCTATAAGCTGCCTGGATTAATCCAAGTGCTCTTAATGGTTGAGAGGGAGCAGCAGGATTCCATCCTAGTCTGTAATCAACTGAAGCCACAACATATCCCATTTTGGCTAGGCGAGTTGCGATTTCTACAGCAGAACTATCTGATTTAGTACCCATGATACCACCATTCACAATTCTAGGTAAAAAGTTTCCAGTGTGTAACAGTATAACTAAAGGTCGTTCGGTTACATTGTCGTTTACTGGTTCGTACACATCCATTTTTAGATCTTCCTTTACAGGACCTAGCTGTGCGATGAATAATAATGTCGTATTCTGCCCATAAGTAACATCACTTGTTACCTGAACGTCATCAAAAACTTCAGTAAGATATCTCTGAGAGAATGCTGAATAACTCAGCATCACCAAGAGGATTAAAATAAGGTTCTTGTTAAAATTTTGCATAAATGATAAGTTTGATTAATTTTTAAATTTCTGTTTTACTTCTTTTTCCAATCATAGGTAAATGTTACATATGCCAATCGACCAATTCTTGGTCCACCGTAGGTTTGGAAACTTTTGTTATTTAATATATTAGATGCTCCAATTTTTACTGTAGAATTTATTTTAGGAAGCCCAAAATTAATTTGAGCATCAAGCATGTCATAGCTCGGAATGAATCCTGAAAATTGAGGAGAACCTTCAAATAGGAATCCCTCTATCCATTTATAGTTGACACTAAATCCAATGCCTTTTAAAACTGTTCCACCCAATCTAATTTTCATATCTCTTCCTGAAAGTCCAAGATTGAATTTATGAGTTGGGGTATTAAAAGCCGGAATAATCGGATCATCCTCATTGCCTTTTAGCAATTCGTTGAAGGAGTAGTTCCCATTTAAAGCAAGATTCTTCGGTAAATAATAATTTAGCCCAATGGAAAATCCTTGAGTCGTTACTTGCGAAGTGGAGTTGGCCGCATATCTAAATGCCTGTGCTTTTCTAACTACTCCAGAAGCAGCATCGTATTCAAAGTCTACACCAATGTTGAATCCTAAAAATTGATTATAAATACTGTAGTAGTATCCCGCATCAACATATAATTTTTCAAAAAGCGTAGTTCTGTATCCCAATTCAAAAGTCTTAACTTTTTCTGGTTGAACTGGGGCGATATCAAAGGAATCTAAAGACTCAGATTGCAAAGTTTCAAAGAAAGTAAGCAGTGAGGGAACAGTCACCAAATTCTGGGCGCCATTAAGATTTCCTGCTAAAATGGCCCTTCCTACATTTAGACTTAAGTATTGATCCGCCAAGGTCGGATTACGAATGGCTGAAGAGAAAGAAGCTCTGAAGAAATTATTTTTGCTTGGAGTAAAGACCACTGATCCAGCAGGGGAAACAACAAAGTCAAAGTTTTCGTTTTTATCCGCTCTTGTTGCTACTGTTAATTTCAATTTGTTATCAATAAAAGATTTCTCGACTCCAGCATAAAATCCAACTTCTCTATTTCTAATTTTAACATCAGCTGTATCTGAAAAAACAGTTCCTTTCGATTCCGGTGCGTAAAGTCTAGCATTAGCTCCAACGGTAATCTTATCCATCCAAGTTGGTCTGAAAGTATATTCTCCATGTGCATGGTACAAAGAAGAGTTGTCAAAGAATCTTGTTCCTCCTTCCGATCTTAGTTTACTGGTAATGTCATTAAAGGCTTCATCAAATCTTGCTGTACCTGGTTCAAAAAATGCAACGTTAGGCTCGGCTCCAATTCCATCATTTTGAGCATTTGCAAATGCTTGTGTCATTGAATGCCAATCATTGATGTTCTCAGTATTACTTCCTAACCAGTTTTCATATTCATCTGGGTCAATAGATGAACCTATGATATAGCCATTGCTATCATAAATAAATTGTAATTCTGGGAAATTGGTTTCATCAACCAAAGGATTAATATCTCTCAACCAATAGTCTACAAAGTCATTTGACCATTGACCATTTGATTTTGCTCTTTCTTGTAACTGCAGTGCAGTGAAGTAAGGATCATAAGAATCTCCGGCCCTAGTTCTAGTTGAATAGGCCCTTAAGAAATAAGTATTCCTCTTTTTTAATTCTACTACATTCTGTAAGAAGCTAATATTTTTTAAGCTGAATCGGTTGTCTCCTTGATAAACTGTGGTTCCAGAACCGAAACTAGATTTAAATGAAAGTTCTGCAGACTGTTCTTGCTTGGAAGGATCTAGTCTCAAATAAACTCCAATGTTTGCTTTTAAATTTTTGGTGTTGTAATCAACAAGATCTTCTTCTTTGTAACCAGTTCTGTAGAAAGCACCCAGTCCAGGATACTGAGATAAGGTAGCCGTAGAAAAATCATTAGCACTTTGATATTCATCTCCGTAAATATTTACAGCATCAAAACCTCCAGGGTTATCTCGATCAACTCTGCTACCATCAACTGGATCGTAATTGTCCGCGACCCAATCATCTGCGCGTAAGAATTCTAAATTAAATTTATAAGCAAGCAGTGCATCTCCTTCTTTGTTATTAATGGCATCCGCCCAACGGACCGCAGATTTGATCATATTTCTTTCCCCAGCTTTAACCATGGCTGATAATCCTTTATGGAAGAATGGATCTCTTGTCTCCATACTGATCACTCCATTAAAGGCATTCGGTCCATAAAAAGCAGAACTTGCTCCAACGACCAACTCAACTTTGTTGACATCTAATTCTGAGGTTCCAAGAAAGTTACCTAAGGAAAAGTTCAACCCTGGAGCCTGATTATCAACGCCGTCAATTATTTGAAGAGATCTTACTGGGCTTGTACTATTAAAGCCTCTTGTATTGACCACTTTGAATCCTAAACTCGCTGCTGTTAAATCAACGCCTTTCAACGATCCAAGACCATCATAAAAATCAGCTGCAGGAGTTTCTTTAATAGCAATCAAATCCATTGCTTCCACGGTTAACGGAGATTCTTTCTGTTTATCTGATATTCTACTTCCAGTAACTTCTACGCCTTCGATCACTACGGCATCTTCTTCAAGACTTACTGAAATTCGTTTTTTCTCTGTTACTAAGACAGTTTTAGGAGCATAACCAATGTAAGAGAACTCCAGTTCTATGGGTAGATCTTGATCTATGATTAGCTCAAAAGAACCATCCCAATCCGAAGTGGTTCCAGTAGTTGTCCCTTTGATCAATGCCGTTGCTCCGATTAAGGGATCATTGTTACTTGCATCCAATATCTCACCTTTAATAACAGTCTGACTATCAGCGGTTAGTGATAAGAATAATAGGCAAAGTAGAGCAGGGATTAGCCTTGTTTTTGTTGACATAAGAAGTTTTAACGATTATTTGGTTGAATTCGGAGTCCAAAAAATTACTTTAATAAACGTCGAATTAGCTCTGCGAGATGGTTTTAAGGGACTACGTCCGAAGATAAACATACAAAATATGATTTGATTTTATGTGATGTTTGTACCCAATTCTCGATTGAAGTACCTTATTATGTCGTTCAAGCTTTCTTTGACCTGATCTCGTTTTATTGAGGAAAAAAACGTTTCTATCTGATTTTCAGTCGTTTTTAGCGAAAATTCGCAGCGAACTACTTCGGGATTCTTTTTTTTGTCTATATGCTTAAGCTTAAAAAAAAATGAACTTGTCCAAGATTCGGTCGTATGAAATGAAGCATTGAGCCTAAAATTGAGCTTTGGTCGGAAAAAGTAACTCATTGCTTTTTTTTATCATACGTATGCCTAACTTGGCGTTATGTTAGCCATGGAAACTAAAATATGATCGCCAAGGAATTTGGCTACAAATCAGTAGAAATAAGTCGACATAGCAATTAAATGGAAGTATCAAACATCTACATCACGACATTCATTCAAAGTCTTGAGGTTCATAGAGAGAAACTGGCCGAATCTCTACTGACGACTTCTGGTTCAAAGGAGTTGTCAGACATGTTAGAATTGAGTTTGGATGCCGCAAAAAATATTGGTCACACCGCATTTCAAGATTTAATCGATAGTCAAGTCAAAGAAACTGAACCTTCTACAGCCGACAACAAGAAGAACTTGTCGAACTATTTTGTTTGTTTTGATTGGGTAGAAGCGGCCAAGTCTTTCAAATTACTTTTGAGAGATGTTTTGATTCAGCATCAAAAATCAGATCTGCTTTTTAGATTGGGAAATGTTGAAGAAGCTCAATTGATTGCACAAAAGAAAAGTTCTTTAGTTGTTATTGACAAAGCAATATCCTTTCTAAGCAAATACTATTCGCAAGGTGTCAAAAAACTCATCAGCGATGAAAGTAAAATTTCTGATCATGTTTTACAGTATGACTTGCAGAACAATCCATGGCCGATTTACCACGGTCAGATTAAGTTAATTGAAAAACAAGTTGAAGAAATTTTGTCTTCAAATAATCGGCTGAACAAAGTGGCCATCATTTTTCAAGAAATTGAAGAAAGTATTGCCAACACGCCTCGGGTTTGTGAGAAAGAGTTCAATCAATTTATGGAGAAAGCCAAAATGGCTTCATCTTATGTTGAAAATAATATTGATGAAAAACCTAGAGCTGTTGCTTCATTCCTAGAAGATCTTGATGGTGAAATAAAACTACAAGATCATCTTAACGTTTTCAATGAATCGTTAAGAGAACGTTTGGAAAAGATTGGAGACGCACTTACTTTTCCTGTTGGATCAAGAGAAGGAATTGTTTTGCAAAATGAGATTGATTTTAAAGGTAAAATAAAAGATTGGCTTGATACTGAAATTCTACCATTGATGTACGAACTTTGGGAGTACACTGAAAATCTGGAAGGCAATCTTAAAATGGCCTTAATCAATGTTCAAAATAGAGCCAGTATTTTATCTAAAGGGGACAAGGAAAGTAAAGTGATCCAAGGAGAAAGAGAAGTAGCAACACAACCCTTGGAAAATTATATTCTGCGAGCGAAAGATTGGATTAGTAAAATAGATTTACTTTCGAATCAGATGGATGTAAGGATGGCTAAGGACTTTAATTTTAAAAACGTCTATAAGAATCCAGATAAGTTTCTACCAATTTCAATTCAATCAACTATTGGAAATTTAGATCTTGGTCAAAACGAAGTTGTTACTTTTTTGAGTACACAATATCAGCGCGGCAAAAATTTTATTAGCAGAATAAAGAAAGATGTTGAGCGAGAAGAAAAGTTGAGTTTTTCGGAAAAAGTTGTTCGTGCCATCAATAGCCAAGAAACCAAAGTTGAATATGGTCAGTACGCTTCTATCTTTTTGACAAAAGGCTACATTGGCGAATCTTTTTGGATAGGAAGAGAGAAACACTTGGCCCATTTTGAAGAAAGTTTAGCAGCTTGGAAAAATGGTTTTCGCGGAAACACATTAGTAACCGGCCGAAGACTCTCTGGGAAATCATTGTTTGGAGAAAAAATTGCGAATCAACATTTTCCAAAGAATACAATTAGGGTTACACCAAACAGTTTGATCCGGGTAAAAGGAAGGAAATTTATTACCACATATGAATTGGCTCCGGCCTTGGAATTTATTCGTCAACATTCAGACGATACTCAATCTTTAGTTTGGATAGACGACTTAGAACTTTGGGCTAGTCAAGAAATCTTGCTTGGCAAAAATACCAGAGCGTTGATTGATTTTATTGACAATACCCCAAAGCATCTATTTTTTATGGTAGCCATGAGCAATTGGCTCAAGGTCCATTTAAATACGGTGTATAAATTAAACTCCGCCTTCCAAGCCGAAATTAATTTAGATAAAATGAATCAAAAAGAAATTGCGAAAGCAATTTTAATTAGACATGGAGCAACTCATAAAACATTGGTCGATAAAGAAGGTGATGAGATATCTGCACAAGCTTTCCAAAAACGAATTAGTAAAATCAATAAGCAGGCTAAATCAAACATTGGAGACGCTCTTAATTTATGGATATCAAGTGTAGAAGATGTTGAAGAGGATAAAATTGGTTTAAAACCTTTACAAAATTATTCTTTGCCGGATTTTCTTACGCCAGATTCGGCTGTGTTATTGTCAACAATGATGCTTCAGAAAGTTACTTCAGATTATCGGTTGCGAAGAATTTTTGGAAGTCCCTTTGATAAAAATTATAGAAAAAATTTACAACGTTTACTAAAATTAAAAATTGTTATCAGAAACCTTGACGGAAGTTTGGTGATCAATGAGGTTATTGCCAATGAATTGGAACAACTTTTAGAACGCAAAAAATATTTATTCTCAAACTAAGCGTTATGGAAGTATTTAACATGGAACAATTCACTTGGCTTAATTTGCTTAAAATATCTGTGATATTAATTGCAATATATTTTCTATTGCATTTGGCTAGCAGGCTATTACC
Source organism: uncultured Saprospiraceae bacterium (assembly GCA_937928045.1). Taxonomy (GTDB): domain Bacteria; phylum Bacteroidota; class Bacteroidia; order Chitinophagales; family Saprospiraceae; genus JABDJM01. Next base: position 105,381 of record CALFWO010000029.1, on the reverse strand, counting down.
TTTGGTGCGAAGAAGAAATGGATTTATTGATTTGCTTGAGCAATTGATAAATCTATTTATACTCATCTTTGAGCCAGTAACGATCGGCGTAATTGCCAGTTATTTTGTCCTGATAAATCCATTGTATCATGGTATTATCATTGGACTAATCTTATTGCTTGGATATAATCATTTACGTAATTATTTCAACGGAAGAATCGTTTTGCTCATGAAGAATATTCGTCCTGGGCAAAAAATTAAAATAAAAGGTCAGACCGGAATCGTAGTACATATGGATCGCTTGTCTTTTCAATTGAAAACATCAAACGGCATTCAAACCTTAGGATATTATTCACTTTTTCAAGAAGGTTTTATGTTACTTTCAGGAGAAGAAGTTGGAGGGTATTATAACCTAGTTATTGATCCAATTGTAGAGGGTAAGGCTAAGAATATTGCTGAAAACGTTTTGGATCTTTTGGCTACCGCTCCTTACATTGATCATGGTTTGCCAATCGTCCTTGAGCATATTTCTGAAGATTTGCCTACTGTGCGAACACGGATTATTGTAAAAGAAGAGAATCATCTTAGTCACCTGATTACCTTACTTAGGGAAAATGATTTTGACTGTAAAATTGTTAAAAAATGAATTTACTAATGGCAGATATGTTGACCACGCCGAATATAATTATCATATCTTCTTTGATAATTATTTTGTCCTTTGTTTTTGGAGAATTGGCCAAGAAAACAAATGTCCCTTCAGTATTGATGCTGATTGTTCTCGGAATATTTCTAAAATTTGGAATTGACTATTTCGGAGGAGAGGGTTTTGACTTTCAGTCAATTCTTGAAGTCTTAGGAACAGTCGGGTTAATCATGATAGTTTTGGAAGCCGCATTGGAGTTAGAGTTGAAAAGGGAAAAAATGGTTCCTATTTTGAAAGCCTTACTAATAGCACTGATTGGATTAGTAGCATCTGCTTGGGTGGCTGCAGAAATCATCTATTATTTTGTTGAAGGTATGGATAAACTAACTGCCTGGATCTACGCAACACCATTGTCAATTTTGTCTAGTGCTATCATCATCCCTTCTGTTTCTAGCTTGAAAGAAAGTAAAAAAGAATTCCATATTTATGAATCTACATTTTCGGATATCCTTGGAATTATGATGTTTTATTTTTTGAAAGGACTCGCACCAGTTTATTCGAAAGATGGTACAAAAGAGGTGGCAGACTTTTCAGAATTACAGTCAACATCACTCGTAGATTCATCAACGAACTTGCAGGATTCTATTTCATTAATTGCGCAGAATTCGTCATCTACTTTGATTGATTCGATTACTACTGTAAGGGAGTCAGCTTCAATATTAACGAGAGCAACGTCCGCCGCCGTTGAGTCATCTTCTACCATGTCTCAAGTTTTGACATTTGGAGGTACTGTTTTGGTTACCGTGGTACTGTCATTGATCATCTCCTATGTTATCGTGCTGATTTTTCAAAGAATCAAAACGCACACCAAATTATTTTTGCTTATCGCGGTATTATTATTGCTTTATGCAATTGGAAAGAAAATGCATTTATCCTCCTTGATTATCATTTTAATATTTGGATTATTGATTGCCAATATGAAGCTATTTTTTAGAGGATTCTTGAAAAAATGGTTAGACTACAAAGAGGCTAAACATATTTACGAAGGATTACATGTTGTTACTATGGAAACAGCCTTTGTTGTTAGAACTTTCTTTTTTGTAATATTTGGTATAACGATATCCCTGAGTTCCTTGGCAGATTTAAATGTCGCTTTGATTTCCCTGTTGATCATTGCTTCAATTTACCTCATTCGATTTATCATACTTCGTATTTTTATCGGGCGAGATTTATTTCCTCAACTTTTCATTGCTCCTAGAGGATTGATTACTATCCTACTTTTTTATAGTATTCCAACCTATATGGAAGTTAAAGCATTCAATACTGGGATATTACTTTTTGTTATTATCGGCACTTCCCTGATTATGACTGTAGCTATGGTGACTGATAAAAACAGAACTGGAAAATCTGTTGATGTTGCGAAGTCTAATCCAATTGGTTATGAGAAATGGACTGCTCCGGAATTAGAAGACAATAAATAAAATGCAGATAAAGGCGGTGCAAAATTGCCTTGCTAAATTGATTAATATTTACGATGAAGTACATCTGCATACATGGACATTTCTATCAACCACCACGCGAAAATGCCTGGTTAGAATTTGTTGAACTTCAAGATTCAGCACAGCCTTGGCATGATTGGAATGAACGCATCAACTTTGAATGTTACGCGCCTAATGCTGCCGCTAGAATTCTGAACAATCAAGGAAAGATTCACAAAATAGTCAACAATTACGCGAAACTCAGTTTTAATTTTGGACCTACTTTGTTGTCTTGGATGGAACAGGCCGTTCCCGATGCTTATCAAGGAATTATTACTGCAGATCAATTAAGCCAAGAAAGATTTGGTGGACATGGTTCCGCGCTCGCACAAGTATACAATCACCTTATTATGCCGCTTGCTGATCCTTTGGATAAAGAGACACAAGTGCTTTGGGGGATTGCTGATTTTGAATCCCGTTTTAAACGAAAGCCAGAAGGTATGTGGCTGGCAGAAACGGCTGCAGATCTGGCAAGTTTGGAAGTGATGGCAAAGCATGGAATTAAATATACCATACTTGCACCAAGACAAGCAAAAGCCATCAAACCTCCGAATCAAAATCAATGGGCAAATGTAGATGAAGGCAGTATCGATACCAAAAGACCATACACAGTAAATCTTCCTTCGGGAAAAACAATTGCTGTATTTTTCTATGACGGAACTGTAGCGCAAGAAGTAGCTTTTAAAGGATTACTAAATAATGGAAAAAACTTTGCACATCGATTGATGGCGCAAGGAGATGGTAGACAAGAGTCCCAATTAATTCATATGGCAACAGATGGTGAGTCTTATGGTCATCATCATCGCTTCGGGGAAATGGCCTTGGCGGATTGTCTTAATGAAATTGATCAGCATCCTGAATTTGAATTGATTAATTATGGTCAGTATCTAGAAAAATTTCCACCAACATTTGAAGCTCAGATTCATGACAATTCCTCTTGGTCTTGTGTACATGGAGTAGAGCGTTGGAGAAGTAATTGTGGGTGTAATACTGGGGGAAGAGGGGGTTGGAATCAGAATTGGAGAGCACCCTTGCGGGCAGCTTTAGATTGGGTTAGAGATTTATTGCGACCAATATATTTGGAAAAAATGGCGGACTTGGAATTGGATCCTTGGGCCACTCGCAACGACTATATTCGAATCCTCCTGGATCGTTCGGAATCCAATATTGAACAATTCATTCATGATCATGCTGGATATGATTTGAATCCTGATTTGCGAACGATGCTTTTGCGATGTCAAGAGATGCAGCGTAATGCTCAATTGATGTATACCTCTTGTGCTTGGTTTTTCGATGAAGTATCTGGATTAGAAACGAACCAAGTCTTACAATATGCCTTGCGTGCATTGCGCTACGGTGAACTGTTAAGCGGAGGTCAATATCAAGAGGGGTTTTTGGAAAAGTTGAAAAATATTCCAAGTAATGTTTATGAAGACGGTAGCGTAAGTTATTTGAAAAATGTTATCCCTACGCAATTGGATCTTGAGCGCGTAGCGAAACATGTAGCTATGGCAACTGTATTTTCAGATTCCCCAACAGATTTAAAATTGTACAATTATCAAACAAAAACCATTGAGTTCGAAAAGTTTCGAGCCGGTGTGCAGCGATTGGTAATGGGAAAAACGAGCATTAAATCTTCGATAACTTTATCGGAGGCGGAATATTACTTCTGTACGTTGTACATGGGGCAACAGCATTTTATCGGACATGTTTCTCAAGAACTGAGTAGTACTGATTTTGAAAATTTTAAAATTCATGCTACTCGGAATTTCGAAGCCGGAAACCTGGGCGAAGTTATGGGACTAATGCATGATAACTTTGGACATCATCATTTTTCAATCTGGCATTTGTTTAAAGATGAAAAAGTGAATATTCTCCGGGAGATCACCAAGCGCTCTTTGGTTCAAGCCGAAAGTACATTTTCTGATATCTATAATGATAACTATCAACTGATGAATAGTATGAAGCAAAGTAATTTGCCGATTGCTACTACCTTCTTGGAAGCTGCGCGCTTTGTGTTGAACAAAGACCTAAGAGAAATCATCGAAGCAGATGATATTAATTTATACAAATTAGAAGATCTTATCGCAGACTTAAAGAAATGGAATCTTGAGATTCAAGATTTACCAGAATTCTTACTAGCTGCAACGGAACGAATTTTTTACGAAGTAAAATTGATCGTTCATGGTGGAGGAAACACCGAAGATATTCAGGAGTTAATTAAATTGATAGATATTTTATCCGTGCTAGATGAAGACTTAAATCTTTGGCGGGCGGTGAATGTTTACTATGCAGAACTCAAGAAATTGCCGGACGCTAAGCAAGACGAATCTTGGAAAACAGCCTTTAAAGAGTTAGGAGAAAAATTAGGAGTTGCTATAGCCTAATAAATAGTATCCTGCTTTTTTACCTTTGGCATTTTTAGCAACTTCCATTTCCCAATGGTAATCATCCGTTTTGATGTCCGCCAGTATCTTTTCTAAATCCGAAAAGGTGTAAGTTCTAACCAATGAAGCCTGTCCATCCCAAGCGTAGCATAACGGAATAATCGGAATCAAATAGGTAAACACAATTTGCTGCCAGGTCATGGGCCTCGCAAACGGTGTCATGAACAAGCACATGACAAATATAATGGTTAAGGACAATGGAAGGAGAAGCCACCATAAGATGGTCGGTATATTATTCTCTGCCAATTCGTAAATAAAAATGGCTTGCTTATTATCCTGTGCGGATTTTAAAATACGTTTCGCTTGAGCCGGTGGCATGTGATGAAAACTCGCAATCATGGTTTTTAATCCTTCTGGAGTATTGGCCAATTGGGTGGCATCCAAAGATTGTTTCTGATACTTAACGTGTGGATTATTCTCGGTATTAATGGCATTAATAAATTCATTATTTGGGTGTAAATCAGTAAGCAATAAGTTGACTGGAGCTTCCGGATTTTTTTCATTCAGTAATTTCAATGCTGCAGGCATGGCTCCACCTGAACCAGATCCCATATCGACAATTTGATCAAAGTTCAATTTTGATTTCAGCTCTTGAAAGATACCAGCCAAGGTTTCACTTGATCCCATCAGCTTATGAAATACAACAATAAGATTGGTCATGCTATTTCGAATAGCGGCGGGGAACGATTGGAAATCTTCAAATTCAAATAATTGTATTCTTTTCATCGAATGGAATGTTTTGAAACTATTTTTGAAAAAACTCCCTTATATTTTCAAACAAGAAAAACGTTGTTGTACCAAACAACAAAGATATCAAATTTCCTCTCCACCAGCGATGTGTAAAGGTGCCGGTCTGCGGCAGACTCCATGAAATGGAGGCCGAGCGATAGCGAGCCTTGATACGTAGCGACCCTTTGGGAGGTGGCCAAATTTTCATCACTTATTATTGAAAAATTGGGTCACTATTTTATTGGAACGATAAAGCTAGATATTCTGTAAATCGATTAAATTAAATAATAATGCTTAGGAAGGAGCGGAATAGCATGCTATATTTCGCCATTTGGAATTTATGCAGCTTATAATGAGGAATTTCATCTTATGAGTTTTACGGCAGAATTTCCCGTACCTTTGCAGGCAATTTGGCGAAGTAAACGACTAGTTATCAGTCGTCATCGCAATTAAAACAACATACATGAGTTCATTTGCCGACACAGGAATATCTCCTGAATTAGCTGCGAATATTTTGAAATTAGGATTTGAGACGCCAACGGCTATTCAAGCAGAGGCTATTCCTATATTGTTAGAAGGAGATACTGACCTGGTGGGATTGGCTCAAACGGGTACCGGTAAAACAGCGGCATTTGGTCTTCCGATCATTGAACTGGTCAATACAAAGAGCAGAGTTTCTCAGGCTTTGGTGATCGCGCCAACGAGAGAACTTTGCATGCAAATCACAAAGGAACTATCGAACTTTTCCAGTCATATGCGAAAGATGCGAATCGTGCCCGTGTATGGAGGCGCTGACATTCGACGTCAGATTAAGCAAATCAGGGATGGCGCACAAATTATAGTAGCGACTCCTGGAAGATTGAAAGATTTGATCAACCGTAGAGTTGTGGATCTGTCTGAAGTGCAATATGTGGTGTTGGATGAAGCGGATGAGATGTTGAATATGGGATTCCAAGAAGATATCGATGAGATCTTGGAGACGACTCCTGAAGAAAAAAATGTGTGGTTATTTTCTGCAACTATGCCTAAGGAGGTAGCACGGATCGCAAAGACTTACATGAGGAAGCCAAAAGAAATTACTTCTGGCGATAGGAATACTTCTAATAAGAATATTGATCATCAATATTTGGTGGTTACTCGACCAAATCAATATCCAGCGATGCGTCGGATGTTAGATGCGGAACCAAAAATATTTGGTTTGGTTTTTTGCCGAACTAGAAGAGATACAAAAGAACTTGCGGATAAGTTGACTAACGATGGTTACAACGCGGATGCACTTCACGGAGATCTTAGCCAAGCTCAGCGAGATCGGGTAATGGATAAATTCCGAAAGCGCCAATTGAAAATATTGGTAGCGACGGATGTTGCTGCAAGGGGAATTGACGTGAATGACATCACGCATGTGTTCAACTTTAATATTCCAGATGATTTAGCATTCTATACACACCGATCAGGACGAACAGGAAGAGCTGGTAAAAAAGGAGTGTCAATTGTCTTATTGTCTCCAAGAGAAAAAAGTAAATTGAGAAGGCTTGAGAAAATCATACAAGCGAAGTTTGAATTGATAGATCTGCCGGATGCTACAACAGTATTTACAAATCAGCTGAAAGGATATTTAGATAAATGGAAAGATGTAGAAGTGAATCCTAAGGCTGAAAAATACATCGGAGAACTTCATGAAGAACTTAAAGAATTTTCAAAGGATGAGATCATTGCCAAAGCGGTGACTTTGTCATTTGGTAAAATGTTCCGAGCAATCGAAGATCAGGCAAGAAGGCCAAAACGAACTGAAAGAAGAGAACGACCTGATCGTTCTGAAAGCTATGGTTCTGATAGAGGGGGCCGTAGATCTGATCGCCGTTCGGATCGAAGAAGCCAAAGGGATGATGCTGCTTACGGAAGAGATCGAGACGATCGTTCTCCAAGAAGAGGCAAGGCTTACGATGGCGATGATGTTGGAGGAAAACCACAACGTATGTTTATCAATCTTGGTGCGATGGACTTCAGCACTAAAAAAGAGTTGGTCAACGTAATCGCTGAATACGGTGGTGTTAAGTCAAGTGATATCAGTGAGGTAACAATCTCAAAACGTAATTCTTACTTTGTAGTAGATAAGGGCTTGGTGAAAAAAATGAGCTCAAGATTCAAGGATGCGGAATTCAATGGACATCCATTACGAATGAATCCCGATGGGGATGAAGGTGGTCGCAAGAAAAAAGGTAAGGGAAAAAAGAAGGGCAATAAGTTTGAAAATAAACGTCGAAGTTCTGATAATCGCAAGGGACAATTTGCCAAGAAAAAGAAAAAAAAGAAGAATTATTAGGTCACTAACATTAGTTTATTAGCACTAACTTTTAATGTTGGTGACTCCATGAATTTGATTGAATTATTACTTAATTCAATTGTTATCCTTTATATTTAACAATAAAGTCGGTTGAGATTTATATTGACAAACCAAAGTTTGTCAGTGGCGAAGCTTAACTCTGCCAAAATCTTAATACATCTTTCCGTAAAGATGCTTTTCTTACAATAGTAAATTGAGGATTTTAATCCACAAAAAAGAACAATGCGCTAACATAGCGTTTCAAAAGAAACGGATAAAAACTAATCGCAAAGCCATGCTCCACAAAATCTACCATCTCCATCACAAGCAAATGGTTCGTTCCATTGTTGTTTTAGAAGATTCATTTATCATCAGTTCAAAAAAGGAAAATTCGCTCGAAGATATGAAGGCTCGAGTAGGGAAGAAAAGCATTATGCACAGCGCGGAAGAATTTCAACTTTCTGCAATTACCGAAATCACTTCCAACGAATCTAGCGAACAATTTAAATTTAGATACGAAAAGAAAAACGGAAAACTAAAAAAGCGTACTATGGTCTTTGACCATAAAGAAACGGCCAACGAGGTTGCTGAACTATTAGCAGATCAAGGTGCAATGATAAGAAGTGAACAACCAGAAAACAAGATTTATCCTTTGTTGGGTTCTGGATTTTTATTGACCATTACGTTATTTTTTATGGGAATGATGTTGAGTATTGATGATGTCAGTGAGCTTGATTCATCAGCGGAAGGGTATAGTCGTTCGGCTAGAAGAAGTCGAGGAGGTAGCGCGATGATGAAATTTATTTATGAAACAATAGGTACAACTGGAATTGCTATCATCGGTTCGGCAATAGCTTTGGGAATAATTTATTTCGCTTACAACAGATGGAAAAATCCGGCAACTGTGATGGGCTGGACAAAAGGAAAAACTTTTGAAATGTAAACTTTAAAGAGCTTGGGTTTTTGTGTTGAAAATGATAAATTTCTTCAACGTTGGAAATCGGCTTAATTTTTTATCCATGCTTGAAAAAAAAATATTTCAAAGCTCCGAAGTAATCTCGACTGCTTCCAAATGAATACCAGACTTGTCTAATGAAAAAAGCCCCAGCGGGGAACACTGAAGCTATTTTATATTAAACCCATAAACGGTTTGGGAGTGGGTCAGGGGATTTGTCAGGAGGTCAAGATCTATAGTAGCGTTTTCATACTGCAAGGTATAACTCGATCTCAAGTGGGATCCGAATCGCTTCTTGTCATTTAATTGAACATCATTGAACTTCCCAAGAATATCTCTAAACTTTCCAACCAGCTTATATACTGTAGAAAGAATCTCCTGTTGAGGAGGTTGATTCACCAAGTCTACTGCTAAGCCAAGTTTTACTTCTTTGAGGTTCATGATTAAGTTTTGAGGTCAATTATATTCCTTTGAGGGTTCTTTATTATCAGTTATTGGAACCGGCCTCTATACTATAGACTCTTTTTTCCTTCAAAGTGTTGTCTGCCCAAGCTTAATAAATTGTTAATTGTCGGAAATTGGCCAATTCATCAGTCGAATTTGAGTGAAAATTATGTTTAATCAACCACTCCAAAGGCTAAAAGCTTGGAATCCAATCAATGCAGATAACCTGCTCAATACAACCCAAATCCTTTTCACTTCGTCTTAACCACCCGATATATACTCAAAAAGCAGTAAGTAAAAACCCTGATTTAGGGTATTTACTTCAACCCACTTTTTATTTACCTTTGACCTTTAGTTAATTCCATGAACAGTAGATTACTTACCGCAATCCTATTACTTTTTGCTTGTCAAGTCTTTGGCCAGCATCTTCCGTTGTATTCCGCTCAGAATGATCAAATCGGCATTATCAATCCAGCAGCTCTGAATCATGATCAAATGATGAATGGGTTTAATATGACATTTGGTGGAAGCTTTCGACGCCAATGGCTGCAAATGGAAAATGGCCCAGTGACTCAATTTGTTCGCGGGGATTACATGTTTCATGATGGAAATGCCCTAGGCTTGGTTTTCGGCGGACATTTGATAAATGATCAAACCGGACCGACTGGATTCAGTGGTGGCTATGGAAGAATAGGTGTGATCTTGGGAGATCCGGAATACGGTGGAATTTCTGCAGGCTTGCATGGCGGACTGGTGCAATACCGAATTAATATTAGCGACATCGAATTGCGAGATAAAAATGATGTGCTTGTTGGAAACGATCAAGCACAATTGTATCCAGATATCGGCGCTGGGGTATTCGCTTGGAAACAACTTGAGTCAGGATTCCTAGATGAATGTATGATCTATGGAGGAGTGTCAATTCCTCAAGTTTTGGGATTGGACTTGGCTTTCCAAACAGTAGAGGGTGATTTCGGCTTGAGAAGAGTACAGCATTTCTATGGAACGGTGGGCATCTATAAGCCCTTGTCGGACAATCGTTATTTGCGTATTTCGAATTGGACGATGTACGCACCTGGAGCTAAAGTAAGATCTGATCTAGATATTCGCTTTCTTTTCACAGAAAATTTTTGGATCGGAACAGGAGCATCTACGAACGGCTCTTTTCATCTTGAAACTGGATTCATCTCATTCCCCGGCGGTAGCTATGATCGTCAATTTCGTTTTGGCTATATGTACGATTATGCTTTCTCAAATATTGGCCCAGATGCCGGAAGTTCCCATCAGATCCAAATGGTCTACGCATTAGATTATTAGTAAGGAGTAGGTAAAAAGTCTTCAGCACACTATAGCTAAGTTTCATTTTCGGAAATTCCGCTCCATCGGAGTGAAATACTTTACTAAGAATGCTTTCAGAAATTGAGTTTATTTGAATTCGATTAGCAATGTTTAATGAACTGCTATCACAGCTTCATGGAAATAATTACTGCTGAGTACTGTTCAACCAACCCATGGTGTTAGTCAATAGAGGTTTTGAGCTCAAAACATAAAAAAACCTGAGCGTCATATGACACTCAGGCGTGGAATTGAATAAAAATATCTTTTCCTTATGTGGATGTTTGTGAAGTCAGTACTACGCCAGCACAATGTACTACGTATACATTACACTCTTTTACAATATCTATGCCAGTGTGAAGGTGGGGAAGAAATTAATTATTAATAACTTCTATGGTTCCTGATCCGACAAGGGTGACTCCTTTCCATACGCCGTAATGATAAAAACCTGTGCCGTAATTTTCTGTATTGATTAGGTGGCTTTGGATGCCACTAGGATGTTTATTATTATCAATAAATGTTTTTATCCGACCCAAATTGTCAAAAACATAAACTCTAAATCGCTCATAGCTAAAACCATAATATTCTACGAGAAATTCTGTGGAAGTAGGATTTGGATAGACTTCTACTTGGAATGGCGCATTTGGATCTGCCGGTGGAGTACCAATGTTTTCAATGGCTCCATCCATCCATTCCATGCGTTGAATCAACCAATCTTTTAAATGATCAATTTCACCTTCGTAGGTGGCTCCAACAAAATAATTGGGCCAAACATATGTTCCAAGTATTGGATATTCATCGAAGTTTCTGTCCGCAGCCGGACCAATGATTTGCCTCATGGAATCTACCGTAGCCAATACGCGTTCATTCGAAAATTCATCGGCTCTCAATGCGGTCCATCGATCCTTAAATGCTTTCCGATAGGCTGGATCACTTCCTAATTTTTTCCACCAAAAAGGGATCACCCAAAAATCCCCTGGACAAATAGCATTGAAGTCGGTCACCCAACCTTCTGGATTGCCAGAGGTACAATAATCGGCATTACCAAATCCAAGATTATAATCCCAAACCGGTCCCATTTTAAATCTTCCATCGACGCTGTCGCGATCTTTGTGAAAGAAGGTACTAATGCGATAACCATCTACATTTTTACTCAGCTCATTGATGATTTGATAATCAATAAAAGTACTCGCGTCAATATATTTATGGTAGCCTTCATTCAGATCAAGCCAGTCAGGACCATTCAATACACTTTCAAATTTATGAAAGGCATTTTTGATATAATTCTTTTGATTGTTTGAAATTTCAAAAGGTTTAGGATAGTGATATTGTATGCCGACTTCCTTGAACTGTCCCGGAATTGCAGTAATTCTTGAAGCAAAACCATCGCTTCCTCCACCATTTGATTTATCAATTTTCAAGATATAACCTCCAGTTAAAGCATTTCCGGAGTTGTCATCTGGAGTCATTTTGCTGATATCTACTCGGTCATTATCTCGTTTTATTTTTTCTGTTAATAAGTAAACCCCTCGATATTGATTTTGCAGAATGAGCTCGCAAAAAACGGTCTTAGGAGCATAGTCCATGATTTGATTTGCAAAGTGATAAGCCAAGGCATTCCGCATTAAAGTTTTATCGCTGTAAGGTCCATGTAACACCCAGTCATTTTCTTTGGGTAATCCCAGCAATTTTACATTGTTGTTGGAACCATCTGCATTTCTGGTTTCAAAACCATAGGGCTTTTTTGGAAAATTTTGAGAAGAAGCACCACGAAGTTCTATTCCTATTTGTCCACTGTAACCAGTTGCAGGATCAGATGGTTTGTTGATTCCTGAAGGATTGTTAATGACTTTTAACGAGGCTGTTATTTTCGGTTCTTGAGGTATTTGAATATAATTGGTATTGATGACTAAGAGCGGCAGGTTGTACTCCTCAAAGTTCACTTGAGCAAACAGACTTTTTAAAGTCAAAAGAAAAATTATTACAATTGTTAACCTTTTCATAGCAATTCATTCTATTGCAAGATAACGAATCCTAACTTCCAAGTTTAATTCTGAGAAAAATTGTTTGCCTTGGAGGCGATCTCCTTGTCCGTGAAATGATCATACATCGGATAGTAAATTCCAGCTTGCATTCTGATGTCATCCAAGACTTCCATTAAATCTATAGAAAAATCAAAAGACATTTCCGGAGACTCGATCAATCCTTTTTCTAAACAAGACTGAACTTCGAGTATTTCATATTTATATCCATTGGAATCAAAATCAAAAAAGAAATCTTGCGGTTCTCCATCTTCTGGATACAAAGTTATTGAAGTCGGCTCATGCCACCGACCATGAATTTGAATGATGCCTTTATCTCCATATATCAATGCTTCGGTTTTGGTCTTAGAAATTATCGAAGCATGTAAAATGGCCAATTTATTGTTTTTAAATTTTAAAAGCATTCCGCAGTTTTCATCTACGTTCGTTGTACCTATGCTCGCTTCAGCAGAAATGGAGGTTGGTTTTCCTAGTAAAAGACAAGCTAAGAATACTGGATAAATTCCGACATCTAGCAAGGCCCCGCCGCCAAGTCCTTGATTGAATAGTCGGGCTTTTGGATCAGGATTTGCCTTAAATCCAAAGTCCGCTTTCACTGTATTGATATCTCCTATGGCACCAACTGCGATAAGATCCAACACCTTTTGAGTCGTTGGTAGAAAACGTGTCCATAAAGCTTCCATCAAGAAGGTCTTTTGGAACTTTGCCAAACCAATCATTTTGCGCACCTCTTTGCTATTCATTGCAAATGGTTTTTCGCAAAGCACCGGAATGTTGTGTTCCAAACACATCAATGTATTTTCGCAATGCAAGGGATGAGGTGTTGCGATGTATACCGCATCTAAATCTGGGCAAGTCATGAGTTCTTCATAGCTGCCATAAGCATGAACAGCATTGTGTTTATTTGCAAATGCTAACGCTTTGTCTTTTGTCCTAGAACCTACCGCATGTAATTTGGAATTTGGAACAACAGCAATATCTGAGGCAAATTTTTCTGCAATATTCCCTAATCCGATGATCCCCCAGTTGTATATTTTTCCGATGATTAATAATTATTTTATGAAGCTGTAAATTACAAAACTACTCGAAGCTTGTAACAAATTGAATTATTTTTCTCAGTTTGCAGTAACAGAGCTTAAAATCATATGGAAGCAATTGATCAAATAAGAGTAAACTTCGATCCTAGTCAGTTGGTGCTGTTGAATTGGTGCTTGGCTTTTTTGATGTTTGGAGTTGCGCTGGATATCAAAATTACTGACTTTAAAAAACTTTGGAAGCAGCCAAAGATTACATTGATTGCGCTGTCCTCTCAATTGATATTGTTGCCCATTTTAACCTTAATACTTGCCAAGGCAATTGATCCAGGGCCAAGTCTTGCAGTAGGTATGGTTTTGATCGGCGTTTGTCCAGGCGGTAATGTTAGCAACTATATGGTGCACATGGCAAAGGCCAATGCCGCACTTTCGGTAACCTTAACTTCGATTACAACAATGCTAGCTGCGCTATTGACGCCGTTGGCATTTGCTTTTTGGACAGGGTTCTTAAACTTACCAGAATCCTTGCGTCAGGAAATTACAATCGATCCGATTGCTATGTTTAAGACCATTTCTTTGCTGATTGTATTGCCTTTAGCTTTGGGTCTATTGATGCAGCATTTATTTCCAAAGTTGGTCGTTCGGATAAAAAAAGTTGTTGGAATTTTATCCTTGCTGATCTTCCTAAGCTTCGTAGTATTCGCAATCCTTGGAAATATCAGTAACATTAAAGATCATTTGGCAAAAGTATTTTTCATTGTATTGATTCACAATACCCTTGGGTTTTTGATGGGATATTTTTGGGCATGGTTGACTGGATTAGAAGAACGAGAGGCTCGTACTATCAGTATAGAAACGGGCATTCAAAATTCGGGTTTAGGTTTAATATTAATCTTTAATTTCTTCGGAGGGCTTGGCGGAATGGCTATAATCGCAGCCTGGTGGGGAATATGGCATTTGATTTCAGGATTTACTTTGGCGATGTTTTGGAGGAATAGACTTCCAAAGTCCTCTATCGAGTGAGTTAGCATTTTTTCAGTCTGATAAAAATAATAGTATCATGGAGCGATCAGAAAAAGAAATTATTGACGTAGCCAAAGAAATGCTCTCGAATGGCCTTGGATCAACTTACGTATACAAGTGGGTTCGTGATAGGGTAGCAGACCCTGCAATTCGAGAGCGGATCATGAGTCAAGTGAATAATACTTCAGGAGACGTACCAAAAAAAGATCAAGACCAACTTAAAAAAGAGAGAGCGTTGCGAAACGCGAAGTTTCTTAATGAAGACATTCTTGATTCAATTAACAAAAGCAAGTATGTAGGTTATTTGGCAATTGGCCTTGGATTAACTTGGATCATCGTTCATTACTTTGTACTCACTGAAATCAATTATTTACACCTAGTCAATATTGGAATTGGGGGAATAGTATTGGCTTTGATCAGTCAAATGGATATGCGCAATAAATCTCTAGTTGGTTTGATTGCGGCAATATTTCTGATACTTCTATTAATTGAATTTTTAATCTTTGGAATGCCAGGAAGATTAATTCCCAACTTAGGTGAAACTAGAACGCACAAACTTATCAATATAATTACGATAGCAAATGATCTTACACCCATCTTATATTTCTTCCTTCAGGCATTTGTAAGCTATACTTTTTTCAAGACGATACATCTTTTAGGAAAATGGAAAAAACTTCCAGGTAGTATTAGGGATCATTTTTATAAGGCCTAAAAAGTTTATGTATACAATTTTAAATGCTAAATGATTTGACTTTAGGGTCAGTAATAATTCATTATTCGAATTGGAAAAGATCGCAGTTATAAACTAAGCGAAAAAATAATGATCACCACAAAAAATGCTAAAAGCACATAGTTCTCCCATTGGAAAAATTTAAGAATCGGTCGTTCGACGATGGAACTAGCTTCCACTCCGCGGGTGAATAAGCTTATCACATATCCAGTCCCAAAAGTAATTACCGCCCCGATTAAATTCCACCAGATCCAAAAGATTGGAATTTGCAAAATCCAAATCGTCAAGTTGACACCGACACCAAGAAACAATCCGATGTTCACGCCAATGGTATTTGCCCTTCGGGTTAATATGGCTAATAAGAAAGTTGCAAGTATTGGCCCATAAAAAGCCGATCCAACTTTGTTAATCGCTTCTATAACTGTTGAGGCGATGTTACCTGCAGAGAAGGCCAGAATAATGCAAACAACTCCCCAGAAAATGGTCATCAGTTTGGAGTACTTCAGTTGTTCTTCTCCAGTCAATTTTTCCGACCTATTTCTTTCAATAAAATCCTCCACAGTTGCAGCACTAAGTGAATTAATAGCAGAGCTTAATGAGGACATCGCAGCTGCGAGAATGGCCACTAATAGCAATCCAATTACTCCATGAGGCAAATAATTAATGATAAATATTGGAATCATGTAGTCCGGTTTGTCTTTAGGGATCATTGCCATAAAACTCGCATCTTTCATTGCGAGTGTACCAATTATCAATCCCATAAAACAATAAGCCAAAGTTACTGGAAATCTAAATAGTCCATTGAACAACAGAGCACGACGAACTTCTTTGATTGATTTTCCTGAAAGCGAACGTTGAGCTTGGCTTTGATCACAACCGTAATACGAAACATAGAGGAAAAATCCACCGATGACCATTGGCCAAAATCCATATTCCTGCCCTTTGCCAAATCCCCAATTGAAATCTATCACTTGCAAGCGATCTTGATTTACATTTTCCATTAATGCCGACCAACCACCAAGTAAGGTCAAGGCATAACCAATGCAAATGAATATTCCTAAAACTAGGATAATCATCTGAATAACATCACCCCAAACTACTGCTTTCATTCCGCCTTGATAACTGTATACTATAGTTATAATTCCAGCGATGAGAATGGTTTGCCATTGTGGAATTTCCATTACTGCGGACAGCACAAGTGCAACAGTGTAAATCATGATTCCCGTTGCAAAAGCTCGACTGAATTGAAATACTCCAGAAATTAAAACGCGCGTAGATACCCCAAATCTTTTTTCTAAAAACTCATAAATACTTACCACACCTGATTTGTATAAAGGCGGAATTACGACAACGATCAAAAAGATCATGGCCAAAGGAACAGCAAATTCAAAGGTCAACCATTTCATCCCACCGTTAAGTTTTAATCCCACAAAAGCCGCAGCAGAAATAAAACTTATCGCGGACAATTGTGAAGCCATTGTAGACAATCCCATGGCGAACCATCCAAAGCTTCTTCCGCCTAGGAAATAATCTTTTTTATTTTTTTGCTCTTTAAAGAAAAAACCCAATGCAAGCATAGCGATGGAGTAGGCGATGACAATGAAGATATCTAATCCATTCATAATCTTTTCAGTCTAGGAGTTTATAAATTCTAAATATAAAGCTGCGGACCAAGAGAAATTATCTGTACCATATCCATTTTTTAAAATGGATTTTCTTGGATCAAAGTATTCATGAAATCCAAATTTCTCTATGAGTTCAATACTACCATCGCGAATGGCAGTAGCAGCCTCTGTAAAACCATACCGTTTACATCCTAAATATAACATCCAGTTAATATTGATCCAAACTGGTCCTCTCCAATATTTTTCATAATTGGCTTTTTCTTGATTCAAAGCAAAACTTGGACAAGGGTAATGATCTTGATTGTTTAAATGTTCATTAAACATTACTTGGAGCATTTGTTGCGCACGTTCCACACTAGGCGCTCCGCTAAGCAATGGGATAAAACTATTACAAGTGAAATTGGAAAGTCTTTGGTGATTGACCAAGTCATAGGCATCGTATCTTTTGTTACTTTCATTCCATAGTTTTGAATTCAAACCTTTCGTGGTAAGATTTCTCCAATTGATAAATGGCGTTGCGTCCACATCAATAATTTCTGCAAGCTTTACCATACATTCATTGGAGTAATTTAATATTCCAATGAATAAGGGATCTTGAACTTTGAAAGGAGAAAGCTGATCAAGTAATTCTTCGTTGTAATTATTTTTTCGAAAAAGATCGACCAAATAAACATATCGATCATAATCTGCATCAGTTGGCCGATGAGACTTTGCCTTTTTGTTTTGCAAATCTTTACGCTCATAAGTCGGAAGTTCAAACCGATCAATCTCAATTCGATTCATGACGTCATCCCAAACCGGGGAATTGTCTGTTCCCGAAGACCAGGGATGTCTGATGTAGGGAAGTCCCTCTTTTTCCAAATCTCTATAGACATATAAATATTGATGCAATCGTTTGATCTTCGGAAACATTTCGCGGATAAATGGTAAAAATGACTGCTTATCCGTGACATTATTTGCCATATGCCATAAAATAAAACCATGAACAGGAGGCATTGTAATCCCCGATGTACGTACATTCTTTGGTTTATCCAGAACCTTTGAAGTTTGCCAAAAGTCAGCCCCGGGAAAATACTTAGAAATTCCAGACTCTTTTTTGAACTGAATTTGCGGTAGCATTCCATTTGCCCATTGTCCCTTGAACAAGTGTCTCAGTTCCTTTTTGGCGCTATCTTCATCGAAGTGACTGTATCCCAATGCAATAAAACCAGAGTCCCAATTCCATTGATGTGGGTATAAATGAGGAGCAGGCTTGGTAAACTCTCCTGTCCAGTTGCTTTGTAATACGGATTTTGCTTGCTCAGAATAGTTATTGGTCATAGGCTAACTTTGTTAGTAAGGTAGGGAATATTGGGAAAAACATTGAATGTGACCAAATCATGGCTTTTATCAAAATACCCTATTTAGGGTATACTATACATAATTCTAGGTAGTATATTTGTGACGAACACATATCACTTTCTAAAAATCGAACCATGAACACCTCCCAACATCTGGGGACGACTCCGTCCACTGAATTCAAACTGTATAATTTTCCGAGCTCGTAATTTATTGAACTGAGATTGAACTATTGGTTTTACCATGCTTCAAATTATTATCCCATGAGCAGTTTTCAGATACAATTGGAAAAACAAAATATTGAAATTAAACCCATTTCAGCCATATGGCGGGGAGGAGGTTCGAACCCATTATCATTAGTAACAGTGTCAAGTTTAGTTAATGTAGAAATTTTAAATGCAAACTTCTTAAAATCATTTCTGTGCAAAAAAGTTTTAAAAAGTCATTGCACAACTAAGCTCGGTACACCTACGCCTTAGTACCGCACTGTTACTCCTTTAATTGACCAAAGAGTAGAGATTCTTATAGATCAGTTTTGTTAGGACTAGCCCCGATTACTTGTAATCGGGGTTTCTTGTTTTTAGAAATTAAGCAACGCCCAAGTCCATCATGACTTGATTCAACTTGTCGTCCAATTTCGCTTCCACAGCTTCAAATTCTCCTCGGTTCGCCAAAGGTTCATTCACGCTGCAGTAGAACTTAATCTTGGGTTCAGTTCCAGAAGGACGAGCAGAGATAATAGATCCATCTTCGGTAAAGAATTGCAAAACATTGGAACTCGGTAAATCCATTTTTTCAATGGTACCATCTACAACATTTTTCGATTCAGCTGATTTGTAATCTTTAATGGTAACTACTTTTGAACCGGCAATTACAGCTGGTGGGTTTGTTCTGAACTTATTCATCATCGTTTGAATTTCTTCAGCGCCGGATTTTCCTTTCTTGGTAATGGCAATCAATTTTTCTTTATAAAAGCCATACTCCAAATAGATATCAATTAGAGCATCATATAGACTGCTACCATTGTCCTTATGAAAGGCAGCCATCTCAGCAATCATTGCACAAGAAACGACTGCGTCTTTGTCTCTAGCATGTTCTCCAACGAGGTAACCATAACTTTCTTCGCCCCCAGCAATAAACGTTTTTTCTCCTTCTAACCGCGTCATTACTTCACCAATCCATTTGAATCCTGTCAAAGTGTTATAGCAGTCAACATTCTTTGAAGCTGCCATTTTATCGATTAAATAAGAGGTCACTACAGTTTTAACTACGTATTGATTGCCATCAAGTTTTCCTGCTTTTTCCCAAGCGGTAAGCACATAATTGATCAATAAACTTGCAGCTTGATTACCATTTACTAGGACAAATTCACCTTTGTTATTTTTTACCGCAATACCAACACGATCAGCATCTGGATCAGTAGCCATGACAAGATCAGCATCAATCGCTTTGGCTTTGTTCAATGCCATAGTTAAAGCTTCTTCCTCTTCTGGGTTTGGATAGATGACCGTCGGAAAATTACCATCCAACACCATTTGTTCTTCAACAACTTGAATGTTATTAAATCCAAATTTTTCCAATGTTGGTGGTACAAGTACACCCCCAGTTCCATGAATCGGAGAAAAGACAATTTTCAAATCAGACTGTCGCTTAATCGCATCTTGGGATATGGATAGATCTAATAAAGTATTCATGTATTTATCATCAATCGCTTTACCAATGCTTTCAATCAAATCAGGATTTCCTTGAAATTTAATATCATCAATTGAGGCAATTTGTCTAACCTCATTTATTACATTTTGATCATGCGGCGGAACCAACTGCCCACCATCTGCACCATAAGCTTTATACCCATTGTATTCTTTGGGATTATGCGAAGCTGTTAACATTACTCCTCCCTTTGCGCCCAATTCTCTGATCGCATACGACAATTCCGGTGTTGGTCGAAGCCCTTCGAAAAAGTAAACTTTGATCCCATTGGCAGAAAATACATCCGCAGTCATTTTTGCAAAAGTGTCCGAATTGTTTCGACTGTCATGTGCGATCACTACACTGATTTCTTGGCCAGGGTAAGTTTTCAGCAAAGCATTAGAAAAACCTTGGGTAGCTGCTCCAAGTGTATATTTGTTTACACGATTTGATCCTGCACCCATGATACCTCTCAGTCCGCCAGTCCCAAATTCGAGATCTTTATAAAAAGCGTCGGTTAATTCATTGGCATCATTATTATCCAATAGTGTTTGGATTGCTTGTTTGGTAGCATCATCATAGTTTCCAGATAACCATGAATTTACTTTTTCCATGATTCCTGATTCAAGCGCGGGTGTAGACATATCTTAAGTTTTAAATTTTCCTGTCAGAAGGAAAACTGTATCAAATTTCAGGCCCGAAAAATACACAATGTTTGAACAGAATGCCAGAAATGGCCAACTGATATTGATCGATCGACGAAATAATCTGCAGGAATAGATTTTTGAAAGTAATTCAGCTTGAGAATTACTGAATTTGCCTCACTTTTTCAGTTTCTATGAGCGATAATTTTTTCAATTGATCTTGCTCAAAGAGCTTTGGAAGATCTGCTAAAGGAGTGCCAACTTCAGCTTTGTAATTGACGTAATCCTGAAATATTACCCCATCTATTTTTCTTGGATTGTATGCGGAACGGAAACGGACACCGCCATTGTTCACTTGGTAATTGTAAGCTAGATAATCAATTTGGAAGTTGTCTTTGTTGATCCAGTAGTAAAATTGATCATCATGATCTTTTCCTCCACCAACTTCATCAAAAGTGATTTGTAAAATGTGATAAGGCTTGTCTTTGATTGTTGTCTCACCAATATACTTTTTATTTACTGCAGCATCTTGAAGTTTGTATGGCAGCGTTGCAAAATAAATGACGGAATTCAACGCTCCAGAAAAGCCGTTGATTTGCTTTTCGTCGAGTGATAATTTTTTACCATTGACCACGCGAGTTAATCCAAGATTATTTAAAGTATTAATGGAGGTTACCCCATCTTTTGTGCTGCTGACCTTGTATTCGTATTGATCTCCATTGTTGCGGAAGGAATATTGTTTTTTGCGAAATTCAAAGCTATACTTCGCGGTTTTATATTTTTCCCCACCGTGAGCTAAAATGCATTTATTTAAAATGTCATCTTCAATAGACTGTTTTGAATTTTTTTCTATGTCATTAGTGTTGTTGCCTGATTCGGTAGTTTTGCATCCGGAGAATATCATAGCCAAAAGAATAGAAAAATATATTGATTTATACATCTTGATTGATTAATTGTTGTAGAATAAAATTAGCAGAATGTATGGCACCGTTCATATAGCCAGGATGATTTGTTGAAGTCTCTGAACCTGCAATAAAAAAATGGCCATTTAAATAGGGTTTTCTGAAAATTGGATGCCCATTGTTTTGATGAGGCAAAATATGTTGATTATATGAAGTAAATGTTTCGGGTTCATTGCGCCAAACAGCTTCTTCGTAGTTTAGGTATTCTCTGGCTATTGGTCCGTAGTATTTTTCGAGTTGTTGTAATGTCATTTCAAGACGTTCTGTTTTGGATAATGAAAAATATACACCATTGAAGAATCCTTTTAATGCAAATAAGTTATCCTCGAAATTTGAGTGATCATACATTTCAGGAATTGGGCCAACGTTGCTAAAGATGGTACCACTGCTTTTTTCTGATTTCCAAAATGGTTGCTTATAGGTCAAAGACACCTTTATAGAATCGCCCATCCAAGTATGCGTACTTTTAGCGACGTTTAATAAATCTTGAGGTAATTTCGGTGTTATATTTATCTTTTCACATAGTAAATATGGAGGTAAAGTAGAGACGACAAATTTTGCATTAAAAATGTGAGAATTGCAGATTACCTCTAGTCCATCGGCTTGACTAGAAATTGATTCTACTGATTGGTTCAAGTAAATATTTGTGGAGTCTAACTGATTAGAGAGCTCATTTATTAACTGATCAGTTCCTCCTTGGATTCTATAACTTGGTTCATCATTAAGCGGCAATGTCACGAGCTGTGGAGGACTCGTAGAAATAGGCTCATAAATTGCTCGATGACCCAGCGCTTGTTCGAATATTCCAATACCCAATTCTTCAAGTAATTTAGTGACACCGCTGTGTTTTTTTCCTAACCAAGTCGCCCCCATCTCTACGGGCGCTTGTCCCTCAACTCTTTTAGTAAAGATTCTTCCTCCTAATCGATTTCTTGCCTCAACAATGACCGACTTAATATTATTTTTCTTTAACAAATATGCAAGCGTAAGACCTGTTAGTCCGGCACCTATGATTATTACTTTAGAGTTCGTTCTTTCCATTTTGATGATTAATCCCTTCTTAAAGCCATTTTTCGCTTAAAATGTTTTCAATGTATAGATTTGAAAAATTTTGGTCGAAATTCAAGAGATAATTTGCAACACGGCTCATTAAATCATCAAAAAGTTAAGATTTGGCGGATTTTGACTAAAATCTTCGAAAAGCCCTGAAATTATTGAGTATCTTTATTAGTGAGACGAATATTTGGTAAAAAGGTCTATCTGCTAGCTTCAGAGTATTCGAATCAACTACCCCAAATGGTTAAAATTAAATAGAATGAAAAAAACTTTACTACTTGTATTTATAATTTCAATTTTAGGTCTTGATGTAGTTGCCCAGAATAATGTGGTGATTAATTTTCAACATACATTAGGAACTGAGTTGTTTGAATTTGAAAAAGGAGCCCAAAATAATATGGGTGATGACTTTGAGGTTACCCGTCTTCAGTATTACATTTCTGAAATCACAATTGTACATGACAATGGAATTGAAACGCCAATGACCGATGTTCACATTTTGGTTGATGCAGATAAAATTAACGAAGTAGATCTTGGAAATCACAACATTTCTACTGTGGAAATGATCAAATTTCACGTTGGAGTGGGCCCAGATTTTAATCATTTAGATCCTGCTTCTTATGCTGCAGATCATCCATTGGCACCTCAATCTCCCTCTATGCACTGGGGATGGGATCCAGGCTATAGATTTGTTGCAATCGAAGGATTTGGAGGATCGAACTATGATCAGCTATTTCAATTGCACGGCTTAGGAGATGGAAATTATTTTGAGACAAGTATTGAAATGGATGTAGTTGCAGAAAATAATAAGGTTGAACTTTATATTTCTGCTGATTGCGCTAAAATTCTGGAAGATATTTCGGTCAATAATGGAGTAGTAGTGCACGGAGAAATTCTACAGGCTAGAAGAGCATTGATAAATATGAGTGACGATGTTTTTACCGCATCAGGTCCGCTTTCTTCTACGGTCAACTTAGATGGTCTAAAATCCTTTCAAGTTTTTCCTAATCCAACTTATTCCGGTCAGACAGAAGTTCAAATCAATGCAGACTTGGACGGCGATTATCAAATTGTTGTTTCCAATATTCTCGGACGTCAACAAATGACAGCGATAGAAGCTAAGGGTCAAAAAATTGTTGAACTTAATTTGCCAACCAATGGCATGTATATCATTACATTGCTAAGAGACAACATACCATTAACCTCCAAAAAGCTTATTGTCAAATAGGATGCACCTTCGTACTGCTATCCTTTTTATCCTATTAATTTTTCTTGCTTCTTGTAAAGATGAGCCAGACAATAGTTCTTTGCAGTTTGCTGAACTGATGGAGATTCCTGAAGGCTTTCCGGAAATGAGTTTTCCCGAAGAGAATGAATTTACCACCGCAAGATGGGAGTTGGGGAAAAGATTGTTTTATGACAAAGCGCTATCTGTTGATAACTCAATCAGTTGTGCATCATGCCACAAACCGGGCAAAGCTTTTAGCGATGATGTTGCTTTAAGTCTCGGTGTTGAGGATCGTTTGGGTAACCGCAATTCACCAACCTTGACCAATGTTGGATACCATCCATATTTATTAAGAGAAGGTGGAATTCCAACTTTAGAAATGCAGATTCTTGTGCCGCTTCAAGAACACAATGAATTTGACTTCAATATAGTATTGCTAGCTGAGCGCATTGGCCAAGATCAATCTTATGTTTCGATGGCGGCTAAGGCATATGACCGAGAGATAGATGCTTTTGTTATCACTCGGGCTCTGGCTTGTTTTGAACGGAGCTTAATCAGTGGAAATAGTCGATATGACCAATATTTTTATCAGAATAATCTAGACGCCTTGAGTGATGATGAACATTTAGGGCGCGAATTATTTTTTGGGGAAAAAACCAATTGTTCTAGTTGCCATTCCGGATTTAATTTTACCAACTTTGGATTTGAAAACAATGGGTTGTATGAAAATTACATAGATGCTGGCCGAGCCAGAGTTACTGATTTGCCAGAAGACTTTGCAAAGTTTAAGATACCTACCCTAAGAAATATAGAATTTACAGCACCATATATGCATGATGGATCTGTAAACTCATTGGAGGAAGTAATCGATCATTATAACAAGGGTGGCGAAAATAATGAGGAACAAAGTCCTTTGATTAAGCCTATGAATTTGACTGATGAAGAGAAAAGTAATTTGCTTGCTTTTTTGAAAACACTTTCGGATGAATCATTCTTAGAAAATCCTCTGTTTCGGGAATGATAGAAGCTGTAATGAGCCGTAAGTAGTTGTTGTATAAGCTTTTCGAACGAATTGCCATTCATTCTACTCTAATTCATTTGATTCTAGGTACTAATCACGCATCCAACAGTATGCAATCCCAAGTCCTTTAAGTTCGATAAGAATAAAATTTATTGAATTTTCTTGGTTTCAAATGTGCAAAACACGTATCTTTGCGCTCGCTTTAGGAATAAGGCAATCTTGGCGAGGTAGCTCAGCTGGTTAGAGCGCTAGATTCATAATCTAGAGGTCGGGAGTTCAAGTCTCCCTCTCGCTACAAAAAGGATTCACAAGTATTTGTGGATCCTTTTTTAATGTCTTAAATGAAACTCTGAAATTGATATTCCTGTTTGAGATTACCGGATCTACCTCTTCTCTAGATTATAGGTTCTTTACTAAAGATTAATGACCGTTCACTAAATATTTGATTGTAAATTAATATCTAATGTATTGATAATCAAATATAAAGGAAGGTCTTGGCTTGTTTTTTGATGTTTGAATGATTACTGCTCATCAAAAAACAAATGAATGAAACTAACTTTTATTTGTCTGTTAGTAATTGGAATCCAATTCTCGTTATGGACTCAAACTCCAATTTATTCTTCTGATATTATACCCGTTATCGGAGATGAATGGTTTGTTGCTTTTTCTTCCGGAGGCGACCAGGCCTTTGATGTAGATCTTGGAGATTCGGGACCCAATTCTGTTTTTGATTTCAGCGCCTATGGCAATACTTCAGATATTATTGCAGGAGAATTAATCATGGATATCAATGAAAATAATGCTTTGGGCCACGTTAAAATTGTTGGCGGAGAAGATTTGGTGAATGTGCCGGAAGTATTTGAGTCCGTAGATTTTTATTTAAATTATTTGGAAACCGCCGGAGCGAACTGGTATATGCCTTTCAGAATTGAAGATGAAGGATTGCAAATCATGGGAGAAATGGCAACCATGGGATCTTCTACCCCTCAAGAATGGATTTATTATCACGGGGTTCATTTTGGACCCGGCAGAAATATTCCTTTCAATATTTCTTTGGGTGATACTGTTCATATGGAGCGTTTTGAAATTGACGTGAGGCCAAATGGAACGGATTCTATTCACATTCAAGATGTATATGTCTTTGATGCCGAAGGAGAATATATCTCTCCGCATCAAGAGTCCTTTTCTGATGTATGTCGATTAATTCATCTTTCTAATATTGAGATATACACAGCAGTAAATGGAGCCTGGAGTTTGTCAGATCAAATCACACATGATTTTGTTGAATATAGAAAAAGAGGTTATCTATTGCCATTAGCGGAGATAGGTGCTGGCTATTACGAACCGGTTGCTAGCCAAATTGTCTCCAGTTGGGATATCAGTGCTGATTTCTATTTTCCAACTTTTGTTTTAAGTAGTTTAGGAAAAAAAGAAGTTTCATTAGAAGCCCTTGTTAGTCCTAATCCTGCGCATGAATTTATCTCTATTCAATTTTACGAAGAAACGAAAATGACATCAATATTTTGGATGGACAATCTTGGTAGAGAATTAGAATATATTGACTATAACAATCTAGCAACTAACCATCTTACGGTAAACACTCCTAACCAAAAAGGAATATAATTCCTTCAAGTGAATACAGAAAAAGGGAGTACCACCAAGAAAATTATTGTTGAATAAAAAGATAGCGCCGTTTAGTATTTAGTGATGCGGGGAGTCTTTTTGATTCCCCGTTTCTATTGGCGCAATCTAACATTTCTGATCTTTACTTATTCTATTAATTTTCGAAATGAAAAGTGTTGATAGCGTCGTGTTTCCTTCAACGGATTTCGAGGCTTTGATTTCGCCGGTTACTTCAACGAAAATTTTGGTTCCACCATCGACCAATGCCAAGTAATTTTTTTCTAATTCTAAATATACTGGAGAAGAAGCAATAGGAAGACGTGCAGAACCATCACAAGGAAAAAACATATTTGCGTCCGCCATATAAACAAACATGCCTTCAATAGTTTCTTTGGTATCTTGTGTTGGACCTTGAGGAGCTAATTTTTCAGAGGTCTCTTTTTTAATAATTGTATTTGCTTTGGGAGTAGTTGTATTGTTCTTTTGAGCATTTTTCGGTTGTTCTGTACAGCTCGTAATAATCAATAAAGTAATCAATAAGTAGTAAATTGACTGAATAATATTCATAACCAAAATTAAACATTACTCAGATATTTCTTTCATCTTTTTAAGGTCAATCAATCCTTTTCTCAGGAACCAGAAAGTAACTAATGCCGCTCCTGCATCGGCAATAGGGAATGCGGCCCAAATTCCATTGATTCCAAAAAGTCCTGGCAATAACAGTATTAGTGGAATCAAGAAAAACCCTTGCTTAGTTAAGGTTAGTAGTAGCGCTGGAATTGCTTTTCCAATCGCTTGATAGTAGGCACTTCCAATTAGATTGATCGCAATTAAAGGCGTAGCTAAGAATGCTATTCTAATAGCTGTAACCGTTACCTCGATTAATTCTTGCTCTGTTGTGAATATCCTGACGATGTAAGGTGTGAAGGCCATGATACAAACAAAGATTCCCAAAGCAATGAAAGTTGCAGCTTTGATCGAAATACGAATCAAATTTTCTACTCTATTGAATAGTTTTGCCCCAAAATTAAATCCTACTACAGGAATAAAGCCTTGAGTGACACCAAGCACCGGGAAATTGGCAAACATCATAACACGACCAATAATTCCATAAGCCGATAATCCGGCTTCTGCGCCATAGGTAAATAAAGCATTATTTAATAAAATCGAAAGTGCAGCAATGGTTCCTTGGCGAGCTAGGGTAACTGAGCCAAGTGAAGTTATCTCCTTGATGATTTCTGAAGAAAGCATCAGCGACGCTCCAGTCAACTTCATTTGTTTTTGTCTGAAAATGAAAAACCAAAGCGTGTAAATGGCACTCATGAAATAAGCAATAGTAGTCGCCCACGCGGCACCACTTATTCCCATGTCGAAATAGGCAATTAAAATAGGGTCTAAGATTAGATTTACGATGGCAGGAACAATGAGGACATACATCGCCATCTTAGGATATCCTAAAGCCCGAATCACGGTATTACTCATCATGGCCCAGGCCAAAAATGGAATACCAAATAGGCTAATTTTAAAATAAGTAACAGCCGGTTCAAAAACTTCACCTTTTCCACCAAATAAATCTATGACGAATTCGCAATATTGAAAACCAAGAATAACAACTAATGTGGCCAGTGAAAACGTTAGCACGATTTGATTACCAAATGTTTTAATGGCTTTCTTTGGGTTTTCTTCACCCAATGCTCTCGAGATAATTGAAGAACCACCAATTCCAATAGCCATTCCTATGCTTGAGATTAAATAGGTGATAGGCATAACTACAGTAACAGCTCCTATCCCATTTGAACCTACCCATCTTCCGATGAAAATAGTATCTACAATTCCATAGATAGACATCACCAGAATGCCTATAG
The DNA here is from genome assembly GCA_937928045.1 of uncultured Saprospiraceae bacterium. Taxonomy (GTDB): domain Bacteria; phylum Bacteroidota; class Bacteroidia; order Chitinophagales; family Saprospiraceae; genus JABDJM01. The sequence continues at coordinate 77,108 of CALFWO010000029.1, read as the reverse complement.
ATGCTGGGATTGCTTGTTTGCGAAGCAACTTTCCTAACTCTTCAGTACCAAAATTGGATTTATTACTCATTGATGTGTAGCGACAAAGAAACTAAGAACCTTAGACTTAATCGCTTTGACCATAGACATTAACGTATACTTAGCGCAAAGGTTTAGCAACTCGATTGAATTGGTAACCCTGCCAAAATAAATGCAAATCTAATTTTTGTATATTCCGTTAAGGGTTTTAAAGCTTAACAAATCGCTTGGTGCCTTTTTGAGCATCAACTTCAATGGTTATGAAGTAAACTCCAGGTTTTAATGCAGTCAAGTCTAAATTTAGTAATTCGTTATTTTTTACTAAATCTTGATTAAAAAACTGTTGTCCCAAAGCATCATGAATTTGAACATGCGTATTAATATTCAATACATTTAATCCTTCGATTCTTATTTTATCAGGTGTTGGGTTCGGATATATTGAAAAAGTCAAATCCGAAGGATTGATGTTTGAGGAGTTCATAAGTCCTTCAATGGTTTGAACAAAAATGGTTTCACATCCATAATTATCTAACATTTCACAACGCAATTCATTGTTGCCTACCTGACTAAGGTTAAAGGTTATAGATTGACCATCACCTATGAACTCACCATTTAGATACCAAAAATTTTGGACGTATTCGAACTCTTCATGGCTGGTTAACTCAGCAGTAAAAGCGAGATTGACAAATATCTCAGTGGGTGCATCAAATTCAACTTCTTTGAAATTAGCTTGTACTGTTGTTGTGAAAAAGCTGGTATCAATATCATTGATGGCCATTGCAGTTACCGTATAGTCGCCGTTGTCTGTATAAGTGTGGCTAACGGTCTCTCCAGTCGTAATGGTTCCATCTCCAAGGTCCCAAATTATTTGATCTGCCGCAAATGAAAAGGACTCGAAAAAGAAAGTGTTACTGCAGAAGTCATCGAAAAAATTAACCTGAAGAAACGGTGGAATACTATCTGTTTTGCAAGCCCAGTTGATTTTAAATCCTTCAGCGCCTTCTACATTGTTAGAATAGAAATTTATGATTAGATCTGTTCCGTAAGCGTAAAAATTAAAATCGGTAGTGGAGTTATCTAACGTTTGAATATAAGTAAAGCTATAGTCATTGGCTTGGTAAACTTCTAAGTAATCCCCTGGTGCTAAGTTCATTTCTTCAACATTAATTTCATATCCTTCTACATCTTGATTGCTTATTCTTATTGTCGGAAAAGATAGTCCGGAGTAATTTCCATTTGGACCACCAGAGTCATAAAGTGTTCCTTCGCAGTTATTAGAAAACTGTGCAAAGTTATTCTCTGACAAATTAATTACCGCACAATCCGTGCTGGCGGGATCAAATAATAGTGGAGTAGGCAATGTATAGGTATCACAACCAATCGCATTGCAACCGGTAAGCGAAATGGTTGTACTTACGCCAGGTTCTAATTCATGAGTGTACAAGAATTGATCTGAAACGAAATTCCCATTGACTTTCCAGGTCCATTCAGAGGCTAGTCCTGATGTTAGATTTGAAAATTCTACGATTGGACTGCATTGAGCTTGCTGCGCAATATCAAAAAATGAAACCGGTAAACTTGCATCAATACATTCATAAGTGATTTCAAAACCAGGGGCAGTTTCAAAACCACCGTAAAATCCCATGTATAGTTGAGAAGTAGCAACTTCAAAAGAAAAGCTATCTACTTCGCCGGTTAAATTATATAAGAAAATTCCATTCTGCGGATCTTCAATAAACAGTGATGCATCATTTCCGACATTAAATGACTTTACTGTTATCCGAACACCATCTCCTCCAGGGAAATTAAGCTCAAAGTCTCCACCTTCAAATGGTTGATAATCCCCATCAGGTCCGCCATTGTCATATAGAACTCCTTGACAAGAATTGATTTGCTGGAAACCATTAAAGTAGAATGTATCGCAAAATCCTATTGCTTCATATGTGATATAATTTTCTTTAATAATTGTATCGCAACCAAAACTATTACAAGCCCTCAGTTCTACATCGTAAATCCCTTCATTAGTTAATAGAAACTCAGGATTTTGTTCAGTAGATATAACTACACCGTTAATCAACCACTCCCAGGAATCAGGAACGCCAGAACTTTGATCGAATAATGAAATGAAACCATTGCAGACTTGTGTGTTTCCGGCAAAGAAATCAGCTGAAGGTTCGGATGGAACTAGACATTCCCAAGTAATATCGAATCCTTCTGCACCTTGTCCTCCGTTGCTAAGCCAATTGAAAATTATTTCATTCCCATAAATGTCAAATGAATTTGGGGTGGAAACATTCCCGGTAAATGACTGTACAAATTGCTGCCCATTTCCGTCGTCTTTAAGAATGTATAATTCTGTACAGCAAGCCTCCGTATTAAAATTTTTAACGGTAACTCTATAGCCAATGGCACCGGGAACATTAACTCTTAAATTTGAATTTATGTCATTAGAATAATGGCCATTGATTCCTCCATCATCGACAATTACTCCAGTACATTCTGCGCTAAATGCATTTAAGTTGTTTATCAAATAAGTGGTATCACAAAATTCTTGTCCGGCGATATAATTGATGTAATCGATTTTCTCCAACGTGTCACAACCCAAAGCATTACAGGCAACTAGTTTTACTGAATAAAATCCTTCCATCATTAAATCAATCGATGGATTCATCTCATTTGATACTAGAATATCATTTAAGTACCATGACCAGCTGTCCGGAAACCCTGAAGATTGATCAGATAGGTTTACCTCGGAATCACAAGGAATTGTATTTGACGCCGAAAAATTCGCAACTGGAATGGATGGGGTTATGCAACTAAATGCAATTTCGAATCCAAGGTCTGCACTTGATCCATCGGCAGAAAAATTAATTTCTAAATATTCAGCGGGAATGGTTCGCATTGCTCCACTTTGGTTTCCGCGAAAGGTTTCGAAAAAAGATTGAACCCCATTTGTAAATCCTGTAACAGTTAAATTATCACAACACAATTCAGTTAAAAAGGTCTGGAAATTTAATTGATAAGCTGCAGCCCCAGGACTTTGTATTGTCAAAGCGTTATTTTGGTCATCGCTATAGTTATTGTCTACGCCGCCATCATCAACTAAGAGTCCTGAACATAGTGAAGTTGATAAATTGATATCATTCAATATTATGGTGTCCGCCATAGCACTTGAAACTGTGACAACAGTTATTTGAAATGCAAACATCAGAATCGAAATGAATAGGGCTGAGTTGAATCGACTAAAATTTGTCATATTGTTTGAAATCGCTTTTAGGAATGCTCTGCAGATAAAGGAAGTGAACATTTTCAAAAATGTTTCAAACAGTTTTTTCTTACAGGGCTTAAGTATTCGTATTTGCTACAAATATCATACTATAAAGTTAAAAAATCCAATATTTTAACTCAATTTGAACAATCAACTTTTTGCCAACTTATGACCTTTAAGTCGGTATGATCGGGAGTTGAAAGAAAAAACATTTTTGAATCTTTTCCTGATACCTCAGCGTTCGCTCTTTGACAAACCATGGCTTCGGCATTGATCTCAAATCCCTTAGGACAGCCTTCGAAAGATTTATATTGGATATTACCTTCAGACATGCTGTAGCCGCCGGTAACTTCTACCAAGCACCAAACTAAACAATCATCTGGGTCAGCAGAAACACAGTTGTTGTCAACCTTCTTCTTCACCCACATTGTTCTCGGTGCGGCTGTTTGCATACGAATAAATTCTATGGGATCTTCAGCAATTTCTTTTGTTTCAATTTTCAATCCCTTCGGGTCGATGTCGCCGATTTTGGTTTGGATCTTAATGCATTTTCTTGGGTTGTCTTTTATGAAAATGACTAATGCTGCCTCATTTGTTTTTTGCGATATGCATTGTTCCCAAAGCAATATATATTCAAGATAAATTTCTAATTCATCTTGAACTTTCTCAGTGTCGAATTCTATTGCCTCAATTTCTCTTTTGACTTTCTTACGAACTTTACCTTCCTTCAATTTTGCGATTGTATTCTGGTTGTCTGATATAAATTTTTGAAGTTGGTTCGAAGCGCCTTGTAAATCACTTTTATAAAAGTTAGCAACGTCAACATTTACATCTGAAACATTTTCAGGCCCTAGCAAGACATAGTTTTCTAATATTTGAGAAAAATAGACTTGAGATTGGCAAACAAAATTACAAAGGGAAAAAATTATAAGTAAGATGATGATTCTCATTGTCGAATTTAAGTATCAAATTTCATAATTCCAATTCCTTTAAGGTTACGCTTCATGTTATCGGCATAATCTATAGCTGGATTTGAAATAAAAGTTATCTTTAAGAATTCACCATTTAGAAAAGAATTGATACCTAAGGTTGTAAGTATTTTCGTTCTATTGTCTTTGCTAATGTTAGCGACTTGGCGCACATTTTTCTACGAGAAGAAAAGAGTACGTCAACCTTTTAAGAAATCATGGAGATCTTTATTGGTTGAAAAAGTCAGATTTTACCAAGTTTTGAATGCGGAAGAAAAAGATCGGTTTGAACAAGCCATTCTTTATTTTCTTGATGATATTGTCATCGTTGGAGCAGATACGGAAGTGGAGGATTTAGATAAAATATTAGTGGCATCCAGCGCGGTTATTCCGATTTTTGGATTTCCACAATGGGAATACAGAAATCTGGGAGAAGTATTTCTTTATGCAAATAGTTTTAACAAAAATTATGAGACAACTGGCAAAAACAGAAATATCTTAGGACAAGTCGGTTCTGGCGCTATGAACAGAGTTATGATTTTGTCAAAGCCAGCGCTTCGCAAAGGTTTCGACAATGAATGGAGCAAAAGCAATGTCGGGATTCATGAATTTGTTCATCTTTTGGATAAGTCCGATGGAGCTATTGATGGTCTGCCAGAAATGCTCGCCCAAAGACAATTTACGATACCTTGGGTAAAGATGATGCATGATAAAATTGTAGAGATAAAGAAAAGTAAGTCTGATATTAATCCTTATGGAGCCACCAATCAAGCTGAGTTTTTATCAGTGGTTTCAGAATATTTTTTCAGCCAACCAGAACTTTTCTCCAAGAAACATCCGGAATTATTTAACCTAATGGAAGAGATATTCCGACAAGATCTAGCCTAGCGAATGTATAAGAAAATAAATCTGGATCAGTACGAGCGAAAAAAAACATTTGATTTTTATAAATCATACGACGACCCTTTTTTCAATATTACTTGTAACGTAAATATCAATGGTCTTTATTCTTTTTGTAAAAAGAATGATTATTCTTTTTTATTGGCCTCCCTACATGTATGTATGAAAGTGGCCAACGAAATTCCAGAATTCAAACACCGAATTGTTAATAATGAAATCTTGGAATATGAACTCATACATCCCGGATCTACAATTTTAAAAGAAGATGAAACTTTCACCTTCGGGTATTTTAATTATCATCCCATTTTTTCAACTTTTCACGAAGAAGGAAAGAAAGAGATCGATTTCAGGAAAAATAGTATTGATTTGGAACCGGAGAAGTATCGCTCGGATTTAATCTACTTTACATCAATTCCATGGGTTAGTTTTACTCAATTCAAACATGCGAGATCAGGAAAAACAGACTCTATCCCGAGAATCGTTTTCGGAAAGTATTTTAAACAAGGAGATGATTTATTGATGCCTATTTCAATAGAAGTTCATCATGCCTTAGTAGATGGAATTCATGTTGGAAAGTTCATAGAAAAATTGACTAGGCAGATAGCTTAATTAAATAACTAGTTTTTCTGTTCCAAGTTTTTACTTCAAGCGCTGAATTCCGGCTTTGGCTTTTTGGTGTAAACTTGATTTGTATTCGCTGGGACGAATTGAAAGGCACTCTTTAAAATATTTTTTTGCTTGCTCTTGAGCATTCAATGACTCATAAATGATTCCCAATTGAAGTGCCGCGTTGCAAGCAAAATATTCTGGCAAATCTCTGCCTTCTGCAATAGTGTTTTCGTAGTTGGCAATCGCAGTAGTATTTTTTCCTAGTTGTTGTTGGGTTCGACCTAGCCGATATAAATATTCAACTCTGTCTTTGTTTTGATTGAATTCAGCACGATTATTTTGCAAAGTATTTAATGCTTCTTCGAAGTATCCGCCGTCGAATTGAAGCCGTGATTTAATCAATATTGCATTAGGCGCTGTCATTCGCTCTGCTTCTCGCATGGCCATTTTATCCCCACCAATGATGTTGCTACCATGCTCCGCACATTTTTTCATTTTGGCATAATATCCAGATTCATTCCCAGCGATGAGATCTCCCCAGGCCATTTTTTGATAAGCTTCCTTGATATAATTGACTCCACGGAATTCTTCAATATATTTGGATAAGTATTTTGCCGCATCATCATCTTGGCGGTAAAGTTTAGCAAGACCAAGTAGGTAGTGAAGGTATGGAAATGGCGCAAAATTTTGTCCAGTCGGTCTTTCTAAGAGAATCTTTATAGCTTGATCATTTCTTCCTGTCCTAAGAGCAATATTAGCAATGGTAAAAGCTGCCAACGGGTTTGTCTTGTGGTCAAGGTTTAAGTCTAAGATGTTTTTCCAAGCACGATCCCCGTTATTCTTAAGGTGTAGCATTAAAAATGAATACATCACACCGGTTTCTTCACGAAATATGAAATCGTTGTTTTGAGAGTATTGAATGATTGATTCAATTTCTTTTTGCCCTTTTTCAATATCTCCTTCCATGCCTCCTAGTAATTTTACACCCCATTGATAATTTTCAGGAATGGTTCCAACCAAAGCATGAATCACTCCCAAACTTTTTTTGTTGGCTATAAAATTAGGGAAGTCTTTTTCGTTTTGAATTAGTAGCTTATAGGCATTTTTTACTTCGATAAACGCGGAAAAATATTCTTCAAATTTTAGTCTGGCTAGTGCCCAATGAAGTTGAATTTCAGCTTCACAATATTTATAATAAGGAGATTTTTGATCTCCTTGTTTGATCTTTTGCAATCGATCAGACTTGTTTTTTTCTAATGACCTGAACTCATCATATTCTTCATTTATAAACACAGTGAAAAAATCAATGTAATCTTCAATAAGGAAGACGATTAAATTTTCTGGTTCTTGGTCTCGGAGTTGTTGGCAATTTTTTTTGGCGTCTTCAAATCTCAAACTCAATGCAGCATCATAGGCTGTTCTTGCAATAGGAGTAAATTCAAATGTTTTCTGAGCCTGAAGTGAAATTGGTAATGCTAAAAAAATGAAAGCAATCAAAAGACAAAAAAGCCTTGAAGAAATTCTCCAAGGCTTTAGCGTTTTTATTTGGTTCCTGGCGGTCATTATTTCTTAGCCGCTGCAGGTTCTAGTAAATGATCGTCAACTAGAATTCTACCACAATGTTCACAAGCAATAATTTTCTTGTGAGTTCCGATTTCAAGTTGAACTTGCGGCGGAATCTTGTTAAAGCACCCTCCACAAGAATCTCTTGAAACGGTAGCTACTGCTACACCATTACGATAGTTGTTTCGAACTTTATTGTATGAGGCCAATAATCTGTCTTCGATTACTTTACTGGCTTTGTTTCTTTTCTTTCCTAATTTCTCTTCGTCTTTGGTGGTCTTTTCGATAATTTTCTCCAGTTCCACTTTTTTCGTTTCTAAAGCCGAAGCTTTAAGATCGTAACGTTCTTGAGCAGCTTTTAGTGTCTCCTCTTTATTTACCAATTGACCATCACCTTCTCTAATTCGCTTTTCTGCCAATTTGATATCTAACTCTTGCATTTGGATTTCCTTGTTCAAGGCATCGTATTCACGATTATTCTTGACATTGTCCATTTGTCCCTTATACTTCTCAATTAAGGTATTTGCCTCAGCGATGGCCGCATTGTGCCTGCTAACGTCAGATTTCATGTCGTTCAAACCTTCAGTCAAACGATTAATTCTTGTTTGTAGACCCGCTAATTCATCCTCTAAATCTTGAACTTCCATTGGTAGTTCTCCTTTGAGGATATTAATTTGATCTATTTCTGAATCAATTTTTTGAAGTTGGAAAAGTTGTTTAAGCTTGTCAGCTACAGTGATTTCTGTTGCCATATTTTGACTAGTCTTTTATTAGGTGTTAGAAGTATTGGACTGGATTGGTATTTACCGCCGTACAATAAGTCGCAAAAGTACGAAATTTCTCATTAATAATCTGCTCTAAAAGCTCTATCGTATATTGTTCTGTTTCGTAATGCCCGATATCAGCAATGACCAATTGGTCTTCAGCATCAAAGAATTCGTGATATTTGAAATCCGCTGTAATAAATACGTCGGCTCCAGCTGATTTAGCCTTTGCTAATAAAAAGCTACCCGATCCACCACAGAGAGCGACTTTTGCTACTTTTTTATTTCTTAAAGCAGTATGTCTGATAACCCCTACCTTCATTTTTTTCTTCACTCTAATTAAGAATTCTTTCTCGGTCAAAGGCTTTTTTAACCTTCCTATCAGGCCAGAACCCACTTGGTTGTTGATATTGGCCAAGGGAATGATATCATAATTAATACCTGAGCCATATCCTTTGATCTCTGTTTCAACTTGCCTTCTAAATTGTCCGGCATATTGAAAGTCAATTTTTGCTCGACCGCCATTCGTCGAAATACCTAAACCTGAAAAATCATATCCACTGCCTCCGGCTAAAGCTTCTCCTAGAACCTCCAAATCTTTTTTTAATCTATCTGCAAGGATCAATGGAGCATAGATGATTGCTCTTTCTAAACCGGGTTTTGGAGCCAATACCTTACAATCTTGCAAATTGAGTTTTTCCGCAATTTTCCCATTTACTCCATTTTGATAGACATTATCTAGGTTCGTGTGAATGGCATAAATGGCAATATCGTTTTTAATGGCTTTGATGATAGTCCGTTGGACGTAATCCGTTCCATTAAATCGTTTGAGACCACGAAAAACAATGGGGTGGTGGGCAATGATAAGATTACAACCTTGTGCAATCGCTTCGTCTACAATTTTCTCAATGGCATCCAAACAAATCAATGCTTTCTTAGCTTTCCAATCTGGATTTCCTGTAATCAAACCTGCATTATCGTACGACTCTTGAAGACTCGTAGGAGCGATTTGTTCCAAATATTCTATGATCTCACGAATAAGCATAAATTCAATGTTTGCTTATGATTTATAAGTAGGACTTGATCTTTTGTTCCAAAGAAGTAGTAGAATGTCCTGGTAAAAAAGATATTCTTTTAACAGATCCCCCAGCGGCCATTACTTCCTTAGCTCCTACGATTTGATCTATTTCCCAATCTCCTCCTTTACAAAGTACATCAGGAAGTATAGCTTGAATTATGTCAATTGGTGTTGGGGCTGAAAAAAGCACGACAGCATCTACAAAAGTTAACGATGCTAAGAGGCTTGCTCTAGTCAACTCTCCTTTTATTGGGCGATGTTCTCCTTTTAAATTTCGAACACTACTATCAGAATTTACGGCCACAATAAAAAAGTCGCCAAGAGTACTGGCTTCACAAAGGTATTGTAAATGACCGAGATGCACCAAATCAAAACAACCATTGGTTAGAATCACTTTCTTGTTTTCCTTTTTCAACGATTGAGTTTTTAGCTGTAGGTCCTCCAGTGTGAGTATTTTAGCTTGAATTCGTTCCCATTTCATATTTCAGCTTTTTGGTCTGGAACATCTGAAATGTCAGAATTATTGGTTAATGGTGTTTTTTTATTCAAAAAATAAAGAATAACCAAGCAAATAATTCCTCCGATAATATTGTAAAAAATCTGAATGCTGAAAAAGAGAATATTAGCAAATGAAAATGCTGCAAATTTTCCCACTCCGTAAAGCGCCAATGCTTGAATTGTTAGCCAGTGAACAGTTCCCATTCCGCCTGGAGATGGAATCAATACGCCCAATGCGCTAAATGCAAATACCGTTAAGCCAGCCCTAAGACCTAGGTGCGCCGTTGGATCAAATGCAAAGAAACACAGATAGGCCATTAGGAAATACATAAGCCAGACATTCAAGGAATGTAATATGAATAGGATTGGTTTTTTAAGAGTAAAAATGGTTTGTATTCCTTCCCAAAGACCTTTGAATATTCCAGATATCTTTTGGCCAAATTTAGTGGACTGCAGGTTTTTTCTAAACTTCCAAAGAATACCTGCTATTGCTATGCTACCTAGAATAAATACGCTGAACCAAGTTTGAGAGAACATACCAGGGCCATCTGCAGGGCGATTAGCATTTATGAAGTTCATTAAATTATCATATTCCACAGCGAAAGCAAGTGCCATTACCAAAGCAAGACAGAGCACATCCATTGTCCGATCAACTACGATTGTTCCAACCACTTTTTCCATAGGAACTTCATCGTATTTGGCTATTGTTCCAGCCCGAACAAACTCTCCTAACCTAGGAAAAAACAAATTGAAGAAATATCCTAGAATGATAGACATATACACTATTCCATTGCGGATTGGATAACCCATGTTTCTCATAAGCATTCCCCATCGAATCATTCTGCTAACATTGGATAAGGTGAAAGCTAAGAATACCATGAATACCCAGAAAATATTGGCTGACTTAAAATCTGTTATGATTTTGGCCATCAAACTACAATCGGCAGCTGCTACACCATCTAGCGCACATTGAGCTTGATAGTCAGTATTTAAATTGTAATAGAGATAGTAAAGAATTCCTAAGCCGAAGCTGATAAACAAACAAAACTTTAGGAAGTTGATAAGGTACTTTAACAAGGGACTTTGTTTTTATAGAACAAAGATAATCTAATAATAATTTAAAGCGGAAATTGAAAATTTCAGATTCATCTGTTCGATGATCAAATTAAAATATCAAGAATGTTTGTGTACGCTTTAGGTTAAAGATCAATGATTTATGGCAATTTGTTTCCTTCTAAAGGAAATACCATTTGCGGTTTGAAAGTTTTTGCTTCTTCAAAATCCATAAATCCATAACCAATGATAATAACAATATCTCCTACGGCTACTCGTCTTGCGGCAGCACCATTCAAGCAAATAATTCCTGAGCCTCTTTCACCAGTTATGACGTAAGTTTCAAGTCGCTCACCATTGTTATTGTTTACAATTTGTACACGTTCACCTTCTATAAGGTTGGCCGCGTCCATCAAATCTTCGTCTATCGTGATACTTCCAACATAGTTGAGATCAGCTTGAGTAACAGTCGCTCGGTGAATCTTTGATTTAAATCTTTGTATTAGCATAGTCACAAAAATACAATATTTTGAAATGCAACGCCAGAATAACGTTTAATAATATTATTCATGGCATTAGTCAGTTACAGCCAAATTTTATTAGTTAAAAATGTAATATTATTTTTACCAAATTTGGATTATTATGCGTTCAATAAATGATCACCTTTCAGCACCAGATTATCAATTAGGCGTACTTTTTCTACCCAAACGGCTAAACAGCATACGACGAATTCATGCCCAGCCATAGTTGTAATGGGTTGTAAGGTGTCTCCATCACATATTTCTACGTATTCCGCCTTAAATGGTTCGACGGACAATTTTTCCATTGCTATAGATTTTAACTTTTTTAGGTCAGCTTCATCTTCGATCTTAGATTTCATCCATTTCAAAGTATTGAAAATGACACTTGCATTATTACGCACTTTTTCGGACAATCTTCTATTTCGAGAGCTCATAGCCAATCCATGATCTTCTCTAATTATTGCGCAGCTTATCAGCTTAATTGGTCGCTTGAGCTGGAGCAGCATTGATCGAACTATGGACATTTGCTGAAAATCTTTTTGTCCCATGAATAATTCATTTGGAAGTACGATATCCAGAAGCCTATTAACCACTTGAGCCATTCCATCAAAGTGGCCAGGTCTGAATTCTCCTTCCATGACTTGAGCCATTTTTGAAAAATTTATATCCAATTCAGTAGATAATCCTGGCGGATAAACTTCTTCTACCTCCGGAATGAACAAGATATCGCATTCTTCAGAGCTCAATAACCTAATATCCGCTTCTGTTGTTCTTGGATATTTCTTCAGATCTTCTTTGTCATTGAATTGAGTCGGGTTAACAAAAATTGAGCAAACAGTTAAATCCGTACTTTTTTTTGACCTGTTAATCAAAGATAAATGACCCTGATGTAAGGCACCCATTGTAGGTACAAATCCGACGCTCAGCCCTTTTTTCTTTGAGTCAGCAATGTATAGTTGAAGGTCTTTTACTCGTTTAAAAATTAGCATGTTGGTTCTATTTCGAAACTTTTAGGCCGAAGTTATCATTTTATCTATGACAGAGAAACGAAATTGAGCATTCTCAATACCTCATCTAGAGGGAGATAGGCTCGAATTGGATTAATTTTCGTAATTTTGCCAACCAATTTTTAGTCAAAGTGCTCTTTGATTTGATATTTTAAACTTCCAGAATTTATGGATAAAAAAAGAGTCCTGATTGTTACTCAGGAAATGGAACCTTACACCGCTCTTTCAGAAATTTCTACTATCGCAAGGAAATTGCCTCAATATGTGCAGGAAAAAGGTATGGAAATCAGGGTATTGATGCCCCGATTTGGTACGATTAACGAAAGACGGCACAGGTTACATGAGGTTGTTAGACTTTCAGGGATGAATATTATCGTTGATGACGATGATTATCCTTTGATAATCAAAGTAGCGTCTCTACCAGGAGCGAGAATGCAGGTTTATTTCTTAGATAACGAAGACTTTTTTAAGCGCAAGTCTGTTTTTGATGATGATCAAGGAAAACCTTTTGAAGATAACCAAGACAGAATGGTATTCTTCTGTAAAGGGGTAATTGAGACAGTGAAAAAATTTGGATGGGCACCGGACATCGTTCATTGCCATGGTTGGATGACAAGTCTGATACCATTGTATTTGAAAACTGCCTATAAGACTGAACCTATTTTCAAAAATTCTAAGGTGGTTTATTCACTTTATTCCACAGAAATGGAAAGTCAGTTTACTGAGGATTTGATGACTAAGGCGTCTATCAATAATTTGGAACCTGAAGACTTGAAGGCATACTTCAACGACGGTAAGGTTACATTGCATCAAGGTGCAGCCAAATACATTGATGGTTTGATTGTTGGCAGCGAAACACTAAGTGATGACGATTCTAAAATAGTAGAGTCAGTTGAAGTGCCAAAACTTGAGCATCAAGCTCCAGAAGCTTATCTGGCTAGCTATCTTGAATATTTTCAAAGTCTGTTGGAAGAGGAAGAAGTAGAAAGCTAATTTACCTCTCCTAAACACAATTTAATATTTCTAAATGGGCAACTTTTTTAAGTTACTTGCCTCGTCTTGCCTTGTAGTTTTTCTGCTAAACGCTTGTTCCAATCCTTCAGAATTGGGCAGTGATTTATTGGCGCAAGATCAGGAAAATGTGATTTTTACTGACACTATTGACGTAATTACCTCTACCACTATCAGAGATTCCGTCATCAGCCATAGTCCGGGTTCCGGAGTTTCATCCTTTGCTATTGGAAATCTCTCAGATCCAATCTTTGGAAATCACTCTTCGGATGTTTTTATGCAGATTACTCCGGCAAATTTGAATTTTCCAATTTTAGATGGAATTGTAATTGATTCGGTTATTTTAACTTTGGCTATAGATTCTGCACGATCAGTTGGGACCTTCACGGACAATTTGCAATTCGATGTTTTTGAAATGTCTGATTCTTTCAGTACTGAAGAACCAATATACAGCCACGAGACGTTTCCTACCAAGCCAATGGCAGTTGGTAGTTATGATGGGATACCTTCATTCATCGATGATATTCCTTTGTACGAAGCAGATGGTGATACGATTTTACAAACCTTAATGGTAAAGATTCCAATTGATAATGATTTGGGTCGCGTGTTAATTGATTCTACCACCTTGCAAGATTTAGACAAGACGTTTTTTGGTTTTCATCTTAAAACTGTCAGCAGCCAAGATGACTTTTTAAGTATCTTTGGAGAGAATCCTGCAACTGGGCTTATCGTTTACTATACCAACTTCACGGACGGTGATACGCTTATCAATTCATACAGATTCCTTACGTCTGGTATAGATGTGCGAACAATGAATCTAGAAACGGATATTTCAGGAACGGTCGTTGAAGATTATATTAATGGAACTAATCTTTCTCAAGAAAGAACATATGTTCAGGGTCTTTCTGGACCAGATGTTAAAGTCGATATTAGTGATATTTTGAGTTTGGGCCCAATCATAGTCAATGAAGCAGTAATCGAATTTACGGTTGCAAATGACGACGGTACGATGTCTGGAACTTATCTGCCGATAGAAGACTTAGTCTTGAGCAGGCTGAATGATGATGATGTGTTCACAGGAATTGATGATAATCTGTTTGGCCAAGCGTTTTTTGGAGGCGAGTATGAGAGTCTATCCACGACTGATCCCATTGTCCAGGGCCACTATGAATTGATTATTTCTGATTACTTACAAAAGATTGTAGATGGTGATCAACCACCAGTTTTGTATCTTAGGGCGTTACCTAAAATAAATACCACTAGAAGAACAGTTCTATTTGGAAATGCTTCTTCTTTGTACAAACCTAAACTTGAACTAACGTTTACCCGTATAAATTAGTAGTCAATCACAAAATCATCTAAAATCTATGTGTGGTATAGTTGCTTATATTGGAAAAAGAGAGGCCTATCCTGTTCTCATTAATGGTCTAAAAATGTTAGAATACCGAGGCTACGACAGTGCCGGAGTGGCCATTTCTAACGGAGATTTTCATGTTTATAAGAAAAAAGGAAAGGTCCAAGAATTGATAAAACATGTCAGTGGGGCAAAAATCAGTGGTACCATTGGTATTGCTCACACTAGATGGGCTACCCATGGAAAACCAGATGATATCAATGCACACCCTCATGTTTCTGGAAATGGACGCTTAGCGATCATCCACAATGGAATTATAGAAAACTACAATGTCATTAAAAAGGCCTTATTAGAAAAGGGGCATACTTTCAAAAGCCAAACTGATACTGAAGTATTGGCTCATTTGATTGAAGAATACTACGAAAAAGCAGGTGTCTCATTGGAAGAGGCTGTTCGATTGGCCTTGACTAAAGTAACCGGAGCATACGCCATTGTAGTTATGGATAGTGAAAACAATGACAAATTAGTGGCAGCCAGAAAAGGAAGTCCTCTGGTAGTTGGAATTGGTGAGGATGAATTCTTTTGTGCTTCCGATGCCAGTCCTATAATAGCCTATACTAAGCGAGTAGTATACCTTAATGATGAAGAAGTTTGTATGATTCCTCGTGAAGGTCGTATTTCGATTAAGTCGATCATGGCTAATGAAGAACAAACTCCGCTAGTTCAAAAGGTTGATTTAAAAATTGAAGAATTAGAAAAGGGAGATTTTGAGCATTATATGCTTAAAGAAATATATGAGCAGCCAAAAATCTTGATAGAGGCGATGAGAGGCCGATTGAACTCGAATGAGGGTTGGATCAAACTAGGAGGAATAGATCAAGTAAAGAAAAGAATGGCGGATGCGGATCGTTTTGTTATCGTGGCATGCGGAACCTCTTGGCATTCCGGCTTAATTGCTGAATACATGTTCGAAGAATTGGCAAGAACTCAAGTGGAAGTTGAATATGCCTCAGAGTTTAGATATCGAAATCCCATAATTACTGATAGAGATGTTGTGATTGCATTGTCTCAGTCCGGAGAAACTGCGGATACTTTGGCGGCGTTGGAAATGGCTAAGAAGAATGGGGCATTGCTTTATGGAATTGTCAATGTTGTTGGCTCTTCTATCGCAAGATTAACAGACGCAGGATCGTACATTCATGCGGGACCAGAAATTGGTGTTGCTTCCACAAAAGCATTTACTGGTCAATTGGCAATTTTAGCCATGATGGCCATTCACTTAGGTTACGAAAAAGGTACAATTCCAAGGTCATACTATAACCAGCTTGTAGCCGAATTGGAAAACATTCCAAGTAAAGTTGAAAAGCTTCTCGAAGCCGATGCCCAGATTAAATATATAGCATCTGAAATCAAAGATGCTAATAATGCCCTATATTTGGGCCGAGGATACAACTTCCCAGTAGCACTTGAAGGTGCTTTAAAGCTGAAAGAAATATCCTATATCCATGCTGAAGGATATCCTGCAGCAGAGATGAAACACGGACCCATTGCTTTGATCGATGAAAATATGCCAGTTGTGGTTATTGCCACAAACAAAAGTTCATATGAAAAGGTCGTTTCAAATGTTCAAGAAGTTAAAGCTCGAAAAGGTAAAGTGATCGCAATCGTTACGGAAGGAGATACAGCAATTAGCGAAATCGCAGATTATACGATCGAAATTCCGGATACCGACGAGCCTTTGACTCCAATTTTATCAGTTATTCCGCTACAACTGATAAGAAAGTAGTTTTATCAGTTATTCCGCTACAACTACTTTCTTATCATATCGCGAGAATGAGAGGATGTAATGTGGATCAACCTCGTAACCTCGCAAAATCAGTTACAGTTGAATAGTACAAATATGGAGAGTCAAGCCGAAATGGTTTATAACTCTCAAAAAGATCTTTTAATCATGCCAGAGTATGGAAGGAATATCCAACTCATGATTAGAGAAGTGAAGAAAATTGAAGACAAAGAAGAACGTCAAGCGCACGCCGAAGAGGTAGTTGAATTGATGAATAGAATGAATCCTCGTAATAAGCAAATGGAGGATTACATTGACAAATTGTGGAAGCACTTTTTTCACATAGCAGAATACGAAATAGATGTAGAGACTCCTTCTGGGAAAACACCTACGCTTGATACAAATATTCTTAAGCCGGATCGCGTTCCTTATCCTCATCATAAAATGAGATTTAGACATTACGGTTTCAACATTCAGCGAATGATTGATAGTGCATTGTTGATGGAGGACGGACCAGTCAAAGATGGATATTTCAGAGTGATTGGTTCTTACATGAAGTTGGCTTACAAAACTTGGAACAGAGAACATTACGTAAGTGATGAAATCATTAAAGAAGACCTTGCCTCTTTAACGGGTGGTAAGTTTAGAATTGATGAAGATACAGCCCTGGATGTTTTAGCAAATCCTATTAATAACAAGAGAAGGAATAAGCGGCCAAACGGGCATCAGCAGAATAACTATAGAAATAACAACAACCGTAGAAATGGCGGTTATAGAAATAACAGAAACAACAATAACCGAAATCGTCGATACTAATGTCGAATCAAGACGCCTTTGAAGTCATCGGAGGCAATAGCCTAAAAGGAGAGCTCATCCCTCAAGGAGCGAAGAACGAAGCACTGCAAATTCTTTGCGCTGTATTATTAACGGACGAACCAGTTCATATTACGAACATTCCTGAAATTCTTGACGTCAATAGACTTATGGAATTACTGAAAGGTCTTGGTGTTAAAATCACTAAGAATGGAACCGGTGATTATACTTTTCAAGCTGATAATCTAGACTTAGATTATTTTAAATCCAAAGAATTTCAGACCAACGCCAGACGTATTCGAGGCTCGGTTATGCTAATAGGGCCTCTACTCAGTAGGGTAGGAAGAGCTTACTTGCCAAAACCTGGCGGAGATAAAATTGGGCGAAGAAGATTAGACACTCATTTTCATGGTCTAAAAATGTTAGGGGGCGAATTCGTTTATGACGATGACGAGGGGACTTTCTCTATTCAATCGGACAAGCTCAAAGGAACCTTCATTCTAATGGATGAAATCTCCGTAACTGGTACTGCAAACGTCTTAATGGCTGCAGCATTGGCTGAAGGAGAAACTAAAATATACAATGCGGCCTGCGAACCCTACTTACAACAGTTAAGTAAAATGCTCATCAGAATGGGCGCAAACATCACAGGTGTAGGTTCGAATCTTTTGACCATTCACGGAGTGAATTCGCTCAAAGGGACAAACCACAGGATGCTACCAGATATGATCGAGATCGGATCATTCATTGGTTTGGCTGCAATGACTCAATCAGATATTCGGATAAAAAATGCCCAAGTAAAAGAACTCGGAGTTATTCCATCAGTTTTTAGAAAACTTGGTATTCAATTGAATATAGAAGGTGATGATATTCATATTCCTGCGCAATCTCACTACGAAATCCAGCCGTTTATCGATGGTTCAATTTTGACGATTTATGATTCTCCTTGGCCTGGTTTTACTCCGGACTTGATGAGTATCGTTCTTGTTACTGCGACCCAGGCCAAAGGATCTGTCTTGATGCATCAAAAGATGTTCGAAAGCAGATTATTCTTTGTTGATAAGCTAATTGATATGGGAGCGCAAATTATTTTATGTGATCCTCACCGAGCTACCGTTATAGGTTTAGATCGAACATCGCAACTAAGAGGAATCAAGATGTCTTCTCCTGATATTCGAGCTGGTGTAGCACTTTTGATTGCAGCGTTATCTGCGAATGGAAAAAGTGTAATTAATAACATCCATCAGATAGATAGAGGATACCAGAATATCGATGGTCGATTAAATGCCATTGGTGCACAAATAAAACGATTGTAGATTACCCTCTGCTTTTCCTAAATTATCGAATGGTAAGTTGGAGGAAAATACAGGACCGAATTTACTTTTCTCTGTCAGTGACATAGGTTACAAGTTCCTCCATAGATTCTCTGGCAGGACTCAAGGGAAATTGATGTAGAATTTTAAAAGCTTCATCTCTGTAATTCAACATAACAGTTTTTGCATATTCTAATCCACCACTTTGTTGAACAAACTCAATGACTTCTTTGATGGCAGCTGGCTTGGTATTGTGATTTTTGATCAAACGAATAATTCTCCTTCGCTTTAGAAAATCTGCTTGATTCAAGGCATAGATTAAGGGAAGCGTCATCTTTTTTTCCTTGATATCAATGCCTAAAGGTTTTCCAACATCTTTTGTACCGTAATCAAATAAATCATCACGAATCTGGAAAGCAATTCCAATTCTTTCTCCAAACAATCCCATTTGCTCGATATCATGTTCACTTGCCTTGACACTTGCCGCTCCAGCTTTGCAGGATGCAGTAATTAGACTAGCGGTTTTTCTTTTTATAATATCATAGTAAACCGACTCATTAATATCAAGTCTTCTCGCCTTTTCCATTTGCAGTAGCTCTCCTTCGGCCATGGCTTCGACTGCTTCAGAAAGAATCTCCAAGAGTTGATATTCTTTTTTTCTTAAAGCGATCAATAATCCTCTAGAGAATAGATAATCGCCTATTAGCACTGCCAGTTTCGACTTCCAAAGTGCTTTTATAGAGAAGAATCCTCTTCTTTCCACAGCATCGTCGACAACATCATCATGAACTAAAGTGGCTGTATGCAGAATTTCCATCATGGAGGCCGCTGTATAGGAAGATTCCGAAATCTCTCCACAGACTTTGGCTGACAAGAATACAAACATGGGACGCACTTGCTTTCCTCTGTGCTTGATCAAATATCGAGTAACGGTGTCAAGGAGAGGTACATTGGATTTCATAGTCTCCTTGAAGTAGTTCTGAAAACTACTCAATTCCGATACTATCGGGGCTTTAATATGAGTCAATGTGCCGCGCATGCCGTTCATTTGATGGCGCAAGATACAAGATTGTACCACAGTAATTAAACAGTTTGAAATTCCGCATTGTTCTTCAAATGACGCGATTATTCTTTCCCTTTTTTAGTACTCCCATCTTTGGTTATTTTTGAGGAAAAAAGAGACTTGATAAAGCTTTTTAGAACCAATCAATTTGTAGTAAATATCCTATTGCCATTTTATGTGCTATTGGTTCGCTTTCCTGTTTTTTTTACGGAATCGGTAGAGTCTAATGTCTCAGGAGGTTTTGGATGGCAATTATTAGGATTGGATAGTTGGAATGTAGCTTCTTTATTAGGAATTCTGCTTGCTGGAAGCTTAATAGGACTTCATGGTCTTTTGATAAATATTATTGAATACCAGTTTAAACTTTCAGGTGAACTGACATTAGTTCCCGGAATCTGCTACATCTTATTGGCTTCTGCAATTCCCGAAAGTTTTTATTTTTCTCCATTGCTAATCGCAATCTTTTTCCTTTTGCTAGCTATTCATCAGATGTTTGAATGCTATAAGCAATATTCACCAGCGGTTCATATTTTTAATATAGGCTTCTGGTTATCAATATCCTATCTATTTTACTCCAGTATAATCATCTATATATTATTTGCAATTTTAGCTCTAGTAATTATTCGTAATTTCAAAGCAAAGGAATTGTTGATGCTGTTAATAGGGTTTTTGACACCATTGGCCTTAGTAGCGGTTTATTCTTTTTGGAGAGACGAATTGGGAGTCTTTTATGAAATACAATTTGTTCAAAGTCTAGCTTGGCGCGATTGGATGCTCAATGACAACCTCCAGAACCTTTTTCCACTTTTGTTCATTGGTATAATCTTCTTGGGGTCTATTATAGGCTATCAGAAATTTTCTTACAAAAAGGGAATTCAGGATCGAAAGTCAATTGACGTTTTTTACTGGTCTATGATCTTTGCTGGAATTACATTTTTAGTGCAACCAAAGGCAGGAATTATTCACTTGCTGTTATTGGTTCCAAGTCTTGCTTTCGGATTAACTTTCTTGCTTTTCCGGTTGACACCAAGCAGGGCTGAAGCCTTTCACTTCTTTTTATTAATATCGGTCATTCTCTGGCAATTTAATCCTTGGTAAGTAATTCTATTCAAAGTGAGAGACTAAAGACTCAATAGAATTACAAAATTATTTGAACCGCGATGCAACCAATTGTTGCCTGATTTCATCTAAGTCGAGTTAATGATGTCGAAATGAGGAAATTAGCTTCGTTTTGGTTTCATTTTTGTAAACTTTATTCCTAAATTCGGCAGTCGAATTAGATATCCCAAATTCTTTTGCCGATTTAAGCAAACCCTGAACATACACCACGCCTTTTAAATTGGTTACATGTAAAAAACGTGCTGGATTCGCATCTAGCTCTAAAGGTTTGATAAGAATAAAATGAAAATATTTCTAGGGTCTCTATTTATACTGATTTCAGCTTTTTGTTTTGGACAATCCGAGCCAGTGCAATGGACTATTGAAGCTGAAAAAGTTTCTGAAACAGAATACGAAGTTTCTTTCACTGCAGATATTGAACATGGATGGTCGATTTACTCACCTGAAGTGCCTAAAGAGTTGGGACCAGTACCCACTACTTTCGCTTTTGATCCTGAATCTGGAGTTAGATTGCTGGGAAGTGCTCAAGAAGCAGGACAGAAAAAAGAAGATTTTGATCAAATGTTCGGAGCTACCTTGACGAAATACCTGAACAAAGCTAGATTTTCACAAAGAATTAAAGTTGATAGAGACACTACAACCATTAAAGGACTATTGACTTATATGACTTGCGACGCTACTTCCTGTCTACCTCCAGCTGATCTTAGTTTTGAGATTGATTTAGGAGAATAAACACTTCTAGCTAAGTATTTTAAAGTTAAAGATCATTTAAATTCTACCTGCACACTTTACTGCTATTGTCTATTACCTTACTTTGTAACGCTGTTACATTATTTACCTTTGTTGAAATAACCCAAGGCATAATTGTACGTATAACTATTCAACTATCTATCTATTCCATATGAGACAAATACTGCTTACTTTCCTCGTCTTATGTACGATGTCATTCAGCGTATCTGCGCAAATCTTCAATCCTGTCAAATGGAGCCATGAAGCTAAAAGCTTAGGAAACGATCAATTCGAACTTATTTATACCGCCAAGATTGATGATGGCTGGTCTATTTATTCCCAATATTTGGAATCTGATGACGGACCAGTAAAGACTTCTTTCGAGTATGACAAAGGAGCACATTTCACACTTGATGGAAAAAACGTTGAAACTGGAGGAAAGAAAGAAGCTTACGATGCCATCTTTGACATGCAGCTAATCAAGTTTAAGAAGAATGGAATTTTTACTCAGAAAATCAGCGTCAACGATTACTCTAAACCAATAACAGGTTATCTGGAATTCATGACCTGCGATGACACCAAGTGTTTGCCTCCAAAAACAATTGATTTTGAATTTAAACTCTCAGCAGAAAAGAAAGGAACAGGAAAGACAGGAGCTATTGATACTAAGAAGGCCACTCAAGCGGCAAAAGATGTTGTCAATATAGAGAAGCCAAAAAAAGCGATTGCAAAAGTAGAGCAATCTGTAAAAGAAACTACGAAGAAGGCAGTGGAAAAGGTTGAATCTGTCAAGCAAGAAATTAAGCAGCCAATAGATAAAATTTCCAAAACAAAGGAAGAAAAAGCAGCTACACAGGGAAGCGGAGAATTGAATGCTTCAAACGCGGGTTCTGGCTTAGGTTCGTTAAAAGTTGATCTAGGTGGAAACGATGATTCGGCTTCCAATGGATTTAATAACGGTGGATTATTAGATCCAGTGAAGTGGTCAGGGAAGTTGGAGAAAAAAGGGGAAGGTGATTATGTCGCAGAGTTCACTGCGAAAATTCAAGACAAATGGGCCATCTATTCTCAATATTTAGAATCAGATGACGGACCAAATCCAACAGTCTTTACTTTTGAAGAGGCAGATCATTATTCTCTCGTCGGAAAAAATGAGGAATCCGGAGGGTATAAAAAAGCCTTTGATCCAGTTTTTGATATGACGGTAGCTAAGTTCAAAAAGAACGCGATCTTTCGTCAACAACTAAAAGTTGAAGACCCGACAAAACCTATAGTTGGATATTTGGAGTTTATGACATGTGATGAAACCAAGTGTCTTCCTCCGAAGTATGTTGATTTCAAATTTACACCTGCGAACAATACTTTCCTTGTGGGAAAGGAAGCAACAGCGACTGCAGAAAACGTTGCCGCCAGTGCCTCAACAGCTAAAATAGTTGGAAATGAAATCGACCAAGCAATTCCTGCGATTCAAGCGACTTATAAGGAGCCAATTGGAGATTGCGGAGAAGAAGATGTTGCTACTGGTAATAGTTTACTTTGGACATTCATCCTAGGTTTCCTTGGAGGTTTGATTGCGCTGTTGACACCATGTGTATGGCCGATGATTCCATTGACAGTAAGTTTTTTCACTAAAGGATCTAAGGATCGTGCTTCAGGTATCAAAAATGGTTTGATTTATGGTATCTCGATCATTGCAATATATGTTGGACTAGGGCTTTTGATTACTACATTGTTTGGACCTACAGCCCTTAATGCGCTTTCAACCAATTGGATCGCCAATGTCGCGTTCTTTGTGATGTTTATCGCTTTCGCAATTTCATTCTTTGGATATTATGAAATCACGTTACCAGCTTCATGGGCGAACAAGTCTGATGCAATGGCTGAA
The DNA here is from genome assembly GCA_937928045.1 of uncultured Saprospiraceae bacterium. Taxonomy (GTDB): domain Bacteria; phylum Bacteroidota; class Bacteroidia; order Chitinophagales; family Saprospiraceae; genus JABDJM01. The sequence goes on along the minus strand of CALFWO010000029.1, from coordinate 53,791 downwards.
AAAGGTGGCCACCTTGGAACCTTCTTCATGGCAGCAACTTTATCCTTGGTATCATTCAGTTGTACTGGACCTATCATTGGTTCTGCTTTGGTAACTGCAGCTAGTAATGCTTTAGGACCTGCAATTGTAATGCTAGGTTTCTCCTCTGCATTAGCCTTGCCTTTTGGACTATTCGCTGCGTTTCCAGCTTGGTTAAATACCTTACCCAAATCAGGAAGTTGGATGACTTCGGTGAAGGTTGTATTGGGCTTTGTCGAATTGGCTTTAGCACTTAAATTTTTGTCAGTTGCAGATATGACAATGCACTGGGGAATATTGAAGTATGAGACCTTTATGGTCCTTTGGATAATCCTAGCATTTGCATGTGCTGCATATTTATTTGGATATATTCGATTTGCCCATGATAGTAAATTGATGAAATTATCTCCTGCTAGAGGAGGTATTGGAGTATTGTTCTTAGCATTTGGTATTTACTTATGTACTGGATTTATGACCAATGATAAAGGGACTTATAACTCATTGAGTTTGATGAGTGGATTGGCTCCGCCAGCTGGTTATAATATTTTGAAAGGAAAGGGAGCACTTGATGCTTCCATCAAAGAAGAATATTCAACTTATACCAAGTGTGCAAATAACTTGAATTGTTTCAAGGATTACTACGAAGGAATGAGTTTTGCTAAGAAAAGAAACTTGCCAGTATTACTAGATTTTACTGGACACGGTTGTGTGAATTGTAGAAAGACAGAGGAACATATTTGGGTGGATGAAAATGTTTGGGATAAATTGAACAATGAATTTGTACTAATTTCGCTTTATGTTGATGATAGAGAAAAATTGGAAGAAACATTGGTCTCGAAAAATACCCAAGAGCGCCTTAGAAATATTGGAAACAAATGGGCCGATTTTCAAATCGTAAACTTCCAGCAAAATTCTCAACCATTATATGTGATGGTAACTCCTGAAGAAGAGGTATTGGCAGCTCCGCGCGGATTCAAAGAAGGAACGCAAGATTATCTAGAATTCTTAGAATGTGGTCTTGAGACTTTCAATGGAATGAAAAAGGATGGAAAAATTGGAATGAAATAAATCTAATACATTAGATTTATTAAAAAAGCGATGAAGATTTCTTCATCGCTTTTTTAATGTCATCCTTTTTCTAAAAACAACCTTCAACATACTGAATGGCCGGTTGGCGACCAATACTGTAAGATTCTATTATACTTGAATTATTCACATAAAAATTGATTCTATAATTTTTGTCAATCTCATCCTTTGGTACAAAGAAATAATTCACGGCAGTAGTGTCATAATGGCCTCGAGAATTTTCGAGGTATCCTTGATAGATCACCTTCAATGTTTTTTCTAAATCACCAACACCTATATTAGACTTTGTCTTTACTCCAAAGGCATTTATGTAAATCCGTTCAAGAATAGGAACGTCCATTTTATTTTCAGTCAAGAAAGTAATATTAATTTGATCTGGCCCCAAGGTATAAGTATGGCATTGTTCACCAATGTTTTGTTTGTGTAGATTATAACCCAATACTTTCTCGATTTTTGAAACTGAGCTTCCCAATACCACCGGGCCAAAGGATCTTAGCGTAACAACAAAATTATTTAGAATATTGAGAGAAAATTTGGAGGCATGGTTGGCGGGTAAAATTTTTCCGTCGAAGTTATAAGCTTTCCAGTTGTTATCCTTCAATCCAAAGAAGTAGGAATTGTCTTTTGGAAATTCGATTTCTTCAAAGCTATTTTTTGAAACAATAGTTCCATTCATTTCAATCACATGTTTCAATTTATTCTTCACTCCGACGTAGTAGTTCCCTATAAAGTTATGATAAATACTGTCCAGTTCAAGTTGAGCAATTGGATCTTTTTCGCCACTATAAAATTCGTAAAGGTTATTATTCTTTCTTACAAATGATTCTTTGTGATATAACATTTGTTCGGAGGTAATTGGCAAGACCACCTTGTTGTTTGCGGTAACTATTCCATAGCCATGTTCATTTTGCACAACGAACATGGAATGGTAAAACCCTTTAAGTTGTATTTCTTTGGCAGTTTGGTAAATATTCCAAAGGTTAATATTCGGATCTTTAGTTTTTTTATTTTCCGAATTTATAGATAATGAATCGGGATAAGAATTTTTTTCTGTTTTGGTTCTTGCAGCATTATCTTGACAAGAGCATAGGCATAGAATGCTCAATAGAATAATGGTAATTCGATTGGATAAAAATTTAAGTGAGAAAGCACAAATTAATTTATGCATTCGTTTTAATATGAAAACTTATTTAGGAAGTTTGATTAAGTATTTTTTCTTATTGGCATTTGTCAACTTACTTGAAAGCAACCAAGGGTTGTAGACTTTTAGCATGCGATAGGTTGTCCCATATTTTTTTGCAAACTCTCCCCAATTGGGAACTGCTCCATCGACTTCAACTAAGCTGTAATCATGCAAAGGTGGATATGCTTCTTGCTGATCTAAGATGAAACCATAATTCTGAGGATTGTTCAATATTTCTTTGATTGCTACAATTCTAAATACATAGCGGCCGGTTTCTTCATTTAAATTTAAGTCATAATAGCTATTGAAATGTTGCGCATTCATTTCGTTTTGTAAACCTCTAGCTCCCAAGTTGTATGCGGCGGCAGCTAAAGTCCAGCTTCCAAATTTTTCTTTATATTTTTTCAAATACTTACAAGCGGCATGTGTTGCCTTTTCGATATGGTAACGCTCATCAACTTCTTTGTTCACCTCTAGACTATAATCTCCAGCTGTCCCTCTCATAAATTGCCACATGCCTCTAGCTCCAGCTGGCGACTTGGCATTGGTCAAATCACTTTCAATAACCGCCAAATATTTCAAATCATTTGGAACGCCATGTTCTGCAAGGATCGGTTCTATTACAGGAAAAAACCGTTGCAATCTTTTTAAGATTAATAAAGTATTGGAATGGTAATAGGAGTTTCTAAGTATTTCTCGATCCAATCGTTCAACGACATCGAAATTTGACATCGGCAATGGTTCGCCGGCATAGTCAAAAGATCTATTTGCTAAAGGTACTGCCTGAATCTGCTGTGGCAATTGATGATCTACATTTTCGCTTACAGTAGCCTTTTGACCGGCATTCGAACTGAATAAGGCAAAGCTGAAAAATAAGCCTAGGCAAAAAGTAAATAAGGAAAACATCTTCATATTCATCGAGTTTTAATCCGCAAAAAATGATCCTTAATTGGAATTAATGCAGAAAAATTAGGCGTTTGGACCGAAATCTATTGGTTTAACGTAAAAAATGACCAATAGAGACATAAAATCCTACCTAAATAAAAAATTATTTAAGACATTCTCAGATCTGCAAATTTAGAAAAATTTGAACTATCGCTTGATAACTCGAGGACGTTTGAATATAGGAACAGTAGAGCAAGGTTCTCCGTACATGACCGATTGAGCAAAAGGTTTTAATCTTCTCGTTAATTCAGCATATGCAGCTGGGGGGACCGGCTTGTTAGAACATCCTTTGATGACTATTCTTTTTCCGTCGTATTGCTCATATTCTCCTTCAGCCAACACCTGCATGTAGTAGTGATTTAGGAAGGCCGCCAGATTACCTTGAAAGATAGACTGAGCGTAAGGGCCAGCATTGGCAGCAACCAACATAAAGGCCCAAACAGGTATGATGGCGTCAGTAGAACAATAAACTAAAAGGTGTTGATCTTTGTATTGAGACCAGTCCCATTCTTTCATAGTAGTTCGAAAGTCCTTTTCTTTAAGGATTAATTCTTTGAAAAGATGATCTTTCAAATCAAAATGAGCAATTTTTTGAGTGGGGTAGTACTCTTCCAAATTAAGAGTAATTAGCCCGCTATTGGCGACTCGATTAATGATTGGACCTTCTTCCATTGAATTCTTTTTAGGATAAACAATCCTTGAAAATGATTAGTTCTGAGAAGGACCAGATATTATTTCAGAAACACTGATAGCATTTAAGATGGCATCTGCGGGGATAGAAGATATAGCCGCTCCTGGAAGTTCTGTTTCTTCAGTTGCTTTAGATTTTTGTTCTGGCACTGGAGCAGGTCCATAAATGATATTTGCGATTCCCAGGGCTATTCTTACCGCATGTTTGCGATTGCGAATATTGGGATCTACCGATTCATTTGCTTCTACAGGAATTGACTCTTCGATAGGAGCAGCTTCACCTACTGTATTATCAGGTCCAGCGAATTCCTTAAGTTTTGGTAGATCACTGAGGTCTTTCATTCCGAAATAATCCATGAATTTTTGACTGGTGCCATATTCCAAAGGTCGACCAGGACCATCTCGTCTGCCAAGTATTTCTACAAGGTCTTTTTCCAACAGTTTTTCCATTGCATAATCGCAATTAACTCCACGGACTTTTTCAAGTTCAGACTTTGTTACTGGCTGTTTGTAAGCCGTAATAGCCAAAGTCTCCATTGCTGCTCTGGACAATCTTTTTTTGGTTGTTTGTCTAAGGTAAGTGCCTATCGAATTATGATATGCTGGCTTGGTGAGAAACTGATATCCTCCGGCTATTTGCTTAAGTTCAAAGGCGAAAGTTTCTTCCTGATACTTGGCACTGACTTGGGCCAATGCTTCGGATACAACCGGTTTTTTGAATTTTTGATCAAATGTTTCTTCTAAAACATCCTTCACTTCGGTGAAAGTAATTGGCTGATCGCAAGCAAAAATCAATGCTTCTATGTGCTGACTTAGATGATCCAAGAATTTCTTTTTTGGTGACCATGCTAAGGTATGTAAATGGGTAAATATTTTTAATGAATGTTAGTAAGTTTTCATATCGAGCTATGTCTCGAAGAATGTGGCTACATTCCACATTTTTCCGCCATTGCCATTCCAAATTCTTCAGATTCCAACCATTCTTTGAATACTTCCTTGTTATACCGTTGGTTTTCACTCACGTTGGCATTAGAGAAAAGAATCTTTGCTAATCCAGCTACGCCATCAGTCTCATAGGCCACTTCTGCCAAACATCTTGAAAAGGATGCTGACTTATCAGGAAACTCATTTTGGAAGGTGGCCATAGCTTTGGCTCTATAGCGTTCTAAGGTTCCAGATGATGGCTGATCATAAGCAATTTTATGTAAGAGTGGATTATTCGGCAAATATTTGATTGTAAATTCATCACCTACCTCCAATGGCATTCCAGTACCTGAGAGCAAAGGATTGCTGTTTTCAGTATAAGGCGTTTCTACGGTGTATGGCTTTCCATCAACTACAAAAAAGTATTCGACTTGTTTGTTTTTACTTTCTGGAGAATATACCACTCTGGCGTGGGTTTCTTTTCCCATCGAGGATAACTGTTGCTCTAGCGTCAAATTATCCTCCGTATTAATGAACAGGACGGCTGCGGAGACTCCTATGACTAAGAGCAGGACGGCACCCATAAAGGCTAGACTTTGAAATAAATGTAATCGGTCTTGTTTTTTTCTAGCTTGATTCAATGGTGTGTTTACTTTCGCATTGGTCTCAAAGCGATAAGTAAATTGTCCATCTTTTTTTTCAATAAACAATTCGCAAAGTTCTTCTTCAATAAAAAAGGAATAAGATTTCCCTTCCAGGATTGAAAAGTCAATCAGTACGATTTTTGAGTTGCAATGAACTAGAAGATGGCCGGATTGTGGACCGTGCATCATGCCCACATTATGTCTAGTCCCATTATCCGCGAGATAAGTCCAGTTTAATTGATTCATGGATCATCAGTTTTGGTTATTGCTCAACTCACTAGCCTATATAGTTACCTATATAACGAGTTGTTGGTTGAACATTGTAAGATTCTGCGGAAATAGTCGGAAGGAGTAACTGTAAGATTCCTTAATTTACAACAGGATTTTTAAAAAGTCAACCATGGATACAAAGGAAATCAAGGATTTAAAGCAAAAAATTGAAGCCAAATTGGCTGAGTTTGCGATCAAGATAAAAGATTTAGAGGAGGCAACTGCCCCAATTAGTCCTGATGTGTCAATCGGTCGCTTAAGCAGATTAGATGCGATAAATAATAAAAGTGTGGCTGAGGCTGCATTGCGAACTACAAAAAAAAAGTATGCAAGTCTGCAATTGGCATTAAGATCTGTTGAAAAGCCAGGATTTGGAGCATGTGGAAGATGTAAGCGACAGATTAATACCGCGAGACTGATGTTCTTACCAGAAAGTACTTTATGTGTAAATTGTGCAAGATAACTGGGGTTAACAAAAAAGAACAGGGCACTAGCATTAAAAATGTAGCACCCTGTATAACCCCAAAAAACCAAATGAAAACAATCTATCTTTGACCAGTTCTACTGGTATCTTTCTATTTTTAGCCTTGCGTTCAAAGCTTGAATTTATTGACAATACTTAGCTGCGCGTTAAATTCATTATTAAGACGGGTACTCTTTTACCAAGTCACATTTTGAAAATAAATGGGTACAAATCAGATGCGAAGAAAGACCTTCTGAGCTAATTGTCAAAAACTTTAAACTGAAACCTTAATTTTTTTAAGAAACGCGAATCTCATTAATTGGGAGAATAAATTATTAGAAAATATTATGTTTTTGAAAAGCAATATAGGACGTAATTTTGTTTTAATAATTTGCGATAACTTATTGAAGTGTTAAGAAAATGTTAAAATAAATGGCGAAAACGGCAAAAATTAAATCTGTATTTATTTGCTCTAATTGTGGCTATAATTCTCCCAAATGGGAGGGAAAATGCAAGAGTTGTGATGAGTGGAATACTTTAATAGAGGAAGTTCAGACCAAATCTTCTCCAAGAGAGGTTCAAGATACTGCTTGGAAAGGGGCGCAAATCGCAGAACCAAAGCCACTTTCGGATATTCAATCAAATGAAATACCACGAATGGCTTCCCCGGATCCTGAACTCAATAGAGTTTTGGGAGGAGGAATAGTTGCTGGTTCAATTGTATTAATTGGTGGACAACCTGGAATTGGTAAATCCACATTGATGCTTCAAGTAGCTTTGCAATTGACAGATCGATTGTTGTATGTGTCAGGTGAAGAGAGCGAAGAACAGATTAAGATGAGGGCCGATCGCATCGGCTTAGTTCCTGAAACTTGTTATATATACACCGAGACCAATATTACAAGGCTATTAAAGCAGGCGGTCAAACTGCAACCGAAGATTGTCGTTATTGACTCTATTCAAACCTTATCTTCTCCACTTTTGGAATCTACCCCTGGTTCGGTTTCTCAAGTTCGAGAATGTGCCGGAGAACTTCAGCGATTTGCCAAAGAAACAGGCATTGCCGTTTTTATAATCGGTCATATTACCAAAGAAGGAAATTTAGCCGGCCCAAAATTGCTAGAACATATCGTAGATACGGTTTTGCAATTTGAAGGAGATCGAAATTATACCTATAGAATTTTAAGGACATTAAAAAACAGATTTGGTTCCACTGACGAATTGGGTATTTATGAAATGGATGCGAAAGGATTGCGCCCGGTGAATAATCCATCTGAATTGCTATTGTCGCAAAAAGAAGACAACCTAAGTGGTTCGGCTATTGGAGCAACCTTAGAGGGCATGCGGCCAATGTTGATAGAAACCCAAGCTTTAGTAAGTCCGGCAGTTTATGGAAATCCTCAGCGATCAGCCACTGGTTTTGATTTGCGAAGGATGGGCATGTTGCTAGCCATAATCGAAAAAAGACTTGGATTGCAATTTGGTCAACAAGATGTATTTCTCAATATAGCTGGTGGAATTAAAGTGAATGACCCTGCAATAGATCTTTCGATTTTGGCGGCGTTAATATCATCTTTTACGGATATAGAAATTCCTGAAGACGTTTGCTTTGCAGCTGAAGTAGGCTTATCTGGTGAGATACGTGGTGTGGCCAGGATCGAACAAAGAATTGCAGAAGCTGCTCGGCTTGGATTCAAGAGAATTTTTATTTCTAAGTTCAATGGAAAGGGAATTGATCCCGAGCGTTACGATATTCGTTTGGAGTACATCGGCAAAATCACAGAATTATACACCAGTTTATTTGTTTAGGATCAAAACTTAAAGCCAGAATTCTTGGTTTAATAAATATGGAAAAAGCAGATTTACTTTCTGGAAATAGGAAATATCTCCTACTCTTTGATGGAGTTTGCAATCTCTGTAATGAGTATGTTCAATTCGTAGTCAAGAGAGATCCAAAAGCTCAATTTATTTTTGCTCCACTTCAGTCTAGCACAGGAAAAGAAGTGTTAGAAAAATATGGGCTGCCCACCGAATCTTTGAGTACAGTAATTCTTTTGAAGAAGGAAACCATATATATGGAGTCCGATGTGGCCATAGAAATCACAAAAAATTTATCAGGTCTTTGGCCGGTCCTCTCAATCTTTTCTATCATACCTAGAATTATTAGAAATCCAATATATAGATGGATAGCAAAAAATAGGTATCGCTGGTTTGGTAAAAAAGATGCCTGTATGATTCCCTCAGCTGAATTACAATCAAGATTTTTTTCCAACTAATCGGGAATTATTTATAAGTAACATTGGTTTGAAGATCAAGAATTATTCTCCAAAAGACTTTTGTTCTGAGGAATGGAATCCTTTTTGGGAAAAACCGGTTTCACTAAGTGAGCGAAGTTTAGAGGATTGCCGTCGCAAGACGTAGTATGATAAGGTATTAATTACTAATTTCGCGACTCATTTTTGACATTAAATATTATCAAGCATGTCCAGTTCAAGGATAGAAATTTCTAAGGTATTGGCTGCTCCAGCGATTGGAGAGCAGGTTTATTTAAAAGGTTGGGTAAGGGCTTTTCGTTCAAACCGTTTTATCGCTTTAAATGATGGATCTACCTTTGATAATATTCAAGTGGTTGTAGATTTTGAACAATTGCCCGAGGATTTGTTAGCAAAGGTTTCTTTTCATGCCTGTGTTGCAGTAAAGGGTAAGCTTGTAGAATCTCAAGGAAAAGGACAATCGGTAGAGGTTATTGCTGAAGAGCTGGAAATTTTGGGAACGAACAATCCTGAAGAATACAAGCTACAACCAAAGAGACAGACGATGGAGTTCTTGCGAGAGCAAGCTCAGTTCCGAATGCGAACAAATACTTTCTCAGCAGTATTTAGAATTCGTCATGGTTTGGCTTACGCAGTGCACAAATATTACCACGATAGAGGATTTTATTACATGCATACTCCGATCATTACAGGATCTGACGCCGAAGGAGCAGGAGAGATGTTTCATGTGAGTACTTTGGATCCTGCAAATACTCCTAAGGATGATCAAGGCAAAGTTGATTATTCACAGGACTTTTTTGGAAAGGCGACGAACTTAACGGTATCTGGACAGTTGCAAGCAGAGATCGGAGCATTGGCATTGGGAAAGGTCTATACTTTCGGACCAACCTTCCGTGCTGAGAATTCAAACACCTCAAGACACCTTGCGGAGTTCTGGATGATTGAACCGGAAATGGCTTTTTTCGATATCAATGACGATATGGATTTAGCTGAAGATTTTACCAAATACTTGATCACTTATATCCTAGAAAACTATCCAAAAGATCTTGAATTTTTGGATAAGCGAATCCAAGATTTGGAAAAGCAAATGAAGTCGGAATTGAGAAGACCAATGGGATTGATTGATACACTGAAGTTTGTAGTTGAGAATGATTTTGAAAGAATTACTTATACCGAGGCGATCAATATCTTATTAAGTTCAAAACCGCATAAAAAAGGAAAATTCAAATTCCCGATTGAATGGGGATCTGATTTACAATCTGAACATGAACGTTGGTTGGTTGAAAAGAAATTTAAAAAGCCAGTGATTGTTCGTGATTATCCAAAAGACATCAAAGCGTTTTATATGCGACAAAATGATGATGGTAAAACCGTAGCGGCAATGGATGTATTGTTTCCAGGAATTGGAGAGTTAATTGGTGGTTCCCAACGAGAAGAGCGTTTAGATAAATTAACCAAGCGAATGGAAGAAATGGATATTCCTGAAGAGGAACTTTCCTGGTATTTAGATTTACGAAAATTTGGTGGAGCTCCTCACTCAGGGTTTGGTTTAGGATTTGAACGAATGGTATTATTCCTGACAGGAATGGGGAACATTCGTGATGTAATTCCATTTCCAAGAACTCCAGGTAACGCTGAATACTAAGATTAAAACTTTAGTCCAGTTAGTTACCTTGTCGGTTTTATATTCTACCAACATTTAGATTTTATCTACAGTTGTGACAACTCTATGGAGTACTGAATGTTTGAATATTTGAACAACTAAATAAGCATGCTTGAAGTAAAAAAGGTTAGCAAGAATTTTGATACGAAGTCCGGTCCTTTGAATGTATTATCTACAATTGATTTTACAATCGAACAAGGAACATCCTTTTCTATCGTAGGACCTTCTGGTTCGGGGAAAACTACTTTGCTTGGATTATGCGCTGGATTAGATCAACCTACCTCAGGTCAAGTTGTAATCGACGGTGTTGATCTGGGCCCTTTGTCAGAAGATGAGCGAGCACAGTTAAGATCGGAAAAAGTAGGTTTTGTTTTTCAAAATTTTCAACTGATTCCTTCTTTGACAGCATTGGAAAACGTAATGGTTCCTTTAGAATTGCAAGGTATTAAAGGAGCAGAAAAAACCGCCAAAGATTTATTAACCCAAGTAGGACTTGGTCAACGTTTGGATCATTATCCTACACAACTTTCAGGAGGAGAGCAGCAGCGGGTGTGCATAGCCAGAGCTTTTTCTAATAATCCGAAAATTCTTTTTGCGGATGAGCCTACTGGGAATCTTGATGAAACTACAGGAGCCAAAGTTGAAGAGTTACTTTTTGAATTAAACAGAAAGTCAAACGCCACTTTAATTTTGGTAACGCATGATTTGGTACTAGCTAAGAAAACTCAGCGACAATTAATATTGAAAGGGGGAAAGATTGAATCGCTGAATTAGGAGCCGCAAATCACTACCATTCTATTTTTTGGTCTACCTAATTCCGATTTAAAACAAAAAACTGGATTAGGGGGGATCCTAATCCAGTCAGACTATAAACTCCTGGTAAAACCGGAATTCGAGATATTGTGTGTCAATCTCTGTTCAACTATTTTATTGAGCAATTAATTGTCCTGTGGCAATCAACTTGTCTTTTTCGCTGATGTGAAAGAATAAAGCTCCAGCGGGGAAATCAGATTTATTCAATCTAACTTGGTTTCCACTAAAGTTTATCATTCTTAGTAGCAACCCGGAGCTATTGTAAACAGCAATCTTACCATCAACAATATTTATATCCCCTCTAAATTCAATGTTTGTGAATTCATTGAAAGGGTTAGGGTATGCCTCTACTGTTTCCAATTCTGGAAGCGGTTGTTTTATAAATACTAACTGATTATACAAGTCACCAGCTACTAGGTGACAAGTTTCCTCAACATATTCCGGAGTCAAGAAGTCAAAGTAGATGGCAGCGCTGCTCTTAATAAGAGTGCCAATTGGATTCTCTGGTTTTTGGGAGATCCGATAGGATACAAATCCTTCAGCTGCAGCGCTACCACCAGGGGGGAGATTGAGATCTTCAAAGGTGATTTTCAGAATACCATCGCCAACGATTTCATAATTGTAATCATGACTACTCGCGCCCATCAAGATAGTTGAGGGATCTAAATGTTGCGAAATGGTATCCCGAATCACCACTCTGATTGCTTCTTCATCGCCAGTGTTGCGGAAATTAATTTGATAAGTTAAATCGGTTTTGGAATCGATCTTGCGATCTTGGTCAAAGCCCTTGGGATAGCCTCTCTTAAATTGGTTTTCGAAAGTATTAATTTGTATGTTCTCAGTGTGACTGATGGCTTTGAATGGATCATAGTCGTCCTCGGGAAATTGCGTAGCAAACCCTAAGCTCGGTGTCTGTCCACCGGGAGCGAATCTTTCTATTGTTGATTTAGGTCTTCGATCTCCTGGGTGTCCTATGCTCTGAGGAGTAATGATCGTGTAGGTACTTCCATTTGCAGGAGCAGTAGTAGTAATTGAATCTCCAGGTAATAGTTCATTTTCATCAGGTAATACCCTGTAGATTACGAAGTCTTCAATTATAACCGAAGCTTGAATTTCACTGGTAATTCCTATACCTGCATTTTCTACTTTGAAATGTAATTGTTCATTTGCGGCATCCAAACGGATTGAATTTTCCAGCGAAGATCCATCCCATGACGGGTCATCGTCTGCGCATAAATCATTTGGGAAAATTTCTGCTTCAATTCTATGTGCTGCTCCAAGTGGCTCATCACATTCTACAAATACTCTGACATCAAATTCGTTTTTGGACAAAGATTGAATTGAACCTACATTAAATCTATATTTATTATCACCTTGATCAATCCCTGGGATATCTGCACTTACATAAGTAAGGTTCTCACCAAAGTCTACATCAACAAATCCAAAATTGATATCCTGTGATCCAGTGTTTTCATACTTAATGGTATAGTTGGCAAAATCGCATGGTTGCAAATACTTATTTGCGATACTTAATTCAGGATAGATGCAATCATCTCCAGTTTGGACTGGGAAATCCAATTCAGTAATAATAAAGTCAGAATTTAGATTGAAATTATAGGCATTGAAACATGGGCTCCAACTTTCGTTTGGAGTCTCTATAGACAATACAAAAGTTCCTTTTCCGCAGAAAATTTCAAAGTCTCCATTTTCATCGGTAGTCGCATAAAAAGTTTTGTCTCCGCTTTTTAATACAATCTTCCAATCATTTAGTCCTGCCTCAAGATTGTTAAGGTTACAATCGTTGTTTAAATCAGCGAAAACATTTCCTTGAACTACATTACTATAATAAGGTACATCCAATGGACTCAATGCTGCGTAAAAACTTCCGTCGATACTTGTTGCGTTTAAATCTCTTTCGGATCGATAGCCTCCTCCAACAACTTGATTCTTATCAGTAACACTAACGGTATTGAAAAAACCAAGAATCAGATTTCCGTTGGGATCACTAAAATTTTTAGATTCAGAGATTACACTTAAATCCGAATTCGCGGTTAAAATTGTTGGAAGAATTTTTTGTGCCGTTATTCCAGTTGATCCTCCAATTGCAAAATTTCCTCCTTTAGTAATATCAATACTATTTGCCTCATCTCTAAGAGAAGATCCTTGTACAATCTCAGAACCGATTGTATTTCCATTTAGATCTATTCTTTGGAAGTAGTAATCAAAACTAGATGGCGGATTTAATTTTGAACCACACAAAACATAGCCATCATTCAGACCTGAATTTTTTGCATAGGTAATGTCCCTTACTTCTGTATCGTTGGTTCCATCACCATATCTAAATGCCCAAGTAGAATCACCGGCTGCTGTTAAACTAAGAACAAAAGGCTGGGGGAGGTTCGTTTCTATTTCTGAAGAAGCAGCGATAATTAAATCACCACCTTGTGTTTCAAGAATAGCACGACCTTCGTCCTCTAGTTCTGGATCGGCAGATCCAGTAAAAGTTCTAATCCAAACGATATCACCGTTACTTGCTGTTCTGGCTACGTAAATTTCTTTATTATCGTCGGCGTTTATACTATAGCCTACAAAAGCAATGTCTCCATTGCCTAATTCAATTAAATCTAAGATGCGTTCATCCCCTCCGGTTCCATAATTCTTTTGCCAGATCTCATTTCCGTATCGATCGAGTCGAATTAAAATGGCTTCATCTTTTCCAAAGTCTCCACAAGATTCGCAATACCCTCCAACGATGATGTCTCCATTGCTAGATTCTACAATGGCATTACCAGCTTGGTTTTGTGCATTGACCAAATCAGTTCTTGTCCAAACAGTATCTCCTTCTGGGTTAAGTCTAAAAACAACAAAGCCCATATCCTGAGCGCTACCGGTGAAAATAAATCCTTCATCCGCAGCGGCTTTAATATCATTTATTTCAAGTATGCCCCCAAAGTCGTAGTACTTCTCCCATCCCTGCGCAAATGAGTTTGCATTTAAGATTAACAAAAACAGCAGACTGAACATCCTGGGGGCCAGGGCGTTTAGTCTGCCGATATTGTTACGAATCTTACTCATTTTTATCAATTCTATCTCATTTTTTGGTTGTACGAGTTTCGACTCAATCTCATAAATCGCTCGCACAATACAAATATGCAGCTGTTTTATACTTATTTCTGATACAAAAATTGGCATTTGTTGAATAAAAAAGGCAATATTGAATAGGAAATTACGCATATATATTGAATTAGTAGATTGATATACAGTGTATTATATTGTTTTTGGTTCTGTTGGTTTTGTTGAATAAAATATAAGAATCCATTGGAAAAAAGTAATCTTTTAACAATTCTTAGGTCTCTTGACAAAAAGGAAGTCAAAGAGTTAAAGAAATGGCTGGATTCACCTGCACATAATCAAAGAGAAGATGTGCAAAAGCTTTACCAATATCTTTTTACCGATAAGTGGTTAGAGAGAGGGAAAAAATTAGGAAAAGAACAAGCTTATAAATCGGTATTCCCTAATGCTAAAACGTATGACGATGCTAAAATGAGGCAATGCATGTTCTTTTTTTTAAAAGCCTTAGAGGAATTTTTAGTTTATGAGGCCTTAATGTCGGATGAAATGTATTCTAAGGCTTTGTTGGCGAAGATGTTACGTAGAAAACGTATTGAGAAATCATTTGAAAAAAATTTTAATTCAGCACTGCGTTTTCAAGGTCAACAAGAGATCAAAAACTTCCAATTTTATCTTAACGACTACCTTATTCGATCTGAAAAAGTGCAATTTCAAGCCTTGGGGAAAAAGGTGGCGGAGATCGATTTTCAAGGATTAAATGACTCCTTGGATCTTTATTATCTGGCCGACAAGCTAAGGCAGACCACCACGATGATTTCGCATCAAACTGTTTATAAGAAGAGTTATGATCTTGGTTTGACACCATATATATTGGATTTTCTCAAAGAGAAGCCCGAGCTTTTGGAAATTCCAGCGATTGGAATGTACTACTACGCTTTAAAGTGTTCCGTGGAAAGGGACAACCCGGAACATTTTAGCAACTTCAAGCGGCAAATAACGGAATTTGGACATTACTTCCCTCTGTTCGAAGTGCGTGATCTTAACCTAGCGGCGATTAACTATTGTATCAATAAAATGAATTCCGGTGAAAGTGAATATTGGAGGGAAGCCTTTGAACTTTACCATTTTGGATTTCAACGGAAGATTTTAATGATCGATGGCTACATAAGTAAATCCACTTTCCAGAATTTTGTATCCATAGGGATGCGTTTGAAAGAGTATGAATTTATTGGTTCGTTTATTTCTGAATACAATTCTTTTTTAGAACCAAAGCATCGGGAGAATGTATTTCATTTCAGTAATTCTTTACTTCATTTTGAAACTGGAAATTATGAAGAGGCCATGTCTCTTTTGAATCAAGTGGATTATGATGATATCCCTTTGACGTTGGCTGGCAAAACAATCTTGATCAGAATGTATTACGAGTTGGATTATGACGATGCACTAGATTCTTTAATCTCAAGTACCAAGGCTTATATCCAGAGAAAAAAATTACTGGCTTATCATAAAACCAGTTATTCGAACTTTTTGAAACTAATTTCAAAGTTGACAAAGATTAATCCTTACGATCGTTCTGAAAAAGAAAAATTGGTAGAACGTATCAATGCTCAGAATCCGGTAGCTGCGAAACAGTGGTTATTAGAACAAGTCAAGTCCTTATAAAAAAAAAGTCCCCATTGCTAAACAATGAGGACCGACCTTTGTAATATTAACTATTTAAATATCTAGCGTAGTAAAACCAAGTCTCCGGTTTTTGATATCTCTTTCCCATTGACTAAAGTATATTGAGCACTGTAAATAAAGACTGCGGGATTCAATTTTTTACCTTTGAATGTGCCATTCCATTTTCCGATATCATCTCCTGGTAAATAGTTTTCAGCTTGGAAGACCAAATTTCCCCAGCGATCAAAAATCATTAATTTATCAATATTAGTGACTTGTTGGGTCGCGAATAATTCATAAAAATCATTGACTTGATCTCCGTTTGGAGAGAATGCTGATGGTGCATAAATATCATCTTCAGGTTGTTTTACTTTAACGAGTATTTTTTGTTCAATTATACATCCATTCTCATCAGTTGCGGTTAAGTTAATGCTTTGGGTTTCTTCTAATGTAATATTTAATAATTCATCGTTTCCAAGAACTTTGGATTGAGCATCTGACCATGTAATGCTCAGTGGTGAAAAGTTTAGGTTTGGGTCGAGCAATATTTCTTCACCATAATCCACCGTGATTTCTGATGTAAGATTAGATTGAAGAGCGATAGGTTCGATAATTTCAAATTCATCAAGAACTACACATCCATTTTGATCAATCAATTCTAGCTCATAAACTCCTGGACTTAAGTTTTCCATTTCTCCAAAGAATGTCATGCCATTTAGATAGTAGTCATAAGGGGCTGTACCTCCTTGAATATTAGAAATATTCATACTGCCCATTGGATCATCCGCACAGATAGGTTGGTCAACCACTAAGTCATAATTTTCTACAAGGTTTTGATTTTTCAAAACCAATACACTGTCAACTGATGCACAACCATTTTCTTCATTCAAAATACTTAAGTAATGCCAGCCAGGTTCATTCGTATTTACCACTAGTGGATTTGAATTCAACGGCAAATTTCCTAAAGGTCCTGACCATTCAAGTTGCAACTGATTTCCCATGTCGTCAACGTTGGCTACAATTTCCACTTCATCTACCAAGCAATCTAATATTTCAGGATCTTCTAAAGTGAAAATAGGTTGAGCAAAGTCTGCAGTAACTTCTACCATTTCTTGTACATTACAGCCAGTAAGATTATCAAATAGTTCAATTAATATCGTACCGCTTTGATCTATAGTTACAGCATTTCCAACGCCAACGGTTCCGTTAATAGTCCACTGTGTAGTTAGTTGACTACTTCCTCCACTTGTTTCAGCGGTAAGCAAAATCTCCGATTGATTACAATCCAATTTTAAATTACCTACAGGGTTCA
Source organism: uncultured Saprospiraceae bacterium (assembly GCA_937928045.1). GTDB lineage: Bacteria > Bacteroidota > Bacteroidia > Chitinophagales > Saprospiraceae > JABDJM01. The sequence continues at coordinate 36,773 of CALFWO010000029.1, read as the reverse complement.
TTATTAAAACAGGATCTTCGTAAAAAGTAACTGTAGGACCTTCTGTATATTTTAAGCAATCTCCATTCGCAATGTTAACCATTGAAGTTCCGGAAACTCTTTCTCCAATAATTCTTGAAACTGTATATTCTACATTATAAACTAAAGCGTTGTCGAAAGTGAATATACCACTTTGATTTCGCTGAAGTATTGTATTTGAAAATGGATCAACGCCTTCGTGTAGAACATATTCAAAGGTGAAGTCATTAACACCTATAATGACTGGACTTACTTCCTCCACAACTAAAGTACTACTAGAGCAGTGGTTTTCATCTTTAATATTTAGCTGTCCAGGTTCGTTATCGCAAATTGTTAAAGGACAGAAGTAGGTGCCTACTACAAACTGAGTGGATGGACAAATTCCTTGCGAGTTTTTAATTTCAAAGAAGTAAGAATCACCATCGTCATAGTAGTCGGAAGTGAAGAAATTGCCTGTGATTTCAACTCCGTTGACGGTGAATGGTGCATCTCCGAAAATACTAAAACTAATATTGAATTGATCTCCCGCCGCATTACATACCTCCGTTACAGGGCCGATACTCAAGGAAGAAGATTGCCAGATTAATTCTACGGTAGCTTGTATTGCGCATCCATCTGGTGAAGTCTCTACAAAGTCATGTACCCCTGGCGTGCAAAATGTAAATCCACTTATATCCAAACATTCAGATTCACACAAGACAACAATTCCGTAATCGACTGGGGTGGTGTTGTATTCAAGAATAGTAACGGAATAATTTACTGGGCATCCATTTACCATTTCCGTCCAGGTTTCAAATCCTGCAGCGCAAAAAGTCATGGAACCAACGTCTACGCATTCTCCTGGACAAATGAATTCTTCGGGATAAACTATATTCGTCAATTGTTCATCGATTTCGATTTGGACAGTAAGACAGGAATCTATTTCTACGGAATAAGAACCGGGGCAAAATTCGCCATAAGGTGTCTGAGCGCAGTCTCCCGGACAAACGGTCTCTTGATAAAAGTCAATTTGTGGTGGCTCTTCAATCAAATTCCATGTGGTCAATACGCATGGTGCAGTACAATACGCGGATCCGCCTGGACATAATAGTTGTCCACTGCAAATTTGAATGCAATCAGGATCACATTGACTTATAGTTTGAGAATTGAAAATAATTATTACCGTTACATCTAATGAGGCTCCTGTGCTACAGCTGCCACAGAACAAGCTTGTAGCTGGACAATGACAATAAACTTCAGTAGAATCCGAAGTGGCAGTGTCATTAATAGGAACAATTGAGTAGTCGGCATAGAGAGTAATTACAACGGTATCTGTATCACTTGCTGGTATCATTCCATTGTATAAATCTAAAACCCAATCTAATGATGGCTCAATAGTGATTTCAAAATCCGTAGAGTCTCCAATAATATCTATACCTGCTGGGATATCCCAATCAACGATGGTGTCAGTTTGAATATCATTAAAACATAAATTAAATGGTAGATCACAAGGTTCGGCAAAAACGCGAGCGCTATTGGGATCTGCTGCTCGATTACAATCTCCTTCTACCAATGCGCAAACACCTGGATCAAATGTAAATGTAGATGGTGCAAAGGCACATATTTCAGTAGGGCCTTGGATGCTTCCCGGTATAATCTGCTCCAATACATAGTTTGTCGTATCAATTGGATCAAGTGTGTCTCCATATGGACTATTCATTACACCATTCAAAGCATCAATGTTTAGATTACAGATATCTCCATCTATTCCATCAATGACCAAATAGTAAACGCTATCTGCAGAAAGACTATCAAATGAAATTGAATCCAGTGATCCTTGCAGTACGGGAATACAGTTCGATCCAATCGAAGAGTAATTGTTACAATCAGAACTACTCACTATTGAGAATTCTAATCCTTGGGCTTGGTTACAGCTATCTACTTCAAATGAAAAACTTGCAGTTGAATCACAAGCAACAAATTTTAACCACACCGCATTTTCGACAGGGCAGTCCAAATCAATTAAACTTGAATCTGCTTCACCATTTGAATTATCGGTGTCAACGTCTATCAAGAAATCTGCGCAGAAAAGTGGTGCAGTTTCGCAATCAGATCCAATTGCAAGTCTATCTTGTTGTATAATATTTTCGAATATCTCAATACTTGCTTGAGAAGAACATCCATTGTTTTGATCAGTAACTACGACCTCGTAAACACCGGGTTCGGTTACAATTACTGATGGTGTAGTTCCAAATTGAAATCCTATGTTATCTATCCAACTAAAAGTGAAATTCGCTCCATTACCACTGTATGAAACAGTAAGTTCGCTAGAGTCCAGGCCTACTGTTATTGCGGAAATAGAAGCTGAAATGGAATCAATAGTCGGAACCATGATATCTTCTTGGACAGTAAAGGTTACGAAATCAAAGCCACAGCTATTCGAGACTTCGCAGGAGTATGAGCCAGGATTGCAAACAGTAATTGTTGGCAAAAATCCAGCTGAACCGTCACTCCATTGGTATAGAAAGGCGTCAATTGCATCTACTTGAAGCGTTACGCAAGGTTGATCGCAGGTTAAAATATTATTTCCAGATGTGCTAATAATAAATGGGGGATATTCTTCAATGATTTCAAGAGATTTCTCAATTTCGCAACCATCATCATCAGTTGATGGGAAACTGTGAAAACCTTGTCCACAAAATTGAAATCCTTCAAGGAATAAACATTCACCTTCACAAACTACAAAGGGCCCTAAATATTCATCTTGAGGATCGGTTGGAATATATAATTCCGCATTAATTTTACAACCATTTATTTCCCAAGAGAAATCTCCTGGACAATGCCCGTCCGAACATTCAGGGCAGACTTCTTTGTCTTCTTGGCAATAATATATTGGAGATTCGCCATCAGTGTTAACGTCTCCAATGCAATCGCCACAAATACTTGACGGAGTGCCACATCCAATACAATGGGTTATTCCTCCTTCGGTTATTACCACAGTGTCAATATTATTCGAGTCTAAAGTCGCAGTAATATTTACATTAACGCCATAATTAAAGTTGAAAGTGGCAACAGGCAGCAAAGGATCGTGAGGTGGAGTTGGAGGTAGAATGCTGTCTTGAAACATCGATTCAATTAATTCAGTTACGCATTCTGAAATATCAATGTTGACATTGTATCCAGTAGTATCACCTGTGACTATCGCGCAATCTGGATAATACCATGAAATGATAGTGTCGTATAAAAAGGAAGGATAAATGTAAGTTCCGGGGTCAGGTTTGCAAAGATTGTATTCAATATCACAAGTAGTCATACCTGGACCAGATCCTGAACAATTTGAGGGCTGTAATATACATACGGGAGGAATATATTCATATGCTCCCGAAGGGCAATTCTCTGGTGGAGGAATGATGTAAGCTTCTTCAATAGTAATCCATTCAAATTCTGAATCTGGCGCAGTACCTATTGTTGGTGCATAAATTCCTATGGTTGTGTCAATTGCAAAGCTGCAAAAATCGCCACCAATTCCATCGATCGCTAAAGTATAAGTTTGACCAGCAGTAAGGTTATTAAAATTTAATGAACTTGTCGTTTGATCAATAATCGTTCTACAAGGAGCACCAATCAGTGTGTAATTCAGGCAGTCATCTGTATCGAAAAGTGAAAACTCTAGGCCATTGCCAAGGGAACAGCTGTCTACCATGAAATCCAATTGCACGGAATCAAGACAAGTTGTAAAACTTAACCAAACTGTATTTTCCATAGTGCATCCGGTGAGGGAGTCTAATCCATTCGGCGTCCCAATTTGATTATTTGTTGACAATACAGCCAGTGCGCCTTCACAAAAGAAAGGAGCATGCGCACACGAATCGTCTAAGGCGAGATTAAATGGGGGAAATGTTTGGGCGTTACTTATGTTTCCATAAAGTAAGCATACCAGCGCCAAATATTTTAATATTGATTTAGGCATAGGTCAGCATTAGTTTTGGTGAATAATTTTTCCAGTTGAAACGGCCTTTCCATTGGACAGGACCTGGAAAAAGAAAACACCTGATGAACGATCTATATGGCGATAACTGAAACGGTTATCTGAAATTTCTTGTTGATGAATTAATTGACCTTGAAGATTATAGACCTTGAAGATCAAATTATCTTGAGGCGCGTTTTTTAATTCAAAATAAATATGCTCTAAAAAAGGATTAGGGTAGTAACTTGTAACGGGGGTTTTGTAACCTACGTTGTTTGTGTCTTCAATTAAATCGATGATAATATAATCAATTCCAATCGTATGATAGGTCCGATTAGTAATTACCGGTTCATTAAAGTCGAAATATATACCAGCTTGGTTATAAATTACTGTGCCAGCACTGAGATTATCTTTTGGGTTAATTTTAAATTTCACAAATCCATGTGATGCTTCCTCGTTGACCGTACTATCAGGTAGTAGAATGTTGTCGAAGTAAACCTCAAGTATGTTTTGGTCTTTCAAAGTGAATCTATAAGGATGCGAAGCACTTCCAAATTTGAAAGAAGATAAATCTAAGTTGTTGTCTAAAGTGTCTAGAATAAAAACGGTAAAAGCAGTATCGGTTCCTGTGTTTTGAAAACGGATTAGGTATTCGAGTTCTGTTCGGTTCTCGATATAATGTTCGTCACTATAGCCGCTTGGAAAAGCTTGTTTGTCATTGGGGTCAAATGATCCATTGTTTTCTCTACAATCAATATCAATAAAAGCATTGGCGTCATTGTGCGGATATTGAATCACATATCCTAGACTGAAAGGAAATCCTCCGCAGCCTTCAATCGTAATTGTTGGATTATCGTTTCCAGGATGGCCTATCGGTTGTTCAGATTGAAGTGTCCAAGTACCTCCTGATGACGGTAGTGTGATCACTGTATCTTCCAAAGGAACCAGATCTACACTTCCTTGGAACAACATGATGTCGTCCTCAATGATTACATATCCCAGTGGTTGGGAGGTTGGGCCGGTACCCACATTGGTAAAAATAAATTGTACAGAATCTCCTAAGCAGATGGCATCTAACTCTAAGCTAGATTCATCCCAGTTGCCATTAATGGGATCGCAAATACTATCCGGAAAAGCACGCGCAGATACACAATGAGTTTGGCCAATTACAGTGGAGTCACAGTCAACTAAGGTTGTTATGTTGTAGCTGATACATTCTTGAGCTGGTAGATTTCCTATTTCAAATTCAAGTATTTGTCCAATTTGATTCGTCAATGGAATAGAAGAAGAGATGTAATATAAAAATGGATCTAATTCTATTTCAACTGAAGCATCTTCTGCAACGACTGTTCCTTCGTTACAGATTTCAACTGTATAAGTATTTTCAAAACATCTTCTTAAGAACGGAGTTCCAATATTTATCTTTAAAAGAGGGCAATCAATTCCAGCTTGAATACCTAAATCTAAACAGACAGTATCTGTAAGATTAGTAATTGAGAAATTGGTTGTAAAGTTGCAGGGAATCCAATAGTCGTTTGGAGGGAAAACCGTGATTGTATAATCTCCGGTATCTAACTGAACATTGTAGTTCCCTAAAGTGTCAGTCATTGTCCATCTTGAAGCATCGCCCTCGATGAGTATTGGCCATTGCGAAAAACCATCTTCGTTATTTAAAGTACAATCTTGATTAACATCCCAGAAAACATTTCCTTTAACTAACGAAGAATAAGTATCTCCTGTTGGACTTGCTTTAATTATATATCCTTGAAAATTGTTTGAAGAAGGTGCATAAGCACCAGCAGCGACTAGACTTCCGTCTGGAAATAATTTCAAAGCTAACCCAGTGTCATTTAGATTTCCTCCATAAAGACTTTCTAAAACTGGAACTCCATTCAGGTCAAATTGTCGAATAAAAAGTTGACCTGGGTCTGTACCAAAAGCGCGTTGTCCGGTTAACCAAAGTTCTCCATTGTCTGATATGGCAATTGATCTTGGGGTATAAGAAGATGGAGAACTTTCATTGAAAGTATTTATCTCTTGGCCCTCAATGTCAGTTTTGAACAATTGAACATTAATTGGTTCAAGTCCATTGTTTCTTGTTCCCGCCAGAAAAATTTCTTGATTAAATTCTGTTAAGGAATATGTCAAGTTTGGCAATGAATCACCGTAAGTTATTTCTTGAATATTATTTCCATCTTGATCTAACAATATTAACAGCGCATCAAAATCCCCTTGTCCAAAACTCGCGGTAAATCCTGCAGCAGCCAGACGTCCATTCGAAAGAATTATTAAGTCTTCAATTTGGTCAATATTCGAACCTCCATAGCTATGTTCCCAATCGAAGGAGGCCGTTGAGCCATTAAGGGTGATTTTAGCACAGAATGCATCGTTGTCGTTTTGCTCAAAGGAACCTGCGACAAACAATTCTCCATTGTTGTTGAAAGCAGCCGCGGATAATGCATAACCTTCTGGCAAACCTATAAAGTGATTTTCTAAACTGCCATTGGAATTTAATTGCCAAATATCTGCCTCGGTCAGACCACTTGAACTGTTTTGTTTATTTGAGATTATGTAAAGATTGTTGTCGGTTGGGCTTAACAATAATTGACTCGGTCTATTGTTTTGGTTTAGAATAGGATTGTCAATAATAGTTTCCCAGATGGTATTCCCATTAGCGTCTATTCGGCTGACAAATAATCCTGAGGGTGTTCCTTGGATTCCGGTTACTATAATGTCTTGATTCGGTAATAGTAAGACATCATATAGAATCGTTCTATCATTGGTTGCTCCGACAAGCTGTTCCCAATATTGAGCACTACACGCAAATTGCATGATTAAAAGAAAAAAGAAAGTAAGAATTGATGTCTTTTTCATATTCAAACTGTTTAAAGTAATCAAGGTTGAACTTTATTTTTCAACCCTGATTATCCTATACTTAGCTGTAAGTCAGTGCTCTTCTCCTACAAAGTCGCTAACCATATTCTAAATATCGCTCTCCTTTCTTCTTTTTCCAATGACATAATTGGCTATTTATCGGATAATAATCCATCTAAATTTGGAATAATCCTTTATTTTATTGAGTTTGGGGTAAATATTTATCGGATAAAATGGACGAATCGAAGCTGAAAATTGTGTTTGAATCATTGAATTCTAAGCAAATTCGACAACTTTCGAAGTTTATTAAGTCCCCAGTCCACAATAAACATGAGGCCGTTAACCACTTATTTGAGCATTTAAGGTCTCAACTGAAGAGAAAAAATAGGGACTATTCTAACTCATCTTTTCACCAAGTGCTAAATCCTTCAAAGCCTTTTGATCCATCAGCTATACATCATACCAAGTCCTATTTGATCAAAGTCATTGAAGAATACTTAGCTTGGAGTGAATTTAAAGATTCTAGTGCCTCACTTGATATTCACTTGGTTAAGGCTTACGCGCAAGAAGGATTGGATAAGGCTTTTAGACAGAGTTTGGCCAAAGCTGAGAAAAAACTTGCTCAGAGTCCTTATCAGAATGGAAGAAAACTAAGAGATACCTTTCAATTGAAATTTGAAGAGTACAACTTCAATATTCGCAAAAAGGGGAGGGCTACAGATTTTAAGTTGCAAAGCCTTAGCGATACTTTGGAAAAGGCATTCTTGGCAGAGAAGCTTAAAATAGCATGTGGTATGATTTCACATCAGGCGGTTTCGAAGCGGAAATATGATGTGGGTCTAATTGAGCCGATCATAGATTATTTAAATGATCATGATTTTTTAGAAGTTCCAGGAATAGGCATTTACTATTATGGTTGGTTGTCTTTGACGAATCCAAATGACGATCAATCTGCGGCGAAGTTGAAAGAATTGGTGAAAAATAATGGAGATGCTTTTCCGACAGATGAATTAAGAGACATTTACTTATTGGCGATTAATACTTGTATTCGACAAATCAATATTGGGAAAAAAGAGTTCGTTTCAGAAACCTTCGATTTGTATCAAACAGGTTTGGAACTGGGCGTATTTTTGGATGGTGGAGAATTAAGTCCTTGGACGTATAAAAATATTACTGTAAGTGGTTTGACATTGAAAGCCTATGATTGGGTCTACGATTTTATATTTAAATACAAAGCTTTTGTTCCAGAATCACATCAGGAAGCATTTTTTAATTTCAATTTAGCTCGGTATCATTTTGAGAAGAAAGAATATAAAGCCGCCATGCCTTTATTGGCGTTGCAAGATTATCCCGATATATTGACCAATCTTTCCGCAAAAACAATGCTCGCGAAAATGTATTATGAATTAAGTGAGTATGATGCTTTAGATAATTTATTATCTTCTTTTAAGACGTTTATTTATAGAAAAAAGGTGTTAGGGTATCATAAGGAGAATTACTTGAAGATCGTTCATTACATTAAGAAATTAATGCAACTAACCACACTAGGGAAAAAAGAAAAAGCAGCGTTAAAAACAGAATTGGTTGCTTCCACTGTATCTGAAAAAGAATGGTTGGTGGCGCAAATTGAAAATTGATTATTTTAATTCCAATAGACATTGGTTTTTATCATTTTCCTTTTCTAAATAGCATTATTAAGTGTGAATATAAAACTACTGGTGCTACAAAGCAGGCCAATAATGTGAATGGGAAATTTAGTACCCCAATATTTGGTTGATCAAACGCAAATTGTTGAAAAGGGAGTGGTGCGGAGAGTATTGCGTTAGCCACAATGTTAATAATTAGTATTAGCCCAATTACATTCCAAGCGACAAAAAAAGATCGATTCCATTTTTTTATAAATATTAAATAGTAAATAACTGGCGCGGTTATCCCTGCTATGATATCAAAATTACGTCCAGCGAAGGTCATGAGTTCAGGAATGGCGCCGTGAATAAATAAACCGTATAGAATTAGTTCTACAGGAACGCGAACAATTGAAAGTAGGGTAAGCATTTTCAGGTCCAATGTTTGAAGCCAATCTTTTCCTCTGTTAGTGAAAAAAGTAAAAATAATGATAAACAAGGTTGGTAATATTATAAAGACAAATCTAGGTGGAGTTGCGGTGGTGTTTAGGTAAAATCCTTGATAACTTAGTAGACCCTGAAGGATTAAAATTATAAATGAGACAGTTAGTACAACTTTAGACTTATTCGCAGCTAAGTAAAAAATTATCAGCGTTATTATTGTAGTTAGTAGGAAAGCTAGAGGAATGTAATTGGGTAAATTGTCTAACATGATAAGCTTGTTTGTTTTGTACAAATGTAGACCTTATCAATAAATGAGTTCTTGACCTAGGACAAGTTTTGTTCTTCATTAGCAATTTCTTTTCTAATTCTACTTAGGCTAGAGTCAGTCATTCCTAAGTAGGTTGCAATATGTTTGAGCGGAGCGGATTCGATTATAGCTGGCCTGATAGTTTTTAAATCCAAATATCGTTTCTTGGCCGAGTCGGTAATTTGAGCGATAGATCTATTTTTTAATTGCGCATAATTTAGCACTAGACTTGTCCTGGCCCAGTTGCGATATGTGTCTATGGTACTGAACAGGTTTTGAAAATTTACGAAAGACATTTGAAGGCAGATACATTGATTTAAAGACTGAATATTTTCCTTGGAAGGAGCCCTGAGTAAAAAGGAAGCCGGCGCTAATATCATTTCTTTTGTAGAGAAAAAATCTGTAGTAATATCTTGACCTGTTGTGTCCACAGCGAATGATCTTACCAATCCATTAATGATTATATAGTATGAGTTAGAGGTAGAACCTTCTTTCAGTATGAACTCACCTTTTTTAAATCCTTTTAGAATATATGCTTCAGTAATCAACTTTGACTGCTCGTGAGTTAATGATAAATCCCGATGAAGTTCTTTTAAAAAATCTTTTTTGACTGAACTCATAGTAATAGGTTTAAAATCAATTGGTCGTTGTAGAAAAGATTCTCCAAAATAAAAAAAGCGCTTCAAAATCAATTGAAACGCTTTGCCCATATTGTTGTTATTAATTCTTAATCGCTTGACAACACAGATCCAACATAGGATCTGTTCAATCTTGCTATGTTTGATATCGAAATTTCTTTTGGACATTCCACTTCACATGCTCCTGTGTTAGAGCAATTTCCAAATCCTTCTAGGTCCATTTGAGCGACCATCTTTTGAACCCGTTTTTCGTGCTCGACTTTACCTTGCGGCATCAAAGCCAAGTGAGATACTTTAGCAGAGGTAAATAGCATTGCCGATCCGTTAGGGCAGGCTGCAACGCAAGCTCCGCAACCAATACAAGTTGCAGCATCAAATGCTAAAGAAGCAGTATCCTTTTCAATCGGAATGGCATTTCCGTCCTGGGCTTGACCAGTGTTTACAGAAATAAATCCGCCTGCTTGAATAATGGCGTCAAACGAAGAACGATCTACGACTAAGTCCTTGATGATTGGGAATGCTGCAGCTCTCCAAGGTTCTACTACAATCGTTTGACCATCTTTGAATGCTCTCATGTGCAATTGGCAAACAGTAGTACCTTGCTGAGGGCCGTGTGGTCTTCCATCGATTACTAAGTTACAAGTTCCACAAATTCCTTCGCGACAATCATGCGCAAAGGCAACTGGTTCTTTCCCTTGAGAAATTAAATCTTCATTGAGTACATCCAGCATCTCTAGAAAAGACATGTGTTCGTTTGCCTTTACTTGGTAAGTTTCTAATGCACCTTTTACATTCGCCCCTTTTTGTCTCCACACTTTCAATGTCAAATTCATATCCTGGTGTTTTATATTTCTTAATATTAACTAATTCGAATTCAAAAAAGAATTGAATTATTTATAAGATCTTGTTTTTAATTCAACGTTTTCAAAAACCAAATGTTCTTTATGAACTTTTGGTTCATTTTCGTCCCATTCCCAAGCAGCCACGTAAGTGTAATCTGCATCATTTCTTTTGGCCTCTCCTTCTTCAGATTTGTGTTCTTCTCTAAAGTGTCCACCGCAAGATTCTTCGCGATCTAATGCATCTAAGATCATGACCTCACCCATTTCTAAGAAGTCGGCTACTCGGCCAGCTTTCTCTAGTTCTGGGTTAAATTCATCTTTTGATCCTGGCACAAATACGTCCGACCAAAATTCTGCTCGCAATTCGCGAATCATTTTTCTAGCTTTTTTAAGTCCCTCTTCGTTTCTAGCCATTCCGCAATATTCCCACATGATTTTTCCTAACCGTCTGTGGAATGATTCTACAGATTGTTTTCCTTTGACATTCATCAATTTGTCAATCTGATCTTGCGTATTTTTTTCTGCTGCTGCAAATTCAGGAGCATCAGTAGATATTTTTTCAGTTCTAATTTCTCCTGAAAGGAAAGGTCCAACTGTGTAAGGAATTACAAAATATCCATCTGCCAAACCTTGCATCAAAGCTGAAGCTCCTAATCTATTTGCACCATGATCTGAGAAGTTGGCTTCTCCCAAAGCAAATAATCCAGGAACATTTGTCTCTAAATTATAATCTACCCAAACACCTCCCATGGTGTAGTGAACTGCTGGATAAATTTTCATAGGATTTTTATATGGATTTTCTCCCGATATTTTTTCATACATCTGGAAAAGATTTCCGTACTTCTCTTTGATGACTGCTTCTCCAAGTTCAACAATCTTTGTGGCGCTTGGATTGTTAATTCCTTGCGTGTGTGCCGCAGATTTTCCATATCGCTGAATAGCTGAAGCAAAGTCTAAGAAAACTCCTTTTCCAGTAGATACAATTCCATGACCTTTGTCGCATTCTACTTTCGCAGCTCTGGAGGCTACGTCACGAGGAACCAGATTTCCAAAAGCAGGATAGCGTCGCTCTAGGTAATAGTCTCGATCGCCTTCCGCAATGTCAACACCTTTTTTCTTACCTTCTTGAATTGCAACCGCATCTTCTTTTTTCTTTGGTACCCAAACACGTCCATCATTTCTTAAGGATTCAGACATCAAAGTCAACTTAGATTGATATTCTCCTGATTGAGGAATACAAGTTGGATGAATCTGCGTATAACATGGATTCGCCATTAAGGCTCCTTTTTTCACTGCTCTCCAAGCCGCCGTTACATTTGAATTCATGGCGTTTGTGGATAAGTAAAAAACATTACCGTAACCTCCTGTGGCTAATACGACACAGTGAGCAGCGAAACGTTCTAACTTTCCTGTGAGCAAATTTCTTGCAATGATACCTCTCGCTTTGCCATCAATTTTTACCAAGTCTAACATCTCATGTCGGTTGTACATCTGTACATTACCCAAAGAGATTTGACGAGATAGTGATTGGTACGCTCCGATCAATAATTGTTGTCCCGTTTGTCCTCGGGCGTAGAAAGTACGCGATACTTGTACACCACCAAATGATCTATTGGCCAATAATCCTCCATATTCTCGAGCAAATGGTACTCCTTGTGCAACTGCTTGGTCGATAATATTTCTTGAGACTTCCGCTAATCTGTGAACGTTAGCTTCCCTAGAGCGGTAATCACCACCTTTGATGGTATCGTAAAAAAGACGGTAAACCGAGTCACCATCGTTCTGATAATTTTTAGCAGCGTTTATACCACCTTGTGCCGCAATACTGTGGGCTCTTCTCGGACTATCATGAAAAGTAAAACACTTGACATTGTATCCTAGCTCACCCATTGTTGCAGCAGCCGCAGCTCCTGCAAGTCCAGTTCCAACAACAATAACTTCTAGTCGGCGCTTGTTGTTAGGCGCTACTAGATTCATCTTTGATCTATAATTCGTCCACTTATCCTCTAATGGGCCTTCTGGAACTTTTGCATCTAAATTAATCATGTCTCTTTATTTTGATCAGTGATTATCTAAAAAGGAAAAAGAAAACTGGAATAATCGCGAATCCCAGCGGAACCAATATTGAGTAGGCAGTTCCTAAAAACTTTATCGCCGGAGTATATTTCTTATGATTCAATCCTAATGACTGAAAAGCAGATTGGAATCCATGCGATAGGTGCAAAGCGATAAAAGCCATGCAAACAACATAAAAGATGACAAATGGCAGTTGACTAAACGCCTCTGATACCGGTCCATATAAATTTTTCACCTCTAGTCCATCATATGTTGCAGTAGGTAATCCTCCAAATTTCATCTGGTACCAGAACTGCCACATGTGTAAAACGATAAAAGCCAAGATGATCAATCCAAGTGGTCCCATGTTTTTGGACGCCCAAGAAGCATTATTTGAAGTTGAAACTGCGTATTTCTGACCCTTTGCGGAAGCATTTTGTCTCCACAACAAAATCCCTTGAAAAGCATGCAAAAGAATGAAAAAGTAATTGCCATATGATATCACTTTGATCAAAGGGTTATTGGTCATCAAATAGGCATACTCATTGAATGTTCTTCCGCCATCATCTATTAGTAGTTGTAAATTTCCAATAAGATGGATGACGAGAAAAAGGATGAGGAATAAACCGGTCAGACTCATAATGAGTTTTCTACCGATTGAAGAGGTTAAAAAGTTTGTTACCCAATTCATAAAATATCTTGATTGTGGTTTTCACAAATCTATCGAATCTGTGTTGAAAGGCCAAGAGGGATAAGGGCTGTAGCTTATTTAGAATTGGTCTAAATGGGGTCCTGCTAAACAAGGTCAACTAAAGGCCTAGCTAAAGTTAGGGACTGACTTGCGCGCGCGTGAGGGGCAAAGAAGTCTCATTTTGATCCAGATAATCTGGCCAATTTGCCTATTAGGCTTGAATTTTTAGCAGTACTTTTGACAAAAAATTATTCATGGCTAAGGTGGTTAAAACCAGTTTTTTAGAATTCATTCAACTTTTTCCAGTAATTGAACTGCCCATTACTTTAAGTGAAGAGTCGCAAGGCCACTTTTCGAAGGCCAATCCACCGATTCCAGCACAATATGTTCAAGAGTACATCGCTCCCTTGCAAAAGACTGAGATTGATGAACTTACAGAGTTTTTGGCTTGTTTTCAGATTCCAAATGCCAAGGAATTCGTCGGAATCGTTTATTGGAAGGCTAGTTTGATGACTTATGAATATATCTTGGCTACTTTTACAAACAAAGGGGTTCTGATCGATCAACAAGTATTGGCTGGAACTACTGCTGAAGGAGCTGCTATCGCAAGGACGGTAGCAACTATTGATGAAGAATGGGATATTTTTATCGTTGGTGGTGTTGAAATTTTGAATGCAAACACGAATGATGGAACGAATTCGGAAGCAATGAAGTTAACCATCACAGATCAAGGACAGGTTGTCGTTGATAATTCAGCAGAATAACTTGCTGATATCTTGGCCTAAAAGAACAAAAACCAATTAAAAAGGCTCAAGATTAGGAACAATACATATTAATGAAAGAAGAAAACAAAGGGACACGCCGATCTAAAGGTGGAAATAGAAACCCTAGAAAAGGAGGACCAGGATTGACTTTTAAAATCATGGATTTCTTTGAACGCAACGAACGAAAAAGATACGATGCGCCTCAACTCGCCAAAAAACTCAGACTAAAAATTTCATACGCAGAGATTGATCAGAAATTAGGATTTCTAGCTTCCAAAGGAAAGTTGAAGGCTGCCGGAGGAGGAACTTACAAACTTGCCAAACAAGGAAATGGTGGAGATCGAGCATTCAAACCTCGCATTGCTCCTCCAAAAGATGGATTTGTTGGTCGAGTTGATATGACACGCAGCGGAGATGCATTCATTATCATCGATGGATTGGAATCTGATGTCTTTGTACAAGGTAGAAGATTGAAATTTGCAATGAACGGCGACTTGGTAAAAGTCGAGTTGAAGCAAGGTGGAGGAAAAAGAAAACTGGAAGGAGCCGTCGTTGAGATTATAGAAAGAAAAAGAGAAAAATTTCTAGGAACATTACGTTACGAAGGTGATGAATATTTTGTTGAAACAGAAGATCAATATTTAGCATTAAATATTGTTGTAAAGGAAAAATATTTAAAGGAAGCCAAAGAGGGTGATTTGGTAGTTGTGAAAATTACTAAATGGCCCCAAAAGCGAAATGATTTTCCAAAGGGAGATATTATTCAAGTGCTGGGAGGAGTAGGTAGTAATGAGATTACTATGCAACAAATTTTGTTGAATCAAGGTTTTGATCCTGGTTTTGCACCGGAGCTTGAAGAAGAAGCTGCGATGCTAAAAGATGGAGCAAAAGAAAAGAAACCAGCTTGGAGAAAAGATTATAGAAAGGAAATTACATTTACAATAGATCCAGAAACGGCGAAGGATTTTGATGATGCGCTTTCTGTGAAATTTTTGCCAGATGGACTCTGTGAAATAGGTATTCACATTGCCGATGTTACGCACTATATTCAGCCCGGTACACTACTCGATAAAGAAGCATTTTCCAGAAGTACTTCAGTATATTTAGTTGATCGGGTTGCTCCTATGCTACCAGAGAAATTATCCAACGAACTCTGTTCGCTCAGGCCTCACGAAGACAAGTGTACTTTCTCTGCGATATTTACCTTTGATGCGGAGGATACGATTGTTAAAAAGTGGTTTGGAAAAACATTGACGCACTCAGATCGAAGGTTTACATATGAGGAAGCTCAAGACGTTATCGTATCAAGGAAAGGAGACCATTGGAAAGAGTTGAAGAAACTTAATCGAATGGCAGAAAAAATGCGTGCAAACAGATTTAAAAAAGGAGCAATAAATTTTGAATCAGATGAAGTTAAATTTAAGCTTGATGATCAAGGTGTTCCTTTAGAAGTCTATGTAAAAGAACGTTTTGCAGCGCATTTGTTAGTAGAAGAATTCATGCTTCTAGCGAATAGAGAAGTGGCTGGATTTATGGTAGAAAAAGGGCAGGATGAACAGGAATATCCTTTTGTTTATCGTGTACACGATTATCCAGATGCAGATCGGGTCGCGGATTTCACAAAATTTGCAATGGAACTTGGTTTGAAACTCGATACTTCAAGCCCTGCGGCAATAGCGAAATCTTTCAATATGTTGAGCAAGGCAAGTGAAGAAAATAATGCCTTAAGGATGCTAGGGCCTATGGCGATTAGAACCATGGCTAAGGCTATTTATACAACGGAAAATATTGGACACTACGGTTTGGCCTTTAATAATTACGCGCACTTTACTAGTCCGATTAGAAGATATGCGGATGTCCTAGTTCATCGGATTTTATTTAAAAATCTAACAGAACATTATCGGATGGATAAGTCGGTTCTTGAATCGATGTGTAAGCATATTTCCGCTCAAGAAAAGAAGGCAGCTGAAGCTGAAAGAGAATCCATTAAATATAAGTTGGTAGAATTCATGGAAACCCGAGTTGGACAAATCTTTGATGGTTATGTAACGGGCATGATTGACCGAGGAATCTTTGTAGAATTGGTTGGAGTGAAAGCAGAAGGTATGGTTGGTTTTGAAAACATGTCAGAACCATTTGTCGTTTCTGATTCTCATTTAAAAGCAAGAGGTAGAAGATCAGGACGAATTATTAAAATGGGAGATAAAATCCGAGTTAAAGTGTTGAGTGCCGATTTGAGTACTAGGCGAATTGAGTTAGAAGAAATTGGAGAAAAGGGGGAACAGTAACATTACAATAAATTGACTGTAGTGTAGTTTTAAAATTTAAAATGATGAGCAAATTAATCATCGCTATTTTATTAACATTAGGCATGAATGAATCTGTTTTTTCTCAAGAAAATGCTATCATTTATTTTGGCGATCCGATGTGCTCTTGGTGCTATGGATTTAGCAATGAAGTAAGTGAAATTAAGGATGCTTTTCCTGAAATCGAATTTAATATGGTGATGGGTGGATTGCGGCCATTTGGAAAGCAAACCATGGCTGAATTGAAGGACTTCTTAAAGGAACATTGGGAAGAAATTGGTCATTTAACAAAGCAACCATTTTCTTATGATATTTTATCAAACCCTACTTTTGTCTACGATACTGAGCCTGCTTGTCGCGCTGTTGTAGTGGTGCGAGATATGGAACCAGATAAAGAATTGGCTTTCTTTAAAGCCACTCAAAAATTATTCTACAGTGAAAATAAAGATCCCAAGGTAGAGGGGTCCTATGATCAAGTCTTAAAGGCTTTTGAGATTGATGAAAAGGTTTTTAGAGAAAAATGGAATAGCATCGAATACAAAGAGAAAACCAAAGCAGACTTTATGGTTTCTCAGCAAATGGGTGTAAGAGGATTCCCATCTATGGTGCTGAAAATCGGAGATAAATATCAATTGCTTAGCAATGGATATCAAAAATCTGAATCTATTATCTCTAAGATTCAATCTCTTTTGAACTAGTT
The DNA here is from genome assembly GCA_937928045.1 of uncultured Saprospiraceae bacterium. Taxonomy (GTDB): domain Bacteria; phylum Bacteroidota; class Bacteroidia; order Chitinophagales; family Saprospiraceae; genus JABDJM01. The sequence goes on along the minus strand of CALFWO010000029.1, from coordinate 19,563 downwards.
TTTGCAGTTTTTGACTCAATTTGATTAACAAATCGATCATTTCAGCTGATTTAGACTTAAATATTCGTTAAAAAGGACTGCTTTAAGGGCCCCGGACAATTCTGGCGTGATTCTTATCCTTTGAAAGAGTAACTTTATGCTACGATGCTTGTTTAACTAAAGTGTCGTATATCAAAAATTATAAGAACCACAGCATGTTTAGATCAGTAATCGTCCTTTGTTTAATCGCTTTTGCAGTTTCTGCAACAACCGCTCAAACAGAATATAAATCGAAAAAAGAAGGTTGGGAAGTAGAAATGGCTAAAGCCGTAAAGATTTCCCAAGATTCCGGAAAGCCAATTTTGGCCAACTTTACGGGTACAGACTGGTGTGGATGGTGTATAAGATTGGATCAATCTGTTTTTTCAAAGCCAGACTTTAAGAAATGGGCTGAAGAAAACGTGGTTTTATTGGAGCTCGACTTTCCAAAGCGTTCTAAACTTCCGGCTGAAATTCAAAAGCAAAATTCTGAATTGCAACGTGCTTTTCAGGTGAGTGGATTCCCGACTGTGTGGGTATTTAACGCAGATAAAGATCCACAGACGAACGGATTTTCTATTCAGGCGTTAGGAAAAACAGGATACGCTAAAACCGTTTCTGAATTCACTTCTGCGATTGATCAAATGCTGGCAAAGTCTAAATAATACTTATTAAAGAAGTTGAAAAAGCGGAGTAACTCTTAGAGATACTCCGCTTTTTTAGGTGCAGTGAAAAACAAATTGTGTTTTTAATTAAAAACAATTATATTTGAATTGCCTAAAAGGCTTTTCCGGATTGCGAAATCAAGTATTGTCGCGATAGAAGATATCTTTTTTTTTTAACATGCTGACAGTTGACTTTTGATTCTTCAAGAGCCCTTGAATTTCTTTGCCTGCAAGTCAGGTTTTGAATTTTGCGATAGCTCTGTAATCAAAATTCTCTTAAGCGAACCGGTTGGCTGGTTCGGTGGGCGGGCCGCATTTTTACGTAGTAAAAATAGATCCCACCCACGAGAGCCGACCCCACCAAAACTGCACCGGCGGAGCACCCAAAAAATGCTTGGAACTAAGCATGAATCTGGATCAAAATCTGATGACTCAGATACTTTATTCCAATAATGACAATAATTCGCAAAGCCCATTACGGCTTTCTATAATTTCGAAACATGATTTTTGATTTTTCGAACTTGTCGAAACGATAAGATCTCGAGGACAGGTAAACCCTTTTCTTTTAAAATAGATAATTTGCTTCTGATTGAATTTGGACCTCATTAATACGGCTAAGATTTAAATCCTAGTAAAGACAACTGATTTTCGTAGCCTACTTTAGCCTCCAAAATTTCAAATATAACTTTTGACGATTTCAATCTAATTGATGCAATTAGATTTTCAAAGACTGGTAATTCTCTTCCTTTTCACAATGATTTTGGTCTCCAAATGAACTGATCAAGTACATCCTATTTTAATGATGATAGAGTATTCTAATAAATTAGAAATCATCAACGAGTAACTAATCTGACCAATGCAATAAATTAATACTCTGTTTTTCCTTCCATTTCTTTCCAATCATCAAAAAGCGTTACGCTTTCTTTGATTCGATCTTGTTCGAAAGGAATACTTCTTTCAGCATGTGGTAATTCCAATTCCTTATAAATAAAATCATCATCAAAACCTGCATCAGCAGCATCTACTTTAGAAGAAGCATAATAAACTTTATCCGGACGCGCCCAATAAATAGCTCCTAGGCACATTGGACAAGGTTCACAGCTCGAATACAGGATGCAACCGGATAACTGAAAGTCTTGTAATTTTTCACAAGCTAGTCGAATCACCGTTACTTCAGCATGTGCCGTTGGATCATTGGTAGAGGTTACTCGGTTAGAACCTTTGGCAATCACTTCGCCATTTTTAACAATCACCGCTCCGAATGGACCGCCAATTTTATTTTCCATTCCTTTTTTCCCTTCGGCGACTGCCAATTTCAGAAAATCCTGATGTGTCATTTGCTTTAGATATTTGGAGCAATGTAAGGAAAAGAAGCGGATTCATTACCTCGGAGTGATTACTAATACAAAGATTATTAACCAATTATGATTTGTTGTTATTTCAATATGCTAATCATTTGGTCTAAAATTTGAAGTACCCAAATATTAGATTCCAAACTATAAATACAACAAGATGATAGATACTCCAGCAACGTGGAAATTAGCAGAGTTCAAAATGTACTTATTTTTCTATTGTGCTGATACGGACTTGTCAGTGAACGTTAAGGAGGAAAATTTCATTACGAAGTTTCAAGATCCAATTCTAGTGAACAATGTGAAATCAGCTTTTGATGCTGATGATGAATTCAAACGAACAGAAAGAATTAGACAAGCTGCAGAGCAATTTCAGTTTACAGGCGAGGAGCAAGGAACTTTAATGGCCGAAATTCTTGATCTGTTTTTGGTTGACGGTGAATTTCACGAATGGGAAAAAAGTGTGATGCTTGCAGCTCATGAGTTGATTCGTCCATAGCAAATTCGAATCTAGTCCATTTCATTTTGGTACCTTTGGGCTCAACAAACTTGAAGAATGAGTACCATTTTTACCAATTGGAATAAAAAGGAGCTTGAAGCTTACATGCTCATTTTTTGTGCAGATGCCGATTTTGTTGAAACAGAAGAAGAACAGAAAATCATCCTTTCTCACATTGATCAGACACTTTATAAAAAAATGATTGTCGAATTCAATCTGGACAACGATTTTGAGCGGATGCAAAAAATCATGTCCACTTTTACACGACTTGATCTCAATGGCGATGATCGCCAATCTCTTATCCAAGATCTTAAAGCACAATTATTGTCAGATGGACATTTACATCCAATAGCCCATAATCTGGAGATGCTATTAAAAAGGTTAGTTTAGCAATGGCTTAGAAATTTTCGTTATTTTTCCCAAAAGAAAAACGAAATGGAACCATTTTTTACAAACGATGCAATTGTCTTAGGACTCTTATTGATCCTTTTAGCATTTATATTTCAAACATCTTCCAGTAATAATCCAGGCTGGAAAAAGTTTTATAGATACTGTCCACCGTTATTGTTATGCTATTTTTTGCCAGCCTTGTTACACTGGCCCCTTGGATTGATTTCTGGCGAAGGTTCCCAATTGTATTTCGTAGCCTCAAGATACTTACTCCCAGCCTCATTGGTATTGCTTTGTCTCGGGATTGACTTCCAAGGAATTCTTAACCTCGGTTGGAGGGCGATCGTCATGTTCTTAGCAGCAACCTTAGGTATTGTGATAGGAGGACCGATAGCACTTTTACTCATCAATGGTTTATTTCCTGAACTAATTCCAGCAAGCTCAGACGAATTATGGCGTGGATTGTCTACAGTCGCAGGATCTTGGATTGGAGGTGGCGCCAACCAAACAGCAATGAAAGAAATCTTTGAAGTGAATGATGATTTGTTTGCAACCATGATCATTGTAGATGTTGTTGTCGCAAATATTTGGATGGGATTCTTACTTTATGGTGCTAATATGAGTGATAAAATCGATCGTTGGTTAAATGCGGATGCGTCTTCAATTGAAGCATTAAAAAGAAAAGTTGAAGACTATCGTCTTGGAATAAAAATGAACGAATCTACTACAACCGTTTTTCAAATATTAGGAGTTGCGTTTGGTGGTGTAGCTTTAGCGCATTGGGGAGCAGATGTCATTACGCCTTGGTTAAAAAACAATCATGCTGAAGCGCTGACAGCGGTACGATTGGATTCATTAATGTCGAAGTTTTTCTGGATGATTGTAATAGCAACTACTGTGGGATTGTTGTTGTCAGTAACTGAGGTAAGAAAATTAGAAGGTGCTGGAGCATCGAGATATGGCTCTGTTTTTATCTATATTCTTGTTGCAACTATTGGAATGAAAATGAATCTTGGAGAAGTTTGGGCTAACCTTGGATTATTCGCAATCGGAATTACTTGGATGTTAGTTCATGTCATTCTTCTATTATTTGTAGCGAAGATTATAAAAGCTCCATTTTTCTTTGTTGCAGTTGGATCACAGGCGAATGTAGGAGGTGCCGCATCTGCTCCGGTAGTAGCATCTGCTTTTTCTTCAACATTAGCTCCGGTGGGAGTATTAATGGCTGTATTAGGATATGCCCTTGGGACCTATGGAGCAATTATTTGTGCCTTTATGATGCAAGGGGTAAGTGGTGGTTAGAATGTTTTATTGAACTAATTTCAAAAGTAGAAATTGGTTTAGCCTAGATTAAATTTCCGCTCATCGATGAAATTGAAAAGCAAAATATGGAAGTATTTCAAAGAGATTCTAATCATTATGGTTGGTGTTCTAATGGCTTTTTATTTAACCGAGTATGGAAAGAAAATAAGTCGAAGCCAATCCGAAAAAGAAATATTAAGTCAAATTTATTTTGAACTAAAAAATAGTTTGAATGATCTGCAGAATGATTTGGCAATCCATGAAGTTGGTTTGTCAAGTAACCTAAACGTTATCAAATTCTTAGACAATGAAGCAGTAGATTCCGATAGTCTAATAATGGACTTCTATTGGATGACTAGAGACGAATACATATTTTCGAATAGTTCTGGTTACGAAAATTTAAAATCGTTTGGAATAAATCTTATTCAAGATGATACACTAAGAACACTCATATCTGTAGTTTACAATATTAATTTTCCAAGGTTGGTAAAAGGGAACACTTTGAATCCCGATATTAGTGATTACCTAACTCCTTTTTTTCAAAAGAACTTCAAAACAAATAGAGACACCAGCTTGAAATACAGTTTGAAATTGAATGATTCTTTTTCTATCAATTATCCTCGCGAAATGCCTCGCGGAATAACTCAATTGATTGGTTATATCCCAATTGATGAAAAGGAATTAATGAATAATGAAGAATTTCGATTCTTGGTGAGTAAATCGCTTGAATTCAGGATGTATAAATGTCGGATATATAATCAATGTATCAGAAATGTGAGAAGCACACTAGAGAGAATTGAAAAAATGGAATCAAGCTGATTCCTTCCATCACAGAACTTTATATTAATTAACTACCACGTGGAAGTGATATAATAGACTTAGCTTCCTTCAGCATTCATAAATGTATCCTTATTCCTAAATCGCAAATAAGCGGATAGAGCACAACCCAGCGCTAAGAAAATCAATACCGAAAAAGCTACAGTCAGTATCGGAGATCCTTCTGGTAAATCTGGCTTATTAATGATTCCCCAAAGTGCCCACATGAAAACAGTCACCAACGGGGTGTCACCTTCCCGGAATAAAACAAACATGCCTATCAAACCAATAACGCCCAGCATTATCATCGTCCAAACTTGGAAAGGAATTCCGAAGCCATCCCAGCCAATCTCTAGCAAAAAGATAGAAACGTTGGCAACAGTGGCTACGGAAATCCAACCTAAGTAAATACTAAATGGAATACAGACTGCAAAAGTGGTTTCAACAGAATTCTCTAACCAATTCTGATCAACTGTTCTGTATAATTTAAATATACTCAACCACAGAACGATCATTACCAATAGTGATAACCCTATCAATTGAGAATGCCACATTAATATCCAGCTGATATTTGCAATACAAGAAACAATAAACCATGGACCGATTTGTTGAATGATTTTTGTCGCCTTGGGTTTTTCCTTCCAAAGTCCTACGGCTAAATATGTGGTAAATGTGATCAATAATAAATAGATCAATCCCCAGATCGCAAAGGTGAAACCCGCAGGTGTAAAAAGGGTAGGGCGCAGCGCCGATAGCTGGCCGGTATCCAAACCACCAATTGGCAATGAATTCGCTAGATAATTTACAATTAAAGTGGCGATCAAAAATACAATGTTAAATGTATGAAGCGTCTTTACATTCATAATTAGTAGGATTGGAAATTAAATAATTATTCAGCTGCTTCAGGCATGTCCATTCTAAAACCAATACGCTGTGAAGGCTGTGGGTCATCATCGTCGTAGTCTTCCCATTTCGTAACTTCTTTGATGAAATCTTCCATATGACGAACAAAGAAAGGCTCCTTCAATTCTTCAGGACGATAAATCGCAATTTGCTTAGGAGGTTGAGGCTGACCATAATTTTCAATATTTGGAAAGGCGATTAAAACAACTATTTTTCCATTGAAAAGCTGCTGGTAAATTAAAGAACCTTTGTGCTTAATGAGTGGCCGATTTAGATTTTCATTTACCTTCTGGAAAATACCAGATTTTCCTTGTCCTAATGAACAAACAATTGATTCCAAGTTTTCTAATTCACTGCTCACTTCAACTGTGGCATCTAAGCCAGTTTCAGCGATCATAGTTTCCAACATTTTGACGATCTCTGCTCGAAATGATTCGTTCCACGTCTTTCTATAGGCCTCTGTATTGGCTAGGATATCTTTATATTGCTGAACTTTTCGTTTCAACGCCGTTAAATCTTCCATTTTCTTATGTTTAATGAATGCGGAAGATAGGTAAATTGACGGATTTCAACTAGTCCATTAGGCTTAAAAAACGCTTATTCCTCTGAAATCTCATTAGTTAATTTTTTGTTGGTAAAATATTAATTGAAGTTTATTACAGCTGCTTCTGAAATAAGAGAAGCATCATATCTGCCAATTACTTTACATTGATAGGTGGCGCTTTTAACTTTGGTATTTAAATTATCCAAATAGGTTAGTTCGTTGGGTTCCAAATAAGTTATCAACTTAATATCTTGATTTGAAAGTTTTCGGTAAATCGCAATTTTGTATTCCTTTAATTTTGTTTCTGCCTGTACTGTTATCGTAATTTTCGAATCTGATGTTGAAAAATCTGCTTTAATTTTCGGCTGCTTTATTGCATCATTAGGCAATGTTTTTATCGTTACCGTTGGTGATGGTTTCGATTCATTCGGCACTTCATCTATGGCAGTTAAATAATAGTTATAATATTGATCAGACTCAATATTTTTATCAATATAATTTTCAATCTGAGGTTTAATCGATCCTATTTTTATCCACTTTGTTAGGCCGGCTTTTTTTCTATAAATATTTTGTCCTGCAACATCTCTACTATTACTCGGGCTAATTATCAATTTGACAAAATCCTTCTTTACCAAATAGTTTCTAATGATTGATCTTGCCGGTGGAATTATATCCGGTCGTTCCAGAATGATGAGTTCAGAAGGTTCAGAAACATTGTAATGTTGATCTAAAGCAATCAAACGATAATAAACTTTTTCCGTCAAGGTACTTAAGGAAATTGTATCAGTGTAAATTTCTGGAATAGTTTCAATCGGAAATTCTAAATATTCTTGAACAACAGAAAATTGATGACTGCTATCATTGGCATAAAGAAGTTTATAACCAAGTATGTCTTTTGAGCTACTTGGTTTTATCTTGATTCGGACAATCCCTTCCTTGCTGATTTTGGCAGAGTCGATAATGGGGGCTTCTGGTGGTATACTATCGATCAATGCAACCAAGGCTTCATTTGAATAGCTATAGTTTCCCGCAGTATCAATGGCATAGACTTGGTAGTAATTGGCTAAGTTGGGATCAAAATTTGAATCAATAAATTCTAATTTTTCTTTAGGGATAAACGATTCATGTATTTTGGAATATGGCCCTTGTGAATTGTTAGATCTAGAGACAACAAATCCTTTCAGGTCTGAATCTTGCGAGTTGTTCAATTCCCAACTCACTGTCACTTCCGTTTCTCCTGTGTGTTGAGGTTGAGGTAAAAAGGGCGGATTAGGAGGAGTTAAATCTATAGGATGATCATGCACATTTGCAAGCGTAATGGTATCTCCCCAAATGTCAATTCCTTCTATTCGGTAGTAATATTCTTGGTAATTTATTAGACTCGTATCTATCAAAGTGTGTACACCAGATGACGGTCCTCCCGAAAATTCTATTCTCGGAGCATTGCTAATGTTGATAAATTCGCCAGAATTATTTTTCTTTTGGCCAAACCAAGAAATTATATCTTCAGACAATTCAAAAGCAAAAGTGAGCTCAGTATCTCCAGGATATTGTTTCACCAACGGCTGTCCAAAGTTGCTGGTTTTAATTCCTGTTTTTCCAATTGTGATCTCTGTGGATAGGTCGTATGATATATTGGATTGGACAGCTTGAATATAATATTCATAGCCCATCCCTTTTACCACATTTTTATCTTCATAATACCAGCCCAATGCTTTAGAGGCTTCAATGTCATAAATGCTTGAAAGTACAATGGTCATGTAAGAAAAATCAATGTCATTTTGAGCTTCTTGAATACTTTTGATTCCTTCTTTTGCTCCTAAATCAAAGCTCAAAGGTGTTTTCTGAAGTGCTACAAGTGTTTCGTAAGTCATAGCCATGTATTGGCTTGGTTTGGAGTCTATTAATGTTTTTATTTGATTCAAGTCCATCATGAGAATTGGTTGCGCATTAATTTTCTTAAAGTCTTTTTTGCCTTGTTCACTGCGATACACATTATAGCCGCCTCCCTTGGTTTGTTCCCATAAGTTGAAGTCTTCAGGAATCCATTTGATCTCGATACTGTTCGGGTTACTTCTTGAAAAAACTGGAATTGATTTTTCCACTTTGAATTCATTAGTTGGTTGAGCAACCAAAAGCTGAACGAAGCAAACCAAGATTATATATAGTATTAAATTTTTCATGTCAATTATTTTTTTGAATTTAAAATCCGCCGCCTGGTTGTAATCCTCCTGGAGGGTTAATCAATTGCTGTCCTGCAGGTATTGTCGAAGCAGGGACAGTTGAAGCCGGAACATTCGTCGGTAGCGTTGAACCAGGATTTGTAGAATTACCATTGCCTGTTGGTGTGAATTCCGGTTGAATGCTTCCTGGATTTTGAGTATTAGCAGCCATAGGAATGTATCCAGTGCTGAATGTTTTTACAATTTTTTGCGTAATTGGATTCCCATTTTTGTCTTCCGCGGTTGTCCAAACACCATTAATATTTTCTTTAAGTGCTGCAGTCAAGGTAAGCTCATACAATCTATTGGCTTCCAATAAATTTGTTAATGGTTCTGGGAATTCAAAATCATCTGATATCGCTAACTGAGGACTAGGTTGTGCTATTACTGGAGTTATTGCCCCTGTAGACAAATTTACCAACTGATTCCCTGGAGCTCCAAATGAAGGTCCAACTTGAATATTCCCCATCATTGGTTGTTGGAAGCTATTGGATAGATTGTTAAATCCATTTGAAATTGAAGCAACGTTTAGTGATCCGACTTGACTTTGATTTGTAATGACTCCTGTACTTAATGTAGGTGATGAAGTTGATGGATTTCCCGAAAGGCCAAGACTTGGATTTGGTTCCGCACCAGATAAATCATTCAAATGGATTGGTGTCATAGCTTTAATAGCCAGTAAATGTTCTCCTATCGGACTGATCTGTTTGTCCAATCGGAAGTAAGGAATGTTCAATGGTGTTTTATCATCTTTGGTAACAAGTTTACTTTGACGATCGTCATTCACTACCATTTTAAAAGTTCTCATGATAGTAGATCCGTCCCCTTGATTCTCCGGCAAGTCGAATACTTCATCCGGGACTAAATTATATTTTACAGCGAAAGGTTTATCTGTTGGAATACTTCCATAACTATTAGGATGAATATATCTAATCAGATTTTGTAGATCATAAGCAATATCTTCGGCTGGCGCATTTGGACCGCCTATGCTTGGTGAACCCGGCGTGCAATATGTTCCTCTTTCGAAGTCTCTATGGATGCTAAAATTAAACCTATAATTACCATTCCTTCTTTTGAGCAATCTTACTTGTCCATCAATGACACCATATACATAGTCTGGGTTAGGAAATTGACCGGAGATTCTGGCGCCTGCTCTGATGTCAAGAAGATCATACCAGACTCCAAGCGCCCTTGCCTTAAATCCAACTTTACCGTATAATCCTAAACTTCCAGCAAATCTCCAATTGTTTATTCCGATACAATTGTTGTATTCAAGAAAACTTAGATTGGCTTCTGCCCCTGCTATTAAATCAAATTTGCATTTGAGTATTTTTTTGAATTCTCCAGATTTATCGATTTGAATTCCAAGGCCCATTGCAACTCCTCTGCCTACTCGAGCCAAGGCTGGATCAGCAAAATCCGGAGGAGTTCCAGCTGATCCTCCTGAGAATACAGAATTGTAACCGGCTATGAACCTGTTAGTAAATGTTGATGGCATTGGGATGTCATTCCCAAACATAAAATATTCATATAGGCTGGCTTTCCCAAGTACTTTTATGGTGTTCAATTGCTGCGGAGTTCCAAATTTGAAATACCACTTGTTTGTACTGCCATTGATGTCTAATACTAAGTTCTGATTATTGGCTTCCAAAACCTTAGGCTTATTAATATCAACTTTTGCCGTTAGGTTGAAGTGTTTTGTGGTGAAGTCGTAAAAAACATCTGCTCCACCTTTTATCTTTGCTTTTTCTCGCGCTGCGGCTTCCATTTTTGCGCCTACCCAAAAATCTGTATCTAGTCTCAATAGTTCAATGCCATTATTGTTACTGAACTGAGCAAAGAGATCTGCATCGAAATTAAATGTTTCTTCTTTTGCACTATTGGCAAATTTGACTCCGGCCTTTAGATTTAATAATCCGGATTTTGGTTTGAATTCATAACTCACTTCATTGTTTTCAACTTTACGAATCATTTCCATGTTTCGAGCAAAACCTCCGGAGAATCCTCTAAGTTTTAAACTGGGCCAAACATTAATTCCCGCTGCATGAGATAAAATTAAGTCAGTCTCTGCTCTGAAATATTTATAGGGCTTGATATGGTTGTAATGAGTATTGCCAAATTCTACCAAGCCAGAAGTACTCAAACCAAGACATTTGAAATCGATATTTAATTGACCCAAGAACCCATTACCAAATACCGGATCTTGATCCCTTAGTTTCAATACCCCATCGATGGCAATTGAAGATGTCTGAGCGTCGATTATGATGTCTTTGACTTTTACTTGGTGCAGTCTTGGTTTCAAACATTTCTTAGAAGGTCTCTCTACGGTGCCAAGTATGTTAATATTTGTTTCGGCTGAAATTGAGCTTAAACTTTCATTTTTATTAGGCAATAAGTTAATATAGATATCCATGTTTACACCGCCATTGTAAATCTCGCTTCCAACAGTTGGATTTGTAATTGGCTTCACATTTTTCATGGAGAAGTCAAATCCTAAGGCTTTCTTTTTTGGACTAGCAAAAGACCAAATTCCCCAATCTGCTTTCATCGTATCTAGTTGTGAGGCACCATTAGATTTAATTATATTTCGTTCGGCACTAATGCCTTGGAATTCTAATTCAAAATCTAAAGGAACCTGTCGACCATTTCCGGCATTCAGATTTATATTGTCAAAGTTCAATCGGCCATTTAGGTCCGCTAAAAAATTAGAAGTGTCTCTATCCAAAAGGACATCTCTATACCTTTCATACATCACAACGGAATTAGAATCTATGTCGAAGATAGGTCCACCAAGTAATGCAGAACGAATTCCATTTCTTGGACTAATTGAAAATTGTTGAGAATTGAGCGTGTCACCAGCATTTGACCACAACGCTTCATAATCTAAAGCGTTGCTCACATCTTCATCTACAATAGGCAATTGTACTTTTCCTTTGATTGTACTTCCAATGACTGTATTATTTAAGATATCAAGTTTAAAAGTGTCCACACTCATCCCAAGGTCGGCAAGATTTCCTAAAGGATAATTGATGATATTGTGGCCGAAAATTTGGCCGCTTAATTGCCCGTGATGAATGATTAGATGCTTGGAACCAAATTTTACTTTTAGCTCCGGATCTTCAAACGTTGTGTAGTTGTCTGGTAATGTTACCGTAATATTTTTAGCATAGAATCCTTGAAACAAAGTGGAAGTATCACTATTAAATCCTTCTGGGAATTTTATGCTGGGTGGATTACTCACATCAGAATGGTCGTAGTAAATATCTTTGAACTGAACTTCCATTTCTTGTGTCTTAGGAATATAAGCATCATCGATGTTTACCCCGGCTATCCAATCCGACCAATCACATATTTGAGTTTGAATGTTACCTTCAACATTTTGCTTGGTACTGTCTTTTGGAAGAAGCGTTTTTCTTGGGAAAATAAAAGAAATGTCACTGTCTAAACAGAAGTTTCCTTCACAGCCTAGAAACTTAAATTTGTTTCCACGATGTCCATTTCCAGACTTGTGAAACTTCATCCAATAGTTATCATTATCTGGATGATTGGTCAATTGAATTGATTGCTCCGAAATAAGTTCTAAGCCAAATTGTGGATCAGAAAATGGACCTTTTAGGCCAAACGGAATATAGGTTCCAGCAAAAGCAAGATTATTTGAAGCGAATGCATCTACTTTAAAATCAATCGTAACATTCATCTCTGCACCTGAATTCGTCCAGCGCATTTCAGAAATAGCTAAAGTGACTAGGTTTGTACTGTCTCCATTAAGCTTCATATTTACTGCTCCAAGTGGCAAATTAATTGGCTTGGCTTGTTTACCAGCCTCTTCATTTAAATCCACGTCGCTCAATGCTTTTTTTATCGGTTTTATTTTATTGAGATTTCTCCTGCTATGTAACCAGTTGTTGAGACTGCGGACTTTATTTTTAGTCCATGCAACACCTAGATTTTTAAAATATTGCTCGTTAAATTCTGGTGAATCATCATCTACCTTGGCGAGAATTTTTCCATCACATAAATATCCATCTGAATTAACACTGATGTTTTTAAAAGTCACATTGAAGTCTGTATTTAGCCAAGGAACTCTAATGAGTCCAGTACCAGTTAAATTGCTGTTGGTACCACTTGGTTTTTTATTTAATACCATTTGATGTCCTCCGCATATTTTGATGATTGACGCACTATCTAAAACTTCCATACTCGTCACATTGCAAAGACTGCTGCAATTGTCTTCATTACACTTTTGATTATTACTATTGTATTGATAACAACTTTTGGTTTCACAAAATTCATTGGTTCTTTGATCATAGGTAACAACTTCCATGCAGTAGTCAATACTCATTCCCTTGTCATGAATAACTTTTAAAGTGTCACCAACAATTGTAGTATCATTTTGAACAACCCAAATTTTACTCATGACCATAATCGAATCTGGCACCCAAACAGAATCTAACACGACTTCAAAATTAGTATCGCTAATTACATTTCTTTTTGTTTCTATTTTAGCAGAACAATCAGCTACTTGAATATTTATAGTTTCGCAAATTTGACATTCAAATGTTTTGGAAGCGTCGCTATCTAAACCATAGAATAATTTTAGACAAATTTCTTTGTCGCCTGAAGTATAGTATTGTTCGCGTTTGAAGTAACTATCATCAACGCTCCAATCTTTTTCCCCAAAATCAATAACTCTTCTGTTTAAGTTATAGTCCCTTGGAGCGCTATCAGAAATGTCTGTAACTTTTACAACTCCTTCGCCTTCTACTACAATGTCCATTCTCAGTTCAACTTGATCACATAGTAATGAATCTTCGAAGGCAGTTAGGTTTGGTGTTGAAAATTTTCCAATGCTAGAAAATCCATCATTCAGACCAATTGGGTTGCCGCTGAATTCATCTTCTAATGCCCGAACCTGCCAAACGAAATCTGTTTCTTCATCCAGCAATGGAACATCCAATGGCCAAAAGAATTGATTGGAACTAATTAAATATTCTGAAATAATTGGAAGATTAAATCTAACCGCATCTACCTCCGACTGATTGGATAATAATTCATAAACATTCAACTCGTAAGTTACTGGTGTCGGATAGCTTGGTGCAATATCAGACCACATAAATGAAATAGAAGCTCTGTCTAAAATGATAGCTTCATCTATTGGAAGTATCAATTGCGGTGGTTGGTAACTGGTAAGTACAAATGGGGCGCACTGTTCTTGAGCAAGAATAGATTGTGTATTTGGATCAATTAATTCTACGCAAAGTTGATAGTTGCCCGCTGGAAATTGTCCGGTTCTTTGTACCGTCGATTGAATACTAGGATCTAGAATATCAACAGCATTAGATGGTATTACATCTTCAACAAAAAATACTTCGGTATCGAAAGCATCTATCGTCATGATACTGATTGATGAGATATCAATTTCGGCAACCAGATTATTGTCTTTCTTGAAATAGGCTCCAATTTTGTAGTCTATTGAAGATAAACCATTGTTGTTAACCGTTAAAATAACAGTTGATGGATTGGCTGCCCAATTAAGTACTTGAGGGGAAGGCCGAGGATCAACATTTAAGGTGAAGTTTAGCTGAGCAATAGTTTCCTGAATGCAGGAAAGTGAAAAAAGAATTAATATATAATAGAACTTCGTTTTCATCTTTTTAAAATTTTCTTTGGAAGGTTATTCGGGAAAGTGTTTCCGTGTAATTAAAGCGAGTATCATTGGCTGAATTATATATATTGAACCTACCAGAAGCACTTAACTTGGTCTTTTTATCAAACTTGTAATTCAGCTGCGCTTTAATAGTATTTCTTATTCTTTGCAGTGTTGGATTTATATCAGAGTGCTGAAAGATGTAGGAACATCTGACCCGCATTTTTTTCTTCAATATATTCGTGCCTATACCTGCAGTAGCGGTAAGCATTTTTAGTTGATTAAAAGACGAAATGTTATATAGGTAACTACCGCCAAGGTTTATATGATATTTCTTGGTGTGCAGGGAGTAGTGAGTAGATAAGTTTTGGGCATCGTTTGTTCGTATAGTTCCGTCTATAAAATTCAAGTCTTCAAATTGACTTTTTTGGGCGATGAATATTAGGTTTTGTTTTGCTTCTTTAGATCCAAAGCTAAATCTTGGAGATATATTGATATTCTCAGAAAAATTTTTAATTCTAAAAGTATCTTGTTGACTATCATTTTCCAATCCGAAGTTAGCATAAGATGTGCTAAGACTAATTGCTTTTGAAAATGTTATGGAAGCATTTGCGGCCAGTATTTGACTGGCGGTTGTAGCGATCTTGGTTTCTGAAAGGTTGTCAAACCTGTAGCCATATGTTCCACCAATTAAAACCTTATTTTTGAATAATTTGAAACTTGGGGAAAAAGAAACTTTAATTAAATCCTCTTGAAGAAATGGAAAGCCAAGAGATTCAAATCCAGCGCCAGTATAATCTCCGTTAATAATCAATGTAATATTTTTTCCAGTCCAACCTGTAGAAGCTTTCGCAGCATAGTCCATTCTAGAGGTGGCATTCAAGGTTAAAAAATTATTTGCAAATGATATTCCTGGAGCATCTAATCTTGCTGTCAAATCATTAAAGGAATCTTCAGTAAAAATACTAGCAGCTACTTCTGCACCAATATGAAATCTGTCTTTAAGATTAATTTTAAAGTCAGATCCGACCACTAAGTTTTGAGCTGGGGAAATAGTCCTCAAAAGATTTGCTGTATCGATGGAGTTTTCGACATCAGTAAAATAAGCTGCGTTTAAATGAAAATGTGTTTTTTCCTTATCTCCAACCCCTAACTTCGCAGCATGCGCCTTTCTTCGAAAAATCGAAAAGTCATTGACGATTCCATCAGCTTCGACGCCATAGTTCAAAATACCTGTATGAATGGAAAATCGAAATGCTCCAGGATCAAGTGCAATACCCGCTCCAAAAATGGATACGTTTCCAAGTGTTAAGTCTGATAGTTTTGGACTGTGTGAACCTGCAAAAAATTGTATCCAATTGAATTTTGGGGAAAAACCAATGCCATTATTTGGACTCGAAAGATTTTTGAAGAACTCCTTGTTTGGGGGAAGCGGATAGCTGATGCGACTATTCTTTTTTCTAAATGCTAAAGAAAATGGCAAACTGATGTTGTCTGTAATTTTTAAATTCAGGGACAGATTTATGCGGTATAGAAAAGGATCTCGCTTCGCTCGAACTGTACTGTCGGCATCAATGCCATAAAAATCCAGTGAAGTATTTAAAGCTCCAGAAAGTTGAACTTGACCATGACTATTCGTCCCAAAGCCTAATAGGATAAGACCGGCCAAAATAAGTCGGCACCATGCTAGAATGATTTTCATGGTGTAATTTTAATGGAAAGCCTTAATAGGTTTTATGGACATTGGAGCAACGGTAGTTGCCCTAGGAGAAAAGGGGCTTAGAAGTGATATTTCAAGTACAATTCTTATATTTGACGAAATGCAAAACTATGATGAAATCAATCTATGCAGTTGCCTGCTCCGTAATTTTTCTGGGCCTTTTTGGTTGTACAACTGATACTAATTCTAACGATCAAAAGACTAACGCTCCAGTAAAATCCAATCAATCTATTGGGAAATCCCAATCTTTGTCATTAGAAAAACTTTGGAGTTCCAGCGAAGGATTTGTTACACCGGAGTCGGTTATTTATGATGAGAAAAATGAGATTTATTATGTCTCCAATGTGAATAATAATCCATGGGAAAAAGATGGCAATGGCTTTATTTCAAAGATGGATACCTTCGGAACCATCACGGAATTGAAGTGGGTCGAAGATGGAATTAATGGACCAAAAGGTATGGCTATCGTTGATGATAAACTCTATGCAACGGATATAGATGAACTTTTAGAAATTGATATCAACACTGGAAATATTACTGGTCGCTTTACTGTTACGCCTGGAAGTAAGTTGAATGATATTACTGTCGGAGCCAACGGTGACTTATATGTTTCTGCTTCTGGAGCAAATGTAATTTATAGAAAAAGAGGTCATGGATTCATACCGGTGATCACTAAATTAGCCTTTAGTCCAAATGGAGTTGATTATCAAAATGGCCAATTGAATGTGCTTGGATTTGATTCCAAGAAAATGTACAAATTTGATTTGTCTGATAATACTGAATCTACTTTTTCTGCAGACTTAGGAGCTGCTGATGGATTGGAGCAAGTCGATGGTGGAGGATATTTGGCTTCCGATTGGAATGGCCAAGTTTTTTATGTGGATCCTTCTGGAAAAAATAAACCACTAATTAATACAATTGAAGAGAAAAAAGGCGCTGCGGATATTGAATACGTCGCCAGCCGTAGAACTCTATTGGTACCAACATTTTTTGACAATCACATTGATGCGTACAAAGTTAATATTAAGTAAGCCATCAATTAGGATATAAAAATAGCCATCGACTGAATTGCCGATGGCTATTTTTTTGAGTAAGTTAAGAGCTTTACTGAAATTTGAAAATGAGGTATACTTAACCCCCGGCATCTATTGGCTATTCGCAGAAGATACTCAAGGAAAAATTTATCAATCTAAATTTGTCAAATTGTAACAAGTACCAATCTAGATTTAATTTCGCGGGATCGCAAAGATCTCTTCTGCTCGACCATCGGGATAATAAAAACCATCCTCAGTAAATATCCCATCTTCTTCCAGCATTATTCTCACAATTTTATTCCATTCTTTAATTTCCGTTGCGGCATTCAATTCAATCGAGTAGGCGGTATTGAAATACATTTTGTAATCACCACGACCAACGGTCGCTCCTTGGTTATCCCACATGCCAATCGTTGGCCCGGCAGCATGTCCATGAAATCCAATCGGGTGAGTATAAATCGATGCATTTATATTTTCCTTTTCTGCTTGAGCCAAAGCATCCGACAAAATTTTATTCCCAGTTTTTTCTATTGAAAAATTTTCAGTCAAAATATCTTGAACACGATTGGCTTTTTTAAATGCATCCGTGAGATATTGAGGAATTGATTCTTCATCAGGATGCAACATGTAGAAATGCTGTTGCTGATCGGTATTCAATCTTAAGTAGGTAACTCCAAAATCAACATGTAATAAGTCGCCATATTGAATAACTTGCAATCCGGGTCTTTTGCTAAATGATCGGAGGTGATCAAATTTTTCTTCGTTCTTTCTTTGAATGGCTACGGTTGGATGAAACCAAGTTTTCAAACCCAATTCTACAACGCGCTGGCGGAGCCACCAGACAACATCTTCAGTAGTGGTCTTTCCAGCAGTAATCACTTTGTCAGAAAAAGCTTCATGCAAAATGCCATGTCCAATTTTACAAAGCTGAGGATAGATTGCAATCTCCATTGGCGATCTTGTTTCCAGCCAAGCAATTGATAAATCTTCCGCAGAACAAACACGCTCATGATACTCCGTTGGAAGTTTATTTAAAAATTCCTGATATTCCGTTTTTACCAATCCATCGGCCAATCCAAAATCATCAGAATAATTCATCCCAATCTTTTTTGGATTTTTTTCTTTGACATATTCCACCAACGCCTCCCATTGATCTGGATAGACATCGATGTTCCATTCGCCTTTTAATAATTTTCCGACACTGTATCTTGCAATCGCAATTTTTTCGGTGACGCCAGTTTCATCTTGTGTAAATACAAAAATTGTTCGGCGTCTCGCGGACAACCAGGCGGAAGGCAACATGGTCTTCATCACCGGATCTTCATTGTACTCGCGCGACACCAATATCCACATATCGATCCCAGTTCTTTTCATTAACTTTGGCAACAAGGAATCGATGCGATAGGCCAACATGCTGTCTACCCATTCGGCGCGATCTTTTACTGGTAATATCCAAGAAGGATCGACTTGTGCAGCAGCTGAAAAGTACATTCCGAGTAATAGTACAATCAAGTATTTTTTCATAATGAATCAAGATAAATTTAGTTGGTTAGACCACATCGTTTTGGCCTGTCCCAATTTACAAGAGGGTATGGAATATGTGAGGGAAAAAACGGGATGTGACCCCAGCTATGGAGGCAAGCACCTGCAATTCGGAACTCACAATGCGCTGTTAAAAATAGGAAATCTTACTTACTTGGAAATTTTGGCTCCAGATCCAGAAAATCTCAAAGATCATCCACTTTGGATGGGAGTCGAATTGGTCGAAAAACCAACGATCACAAGATTCGCTGTAAAATCCTCCGCCATAGAAAATCATGCTCGGTCACTTTCAAATTTTTCCCCTAATCATGGCCATACTCAACAAGGTCGTAGACAGAAAAAAAACGGGGAACTATTGTCTTGGGAACTATCTATGCCACTGGCGAAACCAATCATCGAAAGCATCCCGTTTCTTATTGATTGGCAAGACTCTATTCATCCAACCTCAGGTATGGATTCAAAATGTTCGGTTAATACTTTTGAAATATTCAGTAAACATGAAGAACTCGATACGCTATTCACGGAGATGGATATCCCTTTGAAAGTTAACCATGGGGAAGAACAGTTGGCATTCTCCTTAAATAGCCCTAATGGATTGGTGAATTTCTGATTATCTTAGAGTTACTTTCCTAACTAACTGATCTAAGCATCCAATGAAGATTGATCAAAAGCTTATGTTTTTGTGAAGCTTTCGTGATAATTGGATCTTATTTTTGTGTTGAATATCTAAACCCATTTTGAAATGAGAAAAGCATTTACATTTTACTTTTTCCTTTTGACACTTTCATTGCCATTCACGGGACTAGCTTCCCCCCATCCTATTAATATGGTTGATGGTGGAGTCTTGGCGATCGAAGGTGGTGGAACCACGATTGACATTTGTGCCGGAGATAATGTTTCTGATGCCTT
>CALFWO010000028.1 GCA_937928045.1 uncultured Saprospiraceae bacterium | reverse complement strand
GCAGTACCAGCGGGGACTTTGATTAGTACGGAGCAGAATCCAGTATTAACAAATTTACCAGCACAGAATAAAGCTTATTATTTAAGTATAGAAAAATCGGGATGTATTTCAACGATGGTGAGTACCCAGGTTATAGTGAATGCTTTACCAGAAGCCTCACCGATTGCAGATTACACATTAAACACTGATTGTTCAGCTTCAGATTTAAGTCTAGAGGCGATGGGAGCGGATACAGATGGAACGATTACCTCTTATGAATGGAGTGGACCAAATAGTTTTGCTTCCACGGAGGAGAATCCTACGATAGCCGATGTAACGGCCTTGAACAATGGCTTTTACACCGTGATTGTAAGAGATGACAATGGTTGTAGTAGCCAAGGGTCTGTGACGGTACAAGGAATCGCGGATGCACAACCACAACCACTCTTGGCATATGATGGCCCAGATTGTGAAGGAGGAGTAGTAACGATAACGGCACCGACCTACAGCGGAACAAATGTAGATTACGTATGGACTACGCCTGCAGGAACGACAGTAGATATCGCAGGATTGAATACAAATGAATTGACGATTACTCCAGCGCAATCAGCGGTACATGATGGAGATTATTCTGTAGAGATTACAGTAGACGGATGTGTGTTGACATCGGATATATTTACATTAGATGTATTTGATGTAGCCACGGCATCGCCAGTAGCAACGTCGGGAGCATTATGTGAAGGTTCAACATTAGCATTCACAGCGAATGCACCGAATGCAGTATCTTATCAATGGAGTGGTCCGAATGGATTTTCAACAACATCATCCGATCCAACAATTATAGATGCGACGACATTAGCAAATGGAACCTATACCTTGGAAGTAACAACAGTGAATGGCTGTACAGTTACAGAGACGGTATTGGTAGACAATATAGTAGCGACACCAGTAACGCCAATGGTTGTGGCTGATCAAACGGTATGTGAAGTTGATAATATTGTATTACAATCCCCTTCAAATTATACCGGGACATCAGTTACCTATAATTGGAGCAATGGAGCAGGACAATTTATTGGATCTGGTTCAACATTGACAATTGCGGCTGCAAGTCCAAATGCAATTTCTCCATATACTTTGCAAGTAGATGTAGACGGATGCGAATCTCCATTGTCAGTACCAATGACGGTTGAAGTTTTCAATATGCCAACTGCTTCTGCAACTAACGACGGATTTATTTGTGCAGGAGAAGATGTTCAACTACTCGCAGGAGGTATCAATAATGCAACCTATGAGTGGAGAATTGCTGGTAGTTCAGATGTAATCTCAATTGAACAAAATCCAATGATTTTTGGATTAGGCTCAACCACGACTTATGAATTAACAGTATATTCATCTGAAGGATGTATTTCGAATCCTGTATCGACAACAACAGTTGTTGTGAACAACAGTGCTCAGACTACTCCAACTTTTGATTATCAAATCAACACTAATTGTTCTGCTGCTGATCTAACCTTAAGTTCAAATGTAGTTCCAGGTAGTAGTTCAACATTTACCTATCAATGGAGTGGACCTAATGGATTTGTTTCAAATGTTGCGAACCCAATTCTTCCATCTGCTACACAAGAAGCAAATGGTTCTTATAACTTAATATTAATCGACGAGTTTGGATGTTCAGCTCAAGGAGCAGTTCAGGTAACTGGAATTGTAAATACAATAAGTCAACCAATTCTAGTAAGTTCAGGCCCAACATGTGATGGCGAATCAATGACATTAAGTATTGATCAATACACTGGAAGTTCAGTCAATTATACTTGGAACATACCATCAAATGTGGCAGTTAGTGGAACAAGCACAAATGAAATTACAATTTCATCAGTTGACGCTTCAATCCACAACGGTAACTATTCCGTTGTTGTAGAAGTCGATGGATGTACAATTACTTCTCAAGTGTTTGAAGTATTAACATTGGGAGCACCTACTGCTCTTCCAACATACACAGCGGTAGATCCTTGTGTAAATGGAACTTTAGAACTATTTGCGAATAGTCCAAATTCAGGAACTTTAGATTATTCATGGACAGGACCTAATAACTTCGTTTCAAATTTAGAAAACCCAGTTATTAATAATGTCAATGAGACCTATAATGGCACATATACATTACAAATTACGAATAGTACGGGTTGTATCTTTTCAACTGATATAAACATTAACGACTTATTATCAGAGCCGGTTGCCCCTACTTTATTTGCCTCTTCAATTTGTGAAGGAGAGGATTTGGTTCTGACCACTTCGGCCAATGGACAGATGTTTGAATGGATAGGTCCATTAGGATCGAGTCAAACGACATTAAATCTTCCTGGTCTTACTACAAACTTAGGAACAACTATACTTTCCAATTCTAACCAATCTTATTTGCCAGGAATGTGGAGTGTTCAAGTAACAGATGCTAACGGATGTGTTTCTGTAGCCGAGGCGGTAATGGTTAATATTAATGATATACCGGTAGCAGTTGCCTCTAATGCTGGGCCAATCTGTGAAGGTGAAAGTATTCAATTGTCTGCTGCAGAAGTGGATAATGGAACTTATAAGTGGTACTATATTAATGATGCATTAACTCCAACCGATACTACAGTTTATCTCAATCAAAATCCTATTATCAATGATTTAACACCAGGAACACATGAATTCTTTTTGACAGTAGAAAAAGAGAGTTGTGTTTCTGTTGAAACAAGTACAATTGTAGAAGTTTATGGTATTCCTGAAATAGTTAATATAGTTGGTGGTGGCAGTTATTGTGAAGGTACTGAAGTCGTCTTATCTGCTTCAAATAGTACTAATCTTGTTGGCGACGTTACTTATACTTGGACTGGTCCAAATGGGTTTAGCTTTACGTCAACTGTAGATGCTTCTGATGACCTTGAAGTTACACTGCCCGCATTAAATAATTCTCAGGCAGGGAATTACTCGCTACAATTGACTTCTGTAAATGGTTGTGATTCTGAAGTAGAATCAATTATAATTGATGTTAATCCAACACCAGCAACACCTGAAATAAACCTTAGTCAGAATTTCTTGTGTGAAGGAGAATTATTGACCTTAAACTCAACACCTTACTCAGGGCAAGACTTGGTCTTATATAACTGGTATTTTGATGATGGAACTGGTCAGAACTTAATCGCTGCCACAAATAATCCAACATTGTCTATCAACTCTGTTGATGCTAGTCATGAAGGATTCTATTCAGTTACTATTCAACTTGATGGTTGTAACTCTTTTGAATCCAATAGTGAAGTATTTGAGGTTTTCGGTGCATTGAATCCACCAGCAACAGCAAATAATACTTCTTTGGCAATGCCTGCATGTGAAGGTGACTTGGTTCAACTAAGCACGGATTTCATTACGGGGGCTACTTATCAATGGTATGGTCCAAATGGGTTTACTTCGAATTTACCTTCCCCAGTAATTAACAATGTATCACTCTTGGATATTGGAGACTACTTTGTAGAAATACAAGTTAATGGATGTGCGGGTGTGATTACCGATCCAACATTCGTGTTTGTTCAGGAAGCGCCAGAAGCACCAAGCATTGTAAATAGCGGACCGGTATGTGAAGGTGGAATGATCACATTATCAGTATCTAGCCAGATAAATGTACCACCGGGAACCACTCTTAGTTTTGAATGGTACAGCAGTTTTGGAAATATTTTATTAGGCACAACTACTGATCCTTTCATTGAATTAACTGGTTTAACTTCAAGTAATTCTGGAGAATACTACGTAGTGATGACTGCTGGAAATTGTAAAGCTGAGGCTTCCATAACAACAGAACTAATCATAGATGCGATTCCGACTAGTGCGGCAGATGCAGGTGATGATGAAGAAGCTTGTGCAGTAACAACAATTACGCTGGATGCCGAAAACCCTACACAGGGAACAGGAATCTGGACAACCTTAACAGGCGCTACTATTGCGAACCCTGAATTGAACGATTCTGAAGTGAATGATTTAATAGAAGGTGACAATATATTTGTTTGGACGCTTTCAAATGGAGCTTGTGAAAGTTATGATTCAGATACAGTTGTAATAACAGTTTCAGAAATTCCTGTAGATGTAGCTTTCGCTGGTCAAGACCTCCATTTATGTGGCGAAAATGTTCCGCAATTGAACGCTTTGATTCCGACTGTTGCGGATGGAATGTGGACACAGACAATTGAGCAAGCTGGTTTAGGAGTTGTGATTGTTGATCCAACATTACCAAATACAATGATAGAAGGAATGACACCGGGAAGTGATTATACTTTTACTTGGTCGCTGTCAAGTGGTGTTTGTGAAAATTATGAGGTCGATCAGGTAGTTGTTACTGTAACTGAAGGGCCAGATGATAAAGCACTTATTTTAGATGAAACAATATTTGTATGTGATGATGATAATCTTGTATTGGATGCTGTAGTTCCTTCGGTTGGAACAGGTTCTTGGTCAACATTATCTGATGCAGTCATTGCAAGCCCTAATAACGCTACAACTAATGTCGAACATCCAGATCTTGGAGAAAGTGTTTTTGTTTGGAGTTTATCAGACGGTGCCTGTGAAAATTACTCTACCGATACTTTGTTTGTTATTTCTGAATTGAGTCCCCAAGCCTCAGACGATGATTACTCAGTATTGTATAATAATAGTCTTGAGTATTTCTCAATATTAGATAATGATGATCCGAACACTGAAAATTATGTAGTGACAATTGAAAGAAGTTCATCTGCTGGAGAATTAATTGAAAATTCAGATGGTACATTCACCTTCATTCCAAGAGAAGCTTTTGTAGGAGTCGCTACATATGAATATACGCTTTGTAATGTGAATTGTGAAGAATTATGTTCTAGAGCGATCATCAATATTACAGTAGAAGGTGGTGAGGATTGTGTGGCTCCATCTATCATAACACCAAATGGAGATGGCAGTAATGATTCTTTCATAATACCATGTCTCTCAACCTACTCAGGTAGTACATTAAGTGTCTACAATCGATGGGGAGATGAAGTCTATAATAATTCTAACTATCAAAATGATTGGGAAGGAACCTATCTAGGTAGTGAACTTCCTGTTGGAACCTACTACTACGTACTTGAGGTTAATGATGGCCTTAACACGAAGCTAAATGGATATGTATTTATTCAGCGATAAAAAAAACTAAAGCAGTTCTTTAATTAGATTAATAATTAAGTTATGAATATAAAAATAGTTCGAATTTTAATTTTTGCCCAATTGATATTCTTTAGTGCAAATGCACAGCAGGATGTTCAATACACTCAATTTATGCACAATAAAACAGCGTTGAATGCTGGATATGCAGGAAGTACAGGAGTGCCATGTATGAATGCCTTGTATCGGAATCAATGGACTGGTTTTGAAGGTGCGCCTATTTCACAATCTTTGAGTTTTCAAATGCCTGTATTTAAAGACCGGGTTGGTTTAGGAATGACACTAGTTCATGACAAATTAGGTCCCGCTGAAAGTTGGAAGGTAGGTGCTATGTACGCTTACCACGTAGACTTAGGTAGGTCGAAACTTGGATTAGGGCTACAAGCGACGTTACAGAATTATCGCGTGCGGTGGGATCAAACTGAAGCTACACATGCGAATGATTTATTAATTCCTGATAATGCATCAAATTCGAAGTTTATTCCAAACTTTGGTTTAGGTTTATACTTGCACTCAGAGAAGTATTACGTTGGACTTTCTATTCCTCATTTGTTAAAAAGTGAATTGTCTTTTGTTGAAAAGCAGTTCCGTGTTGAAGGAGTAAATAAGGCAGAAATACATGCCTTTTTAATGGGTGGAATGATTTTTAAACTTAACCATATGCTTAGAATTAAGCCCGCCGGTCTAATTAAATATGTGAAGAATGCACCCTTAGATTTTGATATACATACGAGTCTTATATTTTACGATCAATTTTGGCTGGGAGCTACTTATCGTGCTGGAGGAGATTTACTATCAAATGCTGGGGAGTCAATTGATGCCGTTATTCAACTTCAATTAAATGATGCCATTAGAGTAGGCTTCGCTTATGATTTTACCCTCACTGAAATTAAAGATTATACTGCCGGTTCTTTTGAAATTCTCTTGGACTATTGTTTTCACTATCAAGGAAAAAGACTAACAAATCCTAGATTCTTTTAATCCTTTGAAAAACTGTTTTATGATGAAATTTATTAAATCTATATACGTCTTTATTTTTTGTTCTTGCTTTGGATTAAATGTCTTAGCTCAACCTGCCGATGCCATAACTTATCCTGACAGGAATGCAAAAGTTGCCGATAAAATATATGACAATCTTGGTTACAAAGCGTCTCTAACGCATTTTGAAGCTTTACCTGATCTAAACAGCGATGATCTGGTTAAAATTGCAAACAGTTATCGATTAAATCATGATACTGAGAATGCTGAATTGTGGTATTCTCAAGTTTTGCAAGTTTCGGATAAACCCTTATATAAGTTATACTACGCTCAGGCACTACATAGTAACAGAAAGTATGACTTAGCTAAAAAGTACTATTTGGACTATGATAAAGCAATGGGTACAGCCGAAGGGACTGACAAAAGAGGTATGTTATCTGCTCAAGCTGTAAGTAGAATTAATGAATTTGTGCACACTGATGTTCAAGTTAAAAATGAACGAATAATTAATTCCGATAAATTAGATTTTAGTCCTACTTATTATCAAGACGGGATTGTTTTTGTTTCTACGCAAAGAGCTTTTTCGAATAAATCTAAAGGAAAAGATTATTGGATTGATGATAATTTTATGTCATTGTTTTTTGCAAAGAAAAATGAGGTGGACAATCAATTAACAAATGTAGAAGAGTTTTCTCATGATTTGAATACTAAGTATCATGAAGGGCCTGTGACATTTAGTAGAGATGGAAACAAAATATTTTTCACTAGAAACAACTACAATAAAGGAAAAAGAAGAAATGATTCTAAGGGAATCATGAAGTTGAAAATATTTTCATCGGTTAAAACAGATGGTGAATGGAATACAGCAGAAGAAATGCCTTGGTCAACAGATGACTATGAAGAATGCCATCCAACTCTTTCTGCAGATGGTCAAACGCTTTATTTTTCTTCTGACAGAGAAGGAGGTGAGGGCGGAATGGATATTTATAAATCAGAATTTAAAGGAGGAAAATGGACTACACCTCAAAATTTAGGAAAGTCAGTAAATACTCCTGGCAATGAAGTTTTTCCATTTGTTCATGAAGATGGTACAATTTATTTTGCATCAAATGGTTGGGGAGGACTTGGTGGACTTGATATTTTCGAATCAAAAGAAATTTCTCAATCTAAATGGACTGAAGCTAAAAATATTGGAACACCTTTTAATTCCAGCAAGGATGACTTCGGCTATATTTTAAATGTTACTGGGACAGAAGGGTATTTTACTTCTGCTAGGAAAAATGGTGAAGGCAAAGATGATATTTATTCTTTCTTGATTCCTGCTAATGTTAAAGCCAATAAATCAATGGCAAAAGTTTGTGCACATGAAATTTTTAAAAGTGAAATGCTTCTGCCAGGTGTGAAAGTCAAGGTATTAGAAAAGGAGCTTACAGGTAATAGTGAAGACAACGAGTTTGTACTTTCAGTTTCGCCAACAGAAATTAAAAATGAATATGGTGTTAGGCTTAAGATGAAAGGGAATAAAATGACCAATAACCAGCAGTACAGATCTTATACTACCAATACTGAAGGTATTTTTTGGATGAATGTTCGTCCGAATAAATCGTATCATATGGTTGCTGAAAAAGATGGTTTTGTTGTTGCAGAGGAATCTTTTGAGACTGGCGAAATATTAGATCAAAGAAAACTTGAAATTTGCTTCCCTATTCCATTAGAAAAATTAGAAGAAAAGCCAAAGACGAATGCTAATTGTTTGGTGCTCGAAGGAAAAGTTTTGAATGAGAAATATGGTAACACTATTGGAGCTGCAAAAGTTACCATGATCAACTTATGTTCGGGAGATGAAGTTACGGTTGTTTCTGATGAAAAAGGTAAATTTAATTTCCCTTGTATTCCTTGTGGTTGTGAATTCGTATTGAAAGGAGAAAAGAAAAATTTCAAATTCGGAACTGATGCTGTAAGTTCATTGAATAGTCCTTGTGACAAGCCGGGAGTTGTGCTAGCGACAATTCCCTTAAGTCCAATCATTCCAGGTTTATCAGATGAACCTACTGCAACCTCAAATAAATCATCTACTTTCCCAAATACTTTTCCAAGTCCAAGTCCTTATAGAATTGGATCGGTAATCGAATTGGAAAACATCTACTACGATTTTAACAAATATTATATCAGAGATGATGCTAAAGGGGACTTAGATAATATTGTAAGTTTAATGAAACGATTCCCTGAAATGGAAATTGAATTAGGTTCTCATACAGATGCTAGAGGGCGATCATCATATAACTTAAAACTTTCTCATAAGAGAGCAAAAGCTGCAAGGTATTATATCATTAATCAGGGAATAGATTCACGAAGAATTACAGCTAAAGGCTATGGTGAGACCATGTTAAGAAATGAATGTAAGAACTACAAAGAATGTAGTGAAGAAGATCATCAGTTCAATAGAAGAACAGAAGTTAAAATTACCAAATTAAATGATAAGGATATAGAAGTCCATTACAAAGACAATGGACCTGAAAAAATTGACCGAGCAAATCCTAAACGAAAATATATTTGGGATTAATTTAGAATAAAATATTTATCAAGCCTCAATTAGTTAGTCACTAATTGAGGCTTTTTTTATTTCTGTGATGGCCAAAGGGCAAATATCTGTAATTTTTATTTTCTCAATAAGCGTTTTACTTAAGTCACAATCGGAAAGTGTTTTGAACCTAGTGTGATTATTTGAGTAAGGAATTTGCAGTAGATGTTGTAAGAGAACAGATATAATGTTTTTCATTTTCAAAATTGAATTTCAACGGCCAAGTAAAATTCAGGCAGAAATTGAAAAGTGTTAAGCAAAACTGAAGGTAATTGATTACAAAGTCAGGGAGGTACTGAAGCGATTTGGTGCCTCTTTATTTTTTTAGCAAAACGATCAACAGGGCGAAATAGGCAAAACCAGCAATCAATGCGAAGCCTGTACCCAGACTTACATATTCCGAGATAAAACCTATCAGAGGAGGAGCCCCTAAGAATCCTAGTACACCAGCTCCAGAAACCATTGCAATTCCAGCCGTTGGTTTAACCCCAGGAGTATTGGCAGCCATGCTAAATACGATTGGAACAATGACAGAATAACCAAGTCCAGTTATCGCAAAACCTACAATCGAAACTATGGCTGAATTCGTCAATATCCCCATAAAAAGGCCAGATCCTGCTAACGCGCAAGCTATTGCTAACAATGTTTTTGTGCCAAATTGTTCTTTCAGCCAATCACCCAAAAGTCTTCCTATAGCCATGGTTCCAGAAAACGCGGTAAAAGCCAAAGGGCTAAGGTGTGGAGCAACATTTTTTTCAACTTCCAAAAATATCGCTGCCCAGGAAGCCACGACACCTTCACCCATCATCGCGCATAATCCAATAATAATCAAAGCTGAAATAGCAAGAGTAGGCCATTGAAAACCTTGGTCTTCAATTTTTCCTTCAGGCAATTTTTTAAACTGAGCATATGCAAAAAACGATAATACATATATGAGTAAAACGATGCAAAGAAAATGAAGAAAAGGAATGACTTCCATTTTTACAAACAAGGTTCCTAATCCTGCACCAAGCATTGCTCCTAAGCTAAATATGGCGTGCCCAGTAGACATGATGACAATTTCTTTTTGCCGCTCATATTCCGCCACAGCGTTATTTACTGTGATGTTGAGATAGCCATTGAAGGTTCCGAAAAAGAATAATCCAAGGAACAGCCAAATCAATCCAGATGCTAATGCTGGAAGTAAAATTGCAGAGGACATGCCAAATAATCCAATCATCATACTAGTAGATGTTCCAAGTTTTTCTATCAACCAACCAGCCAAAAAAGTCATTATAAATGCCCCCAGACTCATTCCAAGAAGTGCAAACCCAATGTCAGATTCATCAAGTGAGAGTTTACGTTGAATGTCGGGTATTCTTGAAGCCCATGTCCCAAATAAAATGCTCATTCCAAAGTATCCTAATCCCAGTGACCTAGTCAAAGGATTGGTGAAATAAGCGATTAAATTTTGAATCATCTTTTGGAATTGAATAATTGCATGATTGCAATTGTTCTGCGAAAATAAACATTTAAGATGAGCAGCTTTAGTAGACTTTTAATTCTTTTTTGAATAGAAGAATGACCGAAAATTGTATGCAGTTGTTAATTGGAAAAAGTAGAATTATTTGGTAGCCATGATTTGCTCAATGAGCAATAAGTTATATTCTTCCAGACTCGAAAGTTCAATACTGTTGGTAGCGGGAATGTACCAAGATTGCTGGTCGAAATATTCTTGAGTTGTAGAATTTTTAAATATAAATCCCGTTGAAGCTAACAATTCGTTGCGCATCGATTTTAATTTATCTTTTGACAAATTGTCAATTTGATCCATTGACAAAATTGTGGCGCTTGTTTGCGGAAATACTCGCTTAGGAGAGATATAGTCGGGACCTTCTAATTTTAAAAACTGACCATTGATGTCGATTTGCAAATTTATTTCTTCCATGCCAGCATAAATGTCTTCAGCAAGGTACCTTTTGATTTGAACCATCTTTTGATCAATCAAATCTACAGATCCTCCATCATTGCCCCAAAGTACTTCACGTCGATCGCGCAATCTTCCGTCCTGATCAAATACATATAAATTGAAATCAAAATCTCCACTGACTTGAATACTGAATAAATGATATCCATTAATGATTCCTAAATACCAACTTTGGTAGGCCGATTCTCTCGGCGCTAAGGCCAACCATTCTAAAGTTGCCGTTGAGAAATTGCCATCAAGATTTTCGCTTAGAAAACGCTGAAAGTTGTTTGTGCTTACTGTTATTGGTTCGGCAGCTGGTGACAAGGTGATCTCTTCCCA
Organism: uncultured Saprospiraceae bacterium; assembly: GCA_937928045.1. Taxonomy (GTDB): domain Bacteria; phylum Bacteroidota; class Bacteroidia; order Chitinophagales; family Saprospiraceae; genus JABDJM01. Next base: position 120,173 of record CALFWO010000028.1, on the reverse strand, counting down.
AGATTCTATCAATCCATTTGCTTGGCTTTCAGCCGAAAGTTGTGTTGTCCCTTGCCAACTGCCAGAGATCAATACAATCAAAGAAATCAATAATATGATTAGAAATTTATGCACCCATTCATAAAGCGAAAATCATGCCGGAATATTATAGGCGTCTGATAAACAGTATTTTATGATTTAAATTTAATTCTAAGGTTACGTTGGCTCATCATTGGCGGTTGTGTTTCTAATCAAATCCACTTTTAATCAACAATGGAGTATCTTTGCGATTATAAATGAACCTAGCAATGAAGTTTGAAGATTTGAACCTGAATAGGCCGTTATTGAATGCCTTGGAAGACCTTGGATATGATACTCCTACGCCCATTCAGGAACGTGTTTTTTCGGTAGCTATGTCAGGAAAGGATGTTGTAGGTATTGCCCAAACAGGAACTGGAAAAACTTTTGGATTTCTCCTGCCAATGCTTCGACTTTGGAAATTTTCGAAAGATCCTCATCCTCAAATCTTAATTCTTGTTCCGACAAGAGAACTTGTAGTACAGGTCGTAGAAGCGATAGAACAATTAACGCCCTATATGAATGTAGTGGCTGGTGGAGTATACGGTGGGACGAATATTAAGACACACATGGCACTTTGTATTAAAGGTTTGGATGTCGTGGTCGGAACTCCCGGAAGATTGAGGGACTTGGTAATGAAGGGGGCGCTAAAGTTTACAGCTGTTCGAAAAGTAATTATTGATGAAGTAGATGAGATGTTGAATCTAGGGTTTCGACCACAGATCGAAAGGATATTTGAATTGCTTCCTAATAAACGACAGAACCTATTGTTTTCCGCAACCATGACTCCTGAAGTTAATGCTTTGATGTCTGTCTATTTTAATCGACCAGTTACCATCGAAGCCGCTCCTTCCGGAACACCGCTTGAGAATATTAATCAAACCGGTTTTCTGTTGGTTAACTTTAATACCAAGGTTAATTTCTTAAAAGAATTATTAAGAGATAAAGATCGCTTTGAGAAAACCTTAATATTTATCGGGACTAAAAAATTAGCTGATTTGCTCTTGGAACGATTAGATCCTAATTTTCCGGAGCAAATTGCCATTATTCATTCAAACAAAACTCAAAACACTAGATTCCTAGCATTAGAAGATTTTAGATCTGGTGTAAAACGAATGTTGATTGCAACAGATTTGGTTGCTCGTGGTTTAGATATTAGTGGCGTCTCACATGTCATCAACTTTGATATTCCAGACGTTCCAGAGAATTATATGCACCGTATTGGTCGAACAGGTAGAGCGGATCGCAAGGGAGAGGCCCTAGCTTTGATTGGAAAAAATGAATTGAAATCCTTGGACGCGATTCAGGATCTAATGAAATATGAATTACCAATTCAAGAAAACCCGGAGAACTTAGAAATCAATGAAGAATTGATAGAAGCAGAAATGCCGGTAATTATTATGAAAAATCCGGTAGTTAAGGTTCCTAAAATTGAAGAGGGAGGAGGGGCATTCCATGAGAAGAAATTAAAGAACCAAAAAGAGAATCGAAAGATTCGTCGGAAAGAGAAAATGCACATGAAGTACGGCAAAGCGATTAGCCGAGGTGATAAAAACAGAAATCGAAAAAAGAAACGCTAAATTTTATTCTTTCCTTACATATTTTTCAATGCATTGTTCTATACAGTCAAAATGAATCAATAGTTTCCCATCCTTTAATTCAAAACTAGTGTTTTGGGTTTTTACCTTACAATTATTAGTGAAAAATGATTTTTTTTCTAGATCATAAACACCTTCATGTTTTTTTCCTTTTCCATCAAATGGGCCACAAGTAAATCCATTCGAAACGAAAGTTCCATCCTCTCGAAATTCAATTATCTTACCACTATTAGAATTCGTATATTCGGTGGCCCCACCTACAGGGTCGATCAAAATACCTTCGATTTCCCATTTTCCGACCAACTCATTTTGGCTATTCGAGGAACAAGCAAAAAAGCTAATAACCAATAGTAATAGCCAGGAAGCATTTCTTATTTTCAAAATCAATGGTTTTAATTAGAAATAATAAGTAACCCAATATAGGTCAATTTTACAAAAGATATCAAGAAATCGATGCCCTTTGAGTTAGTCAAAATACTACTTTAAGCAGCCTATATTTTTGAGGATCTGAACCGCTTCATCAGAATGAAAATGACAATTTTTGTGTAAAAAGACTATATTTTATGGACTTAGTGTCGAAAAGCACTAAGTTATCGGCGATAACTGGATTTGCTTGAAAGATTTTATTAAATTCGTTTCATGTTTAGTAAAGAGGACATCCTTTTTTACGGTCAGGATGCAATTAAGATATCAACTCCGCGGTCAGAATCAAGCATGACAATTATTCCAGGACAAGGTGGAATATTGGCAAGTTTAGTCCTAAATGGTCAGGAGCGATTGGCGCAAGTTCAATCCGAAAAAGAACTAAATAGCAATCCTTGGGGCAAATCAGCCTTGCTTTATCCTTTTCCCAATAGATTAAAATCTGGTTCCTTTATTCACAAGGATCAACGTTTTACTTTTCCAATAAATGATAAAGAAACAGGAAATGCACTTCATGGATTTGGAATGAACAAACCAATGAGTGTTTCAAATGTCAGTCTCAAAGACAATCAAGCTAGCGTAATTTTGAATTATAAATATGACGGTCAACTGGGTTATTATCCTTGGCCATTTGAGCTAGTTATTACTTACACGCTAACTTTCGATGGGATTGAAATGTATATGGAAGTCAACAACATTTCAAAACAATCAATTCCTTTTGGATTTGGATGGCATCCATATTTTTTAATTAAAGATGCTGGTCAATGTTCCTCTTTAAAACTTCCAAAAGGAAATCTGATTCAAATTGATGAATTCATGATTCCAACTGGAGGGCGCGATGAATTCCGGAGTTTCGAAGAATTGTCCAAAATTGATAACATCAATTTGGATAACGGTTTCGAATTGGTTTTGAATGGAAAAAGATCGACAGTAACTTTGGCAAATTGTGAATTGGAAGATTTGAATATTTGGCAAGAGTCCGGACCAAATGAATTCCGGTTTTTGCAAGTATTTATTCCGCCAGATCGGAATTCAATTGCAGTAGAACCGATGACTTGTAACATCGATGCTTTTAACAATAAAGAAGGGGTCTGGATACTAGAGCCAAATGAGAAAAGATCATTAAAATGCGGTGTTAATATTTCTAACTAACGAAAGGAGGAAAATCAATAGCCAAAACAATTTCTCATCGATTACCTTTTAAGAATTCCATTTATTGAGCGAAGCATTTTAAACCAGAATGGAAGCTGTTCTTTAATCAACTGAGGATAGGAACGATTTGTAGATCCAAAACTTTGATAAAAGGAACTTACTCCTGGTATATCAGAACCTTCAAAGTCAAAAATCATATCGCGATCAGAAAATTTCTTAATGACCTCATTCAAAATAAAGTGCATAGCAAAATTATTTCGCCCCTCGTTGTTTGAAGCACCAAATAAATTGATGATCCTTTTGCTCGATTCGCCCACAAAAAGCATAGCTTCTATTTGGTTATTTTTATTGAAGGCCGCATAGCAAATTCCTAATTTTTTAGATTGTAACCACTGTAAAATATTTGCGATCAATTCATATTTTTCTGATCCTAATCTCAATCGTTTTTCCATTTCGTTCTGATAAAATGTAACGACCATATCTATATCTTGTACAATTTGCAACTGATAATAAGCCGTGCTTTGACGAATTCTTTTGCGTAAACTTTTTGAAAACTTCTGGGACAATGCACTATAATCTAAATTGAGATCCAGAACAAAATTTGTTCGATGCTCGATAAGAAATGTGGTCGATCCCAAAGTGTTTTTTTCATTACACTTTAGGTTATAGCTGCCGTAGTTGGAAGGGATTTGATTTAAAAAAGTTGAATGTAATTGTTCGTTAGGTTCTGGCCCAATAAGCCCTAATTGCTGACAGAGCATGGGTTGAGCATAAAATTTCAATCCGAGTTTGTATTCAAAGGGCAAAGGATAGACATATTGATAATCATTGGAAACCAATGCCTCCCATTGCTTACCAGTGGCAATGTCTAAATATTCAAATCGAGCATAAGGCATGCCTAATCCATAGGCTATGATATGGTTATCCCAGCGTTTTTTATCAATAGCATCCCGACTTAAAAGATTTATTTCCAATAGTGAATTCTCAATTCGGCTTAAAGGTAATTGAAATTCTGAATCTATTGTTGAGCCAGGAAAGTTGGTCAGTTGCATTAAAAGTTGAAACCAAAATTCATTTGATAGATGTGGTGACTTTGTTGGGCAAGTAACAACTGAGGGACGGTAAATCCTTCTGTTAAAAATAGGCGATTGGGGGCATTATCGTAAAGATATCTGTAGCTCATTCCAAAAGAAATTTTCTTTGATACCTTGGCAGTAATGCTACTTCTTAGGTCAAAGAAAAAGTCATTTCTTTTATCTAGCAAATTACTGAAACGTACCTCACTCTGATTGGTTGATCCAAGCGGTAATTTGATATAAGGATTAATTTTAATCTTCAACATATCGTTGGGTTGGAATTCAAAAGTGGGTCTGATTTCCCAGCGAAGAAAAGTTTGAGTAGGGAAGGAGGCCGTAAAGAGAGAGTCTACGCCACCAATCATAATATTATTCTGAGCGATGGATTGATCGATTTCATAGAATACACCTAGCAACAATGCCAATCTTAAGCGATTGTATTTCTTGCGATTGGCATTTTTATAGACTTTCCTTGTCAACGCAATTGTTTCACATTCCTCTTTGGTCAATTTTTGAAGATTATTGGAACGGCTACACAATTCCTCATAGCAAACAATTATATCTTCTCCGTTTTTTTGAAAACTAGGTTTACGATCTAATTCGTTTTGGATTTTTGTGCCGGTTGGTGTCAGTCGTTTAGATCGATAATTGAATATAAAGCCCAATCCAGCCTCATAACGTTGATTGATCCCTAGATAATTGTCGCTGAATCTTTTTAGAAGAATATAGTTCTCGAGCCAAAGACCATTGCCAGCATTGACATGTGAATAATCAAATGAGATATCTATGTTCGAAACATTTTCTTGAAAAACACCATTGTTGATGATCGTTTGGATGCTAGTGGAAAAATCTAATTGGTATGGGTAATTGCCATAATCAATATTGACTCCAGCATTTATTTGAAGTAGGTTTCTTAGCTCTGTTTCATCACCTGATAACCCAAAATTTACACCACCATTCAGCGCTTCTTCATTATCAGTAAAAGAATTAAGATAATTCATCAATTGAATGAATTCCGTTAGTTCTTTCTGATCTTCAGGACCTGAAATCGTTTCTAATTTTTGGTTTTTAAATTTATTATAAACTTGTTCAAAATCTTCCTCATATCCTTGTCCAAAAGAAGACGAATAAAACAAGAAAAAAGTAAAAAATGTAAGGAAAAGAACTTTAGACATTTATTGGTTTTATGAGGTAAATAACTGGATCTAAATATTTAAGTTATTTAATTGAATTCAAGATTGTTGATAATGAAATTACAACATTATTTGAAACTATAATAATGATAATCATCCGTCTCATAGTCGTAAATCTTAAATTCTGAACCTTCATAGGTGATGGTAAAGTACTTTGAACTGGCATAATCATAACCTCGAAAATTATTGTTGAAAATTTCGAGGTCAACGTATTTTCCTGTCTCAGTATTGAATATATGCCATTTAATAGGCTTTTTTTCGACGATGAGTTCTAGCTTTTCATCCATATCTTGAATTACAAATCCTTTTTGAGAAGTTCTGATCTTGAACTCAGAGTACTGTTCAGTCTCATGATCATAGAGCATTCTTGTATCCTTCGCTCCCAGTATTTTACTGGCTATCAAGGCCAAAATTTTTCTTTGAGAAGATCTCATCTTTATAAATCATTCAATCAAAATAGGATTGAATTTGTGTTTAAAGTTTGTAGATATTTATGATCGTCTATTGAGTGTAACTTATCGCATCTTAAAGATCGCCAATATTCAAAGTAATTTCCTCACCCAATGGGGTGATTTTATGAGAAAAAGAAATGATTATCATCACCTAAGAGGCTGATTTTCAGTGGTGAATGTGGGGAGGGGTTTTTGTGCCAAGAGGTCAGGAGACCTTTGGTTTAGGGATATTATTGCGCAGTTATTAGCTTGGATACCGGTCTCTTGACCGCTTCAACTCACTCACTCACCCCACACCCAACACCACCACAAATATGGCTTGCAAAATCATCATCCCGTCGATGACTCCTGTAAAATAATAGTCGTGTTTTTCAGTGTTGGATTTCAATCCCGCTAAAAGTGCTATGATTGAGCTGATTACTACTCCGAGGCAAATGCCAACATTGTAAAAACCAAGTACAGTGTTCGCAACTGCGCAGGCCGATATAAGGATCGCAGTGATCACCATCAATGTTTTTGTCTTACCCAAACCCAACCGACCTGGAATTGTAGAAACTTCTGCGAACTCATCCACTTTCAGATCTCGAATGTCGAAAGGAAGTGTGAGTAAAAAGATGAAGCAGCATCGTTCTAGAAAAAGAAGTACCAAGGGCAATCCCCAATCGAAATTTAAGAATACAGCAGGCAAAAGAACAGTAAGGCATCCGAAAACAATCGCAATCAAAAAGATTTTGATATCGTCGAAATCGCGGAGTCTTTTCTTGCCAAAAAAGGGAATGACATATGCTGCTGAAATCAATGCAGGAATTACTAAATATAGTTGGGTCGTTCTATCTAAGGTGAAGAAAAAAAATCCACTGATCAAAAGACCTAGGACTGCATAAATGCGAATGTGATTTCTATAGTCGTAAATGACGGCATATCTTTTCTCAGCTAAAAAATCTTTTAATCGACTGATTCCAACTGCTCGATGAATCCCGTAAATAAACAGGGTTCCTCCAAATACCAAATAGGTGATGGGATCAATTATATATGCAGCATCGAAAATGAAATTGGTCTGAATTACCATCGATGCAGCACAAATCGCAATCCAGAAATTTCCGTAGAAAATAAGATCCAGAAATGCATGTAGATATTTTGACATCGGTATTTTTAGTGTTGACGAAAGATACCCAAATTTGGGAAATTGCAATTTTGAATTTTGTCAAAAATTTTGATTTGATGGAGCGAAAATTTTCAATACACTGCAAAAAGAATGAATTGCCTGATTATCTCATGAATTACCCCAATTATTCATAAATTACGTGACCTCAAAGAGATCATTTTCGTCAAAAAAATAAACACACAACATGAGTGAATCAAATGTATTCGAAGCTAGCCCGGAGGCCAAAGGAAAGGCAAAACAACTGAGGCTATTCGCTATGCTTGCTTGGATCCTTGCTATGGGAGGCCAAATATTTGCAATCTTAAAATTAATCAGCGATGAAACTTTGATCTGGTTGATTGTGACCATCGTAGCTATCCTAATTCTTGCGATTACCGGTTCTACACTTTGGAAGAAAGCCAATAGATTAGATCCAGCCTCTGAAAAAGACAGCACTAAATTTTTTATACAGAACCAACTCGGGGCTATCATGGGCGTTTTAGCCTTCCTTCCATTGGTACTCTTTATTTTTACCAACAAGAATATTAGCGGAAAAACAAAAGGGATCGCTGGCGCTATTGCCACAGTAGCCATGCTGGCTGCAGGGATTACCGGGGCAGATTTCAATCCACCCTCAGTAGAGAAATACACCAAAGAGATTCAAGAGCAAAACGAAGCAGCAAAAGGCGTTGGAATCGATACCGACAATGTATACTGGTCACAAGCTGGAAATAAGTACCATGCTTATGACAACTGCCAACACATAAGAGGCAAGTCGTTGGCAAGTGGAAGTATCAAAGACTCTTGGGAAGCAAAAGGTATTTCGGAGCTTTGCAAAACTTGTAAAAAGAAAGCCGCAAAATCGTCGGTAACATCTGGCGCGAAAGAACTTATTGGAAGCGAATAGCTGCTGCAAATAGAAAAGCAAATAAAAAGGGGAATATCAATTGATATTCCCCTTTTTTATTGAGTATTTTTATAGTCGAACTTTCTAAAAGTATTTGAAAGACTGACCTTTTTTCAATTTTCGCAAAGTCGCATAGATCAATTTGATTACATTCTCGATATCATCAATATGTGCCATTTCTACAGTGGTATGCATGTATCTTAACGGCAATGAAATCAAAGCCGAAGGAACACCTCCATTGCTGTAAGCAAAAGCATCGGTATCTGTTCCGGTTCTTCTGGAAGCCACTTCTCTTTGCAAAGGAATTTTCTCCTTCTTGGCAGTATCTATGATCATCTGCAGTAATTTGTTGTGAACTGCCGGAGCAAAAGTTACAGAAGGTCCTTTTCCACATTTTACATCTCCTAATTTCTTGGGAGATAGTAATGGCGTATTCGTGTCGTGCGTTACATCTGTTACAATGGCAACATCTGGTTTGATGGTATGCGCAATCATTTCTGCACCACGCAGTCCAATTTCCTCTTGAACAGCATTTACAATATAAAGGGAGTAGGGTAGTTTAACTTTGTTTTTCTTCAATAACCGAGCAACTTCTGCAATACAGAATCCTCCCATGCGGTTGTCTAATGCCCGACCAGCATAATATCTTTTATTCAACTTGGTCAACTCATCATCGAAAGTCAAAACACAACCTACTTCGATGCCCATTTTGTCCACCTCCTTTTTATCCTTAGCCCCTACATCTACAAAAAGCTTGTCGACTTCTGGAGCTAACTTTGCATCTTCACCTTTTCGAACATGAATTGCGGGCCATCCGAAAACGCCTTTCACCACACCTTTCTTAGTGTGGATATTTACACGTTTTGCTGGAGCGATTTGATGATCAGATCCTCCATTTCTGATGACTGAAAGAAATCCATCGTCAGAAATGTGATGCACAAACCAAGAAATCTCATCTGCATGCCCTTCGATTACCACTTTGTAATCTTGGCCAGGGTTGATAATTCCATATGCAGTACCATAATTGTCAACTCCCCACTCATCGATATAAGGTTTGAGGTATTCCAACCATAGTTTTTGACCCTCCACCTCAAATCCGGTAGGAGAAGCATTATTCAAATATTTATAGAGAAATTTCTCTGAGGCAGCATTTATTATAGCCATAATTAAGGTCGTGATTAGTTAGGAGACCAGTTCATAGGATTACGTCTCCAAGCAGTAAGTGTTTCTTTATCTTCTTCTTGAATGTATTTGCTTTGGTGTGCTTCTTCCACAAGCGCTTCGTAGTTACTGAGTGTAGCGAATCTACAGTTTGCGGCTTCAAATGTATCGGTAGCTTGATCAAAGCCATAACTAAATATGGCAATCACACCTACCACATCAGCACCCTCTGCGCGCAATGCTTCAACCGCTTGAATCGCCGATCCTCCTGTGCTAATCAGATCTTCTACCACCAATACTTTCGATTGTGGTCTAAGTTCCCCTTCGATAAGATTTTGTCGACCATGTCCTTTTGCCTTTGAGCGAACATAGATAAATGGCTGCTTAGTTGTTTGAGCTAACAATGCACCGTGAGCAATTCCAGCGGTTGCAACTCCGGCAATACAATTGAATGGTGCAAACTGGCGAGACAGTCCAACAAAAGCATCTGTAACTTTATTTCGGATGGAAGGATAGGAAAGGAGCAATCGATTGTCACAATAAATCGGAGATTTAATTCCAGATGCCCAAGTAAATGGACTTTTCGGACTTAATTTTATTGCTTTAATTTGCAGTAAATCCTTAGCAATATCTGAGGAAACTGATGGCATTTTTTGCTCTTTCATAATTTCGGCAAATGTACAAAATTTATATAAATGGAACTCCGCTCTATTTAGTTGCGGATGAAGCAGTTAAAGGTCTTCCTGCTCCAGGGCCCATGGTCTTAGAGCAACGCTTTACCGGCAAATCAAAACAATTTCTGCAAGTGATTGATATGTTGGAGAAGACCAACCGATGGGAGGCAATCGTCTATCGAGCTGAAAACCTGAAACTTATGTGGAAAACATTTAAGTCATTGTTCAAGATTATTAAGGCAGCAGGTGGACTCATAGAAAACGAAGAGCGTGAGATTCTTTGGATCTATCGACGAGGAAGTTGGGATCTACCAAAGGGCAAAATCGAAAAAGAGGAAGGTAAAAAGGAAGCTGCCATCAGAGAAGTTCAAGAAGAAACGGGTATTAACGAGGTCGGGATCGTCCGCAAATTGCCCACGACTTATCATACCTATCGCCTTAAAAATGGCAAGCGGATTCTAAAAAAATCTTATTGGTATCTGATGCATGCTCCCAAACAACCCTTGGTCGCTCAAACTGAAGAAGATATTGAGATTGCTGAATGGCGAAACCCCATTGATTTCAAACCTACAAGGAGTATAGCTTACGGGAACATTATGGATGTTTATGAAGGGTATTTGGCGGTGGAAGGTTGAAATTAGAGTTGTTTATTAAATATTCGGTCATAACCAATTCATTGCAATTGCAACAATTTTGGAATCACAACTATCACCCCATTAATATGGGCTACTTAAAAGCCTACCCCATATTTAATATCGTTTTGTGGCACATAAAGTCAGAATACTTGCCTTTTTCAAATTATAATAAAAAATATGTGATTTATACCTAAGAGTGGTGTACCTGCGTTTTCCTCAAATTATTGTGCGAATAAAATTGAGTTTGCAAAACTAAATTTCGAGCAAATAGGGTAAGCTTGAAATTCTATTTTGATTTCGAAATTGTTCAAAAGGTGGTCCTCCTTATTGTTTTGATTTCGTAGCAATAATTTGGGTTTTATTGGGTTATCTTTAAGTTATCGGAATAAAATTAACCAACCTCTCACACAGAAAGAACAGATGAAATCTCTATATACGCTTGTCGTTTTTTGTTTTTTAGCTACTGCAGGTTTTTCTCAATCGTTGGCATCATTGGACAGCAAAGCTGACAATACAGAGAAGCTCTTAAATTTTAGTGCAGACGATTGGTCATTTTTCCATGATGCAGAACACAATACTTTCTACATAGACTTCGAAACCGTAGATGTGAACTTAAGTGATCTTAAAGTAATCAATGAATCCGGAGAAGTTGTTTTGCAAGAAAATTTACAGAATCTGCCTGTAAATACAATTTTTGAATTGAGTTTAGAAGGATACCCTGTAGGTACTTACGATGTTCAAATCAGAACCTTTACATCGGTAATTAACAAGGCTGTAGAAGTTAAGTAGATTTTACTCTTTCTTTAATTTTCTTTTGACATTTTGGATAGCTCCGATTATTGAATCTATGGGATAGAGGTCTTCTGAGAAAATAAGACTTCGACCGGAAGAGTCAACAACGATCAGAGAATTATCTGTTTCCCGGTTTACACCAATACCTTGAAAGGGTACTCCGGAACCTTCTCGATGAACCATCGTTTTTCTAATACTGGTCAATGTCATTTGTTGCTTTCCTTTTTTTAAAAGTCCATTTTCAATAATGCAAGGTTGACTTTGCGCGAGATTGTAAAGACTGAAGACACCAATAGTAAATGCAATCAGCATAAATAATCCTGCCAATAGAAAAAGTAATGGATTACTTTTGCTTCGCGAATTTTTAGGCCCTAAACCGCTAAGTTTGTACATCGCAATTATTAGGCAAACCGTGGATGTTCCAGAAATGAAAAGCCAAGTCCAAATACCACTGGTTTCCGCAAGAAATATATATTCGTTAGTTTGCACAAGAAAAATTTTCGAAGTGAATCAAAAAGTACTATTTATAGTTAGTCAAGCAATATTAATCATTCTCTGTTGCTTTTTGTTGACTAATTGTAGCAGCCTACGGAGTTTGAAGTCCGAAGAGTCCTTCGAAGCATTCTACCAACAATTTCACCAAGATAGTTTATTCCAAAATTCTCGTTTGCAAATACCAATGCAAGGTGTAGTCATCGAAGGCAAATCCATTACAAAATGGGGAGATCGTCCATGGGTCATGCATAAAGCCGGCAAAGGAACTTTGGATCCGAATATCTTCAAAGTCGAGCAAGAGCGAGTAGGAAATCGCTTGATCGAAAGAATTTATGAACCTGGTTCTGTGTTATATAATGAAAGGCATTTCGAATTAATAAAAGGAAAATGGTTTTTGGTCTATTACCTAAATTTTTTTCTTAGTTAATCCTTTTGTTATTTGTCACTCTATTTGTGGATTTGGAAAAAAGTGGAAGGTGATCAATCCCATTCTTTCGGCTAATGGCCTTTATTTTCTGAGTTTGCCAAGATTTTAGAATCCAGTTCTATCGTATTTATCCCCGTTATTTTAGACTATTATTTTGAAAAGCTGGTCAAATCACTGGAACAGTTTTTCCAGTATTCATAGTAATTATTTTAATAGATTTTAATTAGAGAGCGTAATTATGGGCTTATCAGCGGGTGGTTATTTCATTGAAGTAACTCCCGTTGATATTTTCACACTCGGAGAATGAAATATGTTTCTTTCTCTTCCCCTAGATTATTGTTTTACTTACCCAAATCCAACATCCAATTTTTAGAATGTTGTAATAACAAATAAACACAGGCCAATTGGGTGAAAGGGAGGTTGTTTTCTTAGGGAGACAGCCTCTTCTTTTTTCTGCTAAAAAGATTTCCTTTTTTTTCTGAACGCTAGGATCAATTGATAGCTATTTTTTTCGTTGGTTCGATCAAGAAATGTTGTTTGATCGATCGGCTGCATTTCATTTGAATAAAGATTGTTGAAAGCCTCGCTATAAAATTCGCAATTGGCCTCAGAGGTAGATTTAAACACTAAAAAAGCTGCTTTATATTGCTCACGCTCTAAATGAAAAGCCAATTTAGAATTTGAGAAATTAGAAATAAACAAACTTGGACTTTTATGTTTATTCAGCAATAGGCGGATGTTGATCCTTAATTTTTCTTTTGTTTTATCATTTTTTCTTCCTTTCACCAGAAAGTACTTGGATTCCAATTGCATGATTAGCTCGTTTTCCAATCAATCCATTATTTCCTTGCAATTCGCAAGAATGCAGGTATAAGGGTTTGACTTTTGTCATTAAATCGTTCGAGCGTTCTGGTCTGAAAAGGTTTCAAAGGGGATTGAAACCGAGTGCAAATATATTTTTTTTCTTGAGAATTATATTGCTGCTGGAAAACAAAAAGGGAGCTCCAAATTGGAACTCCCTAATTTTTTGAACTAAAAAAAGTATTTCCTACTTTAATTTGTAAGAGAAACCTCTTCCTTCAGCAGGTACTTTCTTTACTTCTTTAGTTTTGTTTACTAGTTTTTGCAAAGAAGCTGCAACTTTAGCTCTCACGAATTTCTCGTCAGATTTTCCTTTACCTTTTTTAGCATGCTTAGTTCCTGCGTCTAAAAGATCAGAAGTTCTTACAGGTGCTTTTGCTCCTTTCAGGCTGTTCAATACTAGCATATCCCAATCAGAATAGCTCATTTTACGGCCTCTTGACCCTCCAGAAGATTTTCTTGCAGTTGCTTTCTTAGCTGCTCTTTTTTTTGGAGCCGCTTTTTTAGCAGTAGCTTTCTTCTTAGGAGCTGCTTTCTTAGCAGCTACTTTTTTAGCTGCTCTTTTTTTAGGAGCTGCTTTTCTTTTAGCAGTAGCTTTCTTCTTAGGAGCTGCTTTTCTCTTAGCAGGCTTCTTAGTAGCTTTTTTTGCTTTTTTAGCAGCAGCGGCAGCCTTCTTTTTAGCAGCAGCAGCTTTTCTTTTAGCAGCAGCGGCAGCTTTCTTCTTAGCGGCAGCAGCTTTCTTTTTGGCAGCAGCGGCAGCTTTCTTCTTAGCAGCAGCAGCTTTTTTCTTAGCAGCGGCAGCAGCTTTCTTAGCTTTCTTTGCTGCAGCAGCATCAGATGCCTTTTTAAGTTTGGCGTGATGCGCGCTTAATTCCTTAAGCGTTGCTTTGATTTCAGAAACTTGAAAATCTAAAGCTTTAAGTTCGGCGTTGTACTTGCCTATTAATTCTTTAGCAGTTTCTTGTGATAATCTTTTTACTGACATAACAGATGTTGGATTTGTTTAATACAAAGTTATAAGTAATATTTAAACATTACTGCATATTTATATATTTTGTTGCCCTAAACGTTAATATTTGGGCAATATTTAGCTAAATTTTGCCAAATCTGTCTCTTTTACTGATATAAATCATCGATTTTAATCTCAATATTCAATATAAATTCAATCTGAAGAATCAAATTCTAAATATTAAGGCAAGAATTAATGAATATATTCTCTGATTTAAGCTTGTTTTTCCAATTTTTATTTTAACAGTAATTTTGCAGTTTAATCATGAATATTATACTTGACCATCATCAAAAAAATTAACATTAAACCAACTCGATAGAATCTAAATATTAGTTGATTAACAATTGCTAATATTCATTTCGTTTTTAGCTATAATTTCTTTCATGTTTTTGTATTTTGAGCTAATACCAACTAATAAAACGATAATGAAATTTTCAACATTGCTATTGTGCTTTATTACAACTATTAATTTTACTATCGCCCAAGTAGATTTAAAGCCATCTTATAAATTTACACCCACAAATAAGGTGGAATGTACTGCAGTAAAAAGCCAAGGAAAAACAGGCACTTGCTGGTCTTTTGCAACCGCATCTTTTCTCGAATCCGAAGTCATAAAAAATGGACAATCTAAAACCGATTTGTCAGAAATGTTCGTCGTAAGAAATATTTATTTGGACAAAGCTCAGAATTTCGTTTTGAGACAAGGAAAAGCAAATTTTTCTCAAGGAAGTTTGTCTCATGACTTGATGAATATAGCTGCCACAAAAGGTATGATTCCAGAAACTGCTTTTTCTGGTCGAACTTCTGAAAAAGAAGCGCATGATCATAAAGAACTCGCGAATGTTTTGACTGGCTTTCTAAATGGTCTAATTAAAACGAAAAAATTATCTCCAAAATGGAAAAATGCAGTGTCCGCGATCCTGGATGTATATCTCGGCTCGGTCCCTTCCGAATTTGAATTTAATGGCAAAAAGTTTACGCCAGTTTCCTTTGCAAAAGAAATGGGAATTAAAGAGGATAATTACCTAAACTTTACCTCTTTTACCCACCATCCTTTTTATCAAAATTTCATCCTTGAGATTCCTGATAACTATTCTAATGGGGCCTTTTACAATGTGCCTTTGAATAACTTAGGCTCAATTGTAGATGAAGCACTTCAGAACGGATATAGCGTCGCATGGGATGGAGATGTCAGTGAAAAAGGGTTTTCGCAAAATGATGGTTTAGCCATTCTCCCTAAAGATCCAAAAAGCGAAAATCTTTTCAATACCATTATGCCTGAAATGGAGGTAAATCAAGCAAACAGACAAGCAGCATTCGAATCTTATGCTACCACAGATGATCACTTGATGCACTTAGTGGGTTCAGCAAAAGATCAAAATGGAAATAAGTATTACTTGATCAAAAATTCATGGGGAGAGCGAGGACCATACAAAGGATATCTATATATGTCTGAAGCTTATTTCAATATGAAAACGGTTTCGGTTATGGTTAATAAGAATGCCATCAGTGCCGATACAAAGAAAGGGATTAAACTATAAACGAAATTCACCCTTTAGTATGAAAGAAAAGTTTTGAAATGACTAGATATTTGAGCATTTGAAATGCTTAAATATTTGTCATGAAGAGATTGGTTACCTTCTTTGTTTTTTCAGTTTTTGTACATTTTTCATCAATACTAGCTCAATCGGTCGCTCTTAATGATGATGCCAGTCAAGCTGATTCCTCTGCAATTTTGGATGTTAAATCTAACAACAAAGGAATACTTATTCCACGCTTAACAACCCAAGAAAGACTGAATATCATTAATCCTGCCGCAGGACTTCTAGTCTTTGATATAGAGACCGAAAGTTTCTGTTATTTTGATCAGGCTTGGCAAGAAATAAAGTCAGATGTTAATGTCATTTTTGAAAAAAATGGAACAACCATCAATTCTACTGTTGATAATACAACTACTAATTTTGTAGTTGGAAGTATTGACCTTCCTAGCACAGGAACAACTTCCGATACGTTAATATTTTTTGATCATTCCAAATCAGCATTGCGGGGCGGTTCAGTGAATGGTTCTCAATGGGAACCTTCAAAGATTGGATCGAATTCCTTTGGATTTGGAAGAGGCGTTACTGCTTCTGGAAATGGTAGTATTGCCATGGGGGACGGAACAAAAGCTACGGGTAATAACGCCATTGCCATGGGCCATGACGTAGAAGCCACAGGAAATCAGTCAGTAGCTTTCGGTGATATTGTTGGAGCTACAGGAAATCAATCCTTTGCTTTTGGACAAGAATCTTATGCGACTGGAGCCCTTTCCATTGCAATGGGTCTTGAAGCGGTAGCAAATTCAAATAGTGCAATTGCCTTAGGTAAAGAAAATATGGCTGACGCAGCCAATTCAACGGCACTAGGTAGTTCTAGTAAAGCGCAAGGGAAAGAAAGTACAAGCATGGGAAAATCAACCATTGCGAATGCTCAACAATCGATTGCATTAGGAATATACAATGATCCTATTGTTCCGGCGGACGAAGCATTAGGCCCATTAAGTCCAATACTAATAATTGGTAATGGAGACGGTAACTCCTCTAGAAGTAATGCAGTGGTTATCTTGAAAAATGGTAAGGTCGGTTTTGGAACCAATGACCCAAAAGAACAACTAGAATTAAATGGTGCATTGATTTTAGGGAATTCATCTAATGTAAATCCTGAAGCGGGTACTGTAAGATTCAATGGTAGTGAATTTGAAGGTTTCGACGGAATTAATTGGATTTCCTTGGAAGAGGATAATGATAACAATGTAAATAATGAAACCATAACCTCCTTAAATGTAGGCTCAAGTATACTTACAATCAAAGAGGCAGGAATAAACCATACCGTGGATTTATCTTCAGTTGGAAACGACAATCTGGGAAATCATATAGCTACTGCAGCTATAAATATGCAAGGAAAATCAATTATTGATTTAGCAGATCCTATCTCCGGAAATGAAGCTGCTACTAAACAATATGTAGATATGCACCAAGATGCAGATGCAGATAGTAGCAATGAAAAAATTTCAAATTTGGCTTTGATAAATGATAGTTTGAATGTTATGGAAGGAGGAATAAATTCAAAGTTAGATTTAGGATCATTAAAGGATAATTTAGGCAGTCATATCGCTAGTCAAAGTTTGAATATGGCCATCGAGAGAATAATAAATGTGGCGGCCCCTGTTGACGTCAATGATGCTGCAACAAAAAGATATGTTGATCTTCATACCGATGGTGACTTTATCGTAGGCAATGAATTCCAAAATCTAAATTTGAACAATGGTTTGCTTTCTATCACTAATGGAAATGCTGTTGATTTATCTGATGTAGTGATAGGTGTTGATTCAGAATTGATTAAAGATACTGATAACGATACTTATGTAACGACTATGCCTAATGATTTTAATCTGAATCAGATTCAGGTTGTTTTGGATAACGAAGAGGCAATGGTAATAAGGGATATTGAAGATGACAATTTAGGCACCAAGGCAGCGATAACTTTTCCCAATAATAATGGAAACATTATAATTGGCAATGGAGCGGTAAATACACCATTCACACTTCAAAACAATATTATCTTAGGTAATGGAGCTGGGAATGATTCAAGAGGGATTGGATCAATTTTTATTGGAGCTGACGCGGGACAAAAAATTACAACTGCTACTCCAATAGTGTGTATTGGATTTGAGGCTGGTAGAGATTTTGAATCAGGTTCAGGAACCGGAGGTAATACACTGATTGGACATCAGGCAGGTAAAACTACGACCGGAAATGAGAATACTTTTCTAGGTTATCAAACTGGTCATTTATCAACAACGGCGAACAGAAATGTTTTGGTGGGTAACGAAGCGGCACATGATTTGACTTCTGGTTTTGCAAATACAATTATTGGCGAATCCGCTTCAGACCAAATCACTGAAGGTGGATTTAACACAGCTGTTGGAAATATTGCCGCTCCTACTTTAACGGAAGGAAATAATAATACCTTCATCGGATATCAAGCAGGTAGAGATCTTACCACTGGATCTAGCAGCGTATTCTGCGGCAGCTCTACCGAAGTCGCCTCAGGATCTTCTGGTGGTTTGGTTAATGCAAATGCATTTGGCTATGAAACGGTGGTTACGGCTAGCAATCAAGTTCGTATTGGAAGCACTTTCATAAATTCTATTGGTGGATATGATGGTTGGAGCAATGTTTCCGACGGTCGATTTAAAAAAAATATCGTCAATGAGGTTCCAGGATTAGCATTTATCAATCTTTTGAAACCAGTCACTTATAACTTAAAAGCAGAAGCTTTGGATCGAAAATTACGAGGTGAACGAGATCTAGAAGATGTTCATGCTATTAGGGCTTTAAAAGAAAAAGAGGCCAGAGTTTATTCTGGATTTATAGCGCAGGAGGTAGAACAAATGGCAGAATCACTTGGTTATGATTTCAGTGGAGTAGACAGGCCTCAAAATGATAATGACTTATATGGTTTGAGGTACGCAACTTTTGTAGTTCCATTGGTAAAAGCAGTGCAGGAATTATCTCAGGAAAATGCTCAATTAAAACAAGGTCTTCACATTCAAAAGGAGAACTACAATAAATTGGCAGCTGAAGTTGCCGAGTTGAAGGCCTTGATGTTAAATAACGAGATTAGCAAGCCGCAAGTAGGAACTAAAGAGATGAAGTAAAATAACAGCCAACTTCTAATGAATAAAATAATCTCCGATTGGTCAAAAGATGTTTGCAGATTTGTCACATTCTCCATCTAATTCCAAAAACCGAAAAAGCCGTTAGTAACGATATCAATCGTCCCTAACGGCTTTTTTATATCTAATATTCTTTATTAAATATTTCCTTTCAAAACCTCTCGGGAAATCACCAACTTTTGAATCTCAGAAGTCCCTTCGCCAATTGTACAAAGTTTTGAATCACGATAAAATTTTTCAACAGGAAAGTCTTTCGTGTAGCCATAGCCACCGAAGATTTGAACACCATCGGTAGATACTTCGACTGCAACTTCACTGGCATAATACTTGGCCATGGCAGATTCCTTAGTCATTTTTTTACCGGCATTCTTCAAAAAGGCAGCCTGTCTGGTCAGCAACTCTGCAGCCTCAATCTTAGTCGCCATATCTGCTAATTTAAAACTAATGCCCTGGAAAGATGCGATTGGTTTTCCAAATTGCTCTCGCTCTTTTGCATATTTCACAGATGCTTCATAAGCACCTTTTGCGATACCAATGGAAAGCGCCGCAATAGAGATTCTACCGCCATCCAATATCTTCATAGATTGGATAAATCCTTCGCCTTCGTTGCCCAACATTTGATCTTTATGAACTCGGCAATTTTCAAATATCATCTCGCAGGTTTCTGAAGCCCGCATTCCTAATTTATTTTCTTTCTTTCCTGCTTTGAATCCTGGCGTTCCGCGCTCGATAACAAAAGCGGACATACCATGTGAATCTAGCAATTCACCAGTTCTAACGATAACAACAGCAATATCCCCGGACTTTCCGTGCGTAATCCAACTCTTTGCGCCATTGATCACATAGTGATCTCCATCTTTTACTGCCACAGTTTGCATACGACCAGCATCGGATCCAGTATTTGGCTCGGTTAATCCCCAAGCTCCGATATGTTCTGCTGTAGCCAATTTCGGTAAGTATTTTTTCTTTTGCTCTTCTGTACCGAAAGTCAAAATATGATTGGTGCACAAAGAATTATGAGCTGCCAGCGACAATCCGATTGAACCGCAGACTTTAGCAACTTCAGTAATCACTGTAATGTATTCTTGATATCCTAATCCAGATCCTCCGTACTCCTCAGGAACCAACACGCCCATAAAGCCTTGTTCTCCTAATTTTCTGAATAAATCTACTGGAAAGTGTTGTGCTTCATCCCATTCCATTACATAAGGCCGGATATGTTTTTCGGCAAAATCTCTCGCACTATTTTCTATGAGATCTAGATTCTCACTAAACTGTTCAACCGTCATTAGCTTGGTTTTATTTTATTTAACGCAGGAGTCCATAGATTGGTTGGATTTGGACCCACAAAATTGCTGCAAATATAGCCATTCATAATGGCTGCGGGGCTATTTTAGGATTAGAATATCGGTCCTAGCAAGTCGGTGACATTATTGGACCATTTTTTTCCAGAGATTGACTTAATCATAAAGGCATTTCGACCTAAGTTTCTTTGTACAACTCCCAGACTATGAGACTTTTGAATCATTAACCAACGAAATTTATTCGCGCAGTTGTGGTAGCCTAAATGCTGGTAAATCTTAGAGTCATTTGCGATTAAAATATTGAAATCAATTTGCTTTTCTCTAGCGTCGTTTTCCAATTGTTGAAGCATTTTGGAAGCGAGCTGATTTTTACGAAATCCCGCCTTTACACAGACATCAGAAATACAAAGTGCTTTACAAATTTGACCACCATTATTAATCATTCTAAAATCTACTCCCAAATGGCCGATAAGTTGATTATCGAAGTGAGCGAGATAGCGAAAACTTGGTAATTGAGTGAAAAAAGTGGATTGCTCGGGATATTCCGGAAAACAACTGGCAAGTAAAGCTTTCAAATTCATAATATCGTTTCGATCCAACATGAATTCTTCAACTCGTTCCAATTGGAATTTGTCAGAATCAAAAAGATTAGAAATTGAGCTTTGTGGCTGTTTGTCCATCAAGATTTATCAAATGGTGGCTTTCATATTATAGAACATAAAACTTAATAAATCTGCTGCTTCGTCAATGAGTTTGCTAATCGGTTTTCCAGCACCATGTCCAGCAGAAGTTTCTATTCGAATCAAAACTGGATTATTTCCTTTCTGATGATCCTGCAAAGTAGCAGCGAATTTGAATGAATGCGCTGGAACAACACGATCATCATGATCTGCAGTCATCACCATAGTCGCTGGATATTTTTCACAACGCACATTGTGTAATGGAGAATAGGCAAAGAGGTATTTAAATGCATCTTTATTTTCACTCAATCCATAATCCGTACTCCATGCACGACCAATCGTAAATTTATCATAGCGCAACATATCCAATACACCCACTCGAGGAAAGGCTACTGCAAATAATTCAGGTCTTTGGGTCATGCAGGCACCAACCAAAAGACCACCATTTGAGCCTCCCTCAATTCCTAAATTCTCAGAGCTTGTATATTGATGTTTTATTAAATATTCGGCCGCTGCGATGAAATCATCAAATACATTTTGCTTGCTAGCCAATGTTCCCGCCTGGTGCCATTTTTTCCCAAACTCTCCGCCACCTCTAATATTTGCCACTACAAATACGCCTCCATTTTCTATAAAAACAGCGCGCTGTACTGAAAACGCAGGGGGCACAGAAACATTAAATCCTCCGTAGCCATAAAGCAGGGTAGGATTGTTGCCATCCAACTTGATTCCTTTTTTGTACGTGATAAACATCGGAACCTTTGTTCCATCTTTGCTGTCGTACCAAATTTGTTTGGTTTCAAAAAGGGTCGGATCAAACTTTACTTTAGGAGCCTTATAAATTCGAGTACTATGGTCCTTGACATCAAGTGAATATATCGTCGCCGGTTGCGTAAAGGAAGTATAAGTAAAAAAACCGGTTTCACTATTTCGCTTAGCATGAATCGCACCAATGGTGCCAATGCCCGGGAGCTTAACATCTTCCAATGGCTTTCCAGCCAGATCGAATACTCGAACCTTGCTACTTACATTGTGGGTATAAGTAGCAAAGATTTTATCCCCGATCAATTCGATATCTTCGAGTTTGTCTTCGGATTCAGGAATAAGATTGCGCCAATTCTTTTGGGAAGGATTTCGCGAATCGACAATGATCACTCGATTATTATCCGCATGATAATTCGTTAATATTAATAAATCGTTCCCAATATTTCCAACCAAGCTAAAATCGTGAGAGATCTCCTCGAAGATGGCAGTTTTGACATTAGCATTCTCTCGGTCTAAAAAGTACAACGCATTTCCTGAGGTAGATTCCCAAAGTCCAATTCCAGTGAATCTTTGATCATCAGTGGTGTTGGCAAATACACCGCGATTCGGAAAGTCTGGAGTTTCGTGAATCAAAATATCATCAGACTGTGCCGTATTGACCTTGTGGAAATACAGCTTGTGATGAACATTTCGAGCTGAGAGTTCATCTCCTGATTTTGGCTTTGGATATCGACTATAGTAAAAACCATTTCCTTGCCAACTCATACCGGAGAACTTGATTTGCTCCAATTCATCTGCCAAATGTTCACCCGAAGCCAGTTCCAGAATTTTTATTTTTCTCCAATCTGACCCTCCTTCTGAAATCTGGTAGGCCAAATATTTTCCATCCTTAGAAAAACTGTATTCCCCCAAAGAGGTAGTTCCGTCTGCCGAAAATTCATTTGGATCCAATATAATTTTCAACTGATCGTCTTCCAACAACTTATACAGAATTGCCTGATTCTGCAAACCATCATTCCTAAATATATATCGCTGTTCAGCCACTAAAATCGGTGTCGAAAATCGTTCGTAGTTCCAAAGTTCTTTAAGTCGATTTTTGATCTTTCTTCGAAAGGGAATTTGATTCAAATAGTCAAAGGTTACTTTGTTCTGCGCGATGACCCATTCTTTGGTGGCTTTGCTGTTGTCATCTTCTAGCCAGCGATAAGGATCTTTGATGATGGTGCCGTGGTAACTGTCTTGGGTATTGTCCTTAAAGGTAGTGGGATATTTCAATGCTGATTTTGATTTTTAATTTCTGTGCGAAGTTACAGGTTTTTTTTTGGGGATAAGCGTAAAGCTGTTGCTAACGTTGGATGTTAAAAACTTTGCTCATTATTGATTATTCTGAATTAATCTAAGCTGAATTCTATTTATTATAGATTTATAAATATTAAAGGTGTTATTCATTGGATTTTGCCAATCAATTATTTTTCTCAACCCCTTCCATATCCTTCATAATCTCTTCTATAGTCATTCCTTTTTTAGTTCCGGCTTCATCATAATTGATTCCAACACGTAGTGCTTTTAGACCAGTAACTCCTTGTAGGTTCTCCAAAAGTAATTGCTCTGGTTCTTCATTTTTAAGCATTCCTTTGCCGCGTAAAAATTTGAAGTACCGCAAGTATTCTTGTTCGTCGTTGTCGTTGGCATAGACCACGACCATCTTTCCTGCTTGGGTGATTCGATCTTTAGTGCCTTTAATGTGTGCCTTGTCTATTCGCTTTTTGATGATTTCATAGCGCGCGTTATATGCGCCTTCGACATCAAACCTTTTTTCGTCCATCCTAAATTGTATAGACAGAGAATTACTGAAAGCTAGAATCAAAGAAGCTACTTCAAGTGGTGTTTCACTATCTTTTTGTTCCTTTTTATACATGCGTTCCATTTCCAGCATAGTGGACAGTTGCCAGAGGCGAAGATTATTTACATGCGAAATATGGAAACCGTGATCCGGAGAAATTGATTCTCCTATGTAAATATTAAATTCCAGTCCATCTGTTTTATACCTTTCGAAATAGTGAGGAAACATAGCTTGAGCCTCTAATTGTTTTTCGTCAATATATTTGGCCAAAGATTTATTGATTGCATTAACAGATTGATCAAATTGTTTTCTCTCATTATAAATGAAATGAAGATCTGGATGCAAACTGCTCTTATATTCATCAAAGGCTTTTCGCAAAGTAGGATTACCTTTAGTATGGTGTTCTAAAGTTGATTCAAACTCATTATTCAAAAAAAGTAAAATTTCTTGCTCGCTGGAAGCGGCCATTTCGATATTAAGATTTTTGATAAATTCATTGATCACATATTCAAGTTCATCATATACCAAGAGCGACAATTGACTTGAAGCCAGTTCAACTAATTTTTTGGCTGAAAGTAATTGACTAAGCAAATCATTTTTAACTGCGGTATTTCGGATAGTAGAACTTCCTCTGATGTCCAGCTGCCCATAAAGAGGGTAGACATCCTTAAATGACAAATCTCTTAGCTGGTATTCATTGCCACTATTTTGTGAAATAATAAAATGATTGGCCTCTTCTTCAAACTTCCATTTTACCGAAGGGTGAAGGGAGGTATATTCTTCTTGAATGGCAGCCTCAACTCTGTTTTTCTGTTCTTGCTGCATTCTATACCCAGCTACTGCCAACAAAGGGATGACTTCTGCTAATCGAATTGGGATAGTAGTATTCAAAGCCCCCGTCACATAAGAGCCTAGTTCAAAGAAACCTAAATCAATACCATTGTAACTAATAAGACAAGCAAAGTAACTTTTTAGACCAGAGTCCATCAGGTTTTGAGACAATTTACTTTGAGATTGCACATGAAACTTTTTGATACTAGGTATTGCTAGGAATTTTTTCTTCTCCATCAACTCAGTCAATGCATGCCCACAAAAATCATCTGTACAATTCATGGATTCTTCTTTGCCGAGCATCAAAGAAAGATAGTGTGGATTTTCCTGAAAGACCTTTGTACCTTTCAATCCTGCAAATGACATTTTAACATCTATTTCTAATAATCTAGAGATATCTTCTTGGAGCTTGACAAAGCTTTCATCATTAGCATTAAGCAAATCATTAGTAATTCGCTTAATGATGTTGTCAACAGTTACGTCGACTAAAGAAATAATAATACATCCGGAAAAAATCCAACTCTCTGTTGGAAATTTCTTTTTCCATAAGTCAAAGTTCTCAAAATTATCAATGAGTTCTATCAGGTCTTCTTCTGTAATTTCTGGCGCTTTGTCTTTTGGTTTTATGTCTAAATAGTCTGCATTTATAGTCATCCGGAAACATCGAATTTTCCCCGTTTTATGGTCTGGAATATTAATATAATTTGGACGACTGGCCGGCATCGAATGATTGTAATAAAGCGCCAAAATTGAAGAACAAGCACTAATGTAAATTTCCTTTTCACTGTATTCCATAAACTCGAAAGAAAAATCATCACTTGTATGGGCAAGCATTTTCTCTAATCGATTAGATTTGTAAAATGGGATAAATTGTAAAGGAAGTACAAGCGCCTTGATTTCATTGTTGGTTAGAATGGGAGGAAATGCAACTTGCATGATATCTTCTAATAGGTCACCCTGGTTTTCTAATTTTTGTGGATCAAATGCTGACCTTAGCCACGGATTATTTTCGAACTGTTGAAGTACACTATCGTAATAAGTCTTCAAAGGTTCTTTTGCTGCATCCCGCTTTGATTCCAGTTCGCGGGCGAAAGGATCAAAGTTGAGTTCAATTTTGGCCGGAAAATCGACTTTTTGGCCTTGGTAATTCATTGATCTGAAGTTTTAAATATCTGGAGGAGATTTAAAGATAAGAACAAGATAGTAAAGAAAGGGTTGTGAAATTTGGATGTGCTATCAAATTTAAACGACTTAATGAAAGATTTTAAAGGTTTGGTAATGAATGGTTTAAGGAAGAAACGGATTTCGTAAAAATCCGTAGGTCTAAAAAGTCGGTACAGTTTTAAGGTTCAAAGTCTAATTTTAGAGAGGTTAAAATTTGTTGGAATAATGTATTCCGATGGATTTCGTAAAAATCCGCAGGCCTTTGAAACCGGATGTTTCTGGCGTTTTAATTAGCAGTTTGTAAAGATTAGTAAGGTAGGAAAAAGTGTTCTATTGGATTTCGTAAAAATCCGTAGGCCTTTGAAACCGGATGTTTCCGGCGTTTTAATTAGCAGTTTGTAAAGGTTAGTAGGCAGGAAAATGTATTCTATTGGATTTCGTAAAAATCCGCAGGCTTGAAAATCAATCAATTATACCCAATAAAACACTGAGTTATTACCGAAACCCTCTAATTATCCTGGCCATCTCAATATCTTCCTATCAAACAACAAAAATCATTCTTATCATCATTATGATCATTCAAGTCAAAGTTCTTGCTTTTGCGTAATTTTACTCCTGAAATACAACGTTTTCCATCGTAATGAACCAGAGGATCGTTTTCTTTCGTTATCATGGAGTTGGTTTTTTCTTGACACTCACAATTTAATACAAATTGAACATAGATAATTTTAATATTAAAAGCCTTAAGCCATTATTAATTTTGCTGAGCCTAATAGTAGGTTACAACGCAACTGCTCAAAAAGTAGGTGTTAATGAACGCGGAGATTCTATCGTTGTGTTCAATGATGGTTCATGGCGTTACTTCGATAAAGACCTGGATAAGGACTTAATTAGTAACACTTCTTCAGCGACTCCAACGGCAACAAAAGTCAGCGCTCCAAAAGTTAAACCCGCAAAACAACCAAAACAACCCAAAACACCAAAGTCTAAAAAGTCGAAAGTAAAAAAGACGAAATCTAAGACCAAGACAAAAAAACAAAAAGCAGTAAAATCAAAAAAGAAAAAGACCAAAGGGAAGAAAAAGGCCAAGGTCAAAAATCCTTATGAAAAAACAAAGTCTCCGAAGTCTAAATCCAAAAAAGTAAAAGAACCAACTGCGAAATATACCGATTTAGAAGAGGAAAGATTTCGAAATGACGCCATTCGAAATGCGGAGAAAGCGAGCCAAGAAAGTCAAGTCCTTTTGTTGAAATATCAAGACTTAACTTACGATAGAGTTCTGATGGAAGATGAACTGAAAGATGCTTACACTTCGCCAAATACCACCGATGAACAAATAGTAAACATTGAAAAGAAAATTCAGGACAAACGTGCCATTGAAGATGAAGCAGCAGCAGCTTACAATGCTTCAAATGAAAAATTTTTATTACTCAATAAACTAATAGATGTATCAGAAGGGAAACGTCGAAAAATGATGGCAAAATGGGAGGCAGACAATCCAACCATGTCTGAAGAAATGATCAATGCTCAAATTGATAATCCAGTGGTTATTACCAAGACAACGACCGGAAACAACGAAGTATTAACAAGCAAACAAGCACTCAAAGCAGAAAAAGACTTAAGATTACTGTCAGATGTTTACATGAATCCTCCGGAAAGAACTTGCCCAGATCGATCCGTCAGATATAATGAATTTACTGGCAAAAAAATGGTTATACTAGATCAAGAAGTTTTCTTTACAAAGACGCCGGATCAAATGCGAATTCTATTGAAAGATAGAGAGTATTTTACTTGTACTGGAGGATTGTCAAATACTGGGGGATTGACTTATTTAGAATTAGAAATAGTGATCGCTTCTACTTCTGCCGAAAAAGCCTATGGTATCATTGAGAAAGGATCCAGGCTATCATTAAAAATGATCGATGGGTATACAATTTCACTAACCGCCGCAAAATCAGCTCCAGGAGAAGTTAATGTTTTAGAAAAAACAGTGACCTATAAACCAAGGTATTTCTTGGATAAGAGTTTGTTAAAGTCTCTAGAGAAATCTGAAATTGATCAAGCCAGAATGGTTTGGATGACTGGGTACGAAGATTATGAAGTTTACGATGTAGATTTTCTACGTCACCAGATAAATTGCCTTAAAGGAAAATAATTATGAGCATGTTGGGATTAAAATTACCGACTGATCCGAGATGGGTCAATTTGGCAGAAATGGATTTAGCTGAGATTCTAACCGATCATGCCTACTGCGAACAAAAAGCAGCTACCTTTTGTATTTCTATTATTCAGCAATATCCAGAACACATCGAGATGGTCCACGAGTTGGCTCCCATTGTAACAGAAGAGTGGGGACACTTTAGAATGGTATTGAAAGAATTACAAAAGAGAAATTTGAAGTTAGGCATGCAGCGAAAAGATGAGTATGTAAATGAGCTCATGAAATTTCAGCGAAAAGGAGGAGCTCGAGATGCTCGTTTGGTTGAAAAACTTTTGGTTTGTGCTTTGATTGAAGCGCGCTCGTGCGAAAGGTTTAGATTACTTTCTCTCGAAATTAACGATGACGACCTGAAAGAGTTTTATCATAAATTCATGGTAGCAGAAGCTGGACACTATCGATTGTTTATTGACCTAGCTAGAAAATTTGGAGGAACAGAAGCGGTTAACAAACGATGGCAAGAATACCTAGATAAAGAAAAAGAAATTTTACATTCCTTGGAACTGAGAGGGGATCGAATGCATTGATTTAACCATGAATTTTAAAATCATCAATGTTCTGTGCATTACCTTGCTTTTCGCATTCGGGGCAGAGGCGCAGAAATTCAAAAAGAAATACAAAGATTTACTAGAACCTGGTTCGAAGTTGATTGATAGCGGGTATAATTTTACTATTGAAAAAACCACCTCAGGTGATTTTATTCTTAAAAGATATTATCCGGAGAATCGACAAATTACTCATTTTTTATCCTCAAATTCGAAGTCTTTTGCTGCCAAAAATGGATTGTATTATCACTGCTATGATGATGGTTCTATCGTTGAAAAGGGAAATTATGCAAATGATATTAAGATTGGGCAATGGATCGAAAACCTTGGAAGTATTGGAACTTATGAAAGCGGAATTAAAACTGGACAATGGTTGATCCATAATGCCGATTCGGTTGTAGTGGAAAGAATGAATTATTTGGACGGACAGTTGGACGGCGAACAAATTAGCTATGACTCATTAGGACAAATTTCTCAAATTAGAATATTCGAAAAAGGGGAGTTGGTGGCTTCAGAAACAAGTCAAGATTCCACATGGAAAGTTGTTGAAAAAATGCCTCAATTCCCAGGATGCGTGGAAAAAAAATTAAGTAAGGAAGAACTGAGATCATGTGGAAATAGAAAGATGTTAGAACATATTTATAAAAATATTCGATACCCAAGTCTGGCCAGGGAATATGGCGTTGAAGGAACAGCAATTATTAGATTTGTCGTAGATAAGGATGGTTCTGTCAAAAAGGTAGAAGCCTTAAATGGAGTAAGCCATGATATTAAGATGGAATGTATTAGACTCGTAAATTCCATGCCCAATTGGAAGCCAGGCTATCAAGATGGAAAGCCAGTTAAAGTTTATTTTAATTTACCGATCAAATTTAGATTGCAATAATTGGACATGGAATATATTTTTACTTCAAAGAGATTAGGCTTTCGAAATTGGCGTGAAAGTGACAAAGCTTTATATGCCGAAATGAACCAAGATCCTGATGTCATGCGTTTTTTTCCTACAATTCCTACCTCAAAAGTCTCATACGAAGCCGTCGATAGATTCTCGAAGCACTTCTACGAAAATGGCTATACATACTTTGCCGTAGATCATTTGGAAGATCAAAAATTCATTGGATTTATTGGCATGATGAAACAAAATTTCGAATCACCATATTCTCCTTTTGTGGATATCGGATGGCGATTGAGCAAACAATATTGGGGCAAAGGATTAGCTACCGAAGGTGCCAAAGCATGTATGGAATTCGCAAAGAACGATTTGAATTTATTGGAGATATATTCAGTAGCAACTTGGAATAATGTTCCTTCTATGAACGTTATGAAGAAGATAGGAATGTACAAAATTGATGAATTCATTCACCCAAGTTTTGATAAATACCATGAGCTTCAACCTGTTTTTATTTTTAAATAAAATAATGGCCATAGCCTTTTACCTTTCGCTTTAACAAGTCTATGAAACTACAATATTTATTTCTTCCTTTTTTTGCCATTATAGCCAGTACGCAACTTTTTTCGCAATCCATAAATATCATTTCATGGAACTTAAAAGACTTTGGTCAAAGTCGGGATGCCAAGGAGATTGAGTTAATCGCAGAACAGTTACGCGATGCAGATATTGTTGCCATTCAAGAAGTAGTCGCCAAACATCCCGGTGGTGCCAAGGCTGTTGCGAGATTAGCAAACGAGTTGAATACGATGGGGGAGAAATGGGATTACAGCATATCTGATCCAACCAATAGCTCTTCGCCGTACCTGCGCGAGCGATATGCTTTTCTCTGGAAGGTGAAAAAAGTAAATATTACAAATGGTGGTGCAAAATTAATATCCGAGTTAGCCGGACAAGTTGAGAGAGAACCTTATCGCGCTGACTTCAAAAATAAAACGGGAGATGTAATTTCAATTGTTAATTATCATGCTTGTACACATAAGAAAAATTTCCCAGAAAGAGCTGAAATTAGTGCCATATCGAATTGGCTGTTTGAACAAAATATAGAAAATGTTGTCTGGGCTGGGGATATGAATTTGAAAATTACCGATCAAGCTTTTACCAATATTTTATCATCTGGATATACTGCAGTTTTGAATGGAGAAAAAACGAGTTTGAAGACCAGTTGCACCGGAGGTAACTACCTATCTAGGGCGGAGGACAACGTCCTATTTAAATTTGAAACTTTTGATTTTATTAGCGGAAGCGTCTTGGATTTTATTCAAGAAGGCGATTGTGGAGAAGTGGAATGGAAGAGAGTTAGCTATAGTGATCATTTGGGGGTAAAAGTCATTTTAGAGTAAAGCTTCAGTTTATTGATTAACTAAGAAATATATTCAGTAACTGTTATTCAAGATTTACTTCCAAAACTTAATTTATTTTTAGCTGTTTAAAGTTTATGAGGGTTCTTATTATCTTTCTTTTGTCTACATTAATTCTTGCTTGCAAAGATGAACCTGAAGTTTTAAATGAGCAAATCCTTGCCAACTACCTTGAACTAAATGCTTCACTAGAAATGGAAGAATTAGTCGCTTGTGCGGGAGGGAAAGCAGAAGGGCTTTTGGGTGATTCAACGATGCCAACAGATATTTTCTTTTATCCTGTTGAAGGCGCTACTGATTTTAGATATTTTGAAACCTCGCGTGTCGAAGACTACAACGATTTTTCAAAGTACGTTGAAAAGACCTTAGAGAGTGAACCGGTATTCAATGGGTATCTTTGGAAATTTAACAGAGCTCCTTTTGTTGGAGAATTGTTTGGAATCGTTACCTATAAAACTCCTGGTAATATTCATGTTTGTAATCCCATTCG
Source organism: uncultured Saprospiraceae bacterium (assembly GCA_937928045.1). Lineage (GTDB taxonomy): Bacteria > Bacteroidota > Bacteroidia > Chitinophagales > Saprospiraceae > JABDJM01. The sequence continues at coordinate 89,250 of CALFWO010000028.1, read as the reverse complement.
ATTAAAAACAAATGTTAAACCCACAGAGGTGAATTCAGAATTGGTATCCATCCAAGCAAATGGTGTTAATCCTACATTTAATTGGTCAGATGGAATCATTGATGAAAACAATATTTATTTTCAAGTGATTTCAGATATGGAAAATTATCTAATTTCCGGAACCTATACTACTGAAAAGAATTTTACCTTTTATGATTTGAGCAATGTAGTTTTTAATATTACTCGAACAACGCCAGAGTTAGAAGAAAATAAGAATTACAAATTTACCATGATGGCTGTCAGTGAAGACAATTGGGTTAATTTAATTATTGAAAAGGAATTTTCAACTGAATAATAGCTAGCTATTACTTAATACCACCCATCATTTTCAAAATAATTGGAGAAATTATTATTGCTAATATGCCAATTAAAATTGTAATAATTCCGAATCCAGCATAAACAGAGACGTAATTATATAACTGCTGAAAAGCAGGCTCCGGAGCGTTAGACATTCCTGATTCTAGCCCCGTGATCATTTCAGTAAGTTGGCCAAATATTCCTTCAGAAAAAAAATTACTTTCTCCTTCTTTGACAGTAGTTAATTGTGCAATTTTTCCAGCAAAGAAATGTCCATAAAAAGAGGAGGTGAAAAATACGCCCATGATGAAAGCTAAATATTTCGGAGGAGAAAGCTCAGTCATTTTTGACAGCCCAATAGGGGATATAAATAATTCGCCGACGGTAAGAACGAAATAGCCAACGACCAAATACCACATGGGAGTTTGTGCCAACTGATCCATAGAATTAGCGGATGCCCCAAAAATCACAAATCCCAATCCTAGTAAAATAAGGCCCATTCCACTTTTTATTGCCGAATTTGGATTCCGATTAATCTTTGCAAGGTAAGTCCATAATGAAGCAAACGGTATAGCTAGAAAAATGATGAATGTTGAATTAATACTATTGGTTTGAGCAGCATTGATTCCAACAAGGTTTACATTTCGATCTGCGAATAAAGTAAGTGAACTTCCTGCTTGTTCGAAAATCGCCCAAAACAAAGTCATCAATATTGTTATGTAAGCAACGACTAGTAATCTACCTTTTTCAATTTTGCCTACGGTTGAATAAATGTAACCCAAGGCACCAATGATTAATATTGCCGCAATTCCAACCAGATAATGTTCATATTGATTGTATCGGACAATTAAGGCGAAAACAGGAACGGAGAGTAGCGCTAGGACTGTAATCAACTGACCTTTGTGCATCCCAAGAATTCTCTGATTGTAATTCAATTGATCTGGAACATAGCCATTATTACCAAATACATTTTTTCGCTGTCCATCATAAAAGAAATACAAGCCGACCAGCATACCGATACCCGCCAATACAAACCCATAATGCCAGCCATAAGCTTCAGCAACCCAAGCGCAAAGTAAAGGAGCAACTGCACCTCCTATGTTTATGCCCATGTAAAATATCGTAAAGCCAGCATCCCTTCTGGTATCGTGCTTATCGTATAAGGTTCCCACGAAGGTTGAGATATTCGGTTTGAAGAAACCATTGCCCACGATTAGAAGGGATAATGACAAGTAGAAAAATATTGGTTGTTCTATGGATAGGAAAAAATGTCCTAAGGCCATTAGGATTCCACCAAGCATAATTGACTTTCTATAGCCCAAATATTGATCGGCCAAGATGCCTCCTATGATTGGCGTAAAGTAGACCAAGGACATATAAGCGGCATACACTCCAAATGACATTTCATCTGAGAAAAATAGTTTTTTCGTCATATACAGCACCAGTAAGGCGCGCATGCCATAAAAGGAAAAACGCTCCCAAAGTTCCGCAAAAAAAAGATAGAATAGTCCTTTAGGATGACCTAAAAAATTGCCAGATGTTGTTGGTTGAGACATTACAATTGATTGTGATTATCGTATTGGTCTCAATAAGCAAACCTTTATTGAATTCTAAAATTCTTGTCTCAGATTGTATCAAAAAATAGTCTGATGTGCTAAGTTGTGAGCAGGTTACAATGAGTTACAAAGTTTTTCATAGAGCTGATTGTCAGCACTTTTTGTGAACTCATGAAGTAGGGCCTTATCAATTTGAATATGCTCTGGAAGCATTCTTAATCTATATTTTCCTTCACCTAAAAATGTAAACAAGTCTTTTCGATCAATAGGAAATTCATGATCTGCGGGAAGAATGTCATTCATGTTTTCGACTATCCTAGATAAATATGTTTGGTTTTTAATTTCTCCCCCTGAGCTCACTAAAATGGCTTGATCATCTGCCGTTCCGTATTTTCTTCGAATGGCAAATTTTAACAAGTTTTTATATTGCGTAGTTTTTGAACCGAATTCAATTGTGGCGTTGTTGATTTGCTTGGACGGAATGCTCAGTTGGATTAATGACCAATCTAAAAATTTTAACTCCATTTCATTCGCCACAGGAGTATTGGCCAGCTCAATGACCCATGAGGTTGCCAGCAATAAGAAAAGGGATATGAGCGAAGTCTTAGAAATGAGCCGAATCAATCCGTTTGAAAATTCGTCTTGCAAGGAGGTGAACACCTCTGGGAGTTGGGACAAAAACATGACTAAAATGACCGCTACTGAAATGTAAGCCACGAGTTTTAGTCCTCTATGATTGAAAGTGTTAAAACAGGATACCAATAAGAGGTAAGATAAAAATCCTGATAAGATGAGATCGGGAATGGCATTAACTCTAATTGCAGCGATTTGATTTTCACCATAGAAGTAGGAGAGGATCAATGTTAGTATGGAAACTATTATTATGATCCATACGATAAGTCTAACATTCTTCTCATTTTTATAAATAAAGCCAGGAGCTTCATGAAAATAAAATAGTGCCATGAGAATAAACATGTTATTCAAAATAGAAAAAAGATATTTACCAATTTGATAGCCAAATCCTTCTATAAATGAAAACTGATGGCCAAGAATAGACCACAACCCAGCAACAACCCATACGAACAAAGACAGGCTTAAAAACAATAGACCTTTGTCAACTCTTTTTTGGTTTTGCTCTTCTTCCAAAATTTTTCTAAAACGCTTTCGAATGTTATAATAGATAGCCAAAAGGAGAATAGCTCCAATGAGAGAAATGAAAATATGCGCTAAATTATGGAACTGAGTAACAGCTGTCATGAATCGTTATTCTTGACTTCAAATATGCGAATATTTATTGGATAAGCTTGTTAGAAAAATAATTAGGTTATGATATTATTCCTCAGCTGCAATCCTCGATTCTGCTAATGTCTTGAGCGACCAGCCATCAATCATCACATCTGTCAATACATAGTCACCTTCATAAATGTATACCAAAGCATAGGTAAGTTTGCTACTATCACGTCGAGATTCAAAGAAAGCCTTTTCGGCAGGGAGCGCTTTAGACTCTTCCATGTACAATCGATCAAAAGGCAAGCTGACCTGCAGTTGTTGTACTCCTGATTTTTTTCTTTTGTAAATTTCAGCGAGTATATAATTTTTTGTATCGGTAGGAGCAATTTTGGAAATTTGTTTAACCACTGCTAATCCTTGATCATCTTGCTCAAAAGTGGCATAGCCTTTTTCTTTATAGTCCCATTCTTCAATGGAGTCCTTTTCGATTTCTTGTAAATCAAAGTTTAATCTCACATATTTTCCTCGAAAAGGATCAGAAGGATCGATGGGAGCTGTCTTGAATCGAAAAAGTGTTCCTTCAGAAATGGTTTTTTCTTTGTCCAATATCATTTTGCTTGGAACATATAATTGAGCAAAAACCATTAGAATGAAACCACCAAAAAGAAAATATTTTGAATTCATGACTATTCGTTTGAAGTGACTTTCCTTTTTTTAAGAATCCAGTTATTCGTTAGGAAAAAACCAATACCGACAATTAAAAACATTATTCCTCTCCAGACAAAAGAAAGTTCTCCGTCAAAAAATCGAAAAGCGATTAGACTTGTTATGATTAGTAACCCGTAGTTTAATATTCCCAAATGATCTTTAAGAGCGCCTTCACGAATGGTCATTACTCCAATAGCAAATATCAATAAATTTATCAATACAACAGAAAAGGATGTTGAGAAGCCAAGTAATAAAATCAGAAGAAATATTATAAATATTGGAGCTATTGGTTTTATTTCCTTTATACCTTTGTCTTTTAAGTTCTTGTAAAAAAGAAAAAATGCAGCTAGAGTCAATAAAGCGGTTGTAAGAAATGTCATTGTCAGTAACTGATCAGAAAGGTGATTGTCAATTCTTGATACTTCTTGCCAAACGTCATAAAAACTGCATCCCAATAAAAGGCAAACTGTACCTACAGAGCCAATGGCCGTAAATACATTAAAATAATTTATTTGAGGCTTATAGTATTTTGAATGCCCAATTAAATATAAACAGCCAAATAGGCTCATGTAGGCTGAAAGTAAGAAAGTTTCTTCGCCTTGAGCTAGTGAGGGTAGGGCAAACATCAATGAGACAGGAATGAACAAATGGTGAATATTAAGAAAGTTACCTACAGTTTTTTCCTTAAATAAAAAATAATAGTGAGGAAGAATTAGTAGTAACAAAGGCCAATAATAATAGTCCGGCCAATCTGAAAATTTTGAAAAACCTGAGCTAACGACATAGTTTGTAATTCCAACAATGTAGAGCAGTGAAACAACAGAGGATTTTAGGATATAAACCAAGGGCAAACAGAGTAACATCCAAGAAATAACAAATGCATTGATGTTACCAGGAATGTTATAAACTTGACTGATCAATGAGATACTTGCGCCTACTGCAAAAAATAAAAAAGTAGCGCTTCCTTCACGCCATGCCTGGTTGTCCATCTTTTTCCAAACCGCATAACCACAGGCAATTTGGCCAATTATCATTGGTGTAAAAGAAAGCGCAGTTTTGCTATTTCTGGAAAGTCCATCCCAGTTGTGCGCTACAATTAAAATGATTCCAAGTCCAATTAAAAGAGCTCCTAGAATAGCAAATACTAAAAATAATCTATTGGAAGAAGATTGAGACTTAGATTGGTAATAAATATGAATTTTTTCTGCCGTATCAGAAGAGACTATACCGGCATCGATTAATTCTTGGAGATCTTTGTGTAAACTCATATTTAATAAATAAAGGAGTGGTCAATACTACATGAACACTCCTTTTTTTTAAGCAAAACTAAGCTGTTTTTTTGCGCCATGCCCCTAAGATTAATCCCATCGCACCAAGTACCACAATGATATAACTGCTGTCCACCAATGTAAGCGTCATAGAGGTGTTCGCAAAAAGATTGGTAAGAACAATATTCACTGTAACTACGAGTCCAAGGACTACTCCCATGGTCAAACCTTTTGCAAGTGTCGTGTGATTGGACACATTTAATATCCAGTTGGTTATAAGCGCTAATGCCAACATTCCAAACGTATTTACGATCATTGGTAGATTTGAGACGGCTACTTCCTTTCCATATTTGAACATCTTAATTGCGTCACCTTCACCAGAAGTAGTTATTCCGTTTCCTTCCATCCATTGTGGTTGAAAAAGTACACCATACCATAGAAATCCAATAAAGAATCCGGCAATTGCCGCGGCCAAAATGGCTAGCCAGTTTGTGTTTTTCATTTCGTTATCCTTTTAGTTATAAATAACTAATGTACGGATTTTAATATAATAGAAAGAGTAATGCCAACGTGTGCCTAATAAAGTTTGTTTTCCCTTCTGAAAAAAAATGACTGGATCAATACTTATTTTGGTAATGGACCCTTAATCGAAATTTTTTCAATTGAAAGCTTTATTGATTCAGAAATTTGTCATGCGGCATTTTAAGCAATAATGGACAGTTGGCAGCATTAAAAACTGACATAGTCAAAAATTGTATGTTTTCATTTATTTTTACGATTTTGAGTTATCATATTTTGACTTGATCTGACAATATAAAAACCAACAATTGACAACAGCATGAGTCTTTCTTCCAATTTTTTAAGCATTCGTTCTCGGTTAATGTTAATGTTAATTTTAGTAAGTGCGATCTCTGCAATGATTCTGATTTACATTGGGTATGTCAATGGAAAAAATGCCATTAATGAAAGTATTTTTAATCAACTTACTAGTGTTAAGGCGTCTAAGAAATACCAAATTGAAAGTTACTTTCGAGAAATCGGAAATATAACAGAAGTGCTTGGTGAAAATGAAATGATCGCTCAAGCGTTATCTGACTTTAAACAAGGCTTTCAAAAAATTGGTAATACACAGTTAAATACAGCATGTAGTGAACGACTAAACACTCACTATGATGAGTTTGTGGATCATGTTTCTCAAAATATGGAGATCAAGAACAATCCAGAATTGTATTATCCTAAATCTGTGGAAGCTTGTTATTTACAATATGAATACATCGTTGAAAACCCAAATCCTGCTGGTGAGAAACATCTTTTAATTGATGCTAATGATGGTAGTGATTATAATAAAGCACATCAAAAATATCATCAATATCTGACAGATGTTATTCTTAAGTTTGGTTTTTACGATCTTTTTTTGATTGATTTAGAACATGGCGATATTGTTTACACAGCATATAAAGAGACTGACTTTGCGACAAATCTTTATTCAGGACCTTACAAAGAAAGTAATTTAGCTGAGCTCGCCCGCCGGCTTAGATCCAATAGCGATATTAAAAAAGCGAGTTTTATTGATTTCAAAAATTATCGTCCTTCTTATGGTGCACCTGCGGCATTTGTCGGCATTCCAATAATAGATGGTGCTACAACTGTTGGTGCATTAGTATTGCAATTACCTGTGGGAGAGATTAACAAGATAATGACTGGTGATAATAATTGGGAAACCGATGGGTTGGGCAAATCAGGTGAGACTTACCTTATAGGCGAAGATTTTTTAATGAGATCTATTTCGAGATTTTACTTGCAAGATACAATCGGATATACTCAAGCACTAATTGATCTAGGCATCGAAAAAGAAGAGGTGGAGAAAATGTACCGTATAGGGACAACAATTTTGCACCAAAGAGTAAAGTCAAAAGGGGTGACGGAGGCGCTCGCGGGAAAAAACGAAACGAAGGTAATAGAAGATTACCGTTTCATTTCCGTTTTAAGTTCTTATGCCCCATTGCAAATTCGAGATTTGAATTGGGTGATTTTATCAGAAATAGATCAATCAGAAGCGAATATTTCAATCGATAAATTTAAGAAAAAAGTTTTCATTGCACTTTGCATTATCATTCTTTTAGTAACTTTTTTGGCTATGTATCTGGCCGGTAGATTTGTAAGGCCAATTGATAAATTATCAGAAGGGGTCCGCAGACTGAGCGCAGGAGACTATAGTCAAGAAATTGATATTCAATCCAAAGATGAGTTTGGTGAATTGGCATCTTCATTTAATGAAATGACTCACAGTATTGAAAAACAACAAGAACTCATTGCCTCCCAAAGTCTTGAAAATGAAAAATTACTGCTAAATTTTATTCCTAAGTCAATTGCTATGCGTTTACAGAAAGGAGAAAAAAACATAGCAGATATTTATCCTAATGTTTCTTTGATTGCAATTGACATTGCAGGTTTTTCAAAACTGACAACTAAAATCGGACCTGCAGAGTCAGTTAATTTGTTGAACCATTTGGTAGAAGCATTTGATAATGCTGCTGAGAAACATCAAATTGAGAAAATTCGTACAGTTGGAGATACCTACTTTGCGGCGTGTGGAATGTTTCATCCAAGACTTGATCATGCAAAAAAGATATTTGAATTTGCTTTGGAAGTTCGGCAACTAACCAAACAATTTAATATCAATTATAACATCCAACTAGCTTTACACATGGGCTTGCATAGCGGCCAGGTAATTGCCGGTATCGTGGGCAATGAAAAATTTAATTATGATCTATGGGGGCAAACTGTAAATGATGTCTTTGCCTTGAAAGATATTGAAGAAGACGATCAAATTTTTGTTTCTGATGAAGTGTATCAAAAATTACGGGAACAATTTGAATTTGAAAAATATTTATTGAAAGATACTTCTAAATTAGATTTTGGGGTATGGAAATATGCAGAGATAAGATTAAAAAATAACCTCTAATTAAGTATTCTGAATATGGATTTCTTTGAAAACAACTGGTTCATTTACGGAGTACTTTTGATGATTTGTATTCCGCTTTTCGTTGTTGTCATCAATGAGGTGACTTATTTGACGAGAAAAAAAAATAAACAGTTCTCCGCTCCACTAAATACTTTCAAGAATATCATCCTGCCGTTGATTGCAGTGAGCATTGTTTTTACTCAGGTTTTGGAATACCCCCGTGGATCGACCTTAATGAAGTTATTGGAAACATTTATCTGGATTTTAGTAATAAACACATTGCTGGCTCTAGTTAATGTTATCTTTTTTTCGCAAGGTTCTAAAAGAAACAAAACAAAAGTTCCTCAATTATTCTTAGATATTTTTCGAGTAGTGATGGTTTTGTTTGGAGCAGCAATTGTGTTATCAATGGTTTGGGGTGCTGACCTTGGAGGTTTAGTGACTGCTTTGGGTCTTGGTTCTTTTGTAATTGGTTTAGCTCTGCAGGATACCTTGGGGAATTTATTTTCAGGTATCGCCTTGGTTTATGAAAAACCATTTTCAGAAGGAGATTATATTGAAGTTGAAGGCCAAAGAGGTCGTGTGATTGAAATGAATTGGAGAGCAATTCGAATGGAAACCCGTGAAAAAGAATTAATTGTAATTCCACACTTGGTCATTGGGCAGGGTACAATTAAAAACTTTAGCCAGCCAACGAACATTCACATTATGAAAACCGAAATAGGATTTTCTCATCAGAACCCTCCCAATAAAGTCAAGGAAGCGTTGTTAAAAACTTGCTATTCCACTCCAGGTATTCTTCATGAACCAGAACCAGAGGTTAAAACAAATGATTACAAAGAATCAAAGGTTGTCTATGAAGTGGAGTTCGCTATTGGTGATTATAAAGAGCATGAAGATGTAATGGACGAATTTATGACGCGCGTTTGGTATACCTCTCGTCGTCACGGTCTGATCATTCCTATGTCCCAAATGAAAGTTCACCATGCTCACCAAATGACCGATAGGGAAGAACATAAAATTAATCAACTGGAAAGTTCATTACAAAAACTGCCTCAGATGTTGCCTATTGAAAAAAGCAATGTCAACGAATTAATCGATGGTTCAGAAATACAATATTTTGGGAAAGGGGAAAAAGTAATTGAGCAAGGAGACCCAACAGGTTTATTGTATGTGATTTTAGAAGGGAAAGCACTTTTAGAAATTACAAATAAAAATAATGAAATAATTGTGATAGGAAAATTGGAACAAGGTGATTTCTTTGGAGAGATTACAGTATTTACTGAAAGATTTAGTTCTTTTTCCGTAAGAGCCAAAGAGGATTTAAAGGTGATTTCAATATTCCAAAATGAGGTGCTAGAAATGGTAGAGTTGAACCCAAAACTAGCGGAACATCTCGATGAAATGATGGATGCTAGAAGATCAAAGATTGAAGAACTCAGAAAAAATTAATTGATGTGTGTAAATCATATTTTCCATGGACTTGAGAATTAAATTTGCTGATTCGAAAACAGTGCTTAGCGTCAATAGTTCCTATGGAGTCACTTTTGTGTTTGCAATACGAAATGCTCATTTCCAAATCTGTTATACCGAAATATCTGCTAGTAATTCTTTCCTACTACCTACGTTGTTGTACTAATCTATGATAACTATTATTCCGTGCTCTAATCTAATAGATCTTGTTGCTGTTGACTTGTTTCCATAGCCATCCTCAATTTGAGCTGTGATTTTTGTAGTGGCGTTTTTGGAAAAGCCACCAGTTGTAATTATAAAGCTAGTATCATGCTCATAATCACGTTCAAAATTCCATGTGCCATTATCGTTCGTATCCAATTTTAAAAATAGATCTTTTCCTCCAAATGCATCAGTAGAATTTGATAAATCGAACGTAACAGTTTCAGACTGCCGATTAGGGATTATTTTAAAATCAATTACAGGTGATTGATTTTCAAAAATGAAACTGTGCGAAGTCGAATCTTTCAGACCATATTCATTGATCACAATTAGGATTAAGTCTATTTTTTTGTTTTCATCAATTTCAGAATTATCAAACTGAATATTGAAACTACTTAAATTGTTATATGTTTCAAGTTCGCACATTGCGCAATGGATGTTGTTCACAAACTATTTTAATTCAAGATCAGTTTTGGAAGTATTTTTATCATGTGATTGACTCGTAATGGAAAATGAAGTGTTCAACTCGTAATAGCCTTGAAATGGATCTACTTCAATGCTTGCCTCTGGAGGAGTTATTATAATTTCTTCCCTGCTACCCAATTCGTCATTGCAAGAATGAAGAATTCCAATAGATATTAGAATTACCAAAGAAAATAGAATTCCTAATTTCATCTCCTTAGATGTTTAATTTAATCTTACAAATTAATAATAATATTGCAATGTTTCTCGGTATTATTCGCTAGCATTTTGATTAGGTTTGTTTGTTCCATAAAGGGAATAACTAAGTCGAAGAAGAAGGTATAGTCTTTAGAGTGATTTGTAATCGCGTTTACATCGTCTTTTGATTATTGTTTCTCTATCGAAAAACCGATTGATTCATTTCCACTTTTTCTAGCAACCACTTTCTTTCCGCCAACCTTTTGGTGTCATTAATGTCATGGATAAGTGTTGATTTTGTTTCTACATCTTTTCTGTTAAAATGAATCATTCGTTTGGTAAACTTGATTAAGTTAAGATAGTTGTCTTTGTGATAACCTAAGTCCTTTTGTCGCTGGATGTATCTTGTAAAGCTGTCTAGCAATGAATCCAACGCATCAAATTCTCCAAGTTCATAGTAGCTTTTCAGCAACATTCTTCGAGCATCTAAATTATTCAATACATCCTTGAAGTCAATTAGGATAAGCAGCTTCATGGCTGATTCATATTGCTTGGAATCAAAATACACAAAGGCTTGATTGTAACGCCAAGCATCATCTCTATCAGCAGGATGCAATTTAATTTTATATTCCCCTAAGAAATTTTCTACCCATTCTCTTTCTTCTAATGCAATGCCTAAACGCGTTACATTTTTATAAGTGAAATTGGATAACATTCCATTTTCAAGAATGCTTCCATTCGCTAAGCCTGAACGAAATAGTTCAAATGCTTCACGGATGAAATTTCTTGCACCAGAATTCAGTCGTTTGATGCAGTGGTTAATTGCCAATAAATAGATATCTCGGATCTCACGATTAGAGAATAAATGCCAGTGCTTTAGGATTAAGTTTTTAGTTTTATGAAAATGATGCTCAGATTTTTCAATTTCATTTTTCTCCAAATATTCGAACGCTCGATAGCAATGATAGTATATAGAAACGGCAGGTATATTTTGATACTCCCCATTTTCCACTGTGGCCAAGACTTCTGGAAGTAGATTCAATTCCCCAACATTTTTAGACATTGTTTGCCAGGACTGAATGTTGCAACTTAAATGTAGAATATTTGACACGTAGGCAATCGATAATTGATCTACATCAGCATTTAATTGTTTGGCTTGGGTTCTATTTTTTGGTGTGGTGGTTTCTAACGCTCCGGTAGACAATTGATATTTGTGTAAATAGAAATCACTATCTCTCTTTGGATCATTATCCAAGTATTCCAGTGTTTTACGAAGTTCCTTGTCCAATAAATTTTTCATCCCTTTCTTCCGGTATGCCTCCATCAAATACTTTTGACATTGCAAATGATCCGATTCTAAGGCTTTCAAGACCAAGAATTTTTTTAACAATTGTAGCAAAACCGATATGCTATGCCTCAATTTTTTATCGTCAAAAGGAACATCCTTGTAGACATATTTAAAAGCAGCTTTTCTATCAACCTTTGAATGGACTGGTCTGTTAACTTTTGACTCAATATAGGCGCTCAATTCGAGGATATCAGAACGCTTATTGTAGTATGGGGAACGCAAGAATTTGCGAAAACTGCCCATTTCTTGCTTAGAAAGTCTTTTGTAAATGAAAATAAGTGTCGAATTCTGCATAAAAATTGAAATAAATATCGACAAATATGGTCATAAAACATTGAAAATCAAATATTAAGTGTAAAATTGTTATTTGTAATTAGGCATTTTTGTTTTTGTACGAGGAGGGATAAATGGTGATTTTTGTATCGTGAATGTTTGGCTAGCACTAGTTATTCCCACAGAACTTTCTTACGGACTTTTAAAATGATTAAATCATGAAAAATTCTTTTGTTTTATCAGTAGTGATTTTTTGCTTAATGCCAATCCTACTTCAAGCCCAAGGATGGGAAAAATTTTACGGAGATTCCGAATACCTATCTGTAAAAGCTTCAAAGGCGACCGATGATGGGGGATTGGTGATGTTTGGAGCGCAATCAATAGATGGTGCGCCGGCTAGTATAAAAAGACCTTTTGTTATTAAATTGGATGTAAATGGTGTTGTTGAATGGGAATATTATGACGATGTAAGAACTGGAACATTTGTTTTTCCGCAGGACATAGTGGCAACATCAGATGGTAACTATGTACTTAGTTTTCTCTACAACAATGATCAACCAGACCCCAATAATGTGGTCGTCTTAAATATTTCTCCTTCTGGAACTTTGAACTGGGAATACAACTTTAATGATACCCCGACATATGGAGTTTCAAAAGTCATTGAATTAGATAATGGAGAGTTCGTGGTCGCAGGAATCTTTAGGGATTCTGCAGCTATAAACGGACTTAGTTTATATCAAATTAATGCAACGGGAAATTTGGTTTGGGAAGATCAAATTGTAATTGATAGCTCAAATATTTCAGTATATGTTTCTGAAGTAATTCAAGACGGGAATGGTGATATTGTTTTAGTTGGTTACCAAGCTTTTATTGGAACTCCTGCCCAAGATATTTTCATTTATAAATATGATGCCTTAGGAAATCTGATCTATAATCAGACTTATGCGAAACCTGGAATAGAGTATCCATCTGAAGTTTTGGAAGATAGAGATGGTGGCTATTTGATAGGTTCATTTGCTTCAGAATTTGGTTCTTCATCTTATCTTTCTTTATTAAAAGTAGATAGCAATGGTAATGAACTTTGGTATAAGCAATACGATAATATAGGGACGAATTCAAGAATAAATGGTTTGGAATTAGGTGCAGATAATGGCCTCGTAATTAGTGGTACTATTGAATCACCTGCCAACTCCTTTTTTGATTTTTATTTGCAAAAACTTTCCGCCGATGGAGAATTGGAATGGCAGAAAACTTATGGAAGAGAGTTGGAGGAAATCAATGTTTCCTTACACAGTGATACACTAGGATATTACCTAGTAGGAACTTCTCAGAGAAATGGATTCGAATTGGCCTATGTAGTCAGAACGGATGTGAACGGTGTCAGTTTTTCAAATGAACTATCTGGTGTCGTGTACAATGATGAGAGTTATACTTGTGAATTGTTACCGGATGAAATGAGTTTACAAAACTGGTTGGTCAGTGCTACCAAAGGTTCAGATGTATTCTACAGTATTTCTGACACCAACGGAGCTTATTCATTTTTATTAGACACTGGAGATTATCAAATTCAAACATTCCCAACTTCAGATTATTGGGGAGTTTGCAATAACAACTTTGTAGTCACTTTTGACAGCTTGAATCAAACAGAGACTGAAAATATTGGAGGCCAAGTTATCATCAATTGCCCTTTGATGGATGTTAGTATTGGTGCGCCATTTCTTAGACGATGTTTTCCAAATAGATACTTCGTAAACTATTGTAACCTTGGTGCCGCACTGGCAAAAGAATCTTACATCGAAGTTACTTTGGATTCGTTCATGACTTATATAAATTCAAGTATTCCATTGTCATCGCAGAACGGAAATGTATTGACTTTTGAACTAGGCGACGTTGAGATCAGTCAATGCGGTGATTTTACAATTGATGTTCAACTTGGAGATGTCTCAAACAATTGCGAAGAGTTACCACTTGGTTTTACCAATTGCATCCAAGCACATATTTTCCCAGATTCACTGTGCAACGTGCTACCATCTTGGTCTGGCGCAAGTCTAGATGTAGGTGTAGTATGTACTGGTGATTCGGTTATATTTACAATTACTAACGTCGGTACCGCGCCAATGGCTGAAGCGTCAGAATACATTGTAATAGAAGATGATGTTATCTTGATGATCGGTACAGTTATCCTTAATCCTAATGAGATTCAACAGTTTGCTTATGCGACAAATGGTGCTACGTATAGAATGGAAGTCGCGCAAGAAGTAGATCATCCGGGCTTTGATATGCCGAGTTCGAGTATTGAGAATTGTGGACCTGACAATGCGAACTTCTCCATAGGATTTGTAAATATATTTTCTCAAAATGATGCCAACAATTTTATCGATATCGATTGTCAGCAAAATATTGGTTCATACGATCCAAATGATAAAATTGGCTATCCTCTTGGTTACACTGATGCACATTTGATAACTAGAGGTCAAGAATTGGAATATCAAATTCGTTTTCAAAACACAGGGACTGATACGGCTTTTAATGTAGTCATAAGAGATACCTTGAGTGAGTTCCTAGATCTGTCTACAGTGAGACCAGGAATTTCTAGTCACGATTATACTTATTCTGTAACGCCAGAAGGCATCATTACTTTTAGATTCGAAAATATTCAACTACCAGATAGTACTGTGAACCTAGAAGGATCAAATGGATTTGTGAGATTTAAAATTGCGCAAGTTTCTAACCTTCCATTTGGAACCGAAATAAACAATTCTGCTGGAATCTATTTTGACTTCAATTCACCGATAATTACCAATACAACTTTGCACACGATACAAGAGCCGTTTGTTACAACAGTTAGTATTGATGAACTTGAAAATAAAGATTGGAACGTCTCCGCTTTTCCAAATCCATTTGACGAATATGTCAATTTTAGAATTGATGGTTTAGTTACAAAAAAATCAATATTTAACTTGTACAATATTAATGGACAATTGATTCAATCTAGAGAATTCTTTGGTCAACAATACGAAATGGAAGCGAGTAAATTAACTGGAGGAATGTATTTCTTTAATATTCAATCTAATGGAGAGATAATCGCTACTGGAAAAATAATTAAACAATAACCTTATTGAAAGAAGCCACAGCTTTAAATAAGCTAATATATTAAATGTGAGATCCCGTAATTGAGAAATTCAATTACGGGATTTTTTTGGAAACTAAGAAAAGTACTGAAGTACTTCGCTATCTATTCGATGCTTTCCATCAAAATTTTTAACCTTAAAATCTAAATGCTGTTCTTTTAAAAATCCGGCTTGCCAGTTTAATCTTTCCGGAGTTATAAATTGATCTTGGGTTCCATACACAAAATACTTTTCCATTTTTGAAAAGTAGTTATTCAATTCTAAATAAGATATATCTTCAGGTGTCATCCCAGCCCAAAGAATCAATCGATTTATCTTTGGCTCTCGCGCATGCAACCAACGCATGACAGTAGCGGTACCTTGAGAAAATCCAAGAACGGTAATTTTAATAGTTGGAGAAAACATTGATTGTAACTCATCATAGAGGCTATCCAACCAATCACAATAGTCTGCTATCTCATCTAAGCGATCACCGGATGTCATCCAACTAGAGACCACTGGTCCAGTAAATCCTCCCCAATAGAACCGAGACAATCCTTCGGGAGCAATGATCAATCTTCCAGATTTTTTTAATACTTCAAAGTCATCGATAAATTTACTGGCCAATTGTCCATAACCATGACAGACGATCCAAAGTTCTTCTATTGTTGATTGATAATCTCCGATAGAGGAGAAGTGGGCTGTCTTAGAAACTATTCTTTTGTGTTGAATTCCCATTCAGCGAAGATAGGATGAAAATCTGGTGAAAGCGGCGATTCAGTTCGGACATTGAATTTTTAGGAATGGAGAAACTCAACACTTGCAAATTATAAGTTGTCGAGCGTGTAGAACAAGATTTATCCTTAAATTAATTACCCAGTATTTTCTGGTATGCTCAGTAGTTTCAACTTTTCTTGTTTTCTTTCTTTTTAACTGTCTTTGCTTTTGGCGCTTTGCCAAATATATCTTTTCCTTTTCTGCTATCCAGCACAGGCATTTCACGAGGTGCTTCATCCATAATCACATGAAATAATTTTTCCTCAAAGACCCATTTGTTATCCTGTAGCTTGTATCCACTGTAGGTTCCATCTGGAACCCAAACTGAAGTTCCACCAATACTTCTTGCTGGCTGTAAATGATCAATAACGATTAGATCTAGGAAAGGATCATAGTTCATGTTGAAAGTAGTTTCAGCAGAGTAAGTATATACCAATCTTCTTTTTTCTGCCTTTGTCGACTCTGGTTGAAAAAAAACAGGAGAACCAAATTTTGGTCCCTTTTCATCAAAGCTCAGTACATCCACAATTTTTTGATTCTCAAACAACTGATAACTATTCAAACCGAATACTAAATATTCTTTTCCTTTTGAGGATTCAAAGTCATGGATTTTATAATATACACATCCGTACCACTCCTCTGAATTGACAATGTCAAACTCTGGATCCATAAACTCTTTTGCGAAATCGTTTAATTCGGTAATTCTATTATTCGTTTTTTCCTGAATCAAACCTCCATAACTGTAGTGATCTAAATCCTTGTAAACTTGCCAACTGAAAATTCTGAATGATGAATCTTGCGGATATTGGATCGAAATTCTATTAATACTATCAAATGGATATTCGAAAGAATTGGCCAAAGCCAAGGATGTTTTCAAGGTATTCAGAATATCATCGCTTGCTTTGATCCGATTGTCCAGAATCGAATCCGTAAGCAGGATATCTGATTGATCTTGAAGTACTTTCTCATAGGTAGCTAGGTCGTCCTGCGCTTGACAGACTGAAAACAGTGCGATAAAAAATATTGAGAAGGAAGTTACTCGAATCATTGTTAAAGGATTATCCAATGGTTGAACGGTATGAAGTCGTAAAAATTGCCGAAAAATAGGCAAAAACTTACCCGCCGTATCGATGACACAAAAATAAGGCTAATTGCTTTGAAAACATTGGATTGAAATGTTTTGCGAAGCTATTTTTCAGTCACAGTCTCTACTTATTTCAACGTTTAAATCGAGTTTGTCGACTCATCTTCACGGCGCTCTGAAAGGAGCGAATTCACCAAAAGATTAAACGCCATACTAGCTCTGTCTAGCGATGGCGTTTTCTTTTATTGTCCTTGTAGTCTCTAAAGATGAATTCTCCAAGTCCTTGTAAACTGCTATAAAACGCCTTTCCGTTGTTCGCTTGGGTAAACTGATCAACGAACTGCATAAGGTAAGGATCTCTTGCAATCATAAATGTAGTCACCGGAATATCTTGCTTTCGGAGTCTTGTGGCCAAATTCAAGGTGCGGTTTACCACTTTGCGATCCAATCCAAAACTATTTTTATAATATTTTTTTCCTTTTTTCATGCAAGTCGGCTTGCCATCGGTAATCATAAAGATTTGTTTGTTCGGATTTCTTCTTTTTCGAAGAAGATCCATGGCCAATTCCAGTCCGGCAATCGTATTGGTGTGATAAGGTCCAACTTGTAAATATGGGAGATCTTTGATTTGAATTTGCCAGGCATCATTTCCAAAAACCAAAATGTCCAGTGTATCTTTTGGGTAACGTGTCGTAATGAGTTCAGCCAAAGCCATGGCTACTTTTTTCGCAGGCGTAATTCTGTCTTCACCATATAAAATCATTGAATGCGAAATATCAATCATCAATACCGTACTCATCTGAGATTGAAAGTAAGTCTCACGAACTTCTAGATCATCATGCGTCAATTGAAATTCATCAATACCATGATTGATCTGTGCATTTTTCAAGGATTCAGACATGGCCAAATGCTCCAGGCTGTCACCATATTCATAGGGCCTTCTATCTGAAGTGAATTCATCCCCTCGGCCACTATGCTTGGTGTCGTGTTTTCCCTTTGCTGCTTTTCGAATTTGGCCAAAAGTATCTTCCAGCGCTTTCTGACGAAGTGCGATTTCCATCTTAGCAGAAGGATTAAATCCGCCTTTGGGATCATTTTGATTGATATAACCTTTGTCAATTAGATCCTGAATAAAATCTGCTATCCCATATTCTGGGGTTGTCAATTTGTACTCCTTATCTAGCTGAGTCAACCAAGATAAAGCTTCAGTAACTTCCCCAGATGTATGTACCAATAACTCTTGAAAAATTTTAAGCAATTTTTCAAAAAGTGATCCGGCATTGGGATCCGGTACGAACTCTGAAAATCTCCATCCACGCATAATCAACATTTAGCTTCATTAACAATGAAGTACCTATAAAAGTAATAAAAGGCCTTGATGGTTTAGACAAATTGAAAAAAAGAAAGGGGAATCGGATAAATTAGGAATTTGCAGCGCTAATAAAGGCTTGATAATCTGGTCTTTCAGAGGCTCTTTTGTGGATATATTCTTTGATGACATTTCCATTAGAAATCAAAAACATTCCCGGCATTTGGGTGGAATCTCCAAGTTGCTCAGCAAGCTCCAATTTGTAATTTGAAGTACTTGAACTAAACCCTCTCATCCAAGTGCGTAGTCCATACAATTGAGAAATGGTGCCTTTCATAAGACCGAAAGCCGTGTAGAAATTTTTCTCAGGATTGCTGACATGTATAGCAGGATTTAGATTAAACTGCTCAAAGTAATTATTCGCCACGTGTTCTGGGGCCATATGAACGAAAACCAATTTGATACCTTTATCGGTAATAGTTGGTTTCAACTTCGAAATGTCGTCTAATGCTTCTTTACAGAATACGCAGCCAAAATGTCTAAGAAAAACAAGAAAAACAGGCGATTCTTCCGATAATTTACGAACAGAATTTCCGCTGTTGGTTTTCATTTCCTGTATCATGGAATAAGCTTCTTTTGAAACTAAAGACATCTTACTAAATATTATTTGTTCTTGTTCTAATATTAGATAACAAATGTGAATATAGTTGGTTCAGCGATTTATACAAAAAAAGAAAAGGCCTTCAATTTGAAGGCCTTTTCTAACATTTATTTTTTCTTAGCTCTCGGCTTTGCTTTAGCCCGAGTCGCTTTCGCTTTTGTTTTTGGCTTTGCGGTAGCTTTTGCTTTTTTAGCACTCATTTTGTTGAAAACCTTCATCACATCTTTAACATGATTTGCAGACTTATGCAAAGCTTTTAATTCTGTCTTGTTTAGCTTTAATTCGAGAACTTTCTCGATACCATTTTTTCCTAGCTGTACTGGTACTCCTAAGAAAATGTTTTTAAGACCGTATTCTCCATTCAACTGAACGCAGCAAGGGAAAATTCTTTTTTCATCTCTAAGTATTGATTCCACCATTTGGGCTGCAGCTGCGCCAGGAGCGTACCAAGCCGAAGTTCCCATGAGTTTTACCAATTCACCACCACCTTTCTTAGTTCTTTCAACGATTGCATTTAATTTATCCTTTGCAATCATTTCAGTTACAGGAATACCTGCTACAGTTGTATATCTTGGAAGTGGAACCATAGTATCACCATGTCCACCCATCAGTACAGCCTGAAGATCCTTAGGACTTACTCCTAATTCTGTAGCCAAGAATGCACGGTATCTTGCAGTATCTAAAATACCAGCCATTCCAAATACTCTTGAACTTTTTAGTCCAGAAAATTTATGTGCAGCGTAAGTCATTACGTCAAGCGGGTTACTTACCACAATAATTATTGGGTTCTTAGTATACTTGAGAATTGACTTAGTTACAGAAGTAACAATGTTTGCGTTGGTACTGATCAAGTCATCACGACTCATACCCGGCTTTCTAGGAATACCAGCAGTAATTACTACTACATCTGATCCTTTGGTATCTTTATAGTTATCGGTACCTGTGATCTTTGTGCTGTAATAATCAATAGGTGCTTGTTGCCAAGAATCTAAAGCTTTACCTTTTGCGAAATCACCACGAATGTCCAGCAGGACCACTTCGTTTGCCACATCTTTATGGGCCAAAACGTTTGCAACAGTGGCACCAACATTTCCGGCACCTACGACAGTCACTTTACTCATAATTTATCTGATTCTAATTTAAGTAAGGAATAATTTGATTGAGTTGCGCAAAAATAACTTTTTTTGGCATCCCAAGAAAGTGTCTATCAATCATTTAATTCAGTTTCTTAAAAAATATTGAGGTAAATAACTTTGCATCGAATTAGACTGATAACAGACATTCCTTTGTCCAAATGTTTGGTAACTTTGGCCATGTAATCATTTAACTTTTCAAAGGAAGATTGTCTCCTGTCTATCACAAACAACTATTTTACCCGAAACATCAGGCAAGGAAAACTTGTTTTTTATAGACGAAAGGTCATTCATCTTAACCGATGGCTTGATTTTAGATGATTATTTATTCGTATTTGATTCCGATTTCGGAGCATTATTAAAGAAAAGACATCAAATGTTATCCAAATTATTCACCTTATCACTTGTTTTATTCTCTCTTTCCTCTTTTGCACAGCATGGAGTATGTGGCCTTCCGGGCGGACATGAGGATGAAATTCTAATTGAAAGGCTTAAGGCAAACAAAAGAATTGTTGAATCCGGTGCGTTTCAGCGTTCAGGAAATACCCGGTATGTAGGCGTAATTTTTCATGACATCAGAAAGAATGATAATTCTGGTGCAATTGCAGCATCTAGAATATATGATCTGATGTGTAGCATGAACGAGTTCTATGCTACTCAAGATGTAGGAATTCAATTTTACTTAGAAGATATCAATGTGATTGTTAATTCAAATGCATACAGTGATCATACTGGTGCAGGGTTTGGTGTGCTTAACGGGGCCAGAGTGGCTGGATTTGCCAATGTATATATTCCTGAGAATGCCAACCCAGATGGATTAAGCCCGGGTGGAAATGTGCTAGGATACTATTCTCCGTCGGATGATTGGATGGTAATGAGACCAGGAGAAATCAATGGTTTCTCAACTACTTTGAATCATGAAATGGGACACTACCTAAGTTTACCGCATCCTTTTAGGGGTTGGGATTTTGAATATTACGACGAAGACGTCCATGGAACTCAAGTTGGAACTTTCGCACCAAGTGTAGGTTTCAATCAAAATATTAGGAACGAAATGGAAGATGGATCTAATTGTTCTTTTGCAGGCGATTTGATTTGTGATACAAAACCAGACTACGCACCATATAACGATGCATGGGGATGTAACTATTCAGGAGGGGTTATGGATCCTAATGGAGATGAGATTAATCCAGATGAAACTAATGTTATGAGTTACTTCGGATGTTCGCCTGAAACATTTACGGACGGACAGATTGATGTAATGAACGCAGATTTGACCGCAAGACTAGGATTTTCAGGTCAAAGAAGATTAAACACTATTAATCCGCCAAGTACTTCAGTTGGAGATTTCGTAGACATCATTACTCCTCAAGAAAATGAAATAGTAGATAACAACGCAAATATTTTATTTGACTGGGAGGATGTGGACAATGCTACTTCTTACTTGTTTGAAATTGATAGAATACCAAGTTTTGTGCTAGCACCCCAGCGATACAGCTCGACAGAATCTGAGTTTAATTATGAAGATGACAACTTAATCCTAGGATTGAAGTACTACTGGAGAGTTAAGCCAGCGGATGGTTATGATCTTTGTAAAGATTGGTCTCCGACTTTTTCTTTCATTGCATCTTCAATCTCAAGTGTGAATACAATTAGTGGTGTTTCAGAATTCAGTGTTTTTCCAAATCCGGCTCAGGAAAGTTCTTCTGTTAATTTGAGCTTGTCTGCTAATGAAAATTTTAAAGCTAGTTTAGAAATCGTAAGCATTAGTGGAATTCAAGTTGAAGCTGTCGAAATTATTGATTTCCGAAATGGAAACAATACTTATGAACTTAATACCGCTAATTTGTCTGCCGGAGTTTACTTTTTGAAAGTTGTCTCTGAGAAAGGTACTATTCAAGAAAAGTTTGTTATTCAATAAACCCTTCTGGATGAAAAAAAAATCTTTGAAGCACTACTTCAAAGATTTTTTTTTGCCTTTTACTCAATTTTAACTTTAGGTAAATATCAGTTTCTAGAGGTAAGAAAATGAGATTCTTCTTTCTTACAAGTAATAATTTATTTGGGCAAAATTACTTTACTAATAACGTGAATGACACCATTTTTACCTTCAATATCGGTAGTAATGATCTTGCTGTATTTATTCTGCTCATCTTTTAGGTAATAGCCGTCTGTTCCTTTTCTAACTCGAAGTCTTTGGCCATTTAGCGAAGTCAATTCAATTGTTCCTCCTTTTATTTTGAAAGCTTCCAGCATATCCTTTAAAAGATATTTTTCAGGAATAACATGATAGGTAAGAATAGATTGAAGTTTACTTTTGTTCTCGGGCTTAAGTAAGCTTTCCAAGGTGTATTCACTTAATTTTTCAAATGCAGCATTATCTGGTGCGAAAATGGTGAAAGGGCCATCAGCTTTCAAATTATCAACCAAATCTGCCGCTTTGATTGCCGCTACCAAGGTTGAAAATTGTTCATTCTGATTTGCTACTTCAATTAAGCTTTTGGAAGAATTGTCGATTTCGGAAGATTGATCTGAATCATATCCATCATTTTGGGCAAAGGAAATTCCAATAGTATAAAGAACAGCAAGAAAAGTAAGAATGAATTTTTTCATGATTTAAAATTTTCAATATTATTTGTTGAAATAACTTATCATCATACTTACGATCAGAACATAGATTTGGATTTTTGGATTGATAAAACAGCTTTTTTCAATTTGGAAAAACATGGGCATCTCAATTCAAACGTAGCAGAAAAAAAGAGCTATTGTGATTAGCATATTACATGGCCTACACTTTTTAATCATTTGGCCTTAAATTCAATTCATAAATTCTGGAAGTTTCATTCCAAGGGTGATACCCCAAACCTAAAAATTCAAAACCAAATTTTTCATAATATCCTACATGTTCAGTAGATAAATATAAATGTTCAAATCCAGCATTAATGGTATCAGTTTTGGCCTTGTCCAATAACAAGGCAGCAAAATTGTTACCTCTAAATTTCTCATCAATATATACCGCGCAAAGCCAAGGATATAAATCCATTCTACTTATAAAATCATTTGTAATTAGTCCGGCGCAACCAATTATAACTTTGTGGTCCATTAGTAAATACCATTGAGGCAATGGCTTTTTTGCACCGATACAGTTGTTGATACAATCTTTATAAATTTCGGGCGCCACACTTTTCCATACACTTTGAAAATATTGGATAGCTTGATCTTTATATGTTGGATTATTCCTAATTGATATTATTCTCATATTTCTTCTAGCTAACAGCTTGACAAAGAATCTAAATTAAATCTTTTCAGGTTGATCAATTAATTTTTAATGAATCCACCCAAATAATTCCAAAATAGCGTTCATATCTCGTCAAATTTGAATCCCAAAAAACTTTTATCATATTTTTATTTAAATTAAATAGTTGAATATCAATGTTTTGAGAAGTAATTTTTGAATTTGAGATAAAAATTTATTATTTGTTGTCCAATCGATGAAATCTCATTCGTCAAGTGATTGATATTTATTTCGAAACAATAAAAACAAACGAAAATGAAAGATTTTATGCTATTATTCCACAGCTCACCTAACATGAATTATCAACCGACTCCAGAAGAGATTCAAAATGAAATTAAAAAATGGCAGGATTGGATAGGCGGTATAGCTGCTCAAGGTAAATTTAAATCTACCGAACCTCTAGGATACGATGGAAAAACGCTTCACGCTGACGGTTCGATAACTGATGGCCCTTATGTGGAAGTTAAAGAAATGGTAGGTGGTTATTTAATCTGTACGACGGAGACCATTGAAGAAGCATTGGAACTGGCTAAAGGTTGTCCAATCTTTGATATTGGAGGAAAAGTAGAAGTTAGAGATGTAATGCTTTTTGAAAACTAAAATATTTAAGCCATGCCAGAAATTAATTACATCTCAATTATTGTAGCGGCGCTAGTACCTAATATTCTTGGAGCCATATATTATGGTCCATTACTAGGAAATCGATGGTTACAATCATTAAATTTTACCGAGGAGGATTTAAAAGGAAGAAATGAACCTTTAATTTATGGTTCAGCTTTATTACTCTCTATTGTTGTGTCCTTTTTTCTAAAATTCCTAATCGAAATGTTACACAAAGAGGTTGGACAGAATGGTGAGTTGGCATTTGGAAGTTTCCATACTTTTGGACACGGAGCAATGCACGGAGCTGGATTAGCAATCGGGTTAGTGATTCCAATAATAGTCTGTCTAGGTTTATTTCAAAAGACCAAAGCGTCAAATATTTTAATCAATTGTATATTTTGGTTGCTTTGTTTTTCTGTTATGGGAGGCATCCTTGATGTTTGGAATTAAAACATGGACCATTCAAATGACATCGCTAGAATATTTCGAGAAGAGTACAGCAACCTAGTTGCTGTACTTTTTCATTACCATAATATTGGTAATATTCAATTGGCAGAAGACTTGGTTTCTGAGACTTTTTTAAAGGCGATGAAAACTTGGTCTCATAACGGTATCCCTGATTCACCAAAAGCATGGTTGAGAAAATCAGCGAAAAATTTATTTATAGACCAAGTGAGAAGAAAAAAGAAATTTGATCAGGACATTTCGCCACATTTAGCAGAGGAATATAAAGATTTATCAGAAGAGGACTTTAGTGAAGAGGTAATAGATGACAGCCAGTTGAAAATGATATTTGTTGTTTGTGATCCTAACCTGAGTCAAGAAGCTCAAATCTGTCTGGCATTGAGAATTCTTAGCGGCTTTGGAATTGACGAAATTGCCAAAGCACTTCTTTCGAATAAAGAAGCAGTTAACAAAAAACTTTATCGAGCTAAGAAATCATTAAAATTAAAAAGTGGATTGATATCTAATCTGACCGAAGAGGAATATGCCCTTAGGTTAGATAATGTCCTTCGAGTTATCTACCTAATTTTTAACGAAGGATATTATAGCAGCATCAATGAAGAGAATATCAGACAGGAAGTCTGTTGGGAAGCAATGGCTTTGTGTAAATTTTTAGAAAGCAAATCTTATTCTTCAAAATCTAAAATTCACGCATTGATGGCCTTAATGTGTTTCCATGCCTCACGTTTCCATGCTAGAACTTCTGATACTGATCGAATTCAGTTGTATAATGAACAAGATCGCTCCAAATGGAATTATCCATTAATTCAGAAAGGCGAAGAATTTTTAAATAGATCGGCAGTTGGAAATGTGGTTTCAAAATATCACTTAGAAGCTGCAATAGCTTATTGGCATACAACTGATAAGGAAGAAAAATGGAATAATATTTTGCAACTGTACAATAAGTTATTAACCATCGAATACTCCCCAATAATCGCCATGAATCGAACCTACGCGTTGGCTCAAGCAAACTCCATTGAAGAGGCCATAAGTTCCGCACTAAAATTGGAACTTAACGATCAATATTATTATTGTCTTTTAGCTGAGCTGTATAGATTGAATAATAATAGATCTAAAGAAAAAGACTATTTGAAAAAAGCTTTGTCAATAACTTTAAAATCTAGTGAAAAGCTACTTATCCAAGATAAACTAAAGAAAGTTAACAACCCTTAATATTGGAATAGGAAGGTACAATAACTATTATATCACCAATGATAATTGATCAAAGTCCAAATTTAGCTTTGAAGATCGTTCGAAACAAAGCCATATTCCCAATTCGTTTATCTGCTTCAAAAAATTTGATAACTTTAATTTCAAAGTGCTAACTTGCGGCTTAGATGAGTTCAGTTAAAGTAAATATACCGCACATTGGCAAACCGAGGATTGTCATTTTGGGCGCAGGATTTGGAGGCCTGACATTGGCTAGGAAAATGGCTAAATCTGGTTACCAAGTTGTACTTATCGATCGCAACAATTACCACCAGTTTCAACCACTGTTTTACCAAGTGGCAATGGCAGGATTAGAGCCCAGCTCCATTTCTTTTCCGTTAAGAAAAGTTTTTAGAAAAAATAAGAATGTATTCATTAGAATTACAACCGTAACCAAAGTTGATACCTCAAGCAAGCAAATCTATACTACTTTAGGCATATTGAGTTATGATCATTTGGTCATTGGTATTGGGGCAGATACCAACTTCTTTGGGAATGAAGATATTGCAAAGAATGCGCTTCCAATGAAATCTGTTTCAGAAGCCTTGTACCTCAGAAATGAAATTCTAAATGATTACGAGCGAGCATTAAGCACCATTGATTACCACGATCGACAAGAATTAATTGACATCGTAATCGTCGGTGGCGGACCAACTGGGGTAGAGGTGGCAGGAGCGTTAGCGGAGATGAAAAAGTTCATTATCCCAAAAGAATATAGTGAAATTGATTACGGAGAAATTGATATTTATTTGCTACAAGGAGGAAGTCGATTGCTACCTGGAATGTCCGAAGTAGCTTCAGAAAAAGCCAAGAAATTTTTGACGGGCTTGGGAGTTATTGTGAAAACAAATACCAGAGTGACTTCGGTAAAAAACAAAAGAGTTTATACAAAAACAGGAGAGGAAATTCCGGCAAGAAAAGTCATCTGGGCTGCAGGTATTTGTGCCAATAAATTGGAAGGCTTGAATGACGACGTTATTGTCAATGGAAGAAGAATCAAAGTCAATGGTTATAGCCAAGTCCAAGGATATGAAGATATCTATGCCATTGGTGACGTGGCTGCGATGATCTCTGAAGAAAATCCATATGGGCATCCGCAAGTAGCCCAAGTAGCCATACAGCAAGCCAAAAATTTAGCCAATAATTTCAATGCGAAATTAAAAAATAAGCCAATGACTGAATTCGAATACAAGGATTTGGGATCCATGGCGACTATTGGTAAAAACAAAGCAGTAGTAGATCTGCCAAGGCTGAAATTCCAAGGATTTTTCGCTTGGTTGGTTTGGCTAGTGGTACACTTGTTCGCTTTAATTGGCACAAAGAATAAGTTACTAGTCTTTTTTAATTGGCTATTGAACTACTTCACTTACGACCAATCGCTGAGATTAATTATCCGACCATTCAAAAGAAAAATCAAAGATTAAAAAAGACGAGATCCACAAGTAGATTGCAGATCTCGTCATACCTAAAAACCAATAATTTCTTTTGGGGTTAAACCTATTCAGTCACTAACTGTATAGATAACTCAAATTCGTCATAAATTGTTTTGTCTCCTAGGTTTTCAAAAAAGCTTCCTGACCCGTAGCGGACATTAAAATCCGATCTGTCAATGGTAATGTCAGCTGTAGCAACTGTTTTACCCATCTCCTCCTTTACTGTCGTCTTGAATTTAATCTCTTTAGTAGTCTCCTTGATTGTCAAGTCCGCTACCACTTTATAATCGCCAGGAGTGCCTCGTGAGACTACTTGCTTAATAGTTAAATTCGCTTCAGGGAAATTTTCTACACCAAAGAAATCTGGAGAAGATAAATGCCCTGCCAAGTTTGCTGCCATTTCTCCTTCGAGATCAGTTACCTTAATAGATGTCATATCGATGACAAAAGCACCCCCTAGAAGAACACCATCTTCGAATTGCAGCTCACCTGATTTTAAGTCAATAGTCCCTGCATGACTGCCAGTAACTTTATATCCTTTCCAAACAACTTTGCTATCGGTTGTACTTACTTTTTTTCCATCAATTGCACCAGTAAATGCAACAAAAGAAATGGCTACAATGGCCATGGTTAGATTTAAAATTAATTTTTTCATTTGTTGATAATTGTTTAATATTTAGTGAATTTTATTTTCTTACTTTATCTAAAAGGTTATTCAATATTTGAAGTTCCTTTTTTGTCAAATTTGAAAAAAAGTTATCGCCTAAGTTTTCAATTTCCTGACTTGCTTTTTCAACTACCTGCAATCCTTTTTTAGTTATTTTAATATTTACTTGTCGCCGATCTTCTGGGCAATGCTTTCGTTCTACCCATTTTTTTGCCAATAATTTATCTACCAATCGGGAAGCATTTGAACGCTGATCAATCATTCGCTCAGTTAACTCTTTTATGGAACCTGGCTCAGGATGCATACCCCTTAAAATTCTAAGTATGTTAAACTGAGGTAATGTCAATTCAAATTTTTTCACGGCAGCATTTGACAACAAGTTTAAATGACTGGCAGTGTACATCAGATTGATATGTGCTTTCTGATGTTCGCTTTTAAATTGCTTCTGATTGATCGCTTCGCCAATAGTTTTCATATTTCCAATTTGTATGTAGATACAATAGATGTAGTAACATGTATAATTTAAAAAAGTTTTAATTTTCTGATAAAAACATTGAATGTGACCTAATCGTTAGTAATTCAGTACTTTAGAGTTTGGTCTGTTACTCGGATTTAACGAGGACACTAAAAGACTGGAACTAATTTTATCATTTTTCCATTCTTCTTTTGTCGAAAAAATAAATGTAATCAACACCTAGACTATTGGAATCTTCAAATTATCAAGAATCAATTGACACCTGGAATAAAGTCGCTAAGCTATATGAATCTAAATTCATGGACTTGGAGATATACAATAAGACGTATGACGAGTTTTGTAAAGCTTTAAATCCAAATACACCGGCGATTCTTGAGATTGGTTGCGGCCCAGGAAATATTGCAAAATACATCTTAGACAAAGTTACAACCGCCAAAATAAGAGCCATCGATGTCTCGGAAAACATGATCCAGTTGGCAAAGAATCATCTTCCCGCTGTGGATTTTCAAGTCATGGATTGCAGGAATCTAAATCGAATAAATGCATCTTTCGACGGAATAATTTGTGGCTTTACCATTCCTTATCTATCGCCAGAAGACACTGCAATATTGATATCCGAATGTTCTAATTTATTAAATGCTGAAGGTAGTCTTTACTTAAGTTTTGTGGAAGGACAAGAGGAAAAATCTGGCTTCATTACTGGAGGCACTGGAGATCGCACTTACTTTTACTACCATCAATTGGATCGAATACAAAACCATTTGGAAAAAGCAGAAATGGCTATCAAGCAAACGATGTTTGTGGATTATGAAAGATCAAAAGGTATTTCCGAAGTTCATACGATTTTAATTGCCCAAAAATGAAATAGTAGGTTAGGAACTACCGAATCAAAGTACTTTCCCCGTTGAACTGTTGCTTGATATCATCTTGAAATCTTACTTGAGCAATCCAAACATAAACTCCCGGCTCCGCCATTCCTCCCAACATTTTTCCATCCCAACCAATGGCTTTATCTCCAACGGGAAAATCTGAAGCCTCAAACACCAAAGCACCCCAACGGTCAAATAATTGAAAGGATTCTACTATAGCCTGCTCATCTCCATGGGTCAACAAACGATCATTAAGTTGATCACCGTTTGGCGTAAAACCTGTAGGAACAAAAAAACGCCGCGGTTTATTTACCGATATTGTTAATTTATCGGAAGCACTGCAGCCAGCAGTATCGACCAAGGTCAATTCAAAGGTCCTGGTAAATTCCAAACCAAACAATCTTGGAGTAGTACAATCGAGACAATTTAGAAATTGAACATCTAACACTGCCCAATTCCATTCATAGTCTGCAGGATTTCCTTGACCAGCAATAATTTCAATATCAAGTGTAGGCTGTTCTCCTAAATTGATTAGCATATCCGGTCCGAGATCAACTAGAAAAGAATCAGGAGCTGTAATTTCTATTGCAGGAATATTTACAACACAACCATTATTGTCAAAAATTTCCAAAGCAAATGTTCCAGCATCTAGACCGATCATTTGATTATTTGCACCTTGGCTAAATCCATTCAAAATAAATTCGAAAGGCCCTGTTCCGCCAACAGGAGATGCAATTATTTTTCCATCTTGCATTCCGTTGCAGCTTACATTTTCGATTAGGAGATCAACCACAAAGTCTCCGGAAGTTAATTCATAACTTTTCGAAATTGTACAACCCAAATCATCAGTAATTGTCAGTTCGTATGTTCCAATAGACAGATTATTGATGGTGGCTTCAGTTGCGTTTTGGGCAGCAGCATTCCAAACAAATTCATACTCCGGTTGGCCGCCAACGATAACGGCCGTGAGCATTCCATTGTTATCAACGTCTGAGCAAGGAGGAATCACCTCGAAACTAACATTGATAGAATCTGGATCATTGAGGAATATCGTCTGTTCTCCTGTGCAGCCATTGCTATCAGAAACAGTGACTTGATATTCCCCTTGGGGCAATGGCCCGACGATGGAATCACTTCCTAATGGTCCCCAGTTAAACGAATAAGGTGGAACACCATCTGAAAGTATCTCTGTGGTAATGAATCCTGAACTGTTGCCCGGACAATCAATAGGTGTACTTATTCCTTGCGTGGTCGGTAGTTCTCGTTCAACTCTTACTTCATTAGTAAGCTCACAACCATTTGAATCGTTAAAAGTTACGGTGTAGGTTGTTGTGCTCATTGGATTGGCAACTGGATTAGGGCAAGTCGTACAACTTAGGCCAGTGGAAGGACTCCACAAATAAGTTGGAACATGAGCAGTATTGAATTCAATAGACCATTGAACCATTGTACCCTGTGTTCCCGCAGTGTTGTCTTTTACCAACAAAGCCCAAGTTCCGTTAACCGTTTTTCCAAACTCATTCAATAATGCAAAAGTTTCTTCTGGTAAATATTCGCCAATAAAAGGAGAGTTCGCTGTACCGATGGCAGTTGGAGCATTTGCTGCAAAACAACAATTCTGATAATCATTTCCAGTACTCCCATTCCTCGAACTTAGCTCAATTATTTTTCCATAAGGAGATCTTAGATATAAATCAATATGCCAAGAGGCTGAGTGATCCAATTCTACACAAACTGAATTAATATTAGATGTTGTAAGACTAAAATTTGGAAGCCCTGTAACTTCAATTTCGGAAACCAACAGCGGCGGATTGTTATTTTGGTCCGCTAATATTTCTGGAATGGGTTGACCTATAGAATTCGTAAATATTGAATTATTTGTGTTGTTCAAATCTCCTTCAATCTGAATGGGGCCAGTACATTGGCTAAGGGTATCTGGGAAACCAGGATCAAAACTTGATTGATCATTAATATTTAGCCATAAGGTATCCACACCACATTTTTCTACAACAAATCCAATAGACTCAATCCCTTCAATGATGCCATCTTCGAGTGGTGTTATATTGAAAGATGTTGAGGTTGCTCCGGCCGGAATTGTCAATGTCGTTGGAATATTGGCGACATCAATCCCGTTAATGGCATCTCCAACTATATTTATTTCAAATGTAAAATCATCATCCAAAGGAAATGGAAGGTCTAAAACCAAAGAAATATTATCACACCCTTCTGAGATATAGGTTGCACTAAGCGCTTCTGGGAATGAAAACCTAGGACCGATGCCAGCAAAACTTTTTCCCTCCAAAAAAATAGCAGAATCTAATTCGTCATCACTGACATCAGCTATCCCAATTTTAATCGTATAAGTTTCGCAAGGGATCACATCAGCGCTCGCCCAAAAGGGATCAATAAATCCATCGTAAGTAGGGTAGTCTCCATTGGCGATTACATTATGATATTGAGAAAAATCAAAATCACAACCATTGCTGGGATCTATTCCATTGCTATTTACTGAATTGATACTAACAGGAACGTTTGTTTGGGCGATCCCATATGGGTCCGAAGGCTCTGGAACCCAAGCAATATTGGTAGCATTATAACTTCCCATGACTGGATTTGGTCCAGTCAAGAAAAATCCAAATACATCATTGAAATCTGTGCAAGCATATTCGGGGTATTCCTCTGATGCAAAAGCATACCTGAAAGCGATGCGATCAAAGTGCGGAACAAAAGTAATTTCATAGAAGGCCACGTCTTCAATGGGATCAGAAGCAATGGCAGCCAAATCGACATCAGGTGTATTGTCATTCCATAATATCCCCGCATTTTGGCTATTGTTTGGATTTCGAGCCAAATCCGCCGAGCCGGTGGTCAGCAAGATTCCTCTTTTTATTGGGATGTAACTTTCTAGGTTGTTGTAGGAACCCGTAGCAGCCAGATTTCCCTGGTAGTTAACAGATAGAATATCTACTCCTTGTCCTTTAAAAATCTCCTGAATCAGCGTCTCGGGAGTATGAAGACCAACGCTGGCAGATTGAATATTGGGTTGAGCAAGTAATTCAAAAGGAATGCTGAGCAACAAAGATAAGGCCATAATGCAAATAGAGGTCAAATGAAATTGACCTTGAAAATTATGGGTGAAATAGTGTTTGCCTAGCATCATTATAGCTTGAACTGGAAGCGTTGCAGTGCAAATATCCCTCTTTTTTTAACTTTTATTGCCAATCATCCCGCAAAAGCGAACATTCATCTATTAATTACTGCTCTGCTTCAACGAGTTTTATAAATTTGGTATTTTATTAACAAGGGAAAACTTCCAACAATCATTGAAATCGGGAAATATGAATAGCTTTTTCAAAAACGTACTGTCCTCTTGCTTAGGATTATTTGTGGCATTTATGATTTTAGCATTTATCGGAGTATCCATCTTGGGTGGCTTAGCATCTTCCGGTAGCAAAACCAAGCCAGTATCTGCCAATTCCGTTTTGCACCTAACCTTAGATCAGCCAATTCCTGAAAAAACGGATAACGTTAGTGCCGAAGGATTTGATATTAAGATGAAATCTACATTAGGACTGCATGATATCAAGAGAGCAATTCAAAAAGCAAAAACTGATAAAAAGATCAAAGGAATCTTGCTAGAACCTAAATTCATGGGAATGGGCAAATCAACTGCGGCTGTAGTTAGACGCGCCTTGATCGACTTCAAAGAATCCGGGAAGTTCGTTTACGCGATGTCCGACATGATGAATCAAGATGGATACTACTTGGCTTCGGTTGCCGATAGTGTTTATTTGACGCCTATTGGTGGAATAGATTTTCGAGGATTTTCTGCGGCCATGCCTTTCATGAAAGACATGCTTGATCGATTAGGTGTCAATATGCAAGTGGTCTATGCTGGAAAATTTAAGTCTGCTACCGAACCGATTAGAAGAGATAATATTAGCCCTGAAAATAGATTGCAAATTACAGAATACCTCAATGCTCGATACGACATGTTTACTGCTGACATTGCAGAAAGTAGGAATTTGACAATTGATCAAGTGAAAAAAGTAGGAAATGAATTTTTAATCAGAGAACCAGAAGATGCGGTAAAATATGGTTTTGTAGATCATTTGAAATACAGGGACGAAGTTTATAAAAGTATTCAAAGTTATTTAGGGCAGGACGAAGATAAGTCGCCAAGTTTGGTGAAATTATCTGACTATTTTGATCCAAAAATTGATCGCAAAGGACAGTCAGCAAAAGATAAGATTGCTGTAGTTTATGCAGAAGGAAATATTGTTGACAATAGTGAAGAACAAGGCGTTATCGATGGAGAGACTTACGCAAAAATTTTCAGAGACATCCGAAAAGATAAAGCAGTTAAGGCAATTGTTTTAAGAGTAAACTCTGGTGGTGGATCGGTAGTCGCTTCAGATAAGATTCGTAGAGAAATATTAGTTTGTAAAGAAAAGGGAATTCCTGTAGTTATTTCGATGGGAGATTTCGCCGCATCTGGTGGGTATTACATCGCGGCGGATGGAGATGCTATCTTTGCTGAACCAAGTACCTTGACAGGATCTATTGGTGTCTTTGGAGTATTGCCTTCTGTTCAGAATATGTTAGCAGACAAAATGGGGGTTCGTTTTGACACCGTGAATACTGGCAGATATTCTACCGCTTTGACGCCATTTTTTGATATGAATGCCGATGAAAGAAATATCCTTCAACAAATGATCGATGGCACTTACAAGGATTTCTTAGGAATAGTAGCAGGAGGAAGAGGAATGACCGTTGACCAAGTCAATGAGATTGCACAAGGAAGAGTTTGGACTGGAAAAAAGGCTTTGGAAATAGGATTAGTGGATCAACTTGGAAATATGGATGATGCTTTGGCTAAGGCTGCAGAACTTGCCGGAGTTCAAACTTATAAAACGAGAGAATGGCCTAAAGCTAAATCTCAATTTGAACAATTGATCGCTGAGATAACCGGAGAAGATGTTCCAATGGCTGAAGTTCTAATGAAGCAAAGAATGGGAGAATTGTATCCACATTATAAGATGATGGAAGATATGATGTTGCAAAAAGGAGTTCAAGCAAAATTGCCATATATTATAAAGTAGGTCAGGTTAAATTTGAGAATACATGAGGACAGTATCGATCGCCTTTTGTTTTACATTGCTTATCGTACTGTTTCAATGTACCAATGACGCAGAAAGAAAGGAAGTTGGAAAAAACATTGAAGGTGATCAAAGCCAAGACTTATCTCAGACTGACGGTGAGTCCTTAGCCAAGATTTATTGCGCCAGTTGTCATCTTTATCCCTCTCCGGATTTATTAGATAAATATACTTGGTCGAATTTCGTTCTCATTAGAATGGGGGCCCTTTTAGGTATTTACCAACAAGGAAATGGCTATGCCTCCAAAGTGCCAGATGAATGGATGGAGCCAGGAATTGGTGGCCAAAGAATAAAGGCTGCTAATATCTACCCGGAGGAAGCTCTGATATCCGTTGAACAATGGCAAAAGATTATCAATTTCTATTTAGAAAATGCCCCGGAGCAATTAGCAACTTCGAATAATCCAACGATCAATGTTGGCATTCCTTTTTTCGATACCAAACCCTTTACTCAAAACGATGACTTAACTCCTTTGGTGCAATCCATGGCGGTCGATGAAGACAACAAGCATATATATGCGGCTGAGTACAAAGGAGGAATTTATCAATATAATTACCAAGGAAAAAAGCTCGGGAAGTATGGTACAAATTCGCACATCGTGGAAATGAAAGCGGACAAAGATGGGTTCATGACTTTGGATATGGCTACGCGTTATGCTTCTGACAATCCTAAAGGATTGTTGAAATCTGCAAGTTCATTTTATCAATACAAGTTTCAAAAATATGAATTTGTAATGCCAAATCTTATGCGACCTGTGGATTTTACTACTGGAGATTTAAACAATAATGGTCGAGAAGATATCTTGGTGGCAGAATATGGAAATATGCTTGGAGCCTTATCTTGGTTTGATCAAATTGAAGAAGACAAATATATCAAGCAAGTGCTGTTTCCAGATGATGGGGCAATAAAATCGGAGATTAGAGATGTAAATAACGATGGTCAAAGCGATATTATAGCGCTCATGGGTAATAGCGACGAAGGCATCGATTGGTATATCAATAAAGGCAATGGAAAATTCCAGAGAGAAAGAAAACTGCGTTTTCCACCTACTAATGGGTCCACTCATTTTCAACTATTGGATTTCAATGGCGATGGGGTTGAAGATATACTATATTCCAACGGAGATAATGGCGACTATAAGCCATTAATGAAACCATATCATGGAATACATCTTTATTTGAATAATAATGGTGACTATGAAGAATCCTTTTTCATTCCGCTGAATGGAGTTTACCAAGCCGAAGCCATTGACTTTGATTTAGATGGAGATTTAGATATTGCCGCAGTATCTTTTCATCCAGATTTTGACAATAATCAAAAAGAAGGATTCGTCATTTTTGAAAACAATGGCCGCAATAATTTTAGTCGTTATACAATTGATCAATTTGCTGATTCTAGATGGATGCGGTTTATCACTACCGATATTGAGGCTGACGGAGATGTAGATATATTGCTTTCCGCAATGAATATTAAAACGCCGGAGGTCCCAGAGAAAGTGGTGGAAGGCTGGAAAAAAGGAAATTTACCAATTCTTCTTTTGGAAAATAAAACAAAGTAAATAGTTGTAAGCATTAAAATTTTCGAAGAGTTACATTTATTTCCTTATTCCATCAAGTGTTAAAATGATGATGCATTAAACTCAATTGATTCCAATTTGTTAAGTCTACAATAAATGCCTTTTGGAATACATTGTTCCAATAGAATCAATCCTGGATTTATTAATAAATTTCCTTATCTTTAAAAGAAAGCTTATGAAATTTCCGTTGTTCTTTTTGCTGCTATTCGTTGTCGTTGTAGATGGTTTTGCACAAAAAAATGAGAATAGTCAGGCTTACTCCAATGTCCATCATTTCGGTAGTAATATATCCATTAAAAATTTCGATGGTACCAATTCTTCTGTTCTTGTGAATGGAAACTCCGCTACCTTGTTCAATGCTGATGGCACACAGTCCACCATTGAATTTTCGGGTGATTTATTTACTCTGATTGCAGCTGATGGCACAAGCTCTTCCGTCAATCACAATAACTTTTCATCTACCATATTTAACTCTGATGGATCCAGATTATTTGTAAATCACATGCAAGGTACTTCATCGTGCTCTACTCCCAATGGCAAGCATAGAATAACGCATACCTTCGGTAAGGTGCGAGAAATGTGTTACAAGAATGTAATCGATGTTTTGATTCATAGAAATTGGGTGTTGCAGACCAATAAATTAGCAATGTCAGCGGAGTCTATCTCGGAGGAAGATAAATAAAATAAAATATGATTTATGGCGTGATAAATGTTCAAACCAATTTGGATTGATTGTATAGATTCTACTCCATAATCAACATCCACAACCCAGGTTTTTTCTGTTTGCCGTTGCCTTCATTGGACAAAAAGTATTCTCCATCTTGGCCAGCCCAGATAGCCTCGAACTGTAAGACTTTAGCAAGTAGTGCGCCTTGTTTTTTCCCTTTAAAAAGTCGTTTGCTATTGAACTTAGGAAACTTCCATACGAAAGGTAGATAATTCGGTCTGGAAGTGTAACCAAGCAATGTTAATTGCTCATCTTTATAAGTAGCGGCAGTGATTAAGCCATCGCATTGAAATTCACTTTTAAATTCAGCAATGTAGTGTCCTTCCTCCGTTGGAATGGTATAGAGATGAGTATCCAATCCTTTTCTGTTTTTTGTAAAAAGCCAAAGTGCACCATCCATAATGATCATCGCTTCACAATCATAATTTCTTCGATCATCTGGATAACTGAATGTGATTTTTCCGGCATGCGGTATTTTGTTTTTCCGTGAGGCAAGTTCCAAAAGGCTGACTTTGTAAATCGTAAGTCTACCTCTATCGCCTTTATTATTTCCAATATCTCCAATGTATAAAAATTCATTATCGGTGGTTAAAGCCTCCCAATCTTTGTTTTTAGCATTTAAGATTTCAATCTTATTTTTCACCCCACCATTACTTGTATTTATTTCATAAATATAAGAAGCATCTCCGGAGTCATTAATGGTCCAAAAACTGCCATCATGTTTTACCAAGCCTGATGTTTCAACTATTTTTTTGTCCAACTGAACGATTGGTGTTAGGCTGTTTAATGTGCTGGCAGTATTCCAATAGTTTGATTGGGAACAGCCATAATTACAGCATAAATAGATAAATAAAAAAAGGGAAGTAGTTCTCATTTCAAAATGTTTGCGAGATGAACTTTATAAACAGGAAAATCAGAAAAGTCATTATGATTGGCACCTTCAATGGTAATCATAGTACCTTTTGCATCAGCTACTGATTTACCCATTTCATAAGGAATAAGTTCGTCTTTCGTGCCGTGAATAACAAAAACTGGCGCTTTGGTTTTTTTGATTTTTTTCAAGGTATTAAACCGGAAGCGCGATAAATAATCAGTTGGAAAAATCTTATAAGTTTGAGCAGCCATATCAGGAATACTGCTGAACGGCGTTTCTAGAATTAATGATTTAGAAGCTACTTTAGTGGATAATGTAGTAGCTGGGCCAGTTCCCAAAGATCTACCAAGAATGACAATTTGTTCAGCTTTGAATTTCTGAAGCGCCCAGTCATAAACTCTTCGCCCGAATTTATTGATTTGATTTTCCGACAAATGGCCTCTGCTTTTTCCAAATCCAGGATAATCAATCATGATGACTGCATAGCCTAAATTTCTAAAATCTTCCGCATGAGCACCCCATCTAGAGAGGTCACCGGTATTACCATGAAAATAAATTACGCAGCCTTTAGGTTCCGGCACTTTAAAGTACAAACCATGCCAGGTCTTTTGATGCGTTTTTCTAAAAACAACTTCTTCAAAATTGCTATACGCTTCAAACTTGTAGTCATCGGGAAGAACAGTAGGGTAGAAAATAAATTTCTCTTGTTGAACATATAGAAACAAGAGGGCAGCGATATACAGTACCAACAAAACCAATCCTATAATCCCGAGTAGTTTCATGAAATGAGCCTTCGATTAATCAGGTGGAAAGATAGGAAAGTTGTAGGGAGAAAGATGAAAAATTAATAATAGATCGTTTATTGGTAAGTCGTTGATTATCAGGCCAACGGATTTTTACGAAATCCAATGGGAAATAATTCCAAGTTGAAACAGAGCCATAGATTATGTACCCAGCCTGAAATGTAAGTCATTGATTATCAGTCTACGGATTTTTACGAAATCCAATGGGAAGTTTAATCCCAGTTTAACAAAGCTTTCATTTTTCATTAGAACAACTTTAACCTTGGCTAAGTGACTGATTATCAGGTCAGCGGATTTTTCTATAATCCATAGATGAACCCGCAAATCGCTGAAAATCAATGTCTTAAATTCAAGATAAACTGTCAATTTAGAAACCTAAAGACTAGGTCATTTTCCACCTTTGTTCCAGAATCTTTACTACCGTTTTTACGTTTAATATTAGGAACCATTCCCATAAGTATCTCCAAATCATGCCCTTTAGACGCCTTCAGACAGCGATTATTTTTGGCACCTTTTACTTGCTATTATCGCAATCATTGGTCGCTCAGGATATGCGTTTGGCTCAGTTTTATAAGGCACCTCAGCTCCTAAATCCGGCCATGACTGGTGTTTTCCCCGGACAATTTCGCTTTCACCTAAATTATCGGGATCAGTGGTCAAGTATTCTTGGCAACCAGCCTTTTCGTACCCAAAATATTGGTACCGATTTTAATTTAAAAGCCTTTGGAAATGATTTCTTCGGCCTGGGCTTGAATGCTTATCTCGATGGCGGCGCTGGTGATGGCGAGTTCAAACAGACCCGAGTTCATCTCAGTGGATCTTATGCAAAGCAGATTTCTGGAAATGCCTACTCTTATCAAAGCCAATATTTGATTGCTGGCGCTCAAATCGGATTTGGACAAAATACTTTGAATTGGAATCGATTGTGGTTTTCAGATCAATATGATGGACTGGCAGGTTACCCCGCATTTGATACGCCAAGTCAAGAGGCTTGGTTTAATCAATCCACTGGAGACACGGATTTATACTTGGATTTTAATTTAGGTCTGCTTTGGTACATGACCCTTTCTAAAAATAGTTCAATTTATTTAGGTGGAGCTTTGAATCATTTGAATGGTCCGAATGTATCTTTGGAAAACGAGTTTGAAACACTAGATAAGCGATGGGTCATTCACGCCGGTGGTGAAATCGCACTCACAGGACAGCTTAGTTTGTTACCCGGCTTATTGATTCAAAACCAGGGCGATCGATCTAGCATTTCCTTTGGAACTAATTTTAGATATAGCAATTCTGACTGGAAAGAGATGGCTTTTAGAATTGGATTGTGGCCACATTTATCAAAGCGAAAGGATTTCAATTTATTTGCAGACGAATGGACGACTTCATTAATATTGGAATGGACCCAATGGGACATCGGTATGAGTTATGGAATCAATACTTCACCATTGAAAAACGCCACACTTTCGCGCGGCGCCTTCGAGTTATCTTTGACTTATGTTAGACAGGGAAAAACCAAAGTAAAAACCAAGTGTCCTAAGATGTAATTTTAAATAGCCACGAAGTACTGATCACCTGCTACTTTTCCCCTAAAAATCATCTATTAAATAATGACATTCAATATGATCGTTAATTTAAACTACTTTTGAAATTCAAATTTTTTCTTTACTGCTTGACTTTTTACTGCTTCAATCAAAACATTGTCCAAGGTTTTTTCGCTTCCTTCCATCTTCGCTCTTTCCTTTTCCTCAAATGCTCTTGCCTTCTTTTCTAATGCTAAAATTTCTTTTTGAATTTGATCACGTTCCGATTTTTTTAGCTTAATATAATCGGCGCGTTCTTCTTTATTCATAGATTGCATCATCGGAGGCATTTGAACAGAATCATCCAAGATACTTTCATTCTCTTCGACAGCATCTACCAAATCCCAACTCGCATTATTGTAACTTTTCT
The DNA here is from genome assembly GCA_937928045.1 of uncultured Saprospiraceae bacterium. Classification (GTDB taxonomy): domain Bacteria; phylum Bacteroidota; class Bacteroidia; order Chitinophagales; family Saprospiraceae; genus JABDJM01. The sequence goes on along the minus strand of CALFWO010000028.1, from coordinate 49,014 downwards.
TCGCCTTTACAGCCGCTCGACTTCTCATGTTTGCAGCTCCATAGCTATTGGCATTTATATCCTGAGAATTTTGAAGACTCATTTTCTCTTTGCCTAGATGTCCATAACCAATGTAGGTTTTGTTTAATCTAATATTTAAATCAATAATTTGTCGATCATATGGTGTATTGATGTGAATGACTTTTTGATCTTGATCAATATTAAGGTATTTTCCTTCTGCAATATTTGCGCCTTCCATCCAACCGATTGATTTTCCCGTATTGTAATCACCGCAAAAAATAGTATTGATTTGAATACCTGAAGACTTGGCTTCACTACAGAAATTTCTAAAATCTACTGGACCTTGATCAAAAGGTTCATTTCCTGCAATGATCATTAGTTTTAAATCTTTTGGAGAATTTGACCAGTCTAATTCTTTTAAAGAGGTTTTAATCACAGCACCGCAGTACTCATTTCCGCCATTCGTCGATAGTGAAAATAGTTTTTCTGATACCAAATCCAGATCTTTTGTAAGCCCTGCCTTTCGTTCAATAAAATAGGTTTCTCCACTAAGGTTGCTATTGCCATAATGGTACAACGCCAGTTCAATCTGAGGTACATGACCATTTCTTTCTGCAGAGGCCAATTCATTGACCATTTTCCAGAGTTGTGATTTTGCTTGGTCAATCAAGCCATCCATACTATTGCTGGTATCCAATAGCAAAGCAATTTGAATTTTTGATTCTGCTGGATGGTTGTCTAGATTAAAAATAGTCCTAGGAATTATTGTGGAAGCATGAACAACTTTTTTGTAGAGTGGAGAAATAAAAAAGCCGATACCTAAGACAAGTACGATTAATTTTTTCATAAGAATAGGTTTAAGTTTCTGAGTGGATGTAGGCATTCTTCTTTTTGGTGGGGTGTCAATTGAAATTAACAAAGCATTAACTTTTACGATTTTAAACCTAACTTTGCCATTCAATAGTTCCTATGCTGCGCCGAATTTTATGGTTGATCTTATTTTGTCTAGTACATCCGTGTGCCGCACAATTTCAATTTCAAGGTGGTCTTTCCTTTTCAATTGGTAAACCCAATAATCGGATGGGATTATTTTTACAATCCAAAATTCCAATTGATAATTTTAAAGTTGGAGCAAGATTGGGCACGCACTATTTTTTTAATGGAATAGGGACGGCCCAAAAGAGATGGGAAACGAGATTGGCAATAGGAGGGGAGTTCAGTTGGGGAAAAAAAATTCTGTTGGATAATTTCTTTGTTTTGAATCAACGGGAAAAGATGGCCAGTCTCGGTTATTGGTATATTTATTATTTAGAAAAAAATAGTAAACAATCCAGCGGAGAAATTACTTTGAACATCGGCAATTTTGAGTTCATTACCCAAAATGATGCGCTAGGTTTTAAAGGCTTGGATCAATTTCGAACCGGATCTCTTGCTATGAACTATTACCACGAAAGACATCGACTCGGATTGAATCTACAACTATGGACAGGTAATCCTCATGATCCAGAAGCTTCCAAGCATGATCCACCAGATGACATGGCTATGCGTTGGGGATACAAAGATTTATCACGAACAAAATATGGAAAGCAAAGCCATGGTATTCTTGCAATAGATTATACAATGGACCTTGTTTATTTCCAAACGGCAAGTTTTAGAATTGGATTGGATGACGAGCGTATTCGCCATGCAATTCAGAATAAATTATTCCATGATTGGTTATTGGCCTTTACGGCTAAAAATGACGTCAAGAATAGACATGTCCCAATGTTAGATGAAAATGGTTTTCCTTATTTAGACACCCAAAATCAAACGATTAGACCAACAAAATTCTTTATTGAAGTTGGAGCAAATGTTCCAAATTTCTATTGAACAAAGCTAGCATGATGCAATCCCGGTGTATACTTGCGAGACATTTCATTAACGATCTTCTGGTAATCTTCAGGATTGTTTAGATAATCCAATTTACTTACGTCGATGATAAGAATTGGAGTCTGGTTTTCCATTTTGAAATAATCGAAGTAAGTGTTCTGGATAGACAATAAATATTCCGGTGTGATTTCTGTCTCGTAACTTCTATTCCTTTTTTTGATGTTCAACATCAATTCTTCAACTGGACGATGTAAAAACACGATGAGATCAGGGCTCGGAAAGTTGGTTTTCATAATTTGGAAAAGTCGTTGGAACAATCGAAATTCATCCTTCGTCAAGTTGTTCCTTGCGAAAAGCAAGGTTTTTACAAATATGTAATCAGAAACAGTAAATTGTTGGAATAAATCAGGTTGGTTCAAGTTGGCCTGTAACTGTTTGTGTCGTTCAGTCATGAAAAACAGTTCCACCGGAAAGGAATAACGCTCTGCATCTTTATAAAAGAATGGTAAAAATGGATTGTCATCGAACTGCTCTAAAATTAACTTGGCCGAAAAGTCCTTAGCTAGCTTCTCGCACAGCGTTGTCTTTCCCGCTCCAATATTCCCTTCTATGGCTATAAATCGATATGGAAATTGCTGACTCATGTGGTTAATAGCTTGACATTTTGCTCGTCTTTGCAATGATCTAAAAGTTCTTGCAAATTTTTATCATAATCCGGGTGAATAAATTGACCAGCGATCTCCACCAACGGAATCAATACAAATCTGCGATCTGCAATTCTGGGATGAGGAATGTCAAGATTAGGCTTGGTAATTCTTAGATTTCCGTAGAATAGGATATCAATATCGATTGTGCGAGGTCCCCACTTGGTTTTCCGAATGCGACCCATTTTTTTCTCAACCCCTAAAATACGTTCTAAAATCACTGATGCACTTTTCCCGGTTTGGAAGGCCACGACTTGGTTAAAAAAATCTGGCTGCTCTGTAAGCCCCCAGGCTGCAGTTTGATAGATGGCTGATTTGGCAGATGGTGTTCCAAATTGTGCAGACAATGCATCAACTGCAGTGGCCAAAGATCCTTTTCGATCCCCCAAATTGCTGCCTAAGCCAAAATATACAGTCCTCATTACTGCCATTGCCGTAAAAGTAAGTAATCAGCTCTAGGATTGATCAATTTCGTTAGAGATGATTTAAGAATGCAAAAGATTAACGGAAATTTTTTGGACATTAAAAATAGACCGAACGGTTTTATTTTGTATATTTGATGATAACCAAAGTTGGAAATCAAATGAATCTGCAAAATATCCAGAAAAGGCTTGCCGAATTAGAAACCACAGCGAAGCAAATTTTAATCGATATTTCTGAAGAAAATTGGAAAAAGGAAATCATTCCCGGTAAATGGAGCATGGCAGAACAGTTGGGGCATATGTTGCTTTCTGCTTATCTCATTACTGGTGTTTACAAACAACCGGATGAATTTTTTGAAAAATTTGGACCTGTACCTCCTGGAGAAAAATCCTTTGATAGTTTATATGAAAATTATCTTAAAAAATTAGCTGAAGGGCAAAGAGCAACTCCAAACTCCATCGCAAGATCAGAAGAATTATTACCCTTGAAGGATGGACTTCAAGCCTGGTTGATGGTCTGTGAAAAGTTGAATAAAAGAATAGATGAACATTGGAATGAGAAGCGTTTAGATCAATTTATGGTGCCACATCCAGCACTGGATTTAATTACAACAAGAGAATTATTATTCTTTCAAATTTTCCATTCTAATCATCATTTTGAGCAAATCAAAGCATTGAAAAAACTTTGCTAATTAAATTGATTTTGTTGAAGACAACTAATAAAACCTAATTATTTCAAGTGAAAAAAGAGAAGAAATCAGACAGAACCAGAGCTTTGATTGTAGAAAAAGCGGCTTCACTTTTCAACAGAAAAGGTTTTTATGGAACATCTATGGCGGATATTATGGAAGCCACTGGTTTGACCAAGGGAGGAATATATGGCAATTTTAAGCGAGAGGGACTCAATAAAAAGGGCGTGAAAGAGGAGATTGCATTGGCAGCATTTGAATTTAATGTCAATGCTATAGAACGCGAAATTGCTATACGAACTCATGTGATTAATAATACCGCAGACAAATTAAAAGCGGTCATTTTTTACTACAAAGAAAAGGTGCTCAACTATCCGATCGAAGGGGGATGTCCATTGATGAACACTGCTATTGATGCCGATGAAAATGTTCCTAATCTTTTGAAACAAGTAAAACAGAGAATGGCATCTTGGCACGAACGAATTGTTTATACGATCAATAAAGGCATTAGGAAAAAGGAGCTTAAAGCTGACGTATCTCCAGAAGAGTTTGCGACATATTACATCGGAAGCTTAGAAGGCGGAATTTTATTGGCCAGACTTTTCAAAGACAATAGCAAGTTCGAAACCATGGCAAGTGAATTGATTAAGAAAATTGATCAAGTGAAAATATAATACCAATTGGTTTATTATGAAGACGTTCATCAAAAGCTATAGCGAAATTAATGTAGAACCGAAACAACCGGTTCGGAAGTCAAAGCCACCAATACATCCAATTTTACTGAAATTGGTGCAGCTTGGATTTGGAATAGTGAGTCCCGTCTTCCCAAAATTCTGTGCTCAAATTGCCTACAGGTTTTTTACTACTCCTAATGGTCGTGCACAGCATCATCAATCCGATGACCTATTAGACCAAGCTAAAATCTCGGAATTTATGTCTGGTAAGCGATTGCTTAAGTTGTATGAGTGGGGATCCGGAGAAAAAGTGGTGGTATTGGCCCATGGTTGGAATTCAATGGGAACTGCCTTGCGCAGTTTCGTCCCTGGACTACTCAAAGCCGGATACAAAGTGGTGACCTTTGATGGTCCGGCGCACGGAGATTCCCCAGGTAAGCGCTTGAACTTACCGGTATTTGCCAACGTTATCAAAACCGTGGTTAATCGATCAAAGCATGTTGAAGCCATTATAGGGCATTCTTTCGGAGGTGGGACGGCGCTTTTTGCGTTAAAAACAAAGTTGATCTTAAATCTTCCCAAGCTAATATTGATTGCTTCTCCTGTGGACATAACTTGGGTTGTAGATAGTTTTATCGAAAAAATTGGACTTAGCAAAAGATCCAAATCAATTTATCGAGAGGCGATTTCCAATAAAATGGGAATACCTTTTGAGATGGGTGATGCGAATAAATATTTTGATCAATTAAATGTAGGCAAAACGTTGATTGTGCATGACAAAGGAGATCAATCGGTGCCATATAATTTATCTGAAAATTTCTTTGAAAAACAACAGAACGTTCAATTGATTGCGACCACTGGACTTGGCCATTTTAAATTGGTAAAAAATAAAAGTGTAATCGAAAAGGTGACCAGATTTATTGTCGAAAATTAATGATAGAAATAGCCATAAAAAAATAATGAAACGCTTTCAAAACTGGACATTCTAAAATGATCAATTTATAAAAGCGCTTCATAGGTTATAGTGTTTGTTCAAATGCTAAAATCGCGGATCAAATCATTTCTGATTTTCTCTACAACAATTGGGGCCTCTCCGTATAAGTATGGCGGCTTATAACCCGCCGATTTATATGTTTTTTCAAGATCCTTTCCTTGCACTCTTAAGATGGCTTCTAATGCCACATCGCAAACGCGATTTGCTCTAGGAAGATCATAGGAATTAGGATCGAGTAAAAGTTCAGTACCGATTATAGACTTTTTATTTTTCAAGAATGGAATCAAGTAGGGGATGGCTTCTTGGTTTCCAGTCATACTCCACATATGTGCCGCCGCTGCCCAAGAAACTAATTCTCTTTGGTCTAATAACTCAGGTTTTGATTTCAATAAGAATTCAAATTTAGTTTCAACGACATTAGATAAAGTTTTTACGATCTGTTCGTCTTTTTGCCAAACCGTTCTTTTTTCATTTAGTGCTTCTAATAATCTGAATTTAGTACTGTTGTTTGCAAGCTTTAGCCAATCTAGCAAGTCTTGTAAATTTTCCGTAGTCCAAAGCTCAGGATGATGTTTGAAGTCAATAAGTATTCTATAATCTTGTTTTAAAATATGTTCGCTATAATAATTTTGAACATCCTTATTTTTAACATAATACTCAGCAATGAATTGAGCAATGATCTGTCTACCATCTCTTAAATCCCTGCGCAGTCCTAAACCAGTAAGTAAAGTCAAAGGATCTAATGTCTTGTGAATCCCAGGAATACCAAGTAGGTCCGAAACTCTATGAATCTCGTAGTTTTCCCCTGATGGATTGCGAAGCAGATAGTTTATTTCTGTGAATACTTGCGCCATATTTTTTTCTGATATCGGCATCCATTCGAATCTGAATTCAATATTTTCTGGCGCAACCACGTATCTATGATTTCCTTCTAACTCTAAGTAAAATTGAAAGTTTCCATGCACCGTTTGTAATTCATCAGCATGTCCTAGAATAGAAGCGCAAAGCGTACTTAATCTCTTAGATTCTTGAATTTTACCGGTCGGTAATGTTGCTTCTTCAAATGGATTTGGAGAAAATGCGAGATTAAATATTTCTGATGGATTTGCAGATCTGAAAAAACCTTCTGAAATGATTTTACCTTTTTGGTTGATTCCTTGCAGTTCCACTTTATACATTGCAGAAATAATTTTCAATGCTTCTCCTGTTTCATTAATTACTTCAATATTCATCCAAGATTTATCAGCTAAATTTGGATTTTTTTTCATTTTAAATGAGAAATGAATCTGACCATTGGATTCTCTATGGACAGTATCCCAGTGATCCAGTTCATTGTCAGTAACCCAATTCATGGAGTACAAACAGAGGACCAGTATTCCAATGGAATATTTAAATAATTTCTGCATCTAATTATTGATTTCGTAATTATAAACCTAAAGTATTCAGTCCTATTTTGATCTTAAAATATTGAATTTTAAAGGTGTACTGTTTGGCATTTTAGTTGGATCCAAGACTATGAAGTACAAACCTGGATTCCATTGAGCTGGAATTTCAATACGCTCCAAAAGTTCATAGTTTCTACTTTGAATTATCCCGTTGGTCATGGTTTGACCTTGAGCATTTATTACAACATATTCAATATCCGATTTGATCGTTGTACTAGCTTGAATGTTGATGTAATCAGCAGTAGGGTTTGGAAAGATACTGATGTTGTTTATCGAGAAAACAACATTTCTAGTTGAAGATAACTTGTTGTTTTTAGAGAAGTCAATTGATTTTATTCTATAGTAATTTGTTCCCTGAGCAGGAAACTTATCCACGAATGAATAGATAGTTTTAACCCCATCTTTATTCAGACCTTTTTGAGTACCAATGGTGCTAAAGTTAATTCCGTCTGTTGATTTTTCAACTTCAAATACATCGTGATTGATTTCAAATAAGGTACTCCATTCTACGATAACTTCTTCTCCTAAAATTTGAGCATTAAAATCAATCAATTCAATTGCTAAAGCAACAAAAGGACTCTCAATTGGTCCAAGATCTATTGTTGATTGTTGAATTCTTGACATTCCGTTCAAATCCATTGGTAAAGGATTAATTGAATTATCTCCTTCGTTGATTGCTGCTGAATTTGCAGTCAATGAAAAATCATCATTGTATGGATCAGCAAGCATTGGGTCTTCATTGAATTGAACCCCACTAATGCAGGTTGGGTCGGTATTTCCGGCAGCTCCTTCCGTACAATCTGCCGCATCAATGATGCATTCTGTTAAGTTAATTACACCATTATTATTTTTAAATATATCACCTCCAAATTGTCCAGCTACATTGTTCCAGAAAATTGAATTTTGAATATTAGCTACGGATGTTCCACCACCCGGGGTATTACCCGCGTTTGTATACAATGCACCTGCACTTAATTCCGCATCATTTCCAAAAAACAGGCAATTAATTACCGTTGGACTTGCCTGTCCGCCATCCGATCCTAAATTATAAATACTTCCTCCAGCAAATCCTGAATTATGCGCCAATACACAATTGACAAATAAGGAATTTGCATTTCCGTTTTTACCTAAATTATATATTGCAGCTCCGTAGGTGGTATAAGTTCTATTGGTTCCATTAGAAATGATTTTGCAGTTGTAAAAAGTGGTTGTCGCTGTACCACCGTTTCCGTTGTTGTAAATGGCTCCTCCTGCAAGATCACCGTAGTTGTTATTGAATTCACAATTCGTAAAAACTGGATCACATGTCTTTCCAGCGCCTCCATCATTATAAATGGCTCCACCATTACAACTAGAAGAATTGCCATCAAAGATGCAATAGTTTACTCTAGGACTTCCATTAATATTAAACCAGCCTCCACCAAATTTCTGTCTTGAGCTTGAACTTCCATCAGAGCAAATGCCACTTGCTTGTCCTCCCGTTATTGTAAATCCATCCAATACGGTAGCAGCTGATACGCCGTTAGAATAAATTACGGAATAGGAGATACCCGCTCCGTCAAGAACAGTAGTATTCGCAATTGGATTTCTAACACCTCCACCAGAAGGAAATCCTCCTTTTATTTCTACACCATCTACTAATTCAAATGAAACATCCGGATCAGCAACAGAACTTGGATTGTAAGTACCCTGAGCCACATGAATTTCGTCTCCGAAAGCAAGAGCAGAATGAGTCAATGCTGCTTGCAAATCAGTAAATGCGGTGGCCCAAGTAATGCCATCTTCAGTACCAGAAACATTGGATTGATCTACGTAGAAAATAGACGCATTTCCTACGAAAGAAGTAGCGCAGAAAAGCGCAAGGATCAGGATTGATTTTTGTAAATCTTTAAACTGCATAAAATTCGGTTTTGGCGGAAGGCCATTAAAAATTGTAAGTTCTATATGCAGGTAGAGTATCTCGGTATGTTGATACAAAGTTACTGGCATTCAAGCCGAAAGGAATACCCGTGCCTCGGTAAATTAAATATTGAGAATTTATCGCTAGTGTAAGCGATTGAGTATAAATGAAAAAGGGTTAACTGTTTTTCAACAGATAACCCTTTTGTAGTAAATTATATTTTTCTTATCCTTTGATCGCTGCTAAATATCGTGCTAATTCCTTCTTCACTACTGGGAACAAAAAGAATAATCCAATCATATTTGGAAAGACCATAGCGAAAATCATTGCATCTGAGAAGGCCCAAATTGAACCCATATTAGCTGCAGCACCAATAATGATAAACAGGCAGAAAATAAGTTTGTAAGCCATATCCGCTGCAGCGCCACGTCCGAACAAAAATTTCCAAGATTGTAGTCCATAGTAAGACCAAGAGATCATTGTCGAAACCGCAAACAGTACCACGGCAATCGTCAAGAATATATCACTGAATGGAATGTACTTAGCAAAGGCAAGAGAAGTAATCCCAGCCCCTTCATAAGCAGCGCCATCAATAAATACTTTTCCTCCTTCACCACCGTAAGCAAATGCACCGTCACCATTAAAGATGATTATCACCAATGCAGTCATTGTACAAATTACAACTGTATCGATGAAAGGCTCTAACAGAGCAACCAATCCTTCCGAAGCTGAATATTTTGTTTTTACTGCTGAATGCGCAATCGAAGCAGAACCGGCACCAGCTTCATTAGAAAATGCCGCTCGCTTAAATCCAATCAACAGAACTCCTATCATTCCACCAATTCCAGCTTGAGGTGTAAACGCTTGAGAAAAAATTTGTCCGAATGCGCCCGGAACAGCACTTGCGTTACTTAATAAAATGTAGATGCATGCCAGTAAGTACAATCCAGCCATAAATGGAACCACTTTTTCCGTAACAGAAGCAATTCTTTTAATTCCTCCAATGATGATAATTCCGACGAGAATTGCTAGAACAACACCAATTAATGAACCAGCACTTGAACTCTGAAGATTCAAAAGGTCTTTAATAACAATAGTAGCTTGGTTTGATTGGGCTGCGTTTCCTCCTCCGAATGATCCTCCAATACAAAAAATTGCAAAAAAGACAGCTGAAATTTTACCCAACGTGGTAAAACCCCTTTCTTTTAATCCTTTACTAATGTAGTACATCGGACCACCATATATTGTCCCATCTGGACCAACATCTCTATATTGTACTCCAAGTGTACATTCAACGAATTTGGTGGACATCCCCAAAAGACCACAAATGATCATCCAGAAGGTTGCTCCGGGACCGCCCAATGCGATGGCCAAAGCTACACCCGCAATATTTCCGTTACCTACTGTACCAGATACCGCCGTAGCCAAGGCCTGAAAGTGCGTGACCTCTCCATCTTTGCTTTCATCTCGAATAGTATCTCTAATATCACCATCACCATCGATGTCTGCTCCTTTATCTCCTACGGAATGGCCTCCTTCAACATCATCGTACTTTCCCCTAACGACATTAACTGCCGTTCCAAAGTATCGGATATTCGGAAATCCAAAGTAAATAGTAAAGAATAAGGCCATTAAAACCAACAAAACAATGACAAGCGGTGTCCCCGGCATTATTTCAAAAAAGATTATTGCAGAGAAAAAATCTGAGATAGGCTTAAATGCTTCATCAATTTTTTGATCCCAACCTTTAGCATCCTGTGCAAAGGTCAGAATAGGCAATAGAACACTAGATATCAGTAGTATTATTCGTTTCATTTAGAACTTTTGAGCGTTACAAAACCCAAAAGGTATCGACTTTTCACCAATTGACAAAAAATGACTCCATTTATTGTTGTGCCAATTAAAGGATTCTACAATTTTAAAAAGAGATTTTGATGATAAATTTTAAGTAGAAATCAAATCTTAATTCCACTTAACTATCCTTTGATGTTCGAATTTTAAAATGAAAACTGCGCCACTCAGTGACAATGATTTATTTCTTTATTCAATTTTTAGCTAAAGTGTTTAAAATTGATTGGATGCAGAAGACTGTTATAAAAAAAACCAAAGTGTCATTAAATGCATTGTTTGGACTTTCCTATTCAGGAAGCTGACGTGACAATTATGATTTTAAATTTTTGAAAATTAGTGAATTTAATTCTTCAATATTTATTAGGAATTAAATTTTTATTCGGTTTCATGGCAGGAAATTTTCGGAAAGTTTTTCTCAGAAAGATTCGAGTTGGAATTCTAGACACCAACTTCTTTTAAAAATTTAAAGAGAGAAATTTTATGAAAAAATTACAAAGAATTCAAGAAGACAAGTCTGTTAAATTAATATTAGCAGCCGAAATTAAATCAATCAAAGGAGGAGAAACAAAACTGACAATTGTGGACCTTTTAGATTGGAGTTAATTAAAAAAATATTTGGTTAAAGGATGGTTTATTGAAATTTCAATAAGCTATCTTTTAACCAAATTTTTCTAACGGTCCTCCCCGCTTAAAATATTCATCAACTTTAGCACTCGTTTTCTTGTCCTCAATCAAAACTGGAGCATGGTGTGGTTTGATTCTTGAATCTAATATTAATGAATTCTTACATCCCCAATGTTTATTTTCAACAAAGGAATTGACTCCGTAAATATCATGCGAAGGATTACATCTGGTGAAAGCTTCCCACAGAAAATTATTTAGCGTTGCCGCAGTAAAAGATGCATCATCTGTGATCACAACCAATGGGAAATGCTCCAAGTCCTGTGTTGCTAGTTTCGAAGACAATTCTGCCATTTCTTTTTCCGCAGAATCCTTATCAGTAAAGGCTTTTCCACTAATTGCCAATACCCCTGGGAGCGCCAAATGGGCTTGGTCAAAAGAGGCTGGCAATGACAACCCGGCAGGTTTTTCCTTTCCCAATGCTCTTAAAGGTTTTCCACAACAAGCCATGATAACTTTTGATCCTTCGTTCCATCCAGAACCAGAATAGTCCAAAGTATCTATCGTTGTTTTAGTCTGAAAATGAAGATCTCTTTTCCAATCAATTCTTTCTAAAACATGATGGAAGAAATTTGGAATATCAGCACTATCCAAACCTGGAGCATCCGCATCATCCGCAATGATCAAAAACTTGGCCAATGAAGTTTGTCCAGAGCCTAAAATTCTATTGGCTTGAATTAGTATTTCTTCCGGTTTTTTTTCTCGAAATGGCATATATCTTTCAGAACCCACTGCCAAAAGCAAAGGATGAACTCCTGCCGCATCTACAGCATTAATATTCTTTAATCCTGGAAATTCTTGCCCGGTTAAATGAGTAACTAATAAATGAATCAAATGACCAAAACTACTGTCCTCTTGAGGCGGTCTCCCAACAACCGTAAACTGCCAGATCGCATCTTTCTTGTGATAAACTTTGTCAACTTTCATCACTGGAAAATCATGCTCTAATGAGTAGTATCCGAGATGATCTCCAAAAGGACCTTCTCGCTTTTTTTTATTTTTCAATATAGTTCCCGTGATTACAAAGTCTGCATCTGCAGAGAGCACATGTTGATCTTTGAACCTGTATCGAAATCTTCGATTGGTCAACATTCCTGCAAAGGTCAACTCAGTCAATCCCTCTGGCATAGGCATGATGGCACCAAATGTATGAGCCGGTGGGCCGCCTACAAAAACACTTGCTCGAAAAGGTTCATCAGATTGATTATAAGCGGTATGGTGAACGCCAATTCCACGATGGAGTTGGTAGTGCATTCCAATTTCTTCATTTTGAATATAATCGTTGCCACCGAGTTGTACCCTATACATTCCGAGGTTAGACTCCATGATATTCTTATTGTTTGGAGCCATGGTAAATACTTGAGGACAAGTAACGAAAGCACCCCCATCCATTGGCCAAGATTTTACCTGCGGAATTTTGTCTATGGTTGTTACCCCGTATTCTACAGGGGTTTTCCAACGTACTTTTCTGGGTAATCCTCTCAAGGCGGTGAAAGCAGCTGGAATATATTTTCCAGGCTTTTTCAAGATCAGCATGGGATCGATCTTCAGCTGTGTGACTTTCTGAACCATCTTGATGGTATCTCGGAAAAGATATTCAGTTCGATCATAGGTCCCATAAATGTTGGATGCAGCTTTGAAAGGGGAGCCTTTCACTTTTTCGAATAGAATAGCAGGCCCTTTGGCGTCAAATATCCTTCTATGAATTTCTGCCATTTCCAAGTTTGGATCTACCTCAAAAGGGATTCGAAGCAATTGTCCAGCATGTTCTAGATCTTTGACACAGTCATTTAAACTTTGATGTCCCATTCAGCTATTGTTTGTAAAAATGAAACAAACTTAAACAGAAAGAGTTAATGTAATTTTAAGAAATTTTTGGACAGAAATTTTGTTCGGTAGAACGCCAGATAATTTTATCGTTCTTTAATATAAGCCAATTTTAAATCAGAATTGCAATTCGCTAATTTTGTTTTCATATTCAAAACGGTTTGCAAAGAACCTTTGTCGATCGCCATATTTATGATACCATCCGGCAAATTGCCTCCAGGGTCGGTTTTTAACCAATATTCAAGCTTAGTTTTATTCTTTTCTAAAGGTGTCAAGGTCCAACGATTGTGATGTCTTGGAATTCTCACGTACTTCGAAGTACATTTTTTAGCCTCATGCTCAATACTTTTGGACTCGATAGTTACAATATTAGTTGAGACATCCTGCTTCGTTACGGTATGAATGACATAGTCTCTGTCATCCAATGGCCATGGAAAATCGACAATTCCATAAAAATATCCATTTCCAGGTGCATTAGATGATACTGCTTCGAAAGCCAAACTATTGTAAACCCAGTTGGTATAATCCTGAACATCATGCAATAGGTGAACAATCGGGGCCAAGTTTAGATCTAAATAAAATTCCAACTTCAATTCCTTTAGATCAGAGCCTTCTACAATTCTTGTGAATATTTCTACACCTTCTACTTCTTTTTCTAGCTGCCAAGTCTGTCCTAAAGCAGCGGTTGTGCAAACCAGCAGGAAAAAAGCTGAAAACTTTAGGTGTTGGAAAATTTTTTGAAGCATAATAATCTGAAGTTACACTAAGATCGACTATTTTGGTCAGGATTACAGTTTCTGGCTTAATTTCGAATAAGAAAGGGTCGAAAAGTCGTAAATTTGCCTTAAGACTCATTCAAAATAGACTTTTTTAATCTAAAAATCCAGTCAACTTGCAGGCTTATCACAATTTACTTCAACATATTCTAGACAATGGAACTGATAAATCTGATCGTACAGGTACCGGTACAAGATCAGTATTCGGTTATCAATTTAGGTTTGACCTAAACGCTGGCTTTCCAATGTTGACCACAAAAAAATTACATCTAAAGTCAATCATTTATGAATTGCTTTGGTTTCTGAATGGAGATACAAATGTTAAGTATCTTCAAGAAAATGGAGTCAGAATTTGGAACGAATGGGCCGATGAAAATGGAGATTTAGGACCGGTATATGGCAAACAGTGGAGATCATGGGGAAAGTCTAACGGAGAAACCATAGATCAAATTCAAAATGCAGTAGATCTGATAAAGAAAAATCCGAATTCTCGAAGGATAATTGTGAATGCATGGAATACTGGTGAATTATCAGATATGGCCTTGACGCCTTGTCATTGTCTATTCCAGTTTTATGTGGCAAATGGAAAATTGAGTTGTCAATTATACCAAAGATCAGCTGACACATTTTTAGGTGTTCCATTCAATATTGCTTCCTATGCTTTATTAACAATGATGATGGCACAGGTTTGTGATCTAGAATACGGAGATTTTGTTCATACTTTTGGTGATGTTCATCTCTATAGCAATCATTTGGATCAAGCTCGATTGCAATTGACAAGATCAACTCGCGAACTTCCTCAATTGAAAATTAATCCAGATGTAAAGTCTATTTTTGATTTTAAATTCGAAGACTTTACTCTAGAAAACTATGATCCACATCCTCACATCAAAGCCATGGTTTCCGTGTAATCTCAAATGATGGAGGAAAAAAAATACCTAGAATTACTAAAAAATGGAGATCCTGAAGGTCTAAATGCCTTGTTCAAAGCCTATTTTCGACTGGTTTGCACTGTATCATTTAGAATGATCAATGATCAGCAAACTGCTGAGGACATCGGTCAAGAAGTTTTCATGGAACTTTGGAAAAAGAGAGATCGAATAAGTATTACAGGTTCTATCAAATCGTATTTAGTTCGAGCGGCTTCCAATAAAACTTTGAACTTCATTCGGGATCAAAAAATCAAATTGAGCAATGCCGAAGAACCAACGGTTGAGGATTTTGGAGGAACTACAGACACTGAATTTGAAGGAACCGAGGAATTAAAGGAGAAAATATCAGAAGCTATCAAGGAATTACCCGATCGATGCAGATTAGTTTTTCTTCTGAGTCGAGACCAAGAAATGAGCTATCGCGAGATTGCGGAATCCCTAGATATCTCTATAAAAACCGTAGAAAACCAAATATCCAAAGCACTAAAAATTTTAAGAACTCGACTCGCGCCATATGTCGCCAAGATGCTAGTTTATGGCGTTTTATGGACAATGGCATAAATTTTAATGTTTACAATAGGGGGGATAACTAATTATTGTGTCTCCTTCATGAATAAGTAAAGCAATTGATGAAAAAGGATGTATTGGAATTATTGATTCACAAAGAGTTAACTGGAAATATTTCAGTTAAGGAACAGGCTTTATTGACTGACTGGATCGATGAAAGTGAGGATAATAAACTAGAATATCGAGTGGTTCAAGCCATTTGGGAAGCTTCTACGATTCAAGAAGCCGATCTGATGCCTGTTGATGTAGACAAGCAATGGACAAAATTGATGGATAAAGCAGAGCTTAAAAATCCAAATGAAGAGAAGGCCAAAGTGGTAGATTTGACACCACGTCGCAGATCGAGTTTCGCATGGATGAAAATTGCTGCTGGTTTTATCCTCTTACTCGGAGCGCTTCTAGTGGTTCGAACGTTTGGCCCAAGCCAACAACCAAATACTTTGGTTGAAAGCACATCGCATGGAGAAGTGGAATCGTTTGAAATGATTGATGGATCATCGATTTTGTTGAATGAAAATGCAGACCTTACTTTTTTCCCCCATATAAAGTCAGAAAGAAGAATTAGTCTAAACGGTGAAGCTTTTTTCGATGTAGCACGAAATGAAACAAAGCCTTTTATTATTGAGACACCAAATGCTTTGATACGTGTGCTAGGAACAAGCTTTAAGGTAAGCACTGAAGAGACGAATGAGACAGTGGTATCTGTTAGGCATGGAAAAGTTCAAGTGACTCAAAAAGATGGAGGTAAATCTGTAATATTGACTAAAGGTCAAGAAGTTACATTACATAATGATTTTTCTCCTATCAAGGAAACGATGGATCTTACTTTAAACGGGTTTGATGGGATGCTGGAATTTAATGATACTAGGTTATTGAAAGCAATGAGTCTAATCGAACTAAAATTCGGAAAAAAGATACTTTGGGACACAAATTTATTAGCAAATTGTGAGGTAACTGGAAAGTTTGAAGGAAAGACATTAGAAGAAATTATGGCTATTCTGAAAACCGTATTTCAGATTGAAAAAATTGACTTTAATAATGAAATAGTCTTAATGACAGGAGGAACTTGTAATTAATCCTGCATTTGCCCAACGCTTTGAAGCCTTATGCCGTTTAAATATGGGATAAGGCTTTTTTAATTAATACCTTCGACTCAACATGTCTAAAAGGATATTCTCATTGCTGCTATTTTGTTTTGTATTTGTCCAAAGCTATGGACAACAATATCCTTTGTTAGATCAAAAAATTTCCTTTAAATCTAAACAAGCTACGCTTTCCGATTTACTTGAAAAATTGGCCAAAGTTGGAGACGTCAATATTATTTTTTCGCCTCAGCTTTTTGAAAAGAAAATCAGAAAATCTGTTGATTTTGACGAGACCAAATTGGGCGAAATATTACTTTATTTATTAGCGGAAGAAAATGTCAATTTTAGAATCATTGGTTCTGAAATCGTTTTGTTTAAAACGATGCTTGATGAGCGATATACAGTGAATGGATTTGTTCTTGAAAAAGAGAGTGGAGAAGGAATTATTTCAGCTTCTGTTGTAGAACCTTTTTTGAATAAAGGTACCATTTCAAACGCTTATGGATTTTATTCTTTGACCTTACCGAAAGGTTTTCATAAGATTAAATATTTTTCTTTTACAAGTCAAGAATTAGAAGGTTTCTTGTACCTAGATCGAGACACGGCAATAAATAAATACTTAGAAACGACACTAACATTAGCTGAAGTTGTAGTCACTAGTAAGGATACTGCGGAATTAATAAATATAAAAGACAATTCAAAAGAAAAAATAACAAGTGTTGATGTTTTGAATGCTCCTTCCTTGGGAGGAGAGCCTGACTTGATTAGAACAGCTTTTTTAAAACCAGGTATACAATCTGGTGGTGACGGGTTGGGCGGATTATTCGTAAGAGGAGGAGGTCTCGATCAAAATCTGATTTTGTTGGATGGGGTTCCTGTTTATAATGCTTCTCATATCATAGGAATTTTTTCGATTTTTAATTCGGATGCTATCAGATCTTCTGAATTGTATAAAGGAGCTATCCCAAGTAGATTCGGCGGAAGATTAAGCTCTGTTTTGGATGTAAGAACCAAAGAAGGTAACGAAAAAGAATTCAATGCTAGTGCTGGTTTTGGCTTAATGTCTTTAAAAGCTTCTATAGAGGGACCTTTGAAAAAAGAAGCAGCTTCATTTTTTATCTCTTACAGAAGATCAATCCTTGATTTGTACTTCAAACCTTTGACAACATTTGCAAACAAACAAAATGGAATAGATGGGTTTTCCACTTATTTATATCAAGACCTAAATGTAAAACTGAATTCCAAGTTTGGAAATCGTGACCGTTTATATTTCAGTGTTTACTTTGGCGGAGATAAATATAGTGACGATAGAAGTTGGTCGCGTTCAGATTCTATTTCAACAATAAATAGATTAGAAGGGCAAAGATTAGGATGGGGAAATGGAATTGGTTCTTTTCGTTGGAACCATATTTTCGGGAATAAAATATTCAGTAATACAACTTTGACTTTTAGTCGATATAATTTCAATTCAAGAACATTTTTTGGTCGTGAAGAAATTGCTTCAGATTCTCTTTCTTTAGAGGCTTTTGATATTGCGCAATTTAATTCAAGCATAAAAAATTATGCAGTTAAACAAGATTTTGAATTTTTTCCTAACCCAAATCATGAAATTAGATTCGGATTGAATGCAGTTTTTCATCGCTTCAATCCGAACGCAATTATTATAAATGAATTAAATGAATTAGGGGTTTCATATAGCAATGGATTAGAGGCAGAGTTGTTTGAAGATTTAGAAAACGACCTTGAAGTTTTTGATGGGGCTATTTATGCAGAAGACGAATTCAAATTGAACGAAAAATTATCTGGAAATATCGGCTTCAGAGGAACGTTATTTAGAACCGGAAACAGCAAGTATTATTCATTACAACCAAGATTGAATTTAAGATTTAGTCCTATTCCAAAACTATCCTTGTATTCTGCTTATGATCGACTGGATCAACCACTGCATTTATTACAGCGCAGTGGAATCGGATTGCCTAGTGATCTCTGGGTACCTTCATCAGATTCAATTAGACCAAATGTTGGTTGGCAAACAGTGATTGGGGCTAGGTCTAATATTTTCGAAAATCTTGAAATAGGCATAGAAACTTATTATAAAAAAATGAACAATCTGGTGACTTATAAGGAAGGTTTGCTCAGTCAAATTAATGCTGAAAACTGGGAGCAGCGAGTTACTATCGGATCGGGAGAAGCGCAGGGTATAGAATTTTGGCTAAGTAAGATAAAAGGTAAAACAACCTGGTCTGTTAATTACACCTTGGCTAAAACCATTAGACAATTTGATGAAATCGCTAATGGTGAGCCATATCCTTTTAGATACGATCGAAGGCATTTTTTAAAAGCTATTCTTTATCGGAAGCTGAGTAATAAATGGACATTTTCTGCTAGTTGGGTTTTTGGAACTGGGAATGGTGTTACTTTACCGACGGCAGAGGTTACTTTGCCTAGTAATAACCCCGAGTTTCCCAACTTACCCATAACTGTACAGTTTTTTGATAAAATCAATGACTATCGATTGCCAAACTATCATCGTCTTGATTTAGCAGTTAATATGTTGGTTAAAAAACCAAATCTTACTCATAAGCTACATTTTGGAATCTTTAACGTCTACAATCGACTAAATCCACTCTTTGTTACAATACGTGAAAGTACTGAAGAGCCTGGAGTCAATCAACCACAATTATTTAGTCTATTGCCGTTTTTGCCATCTTTTTCTTACGCCATAGCTTTTTAGTAAAATTTAGTGTAGCAAAATCAAGCTTTGTCGCCTAAAATTCCTTATTTTTGATTAAAATCTTTCAACGATCAAAATAGAAACTCTATATCTTATTCTCCTTTTAGGATTTGTAGGTTGTTATCAGCCCATAGATATTGAACTGCCTGATCGTCAAGCCGAAGTAGTTGTAAATACAACACTTACTCCGGATAGTACTTTCAATATTTCTCTCGTTCGAACCAATGACATTTTAAATGTAAAAAGTCCTGAATTGATATCAGAGGCTGACATAAGTGTTTTTCAAGCTGGAGAATTAATTGCTCAATTGACTTTGCCTTCTATTGCAGAGGATGGGCAAAATGTACCTGTTTTTCGTCATGAGTTTCAAAAGCCGATGGCTGGCGGGACATATGATTTAGAAATAGACATTGAAAACTCCAAAACGATTCAAGCGCAAACTACAATTCCAGAACAGGTAAGACTGTCCGATGTTATTGTGGATGAATTGTCAAGATGGCCAGATTTCAAGGATAGAAATTTTGACAATGTTGTAATAAGAGGTCGTCTCTTAATTGACAATACCAATTCAGGCGATCATTATTATCATTTCGCTCAAGCACAATTATCACTTGATTGGTACGATGTTATTGCTGGTGATACCACTATAACTGATGTTAATAAGGATTCTATTCTTATTCCTGTTGAGAACATCGATTTAGCAAACCAATCTTACACTTCGTTGTTACACGAACCTGGATTTCTAATTAAGGACAAAGAAGAGGGAGGGATTTACAAGGTAGTGCCTTTTCAAATCACCACGAGAATTAACCGCAATTATCAATTGCTGAATCATTTAAAGGTTTTTATTCGCCATACAAGCATGGATTATTTCAAATTCCATCAAAGTGTAACCAATCAATTAATTGCAAAAGAGAACGCTTTTGCAGAACCTGTAAGACCGCATAGCAATATTAAAAACGGTCAAGGTCATTTTTCAGGTTATAGCTCCAGTTTCTATACCGTTAAGTTCGACTAACTGCTAGTTATTCTTTTTCAGCTTTTGTCTTTTCTCATAATATTACCTTGACTTGTGGATTCGACACAAGTATAAATTCAATTCAATTTCGTTTTAAAATTCATTTTTTTAGAAAACCGTTACACATTTCCCTTCAAATGAAATGTAAAATATTAGCGAATGATTAGAAATATTATTCGGTTAATAGGACAATTTTTGTTAGAATTCAAATATATATTCTGTTTTAAGTCTTGTGACTGATAAATCGATCAGCGATTTCAACTTTTAACCAAAAAAAAATTGTCTAACGAGTAGGGGGGGAGAATAAAAATTGTGTCTTATTAATGAATGAGAACATATAGCACCCCAAGCTATTCAATTAGAAAATTTAAAAAGACTTGTTATGAATTTAGGAGCTAAACTTACTTTTCTAGAACAATTTCCCCTGTTTACTGGACTTAACGCCATGGAAAAAGAGATGCTTTCTCAAATGGTAGAATTAAAGTCTAAACCTAAATTCTCTTATGTCTATCTGCATGGAGATGCGTCTGATCGCATATTCTTTTTGATTAAAGGAGTAATTAAAATAGGAAGCCACTCTTCTGATGGAAAAGAAGTTATCAAAACAATCTTACACCCTTTATCCATGTTTGGAGAATTAGGAGTGGTAGGAGAACCACATAGAAAAGATTTTGCTCGAGTAATGAATTCTGATGCGCAATATTTCTCTTTGAAAGTAGAAGATTTCAAGAAATTGATGAGATCAAACAGCTCGGTAACAAGTCAAGTATTAAATATTGTAGGTGAAAGGCTTAGATCTGTTGAAAACAGATTGGAATCTTTAATCTTCAAAGATGCTAGAACAAGAATTATTGATTTTATAAAAGACACTGCAGACAAAAGAGGAAGACAAGTAGGCTTTGAAACTTTAATTAAGCACTCTTTGACTCAACAGGATATTGCTAATATCACCGGGACATCCAGGCAGACAGTAACTTCCGTTTTAAACGAATTAAAAAAGGATAACCAGATTTATTTTACTCGTAAAAGTATCTTAGTGAGAGATCTTGCGAGTTTGGTGTAACACTTAAATCTGGACCATATTTAGATATGCAAGTTTTAGTGGTAAAGTAAAAACCGTTCTTCGAGTTGTCGAAGGGCGGTTTTTTTGTTCCAATTCAGCATTTATATGGCTTTAGCTCTATTTAGATTTCATCTAAATAGTATTACCTATATAGCATTTATTGTTAAAGTATCCCTCTAATTGTATTTTTGCGCTGACAGAAAGGTGACATTTCTATTTGTGGTAATACGATAGTATTCACAAGGAAATTTAAAGCAATATATAATGTTTGGTAAGACACTGGCACTTAGAGGATTACTGCTAATTTCAGCTCTATTTATTACAAGTTTTTCTTTCGCTGAGCCTAACCTCGATGAAGGTAAGGCGCTTTTTAAAGCCAACTGTGCAACCTGTCATGCGAAGAGCATGAAGGATAGGTTGACCGGTCCGGCTCTTGGAGGCACCCAAGAAAGATGGGAAGGTAGAGAAGAATTGCTCTATGCGTGGATAAGAAATTCGCAGGCAGTCATCGCCTCAGGTGATGCTTATGCAAATTCTCTGTACCGAGAATATAACAACTCGGTAATGACTTCTTTCCCTAACTTGAGTGATGAGCAGATTGAATCAATCTTGGGTTACATTGATGGAGTGTATACTGGAACGTATGGCCCAGTAAAAGTCGCGGGAGACCCATCCGGAGCTACAGCCGCTGCACCAAAGAAAGACAATACCTTTTTATACGTTACTCTACTTTTTATTCTAGGAATCTTAGCTGTTGTACTTGCCAGAATCATCAGTAACTTGAATCACCTAGCTGAAGTGAAAGCAGGAAATAAGGATGCTGAAAGAAGAACCTTTGGGGACTTACTCACATCAAGAGGAGTTGTCGGCTTCGTTATTTTTGCTTTGGTAGTACTTGGAGGTTATACCACTTTAAACAATGCTATCGACCTTGGAAGACAGCAAGGATATGCTCCAGAACAACCTATTAAATTCTCACACGCCACTCATGCAGGTGTACAGAAGATAGATTGTCAATATTGTCACGATGGCGCTCGTAGATCAAAGCACTCAGTTATTCCAGCAGCTAATACATGTATGAATTGTCACAAGGCAATTAAGAAAGGCTCAAACTATGGAACAGCCGAGTTGACTAAGATCTATGCTTCTGTTGGATATGATCCTGCAAAAGATGTTTACATAGAGAATTATGAAAACATGTCAAATGAAGAGATTTCATCCATTTATAAGGAGTGGATCAGAACCAACTTCATAGATGATAATGCGGACTCTGATAGATATACCGGTAAAGATGCCACATTGAATAAGGCGGCAGTAGATGCAGCTGATAATCAGTGGTCTGAAATTGAGTCATCTCTAACAAATGATGAAAAAGATAGAGTATACGGACCAATAGAATGGGTTAGAATCCATAACCTACCTGATCACGCTTATTTTAATCACGCACAACACGTTGCGGTAGGTAAAGTGGAATGTCAGCAATGTCATGGTCCTGTAGAAACTATGGAAAAAGTAGCTCAGCATTCACCACTATCTATGGGGTGGTGTATCAATTGTCATAGACAGACGGAAGTGAAATTCGCTGAAAATGAATATTACGACTCTTATCACTTGTATAAAGAACAAATGGAAAATGGAGACAGAGCCAAAGTTACTGTAGAAGATATAGGAGGATTAGAATGTCAAAAATGTCATTACTAATCAAAAGGAAATAAAAAAGATACCAATTTAATCTAGCATATACTCTCTAATAATATGAAGAATCAGCATAACGATATTTGGGTAGGCGTTCAGGACAAAAATAACGACCCGGATTTGCTGGAAAGCATAAATCAAGAGTTCACTGAATTACCAATCATTGACAGTCTTTCTGAAGAAAAGTCAATGGATATTTCATCGAATCGTAGAGACTTCTTGAAGTATTTAGGATTCGGACTAGGCGCAGCTACAATTGCGGCTGGTTGTGAAACTCCAATTCGAAGAGCTATTCCATATGTTGTAAAACCGGACGAAATAGTTCCTGGAGTTGCAACTTATTACGCTTCAACTTTTGTAAAGGGCGGTGACTTCTTGCCAATCTTGGTTAAAACCAGAGAAGGTAGACCGATCAAGATTGAAGGAAACAGTTTATCTTCTATCACCAAAGGTGGTACTTCAGCAAGAGCTCAAGCAGCTGTTCTTGAATTGTACGATTACAATAGAACAAAATCTGCAGGTAAAGTTGTTGACGGTGAAGTTGAGCAAATGAGTTGGGCTGATTTAGATAAAACGACTAAATCTTCTTTAAGAAATGCAAGAAATATTCGATTGGTAACAAATACCGTTTTATCACCTACTGATAAAAAGGCCATCAACGAATTTTTGGCAGCTTATCCAAATGCCAAATGGGTTCAATATGATCCTTCTTCTTGTTCTGCAATGTTGTTGGCGAATGAAAAGTCTTTTGGTAAAAAAGTGCTACCTAACTATAGATTCGATAAGGCACGAGTAATTCTGTCTTTTGATGCAGATTTCTTAGGAACATGGATTTCTCCTGTGGAATATGCCAGAGCATATGCTCAGAATAGAAAAGTAAGCAATAGCAATCCTACAATGTCGCGTCATATTCAAGTTGAATCTGGAATGAGCATGACAGGATCAAATGCTGATAATAGAATAATGGTTAAACCTTCCCAACAAGGGATGGCCATTGCTACTTTATATAATGAAGTGGCTAGCTTAACCGGTGCTTCAAAAATTGAAGCTTCTTCTTTGGGAGTAAAGGCAGACAAAGCCTTGGCTAAAGTTGCCAAAGAATTGGTTGATGCAAAAGGAAAATCACTTGTAGTTGCAGGTTCAAATAATACTGCGGAACAGTGTATTATCAATAAGATCAACTATTTATTAGACAATTACGGCAGCACCATTGATTTTGGGTCATACAGTTTGCAGCGTCAAGGAATTGATAAAGCTGGTGCAGACTTTTTGGCAGAAGTGAAAAGTGGTTCAGTTGATGCACTAATTCTTTGGGGTGCAAATCCAGTATATGATCTTCCAGGCGCAAGTGAAATGGAAGAGTCTTTTGCTAAGATTGGATTCAGTATTTCAATGAATCCTACAGTAGAAGAATCTTCAAGTCTGTGTAAATTCGTAGCTCCAGATCATCATCTTCTAGAAAGTTGGGGAGATGCTGAAGCGAAGAAAGGGCATTATAGTATTATTCAACCGACTATTCATCCTTTGTACGAAACTAGACAAGGGGGAGAATCTATCTTAACTTGGGCGGAATCAGCTAATCTTGATTCAAAAGCAGATCAACCATATTTAGAATATCTTAAAGCTAACTGGAGAGCAAATCAATTTGCTAACCAAACTAGTTTTGCAAGTTTCCAAAGCTTTTGGGAAGACACTGTATTTGCTGGAGTTTATGAAACGCCAGGAAGTTCAGATATTTTACCATTCAACGATAACATTCGTGAAATGGCTAGTAAAGTTACTAGGCCATCTAACGGAGAAATGGAAATCAATTTTTACGAGACTGTAAATGTTGGTGCTGGTACTTACGCACATAATCCGTGGTTGCAGGAGATGCCGGATCCGGTTACTCGTTGTGTTTGGGGTAACAACCTTAGCGTACCCGTAAAGTGGAATGGATCATCAGATTTCGATGGTTATAAAGGAATTGGACGTAATACTGCTAAAGGTAGAGCAGAAGTAGTTGAAGTGTCAGTAAATGGCGTAGGTCAAAAAGTTACTGCTATTACACAGTTTGGTCAATTGGACGGAACGGTTTCAATGGCTTACGGTTACGGAAGAACTAAAGGAGGCAAAACTGGGTCTGGAATAGGTACCAATGTTAATCCTTGGTTGACAAAGAGAGATGCAGATGGTAACATTCAGTATTTCGCAACTGATATCGCTATTTCTGAAATCTTAGGTGAAGATGACACATTTGCATGTGTGCAATATCATCACACTATGGGAATCACTGGAAAGAAGGATGGATCTGAAGAAACGATCAATGTTGATGAGGCAGCTTTAGGACTTGGAGGATATCAAGGATCACTTACGGATCGTTCAATTATTTTCCAAACCAATTTAAAGGATCTCAATTCTTTCAAGCATACCCTTGACGAGAAAAGAGAAGAATATCAAAAACTAAATAGTCATACACTTTATCCTTACGAGGAATACAAAGAAACCATCTACGGGCAAGGTCATCATTGGGAAATGTACATTGATCTAAATGCTTGTATAGGTTGCGGAGCTTGTACTGTTGCTTGTATGGCGGAGAATAATGTTCCTGTTGTCGGAAAAAGAGAAGTTGGACGTCACCACGAAATGAGTTGGTTGCGAATCGATCGGTACTACTATGGAGATGCTGAAAATCCAAATGTAGTATACCAACCAATGATGTGTCAGCATTGCGATAATGCTCCTTGTGAGAATGTTTGTCCAGTTGCAGCTACTAACCACAGTGGAGAAGGACTAAATCAGATGACTTATAACAGATGTATTGGTACAAGATATTGTGCAAACAACTGTCCTTATAAAGTAAGAAGATTCAACTGGCTGGATTATACTTCTGCTGATTTGTTCGCGCAGAATGAAGTGAACATGAACGAAGGGATTGATGGCGCCGAAAGTCATACATACCTTACCGACAATATCACTCGAATGGTATTGAATCCAGATGTAACTGTTCGTTCAAGAGGAGTTATTGAAAAGTGTAGTTTCTGTGTACAAAGAATTCAAGAAGGTAAGTTGACTGCAAAGAGAGAAAGCAGAAGACTTGTTGATTCTGATGTAAAAACAGCTTGTCAAACTTCTTGTCCAACAGGAGCTATCATTTTTGGAGATGGTAATAATAAGAAAGGAGCAATTGCTGCTGCTTTGAAAGATGATTTAGTGTATAAAGTTTTAGAAGAAATCAACACACAACCTTCTGTGAATTACTCAGCGAAAGTTGTAAACCGTGACGATTCTTTTGACGCATAAATAAAAAATATTGGCTTCGGCCTTTGACATAGATTAATATTAGATAAATGAGCGCACCAGTATCTAAATTGAGAGAGCCTTTGATAATGGGTAGTAAAACCTACCACCAAATTACAGAGGATCTTGTCGGACCAACAGAAAAAGCACCTAATTCAGCATGGATTATTGCTTTTATACTTGCAGTTACATTTTTGTCTTTCGGACTATTTTGTATCGCATGGACAATTTATGTTGGAATCGGATCTTGGGATCTGAATCGAACTATCGGGTGGGGATGGGACATTACCAACTTCGTTTGGTGGGTAGGTATTGGTCACGCCGGTACTTTGATCTCTGCCATCCTTTTACTTTTTAGACAAAAATGGAGAACAGGGGTAAATAGAGCAGCTGAAGCGATGACCATTTTCGCGGTAATGTGTGCGGGATTATTTCCGCTTATACACATGGGAAGACTTTGGCTAGCAATTTTCATTTTTCCATATCCAAATACAAGAGGTCCACTTTGGGTGAATTTTAACTCCCCTTTACTCTGGGATGTATTTGCTATATCAACTTATTTCACGGTATCTGTTTTATTCTGGTATACAGGATTGGTACCTGATTTCGCTACGGTTAGAGATAGAGCAAAAGGAATCCGAAAAAATATTTATAACGCATTGTCTTTTGGTTGGACAGGAAAAGCTAAGCATTGGCAAAGATGGGAATCTCTTTCATTATTGCTTGCAGGTATTGCGACTCCACTTGTTCTTTCTGTTCACACGATTGTAAGTTTTGATTTCGCCACTTCTATTATTCCTGGTTGGCACACAACAATCTTTCCTCCATATTTCGTTGCTGGAGCCATTTTCTCGGGTTTCGCGATGGTATTGACTTTGATGTTAATCGCCAGAAAGATCTTAGGACTTGAAGACTATATCACAGTAAATCACATTGAATCCATGAACAAAGTAATTTTGTTAACAGGTAACATCGTAGGTGTTGCTTACTTGACTGAGTTGTTTATTTCTTGGTATTCTCAATATACTTATGAGCAATTTGCATTCTTTAATAGAGCAACTGGAGTTTACTGGTGGTCCTACTTTGGTATGATGACCTGTAACGTTTTATCTCCACAAATTTTCTGGGTGAAGAAATATAGACGATCTGTTTTTGTGACTTTCATTATGTCTATATTCATCAATATTGGAATGTGGTTTGAAAGGTTTGTAATTATCGCTACGACATTAGCTCGTGATTATTTACCATCATCTTGGTCTTACTACAAACCAACTTGGGTTGAGATAGGTATCTATCTTGGAACATTTGGATTGTTTTTTACTTGCTTTTTATTGTTTACACGTGTTGCTCCAGTCGTTGCTGTGGCAGAAGTGAAGAGTATTCTGAAAACAAGTGGTGATCAATACATCGGACCTGATGCAAAACATGGTCATGAAAAGGCAGGTACTGCTGCTCATTAATCAAAAGAAAAATTAGCAAACAATGGCTGATAAACATAGTGAAGTATTATTTGGATTGTATGACGACGAAGTAGATTTACTAGACGCCGTTAAACAAGCGAATGCCGATCACTTGGAAATTATGGATGTATTAACTCCATTTCCAGTTCACGGCTTAGACCCACTCTTAGGTTTGGAAGAATCTAGATTGCACATTGCCGGATTTATTTATGGTGCATTGGGTACAATGACAGCTTTCGGATTTATGACTTGGGTCTTTACTCGAGACTGGCCAATTATTTTTGGTGGAAAGCCTTACTGGTCTGTGCCTGCTTTTATTCCAATTACGTTTGAGTTAACTGTACTTTTCTGTGCAATCGGAATTACAGTGACTTTCTACACGATTTGTGGATTAGCACCAGGAAAGACACCAGACATTTTGGATGACAGAATTACGGACGATAAATTCTGCTTAGCATTCAAAACGAATGGACAATCTAGCGAACAAATCAGCAAATTGAAAAACTTCTTTTCTCGAACAGGAGCATCAGAAGTTCATAACAAAGTCATCTAATAACAAGGAATAACTTTAATGATGAATATAAAATCTTTAATGCTTTGTCTCACGCTTGCCACACTACTTTTGTTGGTAGCTTGTTCTCCATCTGATGGAGATCATCCTGGTCATGAGTATATGCCGGATATGGGACACTCAATTGCATATGAAGCCAATCTTTACGATTACTACTATTATAATACTTGGGGAACTGAGTCTGACTATTATAAATTGGCTCAACCAAGAACTCCTGTTAAAGGAACAGTTCCAAGAGGTTACTCAGGAATAAGACCTGGTGCTTCTGCTGCTCACAACGCAGGAGTGATGAATATGCTATCAGGAAAAGACACCCCGAACTCAATCTCCGTTCCTGTAAATGGTTCTGCTCCATATCACTTTGGAGATAATGATGCTGAAAGGAATAGAGCAATTGCGGAATTGATTAATAATCCTTTTCCAATTACTGAGAAAGGATTGGCAGTTGGAAAAGACTTGTATGAGATTAACTGTGCAATTTGTCACGGTTCAAAGGGAGATGGCAACGGATGGTTAGTAGATGAAACTAATCTAAATGCTAAATATCCAGCACAGCCAAGAAATTTCTTGGATGAAGAATGGACGGCTAAATCTAACGGAGCTTTTTATCATTCTATAATGTACGGAAAAGGTGTCATGGGAAGCTATGCTGATAAACTAAGCTACGAGGAAAGATGGCAAGTTATCCATTGGGTTCGCGCATTGCAAGCAAAAGCAAATAAGGCTGTATATTCTGAAGCAGAAAATACACTTAATAATATTGATGTTCCTGGAAGTATGATTGCAAAGCCAGTTTTGGCAAGTGATCATTCAGATAGTGGACATAATGATCATGGATCTGAGCACAATGACGATCACGGAAGTGAAGATCATGGAGCCGACGGTCATGGTCATAGTGATGGTGAAAATCATGATGCAGATCATGGTCATGGAGATCACCACTAAACGAAACATTAATCTAACTAAGCAAAAAAGCGATTGATCCTATGCATCAATTCATATTTACCGGAAGACAAAAATCAGTACTACTTGGATTCATGGTCCTCGGTCTACTCTGTATGGGGTTGACTTGGGCTGTAGATGATCCATTTCACACTCGTTTTTGGACCAATCTTTTACACAACACTGTATTCTTTACAGGTATAGCGTTTATCGCATTGTTTGTCTACTCCGCATGGATGACAGCATATGCTGGATGGCATACCGTTGTAAAAAGAATATTTGAAGGTTTTTCTCTCTACATGGTCGTGGGACTTGTGCTCATGCTCATCATAGCCGGAGGGACCTGGTTTCATTACCATCATTTATATCACTGGGCTGCAGAAGGAATTGCAGATCCTACATCTGATCATTATGATAGAATTCTGGCAGGGAAATCATCTTTCTTAAATAAGAGCTGGTATACATTTGGCTCGGTCGGATTCTTGGCAGTTTGGACGTTCTTCGCTTTTAGAATCAGATCAATGTCTATTGCTGAAGACAATGCTGGTACTGCAGATTATGCACACCATCAAAAGCTAAAAAGAATTGTAGCTATCTTTTTACCAATAGCAGCTTTTACTTCTGCAGCTGCTATTTGGCAATGGGTAATGTCAATCGATGCGCATTGGTATTCAACAATGTTTGCTTGGTATGCAACAGCAAGTTGGTTTATTGCTATGATGAGCTTAACGATTCTTACTGTAATCTTTTTGAAAGGTAAAGGCTACCTAGAAGAAGTAACTGGTGAGCATTTACATGATTTAGGAAAATGGCTTTTTGCTATCAGTATATTTTGGACCTATTTATGGTTTTCTCAGTTTATGTTAATCTGGTACGCAAATGTTGGTGAGGAAACAGTTTATTTCCAGATAAGAAGAGATGATTATCCAGTCTTATTTTATGGAAATCTAATTATCAATTTCGTTTTGCCGTTCCTTATTTTAATGAGAAACAGCACAAAGCGTAAGTATGGTACACTTGTATTTATGAGTGTATTACTATTGTTTGGACACTGGGTAGATTTCTTTTTAATGATCAAGCCAGGGGCGTTACATACCGCTTTGGAAGCTATGGAACATATGGGAACTGCAGTTGGAGATGCTGCCGCAGCTCATGATCATGGTCACGCTCTTGCAGGCGATCATGGAGGCCACGGTGCGCATCATGCTATTCCTCCGGGATTTAAGATGCCTGGCTTATTAGAGATAGGTACTTTCCTTGGATTTTTGGCTTCATTTTTATATTTCTCTTTGAATCAATTTACAAAAGCTTCATTGATCTCTAAAAATGACCCTTATTTGGCAGAAAGCTTACATCACCATACTT
This sequence comes from uncultured Saprospiraceae bacterium, assembly GCA_937928045.1. Taxonomy (GTDB): domain Bacteria; phylum Bacteroidota; class Bacteroidia; order Chitinophagales; family Saprospiraceae; genus JABDJM01. The sequence goes on along the minus strand of CALFWO010000028.1, from coordinate 18,471 downwards.
AGGCTTTAACCAAAACTAAATTTGACTGTTAATTAATAGATTAATAACATTTTTGAAATGACAGGTTTAATTATTCTTTTGTGCATACTACTGATTTTCGTAATCGTAGTACAAATTGGAAAGGTTTCTGAAATTGCCGGTAAAATACGCGGTGATCAAGAAATCGAAGTGGATGGAAATAGAATAAATGGCGCGATTTCCATAATTTTCATGGTGCTTTTTCTAGTTGGATGTGTGGTTTCGGCCATCTACTATGAAGATTCAATGTTGGGTTATGGCCCTCACGTTGCAGCGTCGGAACATGGAGTGGGTTTAGATCGAATTTTTAACGTAACCCTATTTTTTACAGGAATCGTTTTTATCCTTACTCAAATAGCTCTTTTTTACTTTGCATGGAAATTCCAAGGACGTCCTGGAAAAAAAGCAATGTTCATTTCTCATGACAACAAACTAGAAGTTATTTGGACCATTATACCGGCAGTCGTAATGACCTTCTTGGTGGTCGGTGGTCTAGATGCATGGAATGATGTAATGGCCGACGTGACCGAAGGAGAGGACTATATGGAAATCGAAGCAACTGGTCAACAGTTTGCATGGACAATTAGGTATCCTGGTGAAGATGGTCTCATAGGTACTAAAAATTACACGCTGATCAACCCTAACAACCCTCTAGGTATGGATTGGAGTGACGAAAAGAATCATGATGATATGGTTTCAACTGGTGCAGGGGAAATCATGAAATTACCGGTAAATAAAAAGGTAAGGGTTCGTATTACTTCAAGAGATGTGTTGCACAACTTTGATATGCCGCACTTTAGAATTAAGATGGATGCCGTACCGGGCCTTCCAACATATTTTGTTTTTACGCCAACAGTTACAACAGAAGAGTATAGGGCAGGATTAGGAGCGACTGATAAAAATGGAGATCCATTATATCCAGAATGGTGGGAGCCTTCTGACGAAGAAGATCCTGAAAGCCCAATGCGTTGGGAAGCATTCCAATATGAACTCGCTTGTGCAGAGCTTTGTGGAAATGGTCACTATTCAATGAGAAGGGTTTTCGAAATAGTGAGTCAAGAAGAATTTGATGTTTGGGCAGCTAGCCAGCAGTCATACTATCTAACTACAATTAGAAACACAGATGAAGATCCTTTCAAGGGAAGATTGCTTGACGTTGAAATTAAATCAAGAGGTAAGGAATTTAAAAACCGTTTAGAAACGGCGCTTGCGTCAGAAGCAATTGAAGATAAAACTTTGCGATTTGACTATGTAAACTTCAACACTGGATCTGCTGTATTAACACCAGATTCAAGGTATGAATTGGAAAATTTAGTTGCAGCAATGAGTGACTATCCAAATATGACTGTAGAACTAGCAGGTCACACCGATAATGTTGGAGGTGCTGATGGTAATCAAGTTTTATCGCAGAATAGAGCTGTGGCAGTAATGAATTTCTTGGCAGGAAAAGGAATCTCAAGTTCAAGAATGACGGCAGTAGGATATGGTCCATCGGTTCCAGTAGAAAGTAATGACACCGAAGAGGGAAGAGCTGCAAATAGAAGAACAGAATTTAAAATTATTAATCAGTAAGTTATAAATCAGTGGATACCGTATCTATTTTGATACATTAAAAATTGATAAAATTCTAACAAATGGCTGAAGTAACAACGTATAACGAGGAGGTACTGATAGAAGAACATGGATATGACGATCATTTTCATGATCATCACCATGGTGACAAGTATCAATCAAATTTTATTACACACTATATATTTAGTATGGACCACAAGGTCATTGCTAAACAGTTTTTGATTACTGGAATTTTCTGGGGAATCATTGGCGCAGCAATGAGTATTGTTTTCAGACTTCAATTGGGTTTTCCTGAAGAAAACATGGCTTGGATAAAGCCTATACTTGGAAAATGGATAGTGGTAAACCAAGACGGCATAGGAACATTGGCTCCTGACTTCTATTATGCCCTGGTCACCATGCATGGTACCATTTTGGTATTCTTTGTACTGACCGCTGGATTATCAGGTACTTTTAGTAACCTGCTTATTCCGTTGCAAATTGGTGCTAGAGATATGGCCTCGCCATTGTTAAATATGATGTCCTATTGGTTCTTTTTCCTTTCAGGATCACTCATGTTTGCCTCTCTTTTCTTAAGTACTGGGCCCTTCTCTGGTGGATGGACAGCCTATCCTCCTTTAAGTGTTCTACCAGCCGCCTCCTCCGGATCTGGTGCAGGTATGACTTTGTGGGCGACAAGTTTGATTTTCTTCGTAGTGTCTGTGCTCCTTGGAGGAATCAACTACATCACTACAGTATTGAATTTAAGAACAAAAGGAATGACCATGTGGCGTTTGCCATTGACAATTTGGGCTTTCTTTATCACTGCAATAATCGGATTACTTTCATTTCCGGTATTAATATCAGCATTGTTATTAACAGTATTTGATAGAGAACTTGGAACTTCATTCTTCTTGTCTGACATCTACATTGGAGGAGAAGCACTTGATAGAGTAGGAGGTAGTCCGATTCTTTTCCAACACTTGTTCTGGTTCTTAGGACACCCGGAGGTATACATTATTATTCTACCAGCAATGGGATTGGTTTCAGAAGTACTTTCGGTGCATGCGAGAAAACCAATTTTTGGATACAAAGCGATGGTTTACTCCATCCTAGCAATCGCCTTTTTATCATTTATCGTTTGGGCGCATCACATGTTTATGTCTGGTGTAAACCCATTCATAGCTAATTTCTTTGTGATCTTTACATTGATTATCGCTGTTCCTTCAGCCGTAAAAGTGTTCAACTGGATTGCAACGTTATATGGTGGTAACATTAGATTTAATTCTGCTAGTTTATATAGTATCGGATTTGTATCAATGTTTATCTCAGGTGGATTGACAGGAATTTTCTTAGGAAACTCTGCCATTGATATTCAAATGCACGATACTTATTTCGTAGTCGCTCACTTCCACATTGTAATGGGTATCGCAGCATTCTTTGGAATGTTTGCAGGAATCTATCATTGGTTCCCTAAAATGTTTGGAAGATTTATGAATGAGACTTTAGGAAGATTACACTTCTGGGGAACAATCATTTCAGCGTATATGATTTTCTGGCCTATGCACTATATGGGTATGGCTGGTGTACCAAGAAGATATTATAGCTTCGAAGCTTTCGATGCATTTTCTCATTTCGATGAAATGAACAAATTCATCACAGTATTCGCAATCATTTCATTTGCATTTCAAATCTTGTTTGTAATCAATTTCTTCTATTCTATTTGGAAAGGAAAAGTTGTTACTACTAAGAATCCTTGGGGAGCAAATACTTTGGAATGGACTACTCCAATCAACGCTGGTCATGGAAACTGGCCTGGTCGTATACCTTCAGTTAACAGATGGGCTTATGACTATGGAAAAGATGGAGTAGAATTTACACCACAGATCGTTCCGCTTAAGGAAGGAGAAGTAGACGGACATTAGGTAGTCAGCTAAATGAATAACTTGAAGTCAAACAACACAACATCGAAGATCGTTTCCCTAGGTGCTTCTCAGCGTCTAAAGGATCTTGGTATTCTTGTAAAATTCAGATTGAATATTACGGTTGTTTTCTCCGCTATCATGGCCTATTTGATCGCTTCAGATGGAGTAGCACTTCAAGAAGTTTTGTTACTCGCTTTAGGTGGCTTCTTAATCACTGGCGCTGCAAACGGAATCAATCAAGTTCTCGAAAAAGACTTTGATTTGCAAATGAATCGTACATCAAACCGACCAGTAGCTGCAGGAAGGATGTCTGTTTCAACTGCAGTTTTGGCATCAGGATTTATGTCTTTGGGAGGAATAGTTTGCTTGGCTTTGTTCAACCCTTTGACTGCATTCTTAGGAATGATTTCTTTTTTGTTGTATGCTTTTGTGTATACACCTTTGAAAAGAATTACGCCTACATCAGTTATAATTGGTGCAATTCCAGGAGCATTGCCGATGATGATTGGTGTTGTTGCATTGAGTGGCGGGATGACAGCATTAGCTTTAGTTTTATTTGGAATCCAATTCTTCTGGCAGATGCCTCATTTTTGGGCAATTGCTTGGCTTGGGTCCGAAGACTACAATAAGGCGGGATTTAAAATTATCCCAACAGCCGATGGCAAAAAGGATGGTACTCTTGGATTACAAGCCTTCTTTTATGCCTTGATGCTTTTGCCACTTTCGTGGGCAACTTATTTTATAGGAATAAACTCAATCGTTACGGGAATACTCTTAAGCTTAGCAGCAATAGTGTATGCTTATTTCGGATGGATATTGTATAAAAAGAATGATAGAAAATCAGCACGAAATTTAATGTTCAGTTCTTTTTTCTATCTGCCATTTGTCTTATTCGTAATGCTCATTGATAAAATTTAATTGAGGTGAGAGAAGAGCGTTTAGAAAAAGTAATTACACCGGACTTTGGTAGGAATAAAATTCCTGCTAAGAAATTCGCATTGTATGTGTCTTTTGCTTCGGTTGTTATGCTTTTTTCAGGATTGACTTCGGCTTTCATTGTAAGACAAGCAGCAGGTAATTGGCTGGAATTTCCATTGCCGAGTTTGTTTTATACCAGTACAATAATAATTGTAGCAAGTAGTATTACACTGCAAGCTTCTTTTTATAGTTTTAAAAAAGGAATGAAGATTCCTTATCAAGCTTTGCTTGTTATTACACTGTTTTTAGGTTTGACCTTTACAGTTATGCAATATCAAGCTTGGTTGGAAATGACGGCAATGGGAGTACATTTAACAGGTAATCCAAGTGGATCATTTGTTTATGTAATTTCAGGAATTCATGCTGCTCATGTATTAGGTGGAATAGGGGCAATTTTAGTGGCTATTGGCCATGCATTTATTTTACCATTTTTTCGAAATCCAAAAAGAAAATTAAGGTTCGAAATGACCTTGATTTATTGGCATTTCGTTGGTTTTCTGTGGATTTACTTGTTGGTATTTTTTATACTCCAGCAATCATAATAACGAACAATAAAAGAATTTAATAATGTCAGCAGACTCAGTTGCACACGATACAGTAGAACATGGCGAAGGCTCATGGGATGGTGCAGGATCACCGTTCAAAGCCAGTTATGGTAAATTGATGATGTGGTACTTTTTGCTTTCAGATGCATTCACCTTCGCGGGTTTCTTAATTGCATATGGAGCGATACGATTTAGTATGCCTACTTGGCCAGTACCAGATTTTGTATTTTCTACTACTCCATTTGGTGGGCATGGACTCCCATTGATTTTCGTAACTTTTATGTCTTTCTTATTAATCATCAGCTCGGTTACAATGGTGCGCGGTGTTCAAGAAGGCCATGCTGAAAATAAAAATGGAGTTGTTTTCTGGATGTTTTTGACAATCATCGGAGGCGCTGGTTTCTTGGGATGCCAGGCTTGGGAGTGGAATAACTTGATTCGAACGGAGCACATGAGTGTTACTGTTAATCCTTTTGGAACACACATCGAATCTGGAGAATACTTAGAAGGCGATGGTCATGATATAAAAGCGGGAGACACTTTTGTCGCTGGTGATTCTTATTTAATTCATCAACATGATGGTCATTTTGCTCCATTGAAATATAAGACTGATGCTGGAGTTGAAAAGCAGCAAGAATTTGGACCTAAATCATTTGGTGCCCTATTTTTCTTTATTACGGGTTTCCATGGTTTTCACGTCCTCTCAGGAGTTGCTTTCCTAATCATTATCATGTTGAATGTGGCGAGTGGCTTGTATGAAAAGCGGAAGAATGGTTATGAGATGGTGGAAAAAATTGGATTGTATTGGCACTTTGTAGATTTGGTTTGGGTATTTGTATTCCTAGTATTTTACCTACTCTGATCAATTAACATTAATAATAGCGAACTCGAAAGAATAGATATATATGGCACATCAAGATAAATCTGAAGCAATTAAAGGAGTTTACCGAGGTTTGGTACTTCTTGCTGTTGTAACATTGATAGAAGTTGCATTCTCTCTATTTGGCAAGGGCCACTTGTGGGAAGGTGCAAAAGGTAACGTGTGGATAACTTACCTTGTTGGATTTGCGCTAATCGCATTTTCTATCTATAAAGCATATTTCATCATTTATGAATTCATGCACATGGGACACGAGGTTAAAGGCTTAAGAGTCTCAGTTTTGTTACCAACACTACTTTTGGTTTGGGCGATCATTGCATTTTTCCAAGAAGGTGGTTCATGGGGAGATCGACGAGAGTTGATCAAAGCTAAAGACAAGATTGAACAAAACGAGGTTCAACAACCCGTCGGAATGCTTCAAGAAGAACAAACGAAAAATTTACATTAATAGGAAAAGCGAGATTTTTAATCTCGCTTTTTTTATTTGAACTTGTGATACCTTTAGTTGTTAGCTTTCTGATTCAAATGTGTAATGAAAGAAAAACGTCCGTATCAAACTATTCTTCTAATGTTACTGCTAGTGGTTTTACCACTTGGCTCTTGGTTGTACCTAAAGAAAGGATTCAATTATCAGATTGAAGCAATTGCCGAACTCAAACAGTACGGTACTTTACCAAAGTTTCTTACTAAAGATTTTCTGGGAAGGGTTATCAGCTCTGAGGAAATTGAAGGAAAACTGGTATTGCTTAATTTCATCTCCGATACACCTCAAAGTAAAGAAAGACTAGAAACTCTTTTTTCTCTGCATGATCAGTTTGATGATGCACTCGGAGTTGCATTTTTAAATATTGGTTTAAGGCCAGGTATGGAAAGCAATGTCTCGAAGGAACAGCTTTACAGAGATACGACCCAATTCTATTTTATTCCTACTCAAGGAGAACGACCTTTGTTTTTAGGCCAGAATATTCTTTATCCTTTATATGATGAATATACTCCAGGCGATAGCCTGAATTTCAATCCTGTAGTTCCTGAAGATTTACCTGATTATCCGTTTTTTGTTTTGATCGATAAATTAGGAAAAATCAGAAATTATTATCCTTTAGAAAATAGAGAACGAATCAAAAGATTGGTAGAGCATATCGCTTTGACAATGCCAAGAACGATTGAACCAGAAACAGAAGTCGTCCGAAAAGATTAGCTAATATGAAAGGTTTAAATTTTACACCCAAGCCAGACATGCAGAAGCCAATGAATATTGCTTCACTTGTCGTCTCCGTATTGGTTTTACTTTTGGTTGGAATAATGAGAAGACCAGAGTATAAAATTCATACTGATATTGATTTTAGTTTTTTGGCGCCTTTACATGCTTCAATTAATGCATTAACGGCTGTTGTTTTGTTCTTCGCTTTCAAATACGTGAAGGAAAGAAAACTAGATCTACACCGAAAGTTAATCAACCTAGCTTTGGTTTTATCTGCATTATTTTTGACTTCTTATGTGGTTTATCATTTCACTACCGAAGAAACCAGATATTGCGGTGAAGGAGTAATACGATATGTATATTTCTTCCTATTGATTACACATGTCGTCTTGGCGGGATTAATATTGCCGTTCATTTTGATAACCTATACTCGGGCTTATACTGGAAGGTTTCAATTACATAAAAAAATGGCCAAATGGGTAGGTACTCTATGGCTGTATGTTGCTGCTACTGGTCCAATTATTTACTTGATGCTTCGTCCTTGTTTTTAACAACTTTTCAATACCGAAAAACTTAACTTTGTAATGATGCAGAAGAAAATCAAAAATACACTCTTGTTGTTCAGCTTGTGTTTCAGCTTGCAGTTCATTGCAACGCCGTATGTTTCTGCTCAATGCCCAATGTGCAAATTGTCTGCTGAACAAAATCTAAAGGATGGAGGTTCTGCTGGAAAAGGTTTGAATAAAGGGATCCTTTACATGTTATTGACGCCGTATTTGGTAATTGGTTCTATTGGCTTCTTTTGGTACAGAAATAGGCGAAAAGATATTGCTGAATAGCAATTGCTCAATTGAGTTGATTATTCAAGAATTTTAATTTAATTATTCCGGACGCTCAGCACTGGGTTTTATGCTCAACAAAGCGAGTATCCAGCCGCTAATGAAGAAAAGTCCTCCAATTGGCGTAATTGGTCCGATAACCTTTTTAAGCGATTCTATTCCCATAGGTTCAGCCATTGCGAGAAGATAAAGTGAACCAGAGAAGAAAATAATTCCGACTAAGAAAAATCTAGCAGCCCACTTTGTACGATTGACATATCTTGCTCCAGATGGTATGAATTGCAAAATCAATATTCCAAAGGCATGATAAAAGTGATAGCGAACGCCAGTTTCAAAAGTGCTTACTTGTTCTGCAGCTACCATTGACTTCAAAGCATGTGCTCCAAAAGCTCCGATCATTACGGCTAACGCCAGTAAAATAAATCCCATTCTTAAGTACAGCCTTCTGTTCATATTACAAATTCCAGTTTATAGGCTTTTGACCATTTGCAGCCAAAATCTCATTGGTTTTTGAAAAGTGTCCACAACCTTGAAAACGATTTCCAGCTAAGGGCGAAGGATGAAATGCTTCCAAGACATGATGTTTATCTGTATCGATAAATTCCTTTTTCCCTTTTGCAAAATTACCCCAAAGCATAAATATTATACCGTTTCTTTCTTCAGAAAGTTTAGAAATTACCGCATTAGTAAAGTCTTGCCAACCAATTTTCTTATGAGATCCGGCCTTTTTGTGTTCAACCGTCAACATTGCGTTTAACAAAAATACGCCTTGTTTGGCCCAAGAAGTCAAATCCCCATGCACAGGAATCACAAAGCCCAAGTCTCTATTTAATTCTTTGTAAATGTTTTTCAAAGAGGGCGGGACGCGAACACCTTGAGGTACTGAAAACGATAAGCCCATTGCTTCACCGGGATTATGATAAGGATCTTGCCCTATGACCACTACCTTAACTTCATTTACTGGGGTTGTATTAAAAGCATTGAAAATCAAAGGACCAGCTGGGTAGATACTTTTTCCCGCTGCCTTTTCTGTTTTCAAAAAAGAAACAATTCCCGTGAAATAATCTTTTTCAAATTCTTCTTTTAGCAGTTCATTCCAAGAGGATTCTATGTCTACTTTTTTTCCCAACCTATTTTTTTCGAAAGGTAGCTATTCTTAATCAAAAATTGAATAAGGATTAGTAGCTGCCAATAAATTATAACTTGACCACTTGTTTCCTAAAAACTACTAGATAAATAAGCCAAAGTATATAAATAAGCAATTCGATGTTTTATCAATTTTGAATTGACGGATAAAACTTTATAGGCGGCATCTAAGTATTTTTGCTCTCGACTATTTACTAAGAAAATTGAACTTTCTCCTGCCACTAATTTTTGGTTTTCGGCCAATAACATACGCGCGTAATTTTCAAAATTATTGTCTACTATGATTATTTGATTAGAAGTGTTAAGTATATTATTTTGATAGGTCCTTAATTTGATTTTAAGGGCTTGTTTTTTCTGTTCTAAATCGTACGCTGTATCTTTTATTTTAACATCAGTCATTTGGACCTTTCCTCTTGCTTTCCGTTGTAAAATTGAATAGGTTGCAGTTGCACCCAACTTGTAATTATTTATATCCAGATTTCCTGCTAACGAATTCATTTCAGTGTTAATTAGAGGATTATAATCTAGCCTAATCTCTGGTTTGATGTCTTCAGCTTGTAATTTTCGATCTATTTCTAAATCTTTTATTTTTAAGTCGTACTGAATAAGCGTTGGATGATTTTTAATCAGTTCATTTTGTATGGGAAAAACTTGTTGCACTGGTTCGCTCAATAATTTATTTGAAAAAGGAGTCGCTTGGGCAGAATCTTCTAACTCCAGTGGAGTAGACCCATTCATCCATAGAAAATTTTCGATTGCGATTCTTGAATTTTCTAGATTCTGTTGCGCTTGAATTAAAGTCTGTGTTCTTGATTGTATTGCAATAAATGATTCCAGCGTATCAATGGCTGGTTTATCACCTTGTTCGAAACTTTTTCGAGTTCCGACAAACTTATTTGTTGCCAAATTCAAACCTTCTTGAGCAATTTCTAATTTGCGTTCATTGACTTGCCATTGTAAATATGTACTAGAGGCATCATAGAAAAGTTGATTCAAAATCAAACGTTGTTCTTGAACAGAAGACAAAGCGAATAATTCTGCTTTTTTCAATGCAGCTCTTCTTTGATCTATAATAAAACCTTTTCCTAAGGGGACTGATATTCCTGCATTCCACAATCCACTATTTGGAATTATATCAGATTCATTTAGAAAGGAACCTCGATTATTATCGTAACCAGCTTTTAATTCTATTCCAAACCATGTTGGAATTTTAACTGCTCCAGAAAAAATCGAATAGTAATTTTTATCATCAAAAGATTTGTGAATCCAATCCCCTTCTAATTTTGGGTCAAAGCCTCCCTTTGCCATACGTTCATTTCCTTCAACCAATTCATCCAGTAATTGAGATTGAAAAGAGATAGGATGATGCTTTTTGACAATTTGCATAAATTCATCAAAAGTCAACACGGTTGTACTATCCTGAGCACAAGTTCCGGAATAAAGAAAAAGGCAAAATAACAATGAAGTCCATTTAATCATTTCGCAAAGGTTTTACAGTTTCCATTGTTAAATGATGAGGTACTGGACGTTCGTTGTCATCAACTTGAACAAAAACAATTTTGTCAATAGAAATAATAGTTTTCTGCGTGAAAAGATTCCGAACAATACATTTCATTGTCATACTTGTACGCCCAAGATCAACTAATTCCATTCCTATCTCTATCACATCTCCTTGCTTGGCTGAAGAGACAAAATTAATTTCTGAAATATATTTTGTAACTACTTTCTGTGTTTTGAGTTTGGTCATTGTATAAATGCCAGCTTCTTCATCAATCCATCGAAGTAGTGCTCCGCCGAACAGAGAATTGTTTGCATTTAAATTTTCCGGCTTTATTAATTTTCTAGAATGAAATTTCATATTGAATATTTTTTATACTATTTCACTTTCCTCAAAGGAGCTTTGGTTTTTATATTTTTCTGCTTTTCATTTTTGTAAAAATCCGCAGGAAATCCATTCAGTTGCCGCCAAAGTTCATAGCCAACCTTGACTTCATTTAATAGCATGATTGAATTGGTACCACCTCCAATCCGAACCTCTTCGGGCCATGCTTGATCTTCTTCATCAGGAGCGATCATTATTCGATATTTACCATTTTTACTGATGTCATTATTTATGGCGAAGATCTTTCCACCAAAGGTGCCATAACTACTATTTGGCCAACCGCTAAATACAATTGCTGGCCATCCATCAAATTGAACACGAACTTTCTGACCAATTCGGACGAGCGGCATGTCCATTGGACTGATGTAACTCTCTATTGCCAAATTGTACTTTGTAGGTATAATTTTGGCTACGGCATCTCCTGCTTTAATTAATTCTCCCAAGCCTGTTTTAATGGCTTCAGTAACAGTTCCATCTATAGGTGAAAGAATGAAATAGTTATCTTGTCTTGTAGAGTAAGCATTGAATTGAGATTGTAACTTGTTTTGACTTGCATTAGCATCATACATTGCTGATAAAGCAGACATTCGCTCTGACTTTGACTTCGCAATTTTGTTATCAAAGTCATTCTCAATAGCGTTAATATTGGCATTCAATGATGCCAACTCATTTCTGTGATTTGCTAATTTGTTTATTAAGCCAGTCACCTTGGCTTGTGACTCTTGAATTGACAGTTGTTTAGATTCCAATTCTGTTAATGACTTCAAACCATCATTATACAGCTTTTCAATTCGTTTCAATTGATCACCTGCAATGTCTAATTTTGTTTTAGCAGCAATCAACTCAATACTATCAGAGGTTATTTTTAATTTGGTTTGTTCTACCTTAATTTGATTTTGTTCAAGTTTGACAACTTTGTTTTTGATTAAAGATTTAAGTTGTGCATTTAGGTTATTGGCTTTTTGATTATAAGCCTTGGAGGATTCCTTTTTAGCTAATATTTGACTATTCGTGTTGTCTAAGATTTCAGGATCAAAATAATCTTCTTTTACCTCAGAAATTCTCATGATTGTATCACCCTTTGCAACCAGTTGTCCTTCTTGAACATACCAATCTTCAATCTTTCCACCAATAATTGACTGAACAGTCTGTGGTCGATCGTCTGGATTCATGGTAGTTACATTGCCTTTGGTCCGAATGTTTTGAGTCCAAGGCAAAAACATAGACAATATGGAAATTAAGACGGTAACACCGATTATTTTTATTAACACTTGGGATACCTTTCTTTCCTTAAGAATAGCGAATGTTTGATATCTATCAAGGTTAATATTTTCATTAATTCTTTTTAAACTTATGTTGAGCATTTGAATTTATTTTTGTGGAATGTCTTTAATAACTCGACCATTGTCTAAATGAATGGTATGTTGAATATACTTTGACCAGATCTCATCAACCGTCGTAATGATGATCGACCATGAATTGTTGGCATCAGTTAATTTTTGAATAATTACTTCTTTTTCTAAAGCCGGTACATGATCTAATGGATCTTCCAGCAACAAAAGTTTAGGATTACTAACGATGGCTCGGGCAAGTATTATTTTATTTATCGCTGATCTCGGGATGCGTTTTCCTTCTGGGTCCAATTTTGTGTTTAATCCCAATGGAAGGTTTTTTATGAAGCCTATTAAATTGACCAACTCTATGGCATTCACAACATCTTGGGTGCTAATATTACGCCTTCCCATAGATATATTTTCAATTAGGGTTCCTTGAAATATTTGATTATTACTTAAGGCAAATCCAATATGTTGTCTAAGTGAATTTCCATTAACAGATTGCATTGAAATTCCGTTGAAAAGTACAACACCCGCGGAAGGATTATTGATACCGGCCATTAACCCCATCAATGTTGATTTTCCGGATCCAGAAGAACCACTGATCACAGCTGATTGTCCGGCTGGGACCTCAAAACTGATGTCATGAAGAATATCTAGTCCATTATCCGGAAAGGCAAAATGAAGATTGTTTACACTGACGGCCATTTTATCATCAGGAGTCACAAAATCTAACCCAGAGTCATGCTCTAATTCCATATCAGTTACATACCCAATCTTTTCGAGGGCAGTCAACACATCGTATATCGCATCCAAGGATTTAATTAATTTTTCTACACTGTTTATTATTAATATAATGATGATTTCAGCAGCGACGAATTGTCCAATGTTCATTTCTTGCCGAAATACAAGTAGTCCTCCAATAATCAATAATCCCGCAGCTACCAATACTTTGAAGCCAATCAAACTCAAAAATTGACGAACTAATATTTTGAAATGACTTTCTCTAGCCTGGATATAATTGGTCACTCTTAAATCTGTATTCGAAAGTGATATCTCTGGATCTTTAATTAGCTTAAAAGACATTTTAGTTCGAGCAATCTCCTCAAGCCAATGTGCAACATCGTATTTATATTTTGATTCTTTCAGGCTTGTTGTCAAACCTCTTGGACCCGTAACCGCAAGGATTGTATAAACCAATGCTACTAATGCTATTCCAAATAAAATAAAAAATGAATGATACATACTTAGAACAATCAATCCAGCTACTATTTGGAAGGCCGCAAGTGAAAAGTCAATTAGAATTTTAGGAAGGCCTTTCTGAATCGTTAGTGTGTCAAAAAAACGATTCGCCAATTCTGGTGCATAATAGTTGTAAAGCTCACTATACTTGATTCTGGGAATTCTAAAAGCGAATTCGAAAGAGGCTCGACTAAATATTTTCTGGGCAATATTTTCTACTATTCTCAGCTGCATTAATTGGAATACACCAGTTAAGGTAATTCCCAGCAAAACAAATACGACTAGTATGATCCAACTACTTGAAACTTCACCTCCTTGAATAAGATTAATAATGGCTTGAATGCCAAGTGGTAAGGAAAGATTTACCAATCCGTTAAGTAGCGCATAGATATATACTTGAGATATCTCGCGACGATCAACTGCTAATAATCGCCGTAATCTTTGCATTGGTTGTAGTAATGTCGTCATATATCCAATTGATTTTTCATTTGATGGCGCAAATATACATACTATTATCAATAATAGTATTACTATTAATTAGAATTTAGTCTAATTTTGGTCAAAAATGGTTCCAAATAAAAAAGCGTTCATCTGATTATTCAGATGAACGCTTTAAGCGTTAATTATGCTCGGCCAATTTATAAAGTCAAACTTTCTTAATTTATCACAATGAAAGCTTAGCTTATTCGAGGTTTTATACCAATCCTTGAGCCATCATTGCCTCTGCTACTTTCACAAATCCTCCGACATTTGCGCCTTTAACATAGTCTACATAGCCGTTGCCATTTGAACCATGTTGAACACAGGTTTCGTGAATTGACTTCATGATATTATTTAATTTTTCATCCACTTCTTCTCTGGTCCACCCATAGCGTAAAGAATTCTGACTCATTTCTAGTCCTGAAGTGGCTACGCCTCCAGCATTGGAAGCCTTACCAGGCGCAAACAAAATCTTTGCCGCTTGAAATACTTCAATGGCTGCCGGAGTAGAAGGCATGTTGGCTCCTTCCGCAACTCCTTCACATCCATTCTCGACAAGAGCTTTTGCCTCGGACTCATTTAATTCATTCTGAGTTGCACTTGGAAATGCCAAATCACATTTAACACCCCATGGTCGCTGGCCTTCATGATACTCGCAGCCATAATGATCAGCATAGGCTTTTATTCGTCCACGCTTCACATTCTTAAGATCCATGATCCAAGCTAACTTCGCAGCATCGATGCCATCTTTATCATAAATATAACCTCCCGAGTCCGACATGGTGACCACCTTGGCGCCCAATTCAATTAACTTTTCGGCAGTGTATTGCGAGACATTTCCTGAGCCTGAAATGACACAAGTTTTTCCCTTAAAGTCCTTTCCTTTACGCTTCAGCATTTCTTGCATGAAATACACACAGCCGTATCCAGTGGCCTCCGGCCGGATCAATGATCCTCCAAATGTTTTTCCTTTTCCAGTTAACACTCCGGTAAACTCATTTTTCAATCGCTTGTATTGACCAAACATGTAACCGACTTCTCTGCCGCCAACTCCAATGTCTCCCGCGGGTACATCTAAGTTAGCACCTACATGGCGTTGCAATTCTGTCATAAAACTTTGAAAAAAAGGCATGACTTCATTGTCCGATTTTCCTTTCGGGTTGAAGTCTGCTCCTCCTTTACCACCTCCCATTGGGAGCGTAGTCAATGAATTCTTGTAGACTTGTTCAAAGGCTAAAAATTTCAGAATACTCAAATTCACTGAAGGATGAAATCGCAATCCACCTTTGTAAGGTCCAATGGCAGAATTCATCTGTATTCGATACCCGCGATTTACCTGGAATTCTCCTCGATCATCAATCCAAGGTACTCTAAACATAATCACGCGCTCAGGTTCTATCATGCGCTCAAGTATTTTAGAGCGTTGAAGTTCGGGGTGATTGGACAAATGTTCCCAGACAGAGTGGGCAACTTCTTCTACAGCTTGAATGAATTCTGGTTGGTTGGGATTTCGTTCTTTGGCATAGGCAATAAAGTCCTCTGCCGTCTTGATGTTTGAAGACATGGTTAGTATTTGATGGTTTGGTTAGGGAGTGCAATTACTGGTTAGGAATCAGCAATCACACTCATAATTCAACCACAAATATAGGCTAGTATTTGGAGAGGCTAGTACCTTTTAGCGGGTAATTGTAGCTGAATTATCCGTGCAGCGACAGAAGGGTTGTAAAAAAATGTCGCAATGTTTTGAGCAAGCTCAAACAGTTCCTAAAAAGAAAAAAGTCTTTCTGCTTTCGCAGAAAGACTTCCTTTCTCTTGTGATCCCGCCAGGATTACGCTGTGATCCTGATAAGCTCCAAGGTCAAAAAGGAATTATTGCTCTCTTTGGTCGCAATTTTTTCTTTTCAAAACCTGTTCTTGAGCGAGCTCAAACAGGTCCTAAAAAGAAAAAAGTCTTCCTGCTTTCGCAGAAAGACTTCCTTTCTCTTGTGATCCCGGCAGGATTCATCCATATATCTTTTATATACTGTAAATCAGTCTTTTAGGTTGACTCAAAATCGTTGCGACCCAGCCATGACCCATACATTTTATGTCGACTTATGCCCCTAAAAGTTACTCAGGTTCATGATTCAAAGATACGCAAAACGTTCATATGGTTACGATGCAAATACTTATATTTAATCTAAATCAACTGAAATATGAAATATCTAAAATACCTAAATGAAGCTATCAAGTATTGTCAGGAGCTAAAGAAAGATTGCTTTTCAAGAATTAATGATGTTTTATATGTTGAAAGTAAATTAATCATACTGGAAGAAAAATTATTGATTGAGAAAGATCATCAAGTAAAAACAATAATTCTGGATCATTTAGCTCATGTATATAATGAACTTGGTGTATCGGACCTTAATCTCTCATTCTTGGATCTAGCTGAAGGATACTTTCGACAAATAGATATGAATATTCTTATTGATGGGTCAAAATATGAAACTACATTTAGAAGAGCACGAAACTATTTTTATCAATATAGGGTGCGAAAGATTAAGAGTCAAGAGAAACAAATTCATTTTGACTCTTATAAGTCGTTTAAAACTTACCTAATACCTGCCCATAGTATTTATCAAAAATGCTTTAGGACAGGTATTATTGAAGACTCTTTGAAGAGTGAACTGATAAGAAAATATATAATCATTGATCTAGCTCACATTTCAATTGAAATGAATAGATGGGTTGAGATAGAATATTATATTTCTTTTTTACCCGATATTGATTCGTCATTCACTTCATTTCTACTGAAGGCTGTTGCAACTGATGCCTATGTTAAGAATTCGCATGCTACACCCCATTATAAAGTGTCTTCATATATAATTCAAAATTGCTTTAATGCCCTTAAGTTTTCAGACATGGGTGCAAAGAACATAGAAACAGTATCTAAACTCATGGTTGAATATGCATCTCTTCTAGGTGACACCCAAGTCAGCATAATGGAAGAGAAGAGTAAAACGGAAAAGCATCTTGATCAAGAAAAACCAAGTAAGATAAGTGCATATCAAAAATGGACACTTCAAAATTATTTAGTACTTAATGAGCACTCAATTTATTGTAACTGTTCCTTGGCAAAAAGAGACGACTTATACGTTAGAACAAATCATAAACATACACATAAGAAATGGCTTTATGATTTACAGTTACTAATTGAACACTTAAAGTTTGATTTTGCTGAAGCTAGACTCGCTTTGTATAATTCTCAAAAAGATGTCAAAATACAAAACTCGATATCTGTGAAGAATTGTGTTAGAGGTGGATATGTTGAGTTAAACACAAAGAACAGAATGCTTATATCATCATTCAAACAAGCTTATAGTATTTTGGATAGAATAGCCGTTTCTCTTTTCTCGATTTTTGATGATGTAGAAAGCCGAGGAGTGTATTTTCATGATGCTTTTGACTATCTTAAGAATAAAGTTGACATAGGATCAAAGCCATATTTGATGGCTATAGAAAGTTTAGCTTATGAATTAGATCATCAAAATATGCAAGGAAATTTTAGAGAGTATAAAACTTGGAGAGATGCGATTGAACACAATTACTTTTTTCTAAGCGATAATGATGATTTAGAACTTGTAAAAGGGCGTTATTCAAATTTAAATAGAATTGAAATTATTTCATCGGATGATTTTAATTCAAAATGTTATCACTTACTTCAAATTTGTAGATCCGCAATTTTTACACTTACGTTTCTAATGAGAAATGAATCCTGCAGAAGATTTTTTCCTAAAGCAAATCACTCCTACTAAAAGTTAAATGACCTAGTACTCACTAGGCCATAAAACAGTAGTAGCTGAACGATCAGCCTCAGTAATGATGTAGATGCGATCACCATGAACTGAGTGAGAAGTGCTACAATCATAGACTGAAAATAAACGACGACCAGTAACGAGAGCCAGCTCGTTGCTCTCGTGATCCTCCTCACAGACCTCACCCCAGTCACCGTCATGATGTCTCATGAGTGACGTGTAGATGAAAGTATGAAATGAAAGGTCAGAACTCATAAGAGACTGAATAGCTGAAGTGGCAACAACCTGCCCCATAGGAAATGTAGGTGTAAGCATAATGTGAAATGTATAAATGAAAGAATGTGTATAACGCTGCATACTGTCGATGCTATACTAGGGAAGAGAATTACATATGCAAGGTGGATCGCTGACGAAGGAAGTGCCAGGCTCGCAGAGCCAGACCTTGCAGATGTAGTACTCTGTACCTACCTATGCATAAGAGTAGTATGAAAAGTAAGAGGCTAATGCCCCTCACTCATAGATACTACTGTGACTGATAACATAAGATCAGTAACGATAATGACAGCATCACCTAAAGACTCAAACTCCTCAACTAAATCATAAGCTGATGAAACACTAGTACCTGTGAGAAGGCCAAAGTCACTCAAAGAACTGGC
>CALFWO010000027.1 GCA_937928045.1 uncultured Saprospiraceae bacterium | reverse complement strand
AAATATCAAGTGAACTGTCAACCAACTTGTTGTATGGCTACCCTTCCTAACTTTTGACATCGCTTTTTTTATACAAAGATAGAAATGAAATTTATCGCTCTGAAAGAGCGAGGATTTAAACCTATATTGAGACCATTAAATCACCTGTAGCTTTATTCCAAATGTGCTTTCTACTTCCAAAGAAATTCCACTGCAAATAATTCGTCTGATCCCAAGCTTCTTGACCGCCTGATGCCGCCAATATTTCGTTCGCCAAGGCCACCGCCTTTTCATCTCCAACAAATGATGGTTTATTGTCAACAATCGCTTCTGCGATTTTATCTGAAGTTGTCTTCTTGGCTTTATCAGCTACATCGCTACATCCAAGAATCATTAAAATAAACATCAGCAAAGAAATGAACTTTATCATTTGTATTTTGATTTATAAAAAACTAAAAGATTGAAATTGTAAACCAAATCCCTGCCTCATTAGTTATCCAAATTATTAAATATAGTTTCTACAAATTTATCTTTCTTAATAAATCCACCATCATAGACTTCATCAAACTCCTTCGTCAAATTTGCCAATTGAATTTCTTCCAAAGACAGACCACTAGCCATCGATTGTTTTACTCTTGTGAATATTTCCTGAATCATATTTCGATAAGCTAACAACTCTTCTCTGTTCGACAAGTTCCCATGTCCAGGAATAACCTGAGTATCACTATCACATAAAAATAAAGATCGATTCAAAGATGAAATCAAACTTTTCACATCTCCCCCAGAACCTAAATCAATAAATGGATATTTACCTTGAAAATAAGTATCTCCCATGTGTAAGATATTGCTCTTCGGAAAATAAACTACCGCATCGCCATCCGTGTGTCCTACGTGATCATGCAGCAACATGATATCTTCTCCGTTGATATGTAAACTCAAATGGTCGTTAAATGAAATCACGGGTTGGGCTGCCTTTGGAGCGGCATCCACTTTTCTTCCAAATGCTTGCATCACTTGATCAGTACTTTTTCTTTTATGAACATTGTCATGAGCTATAATCAAAGCACCATCTTTTGCAAAGTTTTCATTTCCTCCGGTATGATCTCCATGCCAATGTGTATTCACCAAGTATTTCACCGGATCTGGCGTGATTGTTTTGATTGTAGCCTTAATCTTTTCACTTAGCGGAGCAAATTGACTATCAATCAGC
Organism: uncultured Saprospiraceae bacterium; assembly: GCA_937928045.1. GTDB lineage: Bacteria > Bacteroidota > Bacteroidia > Chitinophagales > Saprospiraceae > JABDJM01. The sequence continues at coordinate 176,845 of CALFWO010000027.1, read as the reverse complement.
AAAGTTCCTTCGGGTCCAGTCATTAATCCCATATTTCCACCAGAACCTTTGATCATATAAATATTCTCAGCGATTTTAATTGGGATAATCTCCACTTTGTCAGGATCTTGCGCTGTTAAAGAAATTGAAAATAGCAGAAGAAATGGAAGAATTTTCATGACTAATTCGTTTATTAAGTGAGTGGCCGAAAGAACAAATAATAAATAATTATCATTTGTATGCTCAAATTAACCTTCCCGGCCCGGAAATTGTTAATTATTAGTAGTGAAATTAGTGCAAGTCATATTCCTTTTAACCTTTCTGCTAACGTTTGGGGCCCGCGCAGAAATTTTTGATGAGATTAAATCCCATCGAGTAGGAATTGCTCTGTCTAATACCAGTACTTTCTCAGACAGCTCTTACACAAGTGCTACCAATGGATTTTTTAAAGAAGGAAGTCTACTTACCGTGCTTCAAGAATCTGAGCTCGAGCATGAAGACGATGCGCAAAAACAGCTGTTCAAATGGTATCGGGTCAAATCGAACGATGGTACTACAGGATGGGTATTTGGAGATGCCTTGCTAATTAAAGAAAAAGAAAATCTGATTCCTACCACTCTCAAGCCCTACCTTTACCGCAAATTTCGTTTTAATGCAGGTTTTGAAAACTCTATGATTTGGTTTGGTAGCTTAGTCGGCCGAGACAACTTCGGCGCTCAAATGATGTCGAATAATTATGAGGAATCCTATCTGATTATTACTAACGAAAAAGCAAGGTCTGTTTTTATTCCGATTGCAAGTATCAGTCAGTTTGGTGAAAGCAAAATATCATCATTTTCAATTCAAGATTTAACTGGAGATCAATACCCTGATTTCGTTTTGCAAAATGAAGTTACTGATCAACAAAACAGACCGCAGCAATTTGTTCAACTATATACTTTCCAAGCCGGTACCCTTCGAAAAGTATTTGAAGAAAAACTTAATCTTAATTTAGAATCGAATGCTGTAAAACATTTGATTTTTGAAAAAGAAATGATTCGCGGCTTTTACTTTCAAAAAGAAAACGGTCATCCAAACATTTATTCATTTACCTATTTTTGGAATAAGAGAAATCGGCGATACGAAGTTCTTTATCCACCTGCTCCTTTTGTCATCAGAGCAAAACCAAACAGGTATGGTGTTAGCTTAATGGCAAAGCCAGATCATTACGCCCGTAGTAAAAAAGCATTGAATACTTCTTCACAGTTAATCATTCAAAAGCTTGTTACAAAAAATTGGGTGGAAAGAGGAAGAAAATATTCAACCCTATTTGCCGAGACTACACTAGACAACGGAATGGTCGGTTTCGTTCCCTTAGAATATTTGACTTTACAAGATTTCAAGAATGTAGATTGGATAAAGTCAAATCTATTATCTCTTCCAATGAACAATCAATTGCTAAGTTCCATTGACTTGCCGGAAATCGCTCCGGACACTAGTTCTATTCAAAATTAATTTTCTTATTGCATTTTAGAAGAACGCCTTGCGGAAGTATTTTTTTACTTTTACAGTCTAAATTACCCGCATGTATTCAAAGCAAGAACAGGCTCATTTTAATGATCAAACCAAGTCATTATTAGCTCAAAAAGATCATATAAAGGTAGAGCAGCTTAATGAACTGCGTGCTGCCTTGGTCTATCATGAATGGAGATATTATGTGCTTAATCAGCCCTTAGTTGCTGACTTTGAATACGATTCGTTATATAAAGTTTTGGAAAAAATTGAAGGTGATCATCCACAGTTAATTACCCCAGACTCTCCAACTCAAAGGGTGTCTAATGACCTAACTAGTGATTTCAATTCTGTTCCTCACTTAGTACCAATGCTTTCTCTTGGTAATTCCTACAACTTGCAAGATCTTCAAGACTTTGATACCCAAATCAAGAAATTGGGAATGCTTGGCGAAGGTGATGATGTCGCTTACAGCGTTGAGCCAAAATTTGACGGAGGCTCAGTAGCGGCTGTTTTTGAAAACGACTTATTGGTGCGTGGAGCTACGCGAGGAAATGGAAGCGAAGGAGAAGAAATCACCAATAACATTCGAACCATTTCTTCAATACCGCTAAAGGCCGCTTTTTCCAAACACAATATTCACAAAGTAGAATTAAGAGGAGAAGTCTTGATTCAAAAAGAGAACTTTAAAAAAATAAATACGCAGCGCGAAGAAGAAGGCTTAGCCGTTTTTGCTAACCCTAGAAATGCCGCAACTGGAGGATTACGAATGAAAGATCCAAAGGAAGTTACCAAACGAGGATTAGTCGCTTTTATCTATCAACTTGGATTAGCGGAAGATGAAAAAGGAGAAGACCAACTTAAAAAATTTACAAGCCATGCGCAAGGAATAGAACTCCTAGGAAGTCTCGGCTTTAAAGTACCAACTGCCGAATCCAAGCTCTGTAAAAACATTAGGGAAGTTTTCGAATTTTGCAAATATTGGGAAGAAAAAAGAGAAGATTACGAATACGAAATCGACGGCATGGTGGTCAAAGTAGACAGCCTTGCTTTGCAAGAAAAATGTGGCTACACTTCTCATCATCCAAGATGGGCCATTGCCTATAAATTTAAAGCCAAGCAAGCCACATCAACTTTATTGAATGTGGAATATCAGGTTGGAAAAATTGGCTCCATAACGCCAGTGGCTAAAATCGAACCGGTACAACTTGCCGGTGTAACCATTTCATCAATATCTCTTCACAACGAAGAATTTATTCAATCTAAAGATCTTAGAATTGGAGATCGTGTTTTGGTCGAACGCGCGGGAGATGTCATCCCTTACATTGTGAAATCACTAGATGATGCCAGAACAGGAAGCGAGGAGCCAATAAAATTTCCAACAGCATGCCCTTCTTGTAAAACTGAATTGATCAAAGCCGAAGGGGAAGCCGCATGGCGTTGTCCAAACTTCTCTTGTAAAGCTCAAGTGCTCCAACGCATGATACATCACGTGAGTAAAGATGCGATGGACATAGATGGTTTTGGAAAATCTTATGTAGAGCGTTTTTACCAAATGGAATACTTAACCTCGTTTGCAGATATCTACAGATTGCCTTATGCAGCAATTGCCAGACTAGAAGGCTTTGGAGAAAAATCTGTCAAGAAACTAGAGGCGGCAATTGAAAAAGCCAAAAGCAATCCTATCTATCGTTTTTTATATGGCTTGAGTATCCATCATCTTGGAAAAAAGGTTTCAAAAATTATTGCTGAGAACATTGAGCATGTACTAGATCTGCAAAATTGGACTTTGGAAGATTTCACCAACTTGAAAGATGTAGGCCCTGTCGTATCGCAGAACATGATTGAATTTTTTGCTCAGCCAGCAAACATCGAATTGCTTAAAGAAATGGAATCACTTGGGGTGAATTTAAAGCAAACCGATGCTGACAAACCTTTCGAAGTTGCCGAGGACGCACCGCTCAGTGGAAAGAGTATTCTCTTTACGGGAAGCCTGCAAACCATGGGCAGAAAGGAAGCCCAGGAAAAAGCCAAACAAGCCGGCGCAAGAAATGTATCCGCAGTTAGCAGCAAGCTAGATATTTTAGTGGTTGGAGAAAAAGCTGGATCTAAACTTAAGAAAGCGCAAGCTTTGGGCACCGTCAAAATTTACACAGAAGAAGAGTTTAATGCTTTGTTTGAATAGCGATCCATGGATTTCTGGTTTTATTTTCAGCAATTAACATTATCATAAAGTCTGACAAAAAACAACATCCTACCTACTTTTCTCGTAAATTCCATTCTAGACTTAAACACAATTTGGAATGAAAAATTTTCGGTTCACAATACTCATCTTGATCATTGGATTACTCGGTTACAATTTTACAACTCCTGCAAAAAAAAATGTGGTCACAATAACCGCTCAGATCACGAACTGTGGTGAAGAATTGGGGCTGTATCGATTTGATGGTGTTGGATTTAAATTGATACAATCTACCAAAGCCAAAGAAGCCGAACCATTTGTATTTAAAGTAGAAGCTGAGGAAACGACCATTCTATATTTGGGAGAAAATAACAAACAAAAGCGACCAGTTGTCATTGGCCCGGAAAAAGAAATAGTGCTAAAAGGCGATTGCAAAAATATTCGATCGGCAGCCTTTTTGAAATCGGATTGGAATAAGCAATACGATCAAGTTATCAAAAAAATTCAGGCCCATAAAACCCTAAAGAAAAGATACCAGCAAAAGCTTCAACAAGCTAAAGGTAGCACCGCGGGGGTTAAAAAATATGAAGAGAACATGGCCGCTTTGGACAAGGAAACAAATATATTCATTGATTCAATTTCAGCAGGAAATGCATTCCTTGGAAAATTGGCCGCAATTGATTCTTACAAAAGTTTCGCTGTTGATAAAAGAAATTACACCAGCGAAGTCGAGCATTTCGGAAAAGAATTCTTTTCAGATGTACCCTTGGAAGATCCGGCTTATGATCATCTAACTTTTTTATTTGAAGCTTTTCGTGAATATTCAAACACACTGGGAAAAACCAACGCTCCGGCAAATGTTGTCAACAACTATATTGAACATAGTTTAAAAAGAATCGAACCAAACCGTCCAGCTTTCAAAACTGCATTAGGAGGAATTGTATTGGGACTGCAATCCGCTCAACATCCTTCGTTCATCTATTTTGGTGATCTCTTTATTCATAAATATAAAGATTCAAAAGCTGCACACATTGTTCGACTTGAGGAGCAACTAAATGGTGCCAAAGCCTTGCAAAATGGGGGAATTGCTCCGGACTTTACCGCTAAAACTCCAGAAGGAGTAGAACTAAGTCTGAGCGACTTAAAAGGTCAATATGTACTGATTGATTTCTGGGCATCTTGGTGTGGTCCTTGCCGAAGAGAAAACCCAAAGGTGGTAAAACTCTATGAAAAATACCACGACAAAGGATTTGAAATTCTTGGTGTGAGTTTGGACAATAATAAATCCAAATGGGAAGCTGCAATCGAAAAAGATGGACTCCAATGGCCGCACATCTCTGATCTAAAAGGATGGCAATCTGGACCTGCAAAAATTTACGGTGTTCGATCGATCCCTTCAACAGTGCTTCTTGACAAGGAAGGAAAAATCATTGTAAGAAATTTAAGAGCTCATCAACTTGAAGGAAAACTAAAAGAGATTTTCGGCAAATAATTTCTTTATGTTGACTTCTTGATCTAACTGCATTCCCATAATTCTTCTGAAAGTTCTGCGGGCTTTCCACCAAAACTGAAGTGCCACCACTCTGTGCGAATGCCTTTAAATCCAAACTTTTCCATCGTCTTGGTTAATAGGTCACGGCGATTTAAAATATCAGCGGGATGATCTCTATTGTCCGAATGCGCAGCTCTACCAAAAAAGTCAAAGGGTGTTCCCATTTCCAATTGGTTCCCATTGAGGTCGGTTAAACTAAGATCGATAGCTTTGCCTCGATTGTGCATTGAGCCTCTCGAAGGAGGTGTTACATATGCCGCGTTGGGCATTATATCCCAAAGCGCCTGTTGTATTGGCCTCGGACGATAGCAATCAAAAAGAACCAAGCCGTAACCTTTGGATTTTAATTCTACTTGGACTTTCTGCAAAGCGAAGGCTGCATCTGGCCTTAACCAGCAAGTAGGACACTCGTACAATTTCTTCTTAACAAAATTGTTTTCTGTAGCATATCGGATATCCAATTTTGCCTCTGGAATTAAAATCGAAAGATCAGTCCAATTTCCTTCGGGCTGCATTTTTACCGGCGGCTCTTTCACAATATCTGGCCGACCAATATTATTATTCTTTTGATCTGTAAGGGCACGTTGTTCAAGATTAACATTAGTGAGATCACCTTCAATGTTTTTCCCATTCTCTTCCCTTCCTCCACAGGAAGAAATGAATACTATGAGCATTAAAATTGCAAAGCGCATAAAATTGTGTTTTACCTTCCACAAAATAACATTTGCAAGGCTAATTCCCTGAAACAAAGACGATCTTATCAACGTTAAAGACTAGGTAATACAATTGTATTGTGAATTCCCTGAAAAGGGTAAATTTACAACTCATTCAAGAAGACAAAATAATACATGCAAGCCAATTACAAGACCGACGTAGAAGCAGTAGACGCATTAGCAAAAGCTTACAAAGATCTCAGCGCAGAAATAGGAAAAGTTATCGTAGGACAAGAAGAAGTGGTGAAGGCCGTTATCATTTCTATGTTCAGTAATGGACACAGCCTTCTTGTTGGAGTTCCTGGATTGGCAAAAACATTGTTAGTTTCTACCATTTCTGAGGTATTAGACTTAGGCTTCAAGAGAATTCAATTTACTCCGGATTTAATGCCTTCTGATATTGTTGGTTCAGAAATACTTGGAGAAGACCGAAAGTTTAAATTCAATCATGGACCAATTTTCTCGAATATTGTTCTAGCGGATGAGATCAACAGAACACCTCCTAAAACGCAAGCAGCCTTGTTAGAGGCGATGCAGGAAAGATCTGTTACTTCTGGCGGAGAACGCCATATGCTGCCTAAACCATTTTTCGTATTGGCTACTCAGAATCCAATTGAGCAAGAAGGAACTTATCCTTTACCAGAAGCACAACTGGATAGATTTATGTTCAACATTCCTTTGGATTATCCTTCTTACGAAGAAGAGATTCAAGTTGTGAAAGCCACTACTTCGAATGCCACTCATGATTTAAAAAATATCGTAACTGCTGAGCAAATCTTATTCTTTCAGCAGTTGATTAGAAAAATACCGATCGCTGACAATACGCTTGAGTATGCAGTGTCTTTGGCGACAAAGACTCGGCCGAACACTGCAAAAGCTACTCAAATGGTCAATGATTACATCAGCTGGGGAGCTGGACCGCGTGCATCACAATATTTGGTATTGGGAGCCAAATGTCACGCAGCTGTTCACGGAAAATATGCCCCAGATATTGAGGACGTTCAAGCCATCGCCAAGTATGTTTTGCGACACAGAATTGTCCGTAATTACAAGGCTGAAGCGGAAGGAATTACAGAAGAAAAGGTGATTGAAAGCCTATTCTAATCCTTCGTTGAAAGTATTTTCGTCTAAAAGCTAGCCATTTAACTAAAATCCGCTTATTTTTAGGGAAGCTAATCAAAACTTAATGATGAAAAATATAATCACCGTTTTATGCTTGGCCTTTGCTGCCAACCTTTGCGCTCAACAGGAAGCGCATTCTCTTGTAGACAACATGCCGTATTTCAAGGCTTGTGAAGAAAGAACAAATGAAAAAGAGCTAAGACTTTGCGCAGAGCGTGAAATGAAAAGCTTTATTACCAGTCATGCAGAATTTGGCAATGTAAAATCTCCTCGTGCTGATCAAGATATCGTGGTGCGGTTCGTAGTCAATACAGATGGTACTTTGAGCGAAGCTTTTGCTTATGTTGATGGAAACAAGAAGCTAAGCGAAGCAAACAATGTCGCTATAAAGAAGATTTTTGCAGATATGCCTGCATGGGTTGCTGGGTCACACAAAGGACAAACTGTTCCTGTCGCGCTGGCGATTCCTGTCAAATTCAACTAAGGAAATTTTCAATTAAAAAAAGCCCTTCGTTCTAAGAACGAAGGGCTTTTTTTATGGCCAATACAAGGAAAACTCCATTTGTAAAGCCCTACAAAATCTACATCGATACGACTGGAGCGCGTTCATTTTTTATATCTTCATATTAAACAAACTACTTAAATATGAAAGTGCTCAAAATTTTGGGAAGCTTGCTATTGGTATTAGCAGCGATATTTCTCGTTACTGGGGCGGTCTCAAGGAAAGATTTTAAGACGTCCCAATCCATAATAATCGATGCAACACCAGCTCAAGTCTATACTGTCGTGAATGATCTCTCCACTTGGCAAAGTTGGAGCCCATGGGTAGAAGAAGACCCAACAGTAACTCCTAAAATGGGAGCAACTTATGTCGGAGAAGGAGGGTCTTATTCTTGGACATCTGAAAAGATGGGTGCAGGCGAATGCACCATTACAGCATCCATTAAAGACAAACAAATCGATAATCATTTGAATTTCGGTCCGCAAGGAGAGGCAGATGCCAAGTTCACTTTTGAAACCGAAGAAACAGGAACTAAGACGACTTGGCATTTTCATAGTCATGTTGATTTTCCAATGAATGCAGCGATGGTTTTTATGGGATTTGAGAAAATGATGGATAAAAGTTATGCAAGAGGACTTGAGCTTCTTAAGGAAAAAATTGAAGCAATGCCCAAAACACCAACTCTGGAGGTAAAGAATATAGACTATCCTGGACAGCACTTCGTCATGAATAGAAAAACAGTAGCGATAAAAGATGTGGCGGAATTTTATCAAAAAAATCTGCCTACTCTGTTTGAAGCTTGCACCAAAGCCAAATTGAAAATGACTGATATGCCTAGCGGATTATTTTATAGTTGGGATGAAGAGAATGCAAGCTCGGATATGGCAGCGGCAATTCCAGTGAGTTCTGCAGCAGTACCTAAAGGAATGGAACTTGGCAAGACGAATCCAGGGAAGGCACTACAAATTGATTATTATGGTGACTATAGTGGCACAGCAGAAGCCCATGAAGCCATGGAATCCTATATGAAAGCGAATGAACTGACAATGTCTTGGCCGGTAATCGAGACCTATGTTACCGATCCGACAATCGAAAAAGATCCCAACAAGTGGTTGACAAAGGTGATTTATCCTTTGCAATAGTGAACAAATGCTGCTCTAATTATCTGAATACCGTTAAAACCGAAAGAAGTTTAATTAGAGCAGCCATTTTATCTTTTACCCCAACCCACTAATATTCTCAAAACCCACCATTTCCAGCCAAAAAAGCATCTTATATAAAAGTGGACGCTTTTTTAAGATTGGTTCCCTACTTTTGCTTACATAAATCATTCGGTATGAAATTTTGGCGGTCATATTTACTCATTGTTTTTGTTGGATCAATACTCTTTTCAAGCTGTTCTGAAGAGGTCAGTTCTCGCTTGAATCCTATTCCAAAAGCTCTGGGCTTGGCCAATCATATCACTGTGATTTCTGACAACACCCTTTGGGAATCAGATATGAGAGATACGTTTGAATATTACTTTCAAGCCGCCTACCCTATCTTGCCACAACCAGAGCCCTTGTTTGATCTAAAACATTACAGCTATAAGGATATTGCTCAGAGCACCATCCGCCGTGAACTTAGAACTTATGTTGTCCTTGCCAATTTACAAGATGAGACTTCAGAAGTTACTAAAATGGTATTGGAGGATCTAGGGCCTGAAAAAGCTAATCGTGCCAAAACTGACCCCAATTACAATTCCGCAGTCGGATATGATCGTTGGGCTAGAGGACAGTTGGTCATTTATCTTTTTGGAAAAACTCGAGAAGATTTAATTAGCCAAATCGTAAAACAGTTTCCTGCCATTGCAAAAAAGATCAACAAATTTGACGAAGAAAAAATTTACTCTTTGACCTATTTGGCAAAAAGTAGTGCCAGACTTAATAGTCTTTTTAAAGAAAACTACAATGCGACGATTGATGTTCCAGCGGATTATTTCTTAGCCTTGCATGAAGACAAGACCATGTGGTTCAGAAAAGAAACTGATTTTATCAGCTACAATATCATGATCACTGAAGTACCATACAGAAGCGAAAGCCAATTAAAAAAAGCTGGACAAAAGGCAATCATGGACTCTTTGGGGTTAAAATATGTAAGCACAGAAATAGACGCGACCTATAAAAAAATAAACGATGTCGATCTTCCGATGTTGGCCGAAACTTCCAACCTTGGAAATTCTTACGCAATAGAAACCCGCGGAATTTGGGAGATTGAAAACGACTTTATGGGTGGACCATTCTTGAGCTATGGCGTTCTGAGCCCTGATAAAAAAAGAATTATTCTTCTTGAAGGATTCGTGCATGCTCCAGGAAAGGAAAAACGCAAATACATGCAACAACTGGAGGTCATTCTTCAATCTTTCCGATTCGAAGTTGAGCAATAGTTTCATTCATTGAAATTCCATACTTTAACCTATTCTATTAAAGGTTTTGAGAAAACATTGATGGTGACCAAAGCTTGTTTTCATCTTAACTTTGTTAAATTCAATTGCTTTACTCCACATTTCTCTCTATTCATCCAATCCCTTTCCTAACTTTACAATCACAAGATTATTTTTGAATTCTAATTCTTGTTCATTACCTTTAGTAAACGCTTTACCCAAATTTGAGATAATCAAATGCTTCGTAGCAACTACGCCGAATTCACTACAGAAAATTTAATTCGCCTTTTTCAAGATGAAAAAGATGACCAAGCCTTTGATCAATTACTTAAAAACTATTACCATCTAATCTATGGTACCTGTCTAAAATTTATCCAACAAGAAGCAGATGCAAAAGATTTGACTTCAGACATCACAATTCTTATTTGGGAAAAATTGCCAGCGGCCGAAGTAAATAATTTCAACAGTTGGCTCTTCTCTATTTGCAAAAACGCCTGTATGGATTTCCACCGAACAAAGAAGAAAAGTTTGGAGGAAAATATTAGCAATGAACTATTAGAAGAATCTTTAGTTGCCGAGACTACAGAACCTTATGAAAAGGGAGGAATCGATCGGCCTTCTAATATTAAAGAATTAGAATTGCTCATGGCCTCTTTACCGAATAGAGAAAAGGCTTGCCTTCGTTTATTTTATATTAAAAAATTGAGTTACGAGAAAATTCAAACGAAAACTGGTTATTCTTACAACGAAATAAAAACGGCCTTGCATAGCGCCAGGAATAAATTAAGATCTGCAGTAAATTAGCAGCAAAAAATAAATTTATGTTTAAATCTAATCGAGCATGTCTTACTCCGAACGAAATCACGGATTACCTGGAAAGCAATATTTCAGAAGACGCTAGATTTGAGGTAGAACACCATTTGCAAGATTGTCCGCTTTGCGAGGCAGCCATGGAAGGATATGCTTCCACCAAAAGTGCAATACCTGAGCCAGATTTAAATGCCCTGAATCAACGAAGAGCACAGCAACAGGAATCTTCTGACATTCAATCAAATTCATCTTCAGGTGCCAAGGTCGTTTCCCTAAAGCGGAATTTTAATTGGCTGGCAGCGGCTAGTATTATTGGATTACTCGTTTTTGCAGGCTGGTGGTTTGGACAGTCCGAAAAAGATTTATTCGCTGATTTTCATGAACCATACGACAAAGCATTGTTGGCTACAAGGTCAAACGCTCCGGAGGACAACCCAAGTCTTATTTCAGCAATGGAAGCTTACAACAATAAGCAATATTCCGAAAGTGTACCTCTGTTTGAAGCAGCCAAAGCAAAAGATCCAGAAAATAGTACTATCGCGCTTTATGCTGGCTTAGCTGCCTTAGAGCAAGGAGATTATAGCAAATCGTCGCTTTGGCTATCTGAAGCCCGAATTAATCAACCATCCGCCTACGGAACGGCCACTTGGTATTTAGCCATGACTCATTTAGCAGAAAAGGATTATCCAGGCTGCCGAAATATGTTAAAACAACTGAGCACTGCCGACAGTCCATACTATGAAAAGGCGCAAGATTTGTTAAAAAAATTGAATCGCTAATATTTCCATCCAAGGATCAGCATCCTAAATACAATTCAATTACCTTCGCGAAATGAATCTAGTTGATCAAAAGGCGTTTTGCTTTTTCCTACTTCTAATCTTGCCAAATTTTTCTTTCTCGCAAGAACTAATGCCTAAAATGGCCGTTGGATTGAACGGCGGATACAATCAATCTGTGTTAGATTTAGGCAGATCTAAAGGAACAGAATATGTAGATGGGTTTGCGGGTGGTGTTCAATTCCAATTTATGTCAAGAAAAATGTTGGGTTTTGAAACGGGTGTTTTTTTTAACCAACTTGGATGGATTGAGAGAAACGATACCACGAATTTAGTGCAAGGAAAAATAAATACTCAAGTAATCGAACTTCCGCTATACTCTCATCTTGCTTTTGGAAAAGGAAAGATAAGATTGCTTCTTGACGCAGGCCCATATTTCAGATTTATTGTGAATCAATCTGTGGAAGGAACTATTCAAGCAGGCACAGATTTTGAAAACAAAGCGCCCGAAAACTCTACAAGTTATGGGCTTAGTTTCAAAGGCGGACTTGGCTATCGAAGCAATAGTTTCATTGTTCAAATTAGAGGTAATTATCATCTTGGGTTAACTAATTTTTACATACCAACAGCAGCAACAGACATATCGGTTGAAAGAAGTTTTGGTGGTTCTGTTTCTGTATTAATACCATTTGGGAATAATTTTATTGATGAATAAAAACGAACTTTTAATTTTCGATTGTGATGGTGTTTTGGTAGACACGGAGCCGATTTCAGCGCGTATCTTGGCGCAAGAATTAAGGAATCTTGGTCTTAACTTGAGCAACGAACAGGCTATAGTTTTATTCAAAGGCGGTAGCCTGAAAGATGCATTTGATTATGCCTCTGAACAATTAAATAAACCAATGCCAGATAACCTGGAAGCTATATATAGAAAAAAGTGTTTTGAAGCTTTTAAAACGGAGATGGAACCTATAAAAGGAATTCATGATGTTTTAGATAAACTTAAGACCCGCACCAAATGTGTGGCCTCAAATGGACCTAAGAACAAAATTAAATTCAACCTAGCTGTTTGTAAAATAGAACATCACTTTGCGGAAAACATATTCAGTGCATATGATATCCAGCGCTGGAAACCTGCTCCAGACTTATTTCTCTATGCCGCAAAAACGATGGGGTTTGAACCCGAACAATGTACCGTTATTGAAGATTCAGATCATGGAATTGTTGCAGCGCGCGAAGCGGGTATGAAGGTTTTTGGCTACAACGAAAATGGAAATGCTATGGATGAATTCAAATCGCTCGGTGCGACACCTTTTCAACACATGTCGGAACTTCCATCATTACTTGACAAGTGATTTTCTCGCCTGCTTATATTGGAAATATAAAATTCCGGATATAATTATTAATCCCAAAAATTCTCTGGTGAGTTCTATATGAGGTTCCTTTGCTTTCATGGATCCAACAATCGAATCTGCGCCATTTACAATCCATTGATAGAAGTCCGGTAATAAACTCGCAGTCCATAATAGACTAATGGACAAAGCTGTAGTGATGAAAGGAAGGTAGTATTTATCAAAAAAGGCAAATCCACAAACCACGGCAGTACTCAAATAAATAAAGACCCAGCCATATGGATCTGGATCATTCATTTGAAAATATGCAAATAAAATCATCAGAACAGACAGCAAAATGTTCAATCCTTTCATGCTGCACAAAATATCAAAACTCTTAAAAAGAAAAGGAATTGATTAGAACTCTTTGCACAAGATCATCTAATCATTTTCTCCATTCGATATTGAGATTGCAAAAAATGAAAAAGCTGAGATCCTGCCAATAAGGCAATGCCTAGACAAAAAACACTTATTCTAACTACTTCAACATTGGGTTGGTATACTTCGTAAGTTGAAGTTAAAAGCAAAAGTTCAATAGCACAAAGAACTGCAGTAACCAAAAACATAACTAAACTAGCAGCTCTGCTAGAATGTAAATATTTCGGCTTTCTGTCCACATAAATTTTTCTCAATAAATGAGGAGCTAGACTATTATCAGAATTGATCTTTATTAGTTGTCCACAGATATAAGCCGAATCTTCAAATCTGTAAAGATGATATAAAGCGGAAGCTTTTCTAAATAATAATTCGTAGTAAATATCTTCTCCTTCGAATTCTAGAATATTGTTGAATATAATTGCTTCAATAGCACCATCAACATATTTAAGAAAGTTCTCATAAGATCCTACTTCAAATAAGGATCGAAGATAAATAATGTTTAATTCAAGCGATTCTTTTTCTTCCAGATGAAAAATATCTTTCTGGTGACGCTCGTAAAATTGAATAATGCTGCGAAAAGCAGCTCTATCTATCTCCAAAAACATGGAGTAGACATCTGTTCGGATGATTGACGAAGAGTAAGCCATTGTTCAAAGTTCTTTCAGTTCATAGAGTATTGGTTTGCTTGGACTGACGTCCAATTCAAAAGCAGCAATCTGAATATTCAACAAATACAATCCGTCTTTGATTGTCTGAGGAACGTAAATTAATTCGGTAACTGTCGCCGATAGTCTTTGTTCTCCGTTGAATTTCCAAAAAGCTTTATGGGCCAATAATTTTCCTTCATCCGATTCTCGATCCACAGAAGGCAGATCAACAAGTAGATGTTGGCAGTTTCTTTCGACCAGGTAGTCGATTGCGCTTTCAGAAAAATAAGGGGGATTGGCTCCAGAATAGTTAGCTGATAACTTGTATTGATCGTTGGGTAACGTTCGAATGACAATAGCGGGGGTTTCCACTTCGGAGGATAAAATGGAAACTAACTGTTCCTTTTGAATTACTCGATCACCGTTGTCCATTTTCATGGGGTACACGCTGATAAGTCTTGCAAAATAATGAAAAACTCGCAATGATGCATTAATACTTTGTCTTTCGAGCGAAATATGTCCCATACACTCCGTATGAGTCCCGTTTCCGTGGGGGTTTAGTCGAACGTTAAAAAAATTGACAACTCCCCCTTTTCGGGTATCTCCTATGAAATCTCCAGCTTCAACAGGAGCTACCTCAAAGGGAGGCGCATAAAAGCAATTCGGGTTTTCTAATCCCGGTTTTAAAGTCAAGCCGATATCAAAGGGAGCCTCTAGATCCGTTTCATAAATTCCACCGTTCCACTCTAAAATTGTTTTCATGTCAATTTCTATTGTCTCGTGCCCAACCCATTTTGTTTTGTAATGTTCTCAAAAAACTCCTGTTCTGCAATTGAATAAAGCGTACTTTGAAATCTGCTTTACGAACAGCCAGCTGATGGTTCGATCCTACATTCTCAAATCTAGAATCTAATGTGCAAAGAAAACTATCTGCCCTACCTTCTACTTCAAAAGAAACCACGGAACTATCTGAAATAACAATCGGCCTTACATTGAGATTATGTGGAGCAACGGGCGTTATTACAAAATTTCCGGAGCCGGGAAATACTATTGGCCCCCCACAACTTAAGGAGTAGCCAGTTGATCCAGTTGGTGTAGAAACAATAATTCCATCAGCCCAATAAGAACCAAGGTAAGCTCCATTCACATAAGCATGAATTACAATCATACTGGAAGTATCCCTTTTCAACAACGTACAATCGTTCAAAGCAAAAGGCAAATCACCAAACAATGGGATATTGGATTCTAACTTTAAAAGGCTTCGTTCTTCGATGGTATACATCCCGCGCTGAAGCAATTCAATCGCTCCTTTTATAAATGTCTTTTCTGTACTTGCAAGAAAACCTAGCCTGCCTGCATTAATTCCTAAAATCGGAATTCCACTATCCCGAACTTCTGTAGCAGCATCTAGAATAGTTCCATCGCCTCCCAAGGTTATTATGAAATCAAATTTTCTTGTACTAAAATCTAGGTATCCTTCAAAAACACCAACATCAGATTTAAACTTGACTTGGTCTTTGATCTGACGCAAATATTTTTTATAGACAAAAACGACAATGCCTGCATCCTGCAAAACATCAAACAATTCCTGTACATAAGGAAGTTGTTTTTCTTTAAATACTTTTCCGAAAACGACTACTTGCATTAGAATCTATGCTTAAAATGAAGAAAGATACCACTTTCAAGTAAATGATTGAAGCTATATTGAATTTGAAATATTTTATCGTAGTAAGCCACTATATCTATTCCTATTCCCCCACCCCACAAGAAGGTATTACTCAATGGATTAAGATCGGCGTAATAAGGGTCATTCACATAACCAACATCATTGTTAATTGTTAAATACACTTGCAATGGCATTGGGAATAAACGCATTTTTTGGAACAGCTTGATCATTTTGAAGTCCCATTCCCAATCAACAAATTGGTATCGCAAACTGGTTTTCAAATAGGAAAAATCCATTCCGTCTACGACATATAGCTCATAGCCACTTAAAAAATCTGGTTTTAATCCTAAAGCCCTACTGTTATAATAAGGTTGTTGATCTCTATTAAAGAAAAAATGAACTTTACCTACCGTTTCTAAACTGACCTTTGGGGAGAGCTCAAAATACTTTGCAATAGTTGTTGACAAAGTTAGTGCATCTAAGTCTTTAAAAATTCCTAATCCATGCTTTCGAAGCACTGTTTCGAAATACCAACCTTGCTTAGCATATGGGCGCTGCTTTCTTTTGTCAATTGTAAAGGTATAAGCCAAGGTCAAAAATCTTTGTTGAGACCTGTCCGCTAAGAAAAAATCAGGATTCAAAAAACGACTCAAGGTGTCAGAACTTTGATTTTGGTGAAATTCTAACTGAAGCCCGTGATAACTGTCTAATTTTTTTCGATAAACCAAACCCAACTCTCCAATAAGGTTTCTCAATTGAAAATCGTCATCCGAGTAAAATTCAAACTTGTTGGCTAAGGTTGTAAAATTAATTTCCCTTTTGCGCGAAAAAAATATTTTGGTATGTAAGCCTAAAGTTCTGTCTTTGTTTATTGCTGGGATATTGTATTCAAGCTCTGCTCTTCTGGTATATCCGAGTGTCAATGCGGCAGTAATCTCATCAGCATTTCCAGTCAAGTTATCATGCTTGATTCGGAAACCGTAGTCTACCCTATCCAGTCGGCGATTTTGTTCTACCCACCAGACATTGAAGTTCCTGTCCGCTAAATCAAAAATTGTATAACCGGTCAAATACCATTGCTCTCTCAGGGTGAATTGAATATCTACCCTATTGTCGGCAGTCCAATCCATGATATTAGATTCAACTTTGGAAAATAGGTTTGTGTTTTGAAGGCGCTGACGGTTTTCCTCTACTACGTTAGATAGATCTGAAATCAATATTGAGTCACCCACCACAAAGGTTAATTCCCTCAACATCGTCTTTTCTTTGGTTCTCTTATTTCCTTCGAATTGAATCTGACTAATATGGACTTTCTCTTGTCCCATCGCTGTTTGAAGTCCGAAGGTTATCAGAAATAATAGACAATAAAATGATAGATGAAAAATTCGCATGAGTAGGTAAGTTCCAAAAATACTATTTCTATGGCATTCGGATTATATAGTCGATTGGCCTTTGATTACTTTTGGGACATGAAATTTACTTTGCAGCATACTGATCCTAAATCCAAAGCAAGAGCAGGGGTACTGGAGACAGATCATGGATCTATACGAACGCCCATTTTTATGCCTGTGGGAACAGCAGCTACCGTTAAAGGAATCCACCAACATGAGCTATTGGATCCAATCAAGGCTCAAATAGTGCTAGCCAATACTTACCATCTGTATTTGAGGCCTGGAATGGACATTATTGAAAAAGCTGGAGGAATTCACAAATTCAACAATTGGTCTGGGCCAGTTTTGACAGATAGCGGAGGATATCAAGTTTATTCACTTAGTCATAGAAGAAAAATTAAGGAAGAGGGGGTCACTTTCCAAAGTCATATTGATGGCTCTCGACATTTTTTTTCTCCCGAATCTGCAATAGATATTCAAAGGTCAATTGGTGCCGACATCATAATGGCTTTTGATGAATGTACACCCTACCCTTGTAAATTTAATTACGCCAAGAGAAGTATGCACATGACTCATAGATGGCTAGACCGCTGTTGTGCCCACTTTGACAAAGGCGAGGGTAAGTATGGTTACGAACAAGCTTTTTTCCCTATAGTTCAAGGTAGCACATATACTGATTTACGAAAAGAAAGTGCTACTTATATCGCCGAATCAAATCGTTTTGGAAATGCTATTGGTGGTCTTTCTGTGGGTGAACCAGCCGAAGAATTGTATGCCATGACCGATGTTGTTTGTAATATTTTACCAAAGGAGAAGCCTCGATATTTAATGGGCGTTGGAACGCCGGTCAATTTATTAGAGTGTATTGCTTTGGGTATAGATATGTTTGATTGTGTCTTACCAACAAGAAATGCAAGGCATGGACTTCTTTACACCAAAGAGGGAATTCTCAATATGAAAAATGCCAAATGGAAAGATGACTTTTCCGTAATTGATGCCGATGGACCTTGTCCAACATCTAGAACCCACACTAAAGCTTATTTAAGACATTTGTTTGTTTGTAAAGAATTGCTTGCAGCTCAAATAGCCAGTTTACACAATCTAAGTTTTTTCCTTTGGTTGGTAAATGAAGCTAGAGAAAAGATAATTTCTGGTGAATTCGCTACTTGGAAAAATGCAATGGTCAAAAAATTAGCAGTAAGGCTTTAGATTCTTTTTTAAGACACAAAATCTCCTATACATACGTTAATACTATCTGCCTAAAAGTCACTAGGCCTCAATTATGCTAAATATTCTTGATCGCTATATTATTAAGAAATTCTTGGGAACGTTTTTGTTCACCATGGCGATCTTTACCATGATTGCAGTAGTTATTGATTTTAGTGATAAGGTGGAGGATTTCATAGAGGAACAAGTTCCATTGAGTGAAATGCTCTTTGATTATTATATCAATTTCTGTCTGTTTATGGTAGGGCAATTGATACCATTATATGCCTTGATATCAGTCATTTTTTTCACATCAAGACTGGCTTCAAATTCTGAAATGATCTCCATTCTAAATGCGGGAGTTAGCTTTGGAAGAATTCTAAGGCCCTATCTAATTTCCGCAGGATTAATTGCCGGCTTTCATTTCATTGCGAATCATTATTTGATACCCGAAGGGAATAAGAGTCGTTTAGACTTTGAGCATACTTATATTTGGAAGTCCAATGACAAAGGAAAAAAGAGTAATGTTCATTTTTTCATTGGTCCTGAGACTACGGTTTACATCAAAAGGTTCAACAAGAAAAATAAGACGGCCGATAACTTTCGCCTCGAACAAATTCAAGGCAATAAGATGGTTTATTCGCTTAAAGCGAGAAAGGCAATCTATACGGACAGTACAGAAAAGTGGACTTTGAAAGACTATGAGATTCATACTTTCGACGGAATGAAAGAGTCTTTGAATATTGGTTTGAAAAAAAGTATGGACACCACTCTTAATCTGAGGCCAGAAGACTTTGTAAGATTTTTAAATCAAAAAGACATGCTAGTCACTTCCGATCTGAAGCATGCCATTTTAAGAGATCGCGAACGAGGAGTGGGAAATACCAAGGAGTATCAGGTTGAAGTAGAACGGAGAAGTTCAGAACCATTTTCCATTATCATTTTGACTATAATAGGTGTTGCGATTGCCGGAAGAAAAGTAAGGGGAGGGATGGGACTTCATCTTTTGCTTGGAGTAATCTGCGGAGCCGTCTATATTTTCCTGATTAAATTTTCTATCACCTTTGCAAATAATGATGTTTTAAGTCCTGTAATGGGCGTTTGGTTACCTAATATTGTCTTTTCTTTAGTTGCGATTTATTTGTTTTCTAAAGCTCAAAAATAGGCTGGCAATTATCCGGACTGCTATTTTCCTGAATTTCCATGGTATTTATCAAATCATCTACTCAACAAAACTCAAAATCTTTTTAAACTTTCAATATTTTCTGAAAGTTTTTAACTTTCAGAAAATATTAACACTTTGCGCAACTCCTTGATTAATAAGCACTTTACTTGATTTTAGGGTTAATATCTGTTCTAAACAGTCGTTAAAACGACCCAAGTGTTTAACGTTTATTGGGAATTAACTTAAACAAACGTTATCTTTGTATTACCACATTAGAACAATATTAAATCAAGTAATATGTCAACAATAGAATTTAATACCAAGCTAGACAAGTTGGCAACGATGTTACAAGCGTTTGCCTACAATCTGACTAAGAATATGGACGATGCTAAGGATCTCTTCCAAGAGACCTCCATGCGCGCCCTGATAAATAGAGATAAATTTCGGCCTGATACCAACTTTAAGGCTTGGATGTTCACCATTATGAAGAACATCTTTATCAACAATTACCGAAAGAAGGTGAAGTCAAAAACAATTATCGACTCTACCGATAATATGTTTTACATCAATTCTGGAAGCAATAGTATTAGAAATAATGCCAATTCGGACATGGTAATGGACGAATTGATGGGAATGATGGACGAAATCGAAGAAAACCTTAGAGTGCCATTTATGATGCATTATCAAGGATATAAATACCAGGAAATTGCCGACAACCTTGAACTTCCTTTAGGAACTGTAAAGAGTCGAATTTTCTTCGCAAGAAAAGAAATGAGAGAATTAATTCTCGCTAGATATGGCGATGCCTATCTAGTAAGAGAAAAAGATGTCTAAACTTACATCTTGAATAAATTTAAAGCCAATCTTTTGTTAGATTGGCTTTTTTTATTTCACCTGTTTACAACCATTGGCGATATGGAAATTGAGGCAAAGGCAATCAAATGGTTTCAGAAAAAGCTATTAAGCTGGGCGGATCAAAATGAAAGGCCCATGCCTTGGAAATCAATTAAAGATCCTTATCTCATCTGGTTGTCAGAGATAATTCTTCAGCAAACTCGAGTTGAACAAGGTTGGAATTACTTTTTAAAATTCAAGAAATCATTTCCAAGGGTTGAGGATCTGGCCAAAGCTTCAGAGCAGAATGTCATGAAACACTGGCAAGGCTTAGGATATTATTCAAGAGCAAGAAATCTTCATGCCACAGCCAAATTCATTTCAGAAGAAGGAGGGCAATTTAAAGCAGATTATAAGTGGTTATTGGGACTTAAGGGTGTTGGTCCTTACACCGCAGCTGCAATCGCCTCTTTCGCATTTGAACTTCCGTATGCTGTTGTGGACGGAAATGTATACCGTGTCCTCAGTAGATTTCTAGGTATCGCAGATGCCATTGATAGCACAAATGGAAAAAAAAGATTTCAATCTGTAGCTAACAAGCTTCTGTTAAAAAAGCAATCGGCTAAATACAATCAAGCGATAATCGATTTCGGAGCGACTATTTGCAGCCCAAAGAAACCAAAATGTTCAATTTGTCCTTTTCAAGAAAATTGTATCGCCTTTCAAAATGATCTGATTCAGTCCTTGCCTTTCAAAGAGAAAAAGTTGAAAAAGAAAACTAGATTCTTCCATTATGTAGATGTAGTTCACAAGGACTTTAGATTAATGAAAAAAAGAACCGAGAAAGATATTTGGCAAGGGCTTTATGATTTTCCAATGATTGAGGGTAAAAAAGCTTTTGTTTTAACCGAGGTTATTAATTCCTCTGAATTTCAAAAACTATTCAAGGGTTTCAAGTTTAACAAGGAACGGAGCTATAGCACCCCTTTTAAACAACAATTGACACATCAGACAATCTACGGCAGGTTCCTGAAATTAGAAGCCAATAAAATTCCAAAGTCCCTTATGAATCAATATGAATGGGTATTGAAAAAAAATGTTGATCAACTGCCTTTTCCTAAGATGATAAGTTCTTATTTATCAGATAAGGAGTTATCTTTAAACTTATAGTAATTGAAATTTAGAACTTATGGTAAATAGAGTAACATTAATCGGAAACGTTGGTGGAGATGCTGAAATCAGACATTTAGAAAATGGCACCCAGGTAGGGAAGTTTTCTGTTGCTACAAGTGAAAATTATATGGGGAAAGATGGCCAGTGGAATACCAACACAGAATGGCACAATGTGGTTGTTTGGAGAAACTTGGCCGAAAAGGCGAACAATGTTAAAAAAGGTGACATGGTCTATGTTGAAGGAAAACTTTCAACCCGGAAATGGCAAGACAAAGACAACAACACCAGATACAATACAGATGTAGTTGCTAATTACTTTCGGATAATTACCAAACGAGAAAGTATGGGTATGGGAGGAAATGCTAATCAAAGTAGCGCCCCTGCTAACCCTCAAAGCAACACTAATACTCCTTCTGCCGTACAAACTAATCCGGTTCAATCTGCGCCAGAAACTGACGATTTACCTTTCTAACTAGAAAGGCTTTTTCTAATTAAACACCTATTTGTTGGATCCTGATCCCGAAATTCCCATACTTTTCCTCAATTACTTTCTTGCGCTAAGCATCAGTCCAACCGCATTAATATTTTCAGGCCTTTTGGTAGTGATACTGCTGTTATTTTCGGCAATGGTTTCTGGTAGTGAAATTGCATTTTTCAGTTTAGACAACAATCAAATCAAAACGCTTGGAGAAGATACCAAACAGTCTTCTTTAAATATTCTTTCGTTGAGAGATCGTCCTAGAAGATTATTAGCTACCATTTTAATTTCCAACAACTTCATCAACATTGCGATTGTCTTAGTTTCTGACTTTTTGTTGAATGCAATTTTACCGCTTTCCACTACTTTGATTTGGGCAGAAGGAATCTTGGACAGACTGAGCTTTTTAAATTTCCTTTTTACTAACGAAGGCCTAGGAAAATTCATCCATTTATCAATTACAATTGTTGGTGTTACATTCTTGCTTGTATTGTTCGGAGAAGTCGCACCTAAGGTATATGCGAAGTTCAACAATGTTACGCTTGCAAGAAATATGTCTAGACCTTTACTTTTTCTTGAAAAGCTTTTTCATCCTTTAAGTAGTATGCTAGTTTCTGGTTCCAATTTTCTTGAACGGAAATTAGATAAATACACAAATAGTGAATCGCTAACTTCAAGAGAAGATGTTGCACAGGCAATAGAACTTACCGTTCAATCTGAAACAGACGCCGAGCAAGAAATTGATATTTTAAAATCAATTGTGAAATTCGGAGATCTCAATGTAAAGCAAATTATGAGATCACGCGTCGATGTGATTTCCGTGGATTTTAGATTAACATTTAAAGAGTTAATGGGAATTATTCAAGATTGTGGTTATTCAAGGCTTCCTGTTTACGAAGATGATTTTGATACGGTAACTGGTATTTTATACGTTAAAGACTTGATTCCTCATATTGATAAAGCGGACTACGAATGGCAGCAATTGGTCAGACCAACTGTTTTCTATGCACCGGAATCTAAAAAAATAAGTGATTTACTTAAAGAGTTTCAAATTCAAAAAGTCCACATGGCAATTGTGGTTGATGAATATGGCGGAAGTTCTGGGATTGTTACTTTGGAAGATATTATGGAAGAAGTCATTGGAGAAATCAAGGATGAAAAAGATGAACTAAAAGAAATTGATTTCGAACGAATTGATGAGCATACATTTATTTTTGAAGGAAAAACTCTTTTAAATGATATCTGTAGAGTTGTAAATATTGAAACTGACACCTTTGACAGAATACGAGGAGATGCTGATACAATTGCTGGAATGATTTTAGAACTAACAGGAATGCTTCCAAAGCAGGGTAGGGAGTTTTCTTTTGGAGGATATTTATTCAAGATCATGGCTGTTGACAAAAGAAGAATTAAGCGTATTAAAATTAAATTACCAGCTGATCAATAAATCATAGTACATGAAATATTTAGGTCTTTGCCTTTTAATTATATTCGGATTGTCTGGTTGCGTTGAAGAAATTATTTCTACCCCGAAACCAAGAATGTATCCCAGAATAAATTTCCCTGAAAAAACTTACAACCAGTTCAATACCGACTACTGCAACTTTTCTTTTATTAAGCCCAGCTATACTTCTATTGAACAAGATCAAAAATATTTTGATGGCTCAACATTGCATCCTTGTTGGTTCGATCTGGTCTATGAAGATTTTGATGCAAGAATTCATTTTTCTTATTATCCTCTTAAATCGCAAGAAGGGTTTGAAAAATTAAAAAGAGATGCATTTATTCTTTCGCAGAAACACAACGCTGTGGCAAACTATATCGATGAAGTTCCAATTTTCAAAAATGAATCCGTTAAAGGTTTTTTGTTCAATTTAGAAGGAGAAGTAGCAAGCCCTATTCAATTCTATCTATCTGACGAAGTCGATAATTTTCTTAGAGGCTCGCTATATTTCAATACTAAATCGAGACCTGATTCATTAGCCCCTTTAGTTCGCTTTGTGAAAGAAGATGTTTTAAAAATGGTGGAATCCTTTGAATGGAATTAATAAGTGTTTGAAGACTATTATACTTTTTTCTTTTGGTCAGTTTTCGTTCCGCAATAGACTCCAATCAGAAATAAAGCTTAGCCAGAATTTAATCTAAGTCAGTTTTAACCAAAAAAAATCGCTCAACCGAAACGAATTCGATTGAGCGAAATATTTTCCATTGTTCACGCTATGGCAATTTGATTTATGCCTTAGCAGCTGCAACTGCTTTTTTCTCTTTCTCTACTTTCTTAGTATCTTCTGGTAACTCGATTCCAGCAACCTTTGCTTTAATCTTTCTTTCGATCTCAAGCGCAATTTCAGGATTGTCTGCTAAGAAATTCTTCGCAGCTTCTCTTCCTTGTGCGATCTTTGTTCCGGCATATCCATACCAAGCTCCACTTTTTTCAATCACATCAAATTCTACCCCCATGTCAACGATCTCTCCTGTTTTGGAAATTCCTTGACCAAACATGATATCAAATGTGGCAATTCTAAATGGAGGAGCTAATTTGTTCTTAACCACTTTTACTTTCACATGATTACCAACAACATTTCCCTCCTTGTCCTTAATCGCTGATCCATTTCTTCTGATATCCAATCGAATTGAAGAGTAAAATTTCAAAGCATTTCCTCCAGTAGTCGTCTCAGGATTGCCGAATAACACACCAATTTTTTCTCTTAACTGATTAATAAAAATACAGCAACATCCAGTTCTTCCTATTGTACCCGTCAACTTTCTCATTGCTTGAGACATCAGTCTCGCTTGAAGTCCCATTTTAGAATCTCCCATCTCTCCCTCGATTTCACTCTTAGGTACAAGCGCTGCTACTGAATCAACCACAATGATGTCGATAGCTCCTGAACGAATTAGGTTTTCTGCGATCTCTAAGGCTTGCTCCCCGTTATCTGGCTGAGAGATCAAAAGATTCTCGGTGTCTACACCAAGAGCTTCCGCATAAAATCTATCAAAAGCATGCTCAGCATCTACAAAAGCCGCAATCCCTCCTTGTTTTTGACATTCTGCAATGGCATGGATTGCTAAGGTGGTCTTTCCTGACGATTCAGGACCATATATCTCTACAATACGCCCTTGTGGGAGTCCATTGATACCTAGAGCTAAGTCTAGCCCCAATGAGCCCGTAGGGATCGTCTCTGCCTCTACTACTTGCTTATCGCCCAATTTCATGACGATTCCTTTCCCATAAGTCTTTTCTAAGCGATCAACTGTCATGCTGAGCGCTTTCAATTTGGCGTCTTTATCTTTTGACATTATACTAATTTTGGAGGTGAATAAAACATTATAGCAGTGCAAATCTAAACGAATTGTTTTTTAATACAAAATGTTTTTGGCTTTTTTTGAAAATTAATTTTATTAAAACAATTTGCTGTAAGTAATCAAAATAATTACAGTTTAACCATGTTTGTATTCAAATAGCTAACAAACATTGAAAGTTTGTAGTAATTCAAACTCGTTCTAATCAATTCAGTATAATGGGAACAATGGTAAAGTTACCGAAAGAAAGTGGTTATAAAGCAAAAAAGCGATGCCCATTGGACATCGCTTTTGAATTTGTTTACGGTCTTATTTGACCTTTTTAGTTGCTTCTAGTGAGACTTTAATGAGAAGGCTCCACTGAGGTTCGTTTACTATAACGAAGGATGGCCTGGACAGAGGACATTTTTGGGCTAAATGTAGCTTTTGGAAGCTGCATATAACCTGATTGTAGTCTTTTGAATGCTTTCATGGACTCTTGATCATTCTCCAAAACGTCTTCAATTTCAAATGTTTCCAGGGTGGAGGTCTCCTTGTAAAGATAGCTCACTAAATGGTTTAGTGTAGAATCTACAAGCATAGAGACACGTTTAAAAGTGAATAAATACGCTTCTTTTAGCGTTTCATTAAGAACTGATATACAATCAGCTATATTGTTTGGAGGGAAGTTTTTTAGTGAATTATTTCACTTTATACCAAGTTTGGGTTCGATACAGACCTGTCCAGTGCTTTCCGCGCACTTTTAGTTCGTCAGGTTTTCCTTCTTCGAACCAAATACTGCATCCATAAGTGGATCCATTCTCAGGATCTAGAATGGTTCCATTTTTCCAATAATCTTCAACTGGAGACATATCCTCAAGTATGACCATACCTAAGACGGGTTGGTTCTTTTTCTTTCCAGAACATTCTTCACAGATTGCATCAGGCTCATCCGTTAAAATTTTTGTGACTTTTCCGTAAAACTTACCTCCTTGCTCATAAATATCGATATAAGATTTCTCTTC
The DNA here is from genome assembly GCA_937928045.1 of uncultured Saprospiraceae bacterium. Lineage (GTDB taxonomy): Bacteria > Bacteroidota > Bacteroidia > Chitinophagales > Saprospiraceae > JABDJM01. The sequence continues at coordinate 150,660 of CALFWO010000027.1, read as the reverse complement.
GCTGGTTTTATCGTCAATAGTTTTCCAAGTTCCAGCAGGAGTAGTTTGAGCTAAAATGACATCTGTTAGGCTAGAAAACACCAACAAGACTGCGCAAATGAATTTAAACATAGTTATAGTTTGTATTTATTCAATGGCTAAGTTAAGAAGTCTCTGACTGAATTGCTATTATTCTGTGGTTTCATAAGCATGAAGACTGTTCAACTCTTCAGAAACATGATGATGCCACTCTCCCTGCTTCGCTTCATCCAAACTATGCTTTGTTTCTTCATCATACTTGCGCTGATCATTTTGCCAGTCATCAGTAAGTTTTGCTACAAAAATTTCAAATTCATTTTCTTGTCCACATCTAAATTTTCTTTGACTCAATGCTTTTCTAACTTTTCTTGCATGAATCTCCGTAATATCGAAGTGAATCTGCTCATGAATCAAATGATGCTCGGTCAATGCTTCAGATTTTACCCAAGACTCCTTTCTTTCGAAGTAGGCTTGAACTTTATAATTGATAAATCCATCTTGGCAACCTTTATAGTGCACAATACCAGATGCCGTTAGGGCGGAGATTTCAGAATGTTGATAACTTGGAAAGCCCTTAAAGTCATCCCAGGTCAAACGATGATCTGGTGACCAATACAATATATCGGTTGAGGCTGTATTTGATGATAATATAAAAAAGCCCGAAAGGACTATTGAAGCAGCGATAAGTAAATTCCTCATAATCGATATTTTTAAATTTAGAGCTCGATATCCAACTCTTCAGCCGGATCCCAAAAAAGCTCCTTAAAATTTTTAATCTGGTTGTTTTCAACAATGGCCCCCTCCTTTTCTAGCAATTCCTGCATCAAAGTGGGAGTTGGAAAATGATTTCTTCCAGACAACTCTCCTTTTCGGTTTACCACCCTATGTGCCGGAACACGCTCTTCAGAAAAGGACTTGTTAAGTGCCCATCCGACCATTCTTGCTGATCCAAGCGCCAAGTAACTTGCTATGGTTCCATAGGTGGAAATTCTTCCACGAGGAATTAAGCGCGTAATAGCGTAAACCTTTTCAAAGTAATTTTCATCTTTCATATGCTTAGTTTCGAGTTGTTACCTTTGTAAATCAAATCGACTCTAAAAAGATGAAATAATATTAGATTATGTATTTCACTATTCTTTTTTAGACAAATACTGTGCCTTTTGAAGCAAAGTTTCACCGATTTAAAGCAAATAAAGAGAAAATTATATTTCTTAAACTGATTAAAATGGAAAATTACCTTTAGAGAAATGTTAAATATTCAAATTAAAGCAAGCCAAATCTCAAATCTGACAGATGCACGCTACTTTTCCGCCATGGGGGTGAATTGGCTTGAATTCAGCCTTGACCAAGGAAGTGAAGACTACATTGAACCTAATGCATTACTCGCCATTAAAGAGTGGGTTGAGGGGCCAAAATTTGTTGGCCGGCTGGGATTACACAGCCTAGAAGCGGTCAATGAAGCAATTAAATTATTTTCTTTTGATGCGGTGCTTTTACCCAGTTTTTTTCCAAGAGAAGAAATAAACAAAATTTCAAATGCAATCGTCATACAAGAATTTGTAGTTGAAAAGGGAGAAAAAGAATCTTTACATACCAGTATTAATGATCGAAAAGCTGCGGTCCAACACATGCAATTGAATTTTGAGAAAAATGGGTATAGCTGGTCGGATATTCTTGATAACAAAACACCGCTGTCTCTTTTAGACTTAATCGAACTTGATAAAAGCGTTGATCTATTTATTATCCTAGACAGCCTTAATGAAAAGGATTTAGAATCCATTAATTCATCGCTCCCAGGCTGTGTGTTATGTTTAAAAGGAGGAGAAGAAGAGAAAGTAGGGTATAAATCATTCGATGAGTTAGATGAGCTTTTTGACAAAATGGAAAGTTTAAGTGAATAATCGTTATTTGGAGAAAACACCGATTGTGACTAGGCAAAAAGCAGGTCGAAGTAAATTCGACCTGCTTTTTAAATTTGGCTCGCTTTCAATGAATCAAAGTCAATTCAAGAGTTGACCAAAGCATTATGAGGGACAAAAAAAAAGCAGTTAACACGAATGTTAACTGCTTTTTTCGACTTTTAACAAGTCTAGTATTTTTGTAGCCTCAATGTCTTTAACAATTGACCATTTTCGTCTTCTAATGCTACAAGGTACAATCCTTTAGCATAGGTTGAGATGTTGTATTTTTCTCCTGATTGAAACACAAAATTTTCAATCGCAGTTCCAAAAAGGTTATAAATAGAAACAGAAGAAACACCTTCAGGACCCTGAACTTCGAAATAATCTGAAGTAGGATTAGGGAACAATTTCAATTGAGCCAATTCCAGCTCAGTAAGAGAAGTTGGAACGGCAGCTCCATCCACTGTAAAGTTATATTCCCCTGTAATACTGTTGTCGGGTTGTCCTATTTCTGTAATAAATAAAGTCGCGGAACCAGTTCCAGGTACTGCTCCTTCCAAAACTTGTTGATCTCCACTTGGATATACATAGACATCCATAATACTGGATTGTCCTGCTGCCAAAGTAAAAGTCTCTGTAGTAACTCCTACATTGTAACAGGTGTTAATATCACATACGGCAAAGCCCCAAGGATCTTCTTGACTTTCAATTGTTAATGTCCATCTGAAATTTTTACTAACATCACTTGTATTCGTAATAGTCGATCCAGCTTTAACTTTCTTTGGGTTAGTAGAATCATCATCTAAATCGGCCCAGCCTGCTGAAGGTATTGGTTGCAAGGTCACTGTCTGAGCAGTAACTCCAAAAACCATAATGGAAAAAATAAATAGTAAGGCTTTTTTCATAATACTTTTGCTTATAGAAATAAAGATACAAAAACCAACCCAAAAGCGCCACCAGACAGTCAATTATGTAAGGAAAACAACAAAAAAAAGAGGGACTCCATGGAGTCCCTCTAAAATTATCTTTTCAATGATATGAAATAATTATTTCACAACATGTAATTGCTTTGCTACTATTTCTGTTGCATCCAATTGAATAACCAAAGTGTATGCTCCAGTATTCAAGTCAGCAATGTCTAAGTTTAAGTTTTGACTTCCTGCTAATTCACCATAAGCTTTAGTCCAAACAGTTTGTCCAAGGTTGTTATAGATCATAACATTTACATCTTGCTTTTCTTCAAGGCTGAAAGTTAAAGCAGTAGATGTTTGTGCAGGATTAGGATAAAGATTGAAATCAGCCAATTCAACACTTGTAGTAGGTGTGAATACTCCTTCAATAGACAATTCCATTCCATTGTGGATTTCGCCTGTTTCTGTATCAGTTACCAAACAAACAATGTGTAGTTCATCTCTATTCCAAGAAGGATCTACATCTATAGTCATAGTGTGGGTAATTTCTGTAGTTTGATCAACAGATGCTGGAAAATCACCAACCATTCCTTCCCATCCACCAACTAGTGCGCGAGAAACATGGTTATAAACCATTTGGCTTGCAGGAACAGGATTTGGAAGATTTTCAAATCCACCCATAGGTCCATTTCCACCACCAGCATAGTTATTTGCTTGAGCATAATCACTTCCAGTTCCAGTTACACCGTCTTCTATTACTACTGCAGAAAATCTAAATTGTCTGTCTGTAACAGTTGTCCAAAATTTAGAAGTCATTTGAACTTCAATTTTGCTTTCGTCAGTAATGTAATTTGCAGTTCCAGAAATAGCTACAGGAGAAGCATCATTCATTCTTGAAGCCATTTGTGCCGGCAAATCAGAAGGATCTGTTTCAAAAGCTCTATCTACTGCTACACTTGGGTATCCACCGATAAGTGTTGCTAGACCTGAATCATGCTCAGTAACTACCATTGGATCTCCGTTATGCACCGCGATCCCAATAAAGTTATCTGGGAAGTCTGCTTCCATTTGATTCATGAAAACTTCTCCTCTTGGACACCATGGGCACCATGTACCAGTTCCTTCTTCAGCAACCATCCACTTTACAAAGTCTTCTTCTACCACTGAAAATCTTCCTGCAGAAACAATACCATTATCAGTAGCATCCAAATCATCAACACCATTAACCTTGTCGATTGAAACTGTGATCTCATCATCATATTCTCCGACAGAAAAAGCGCTATAATCTACTGGATGCTCCACCATAGCAGTTCCAAATGTTGGGATATCCAATCCTGAAATTGTCTCTGTGTAAGTGTTTGCTCCTGAAGTCCAAGACATCTCAACAGAAGTAACAGTTTCAACTCCTAGATTTGTTACTGGAACAGTCAACTTGTTGCTTTGCTTTACAAATCTTGATTGAGTAAATCCTCCCAATAAAACATCATTAGTCAAAGGATCGATAACCAATACATCATCCAAAGCCAATCCAAAATTCCAATCTCCCCCATCATCATACCAAAATTGAATCATAATTGATTGTCCGGCATAAGCGTCTAGTGAAATACTTTCATTCGCCCAAACACCAGCAGTCGTAGATAAAGTAATAGGCTGAATAGCGGTCCAAGTAGCCCCTGCATCAACAGATACTCTTACTTCCGCTGATTCACCAGCTCCATAAGCTCCTCCAATAAAGTAACTTTCGAATAGCAATGTTGCAGAAGTGATATTCGTCATGTCTACCATCTGAGATGTTGCAGAAGCATCAGATATAGGAGCTGCCTGACCTAATCCATCATCATTATACATAAGATAGATAGAGTGATCACCAGCGCTAAAGAACTGGCTAGATGTTGCGGCATTGTCACCAACAATCCAATTATCACTCAACGTCCAATCAGCTGGAGCCATTCCATCTTCAAAAGACTCCTGTACAAATTTTTGAGCATCTAATGATGAAGAAAATGCGCAAAAAAGTACTAAACACAATAAGTAAATTCTTTTCATACTAAATTTTTTAAATAGTTTATTCCAAATAATAATGTTTTCAGAAGGCAATTAACATTCCTTTCTTCAAACCGGACGCTAAAATACGGAATTTTAAACCTTTGTGGTCTGCATTTTGACAAATTTCATTAAATGTCAGCTGTAAGTACTTTCAAACAATATTATGAGTTCCAAATTTGCATTTAGCTCGATTTATGATGTTCTTTAATATTCGATTGAGGTATGCAAACAAGAAATAGGTTTTTGAAAATAACATTCGTCCATATACTGAGCTTTTACTGTCTTATTCAAACATCTTTGTTTGCTCAAAATCCGATTTCCGTAACTAACTTTCCAGACATTGAAATTACAGACATTGATGGCATCGTTCATAGGCCCTATGATGACCTTAATGCTGGAAAAATTGTCATTTTAGACTTTTTCTCAACTGCTTGTGCTCCTTGTTGGGAATATCATGAAGAAAATGTGCTTCAAAACATTTACGAAACTTTTGGACCGCAAGGATCGAATGAGGTAGCCATTTTTCTTATAGAACGAGAACTGAATACAACCATAGATGAAATCTATGATAATAGTTTTGGGAACTATTTAACTTGTTCTCCTTACCCAGTCATCAATGATCATGAATTCGCATTTGAAATGGGCATACATGAAGACCCTACGCTACTTTTTATTTGTCCTGATAAAAAAATAACGGAAATCGGTCAAGTTCCAGAAACTGATTTGGCTGATCTCATTAGCAATAGTTGTCCCGAACCCGACTTTTCAAACAATTTGGACTTACTTTATTTTACTTGCAATCTTGACCCCACTTGTGGTGAGACCAATTTTATTCCGACTGTAATGGTTCAAAACAACGGGGTAAACACCATCGAGCACGTAAGTCTTCAAATAAAAGGAAATGGCGAGATCATTTCAGACTCTGTAGGATTCGATCTTTTTATTGAAAGATTTGAAACAACTGAAATCCCTTTCAACTTCGGTGAAATAGTTTCCTCAACGGATCTTGAAATTTCTGTTTTGACCGTAAATCATCAATCGGATACTATTTTGTCTGGTAATACCATTGTTGATACAAAACCTGTTTTACAAACTACGGAGAACGACATCTCTGTAAGAATTGCAACTGATGATTTCGGCTATGAAATATTTTGGGAAATACTCGACGATATTGGAAACCAGGTAGCTTTTGGTGGAAATGAACTTGTAATACCAGGAGCCCAACAAGATGTTTATGATCTGCTCAGTAGTCCTAACTACTATGCCTCTTCTTCTAATTATGAAATTCCAGTTTCCCTCCCAGAAAATGGTTGCTACACCTTCAATATTTACGATGACTGGGGTGACGGTATTTGTTGTCAATACGGTTATGGCAAGTTTGAAATTTTTAATGCCCAAGGAGAAATTCTTGCAGACTACACTGGTTTTCTAAAAGAACATTCTGTAGATTTTGTAAAATCAAACATTACAGTCAGCACTTCTGAAAATTTAGATAGTAATGTTGAGCCTATTCTTTTTCCTAATCCTACTTCAGGCTTATGTTCGATGAGTTACGAAAGCGAAACCCAACAGAAAATAAAATTTACTGTTTATAACAATCTTGGGAGTGTTGTAGCTTCTGAATATAAACAAGTTCATTTCGGTGAAAACACTTTAAATTTTGATTTTTCATCGCTGAATACAGGTCTATATTTTCTTGTTGATAACCATGGTAAAATGAAAAACAAGATATCTTTTCATGTCATCAAAGACTAAGGTTGGTCTTTCAACTATCGCTTTTTTATATATTATTCCTTTATTTAGAACAAACCAACACCTATCTTGGCATCTATGATGTGATATATGCATTGTGAATCTCAAGAAACAAATGGAAATAGTCATAATTGGTAATGGAATCAGTGGAATTTCAGCAGCTCGGAATATCCGCAAGTTAAGTGATCACTCTATTACTGTCATTTCCGCAGAAACAGATCATTTTTTCTCTCGCACTGCTCTTATGTATATTTATATGGGCCATATGCGATTTGAAGATACCAAGCCATACGAAGATTGGTTTTGGAAAAAAAATCGGATTTCACTAAAAAGAGGCTTGGTCACCGACATTAATTTTTCATCTAAGCAATTGAAATTTAATGACGGAGAACAAATGAATTATGACAAATTAATCTTAGCAACGGGCTCTGCTTCAAATAAATTTGGTTGGCCGGGTCAAGATTTAGAAAAAGTTTACGGACTATACACTTACCAAGATTTAGAGGCCATAGAGAAATTTAGTCCGGGTCTAAAAAAAGCAGTTATTGTCGGTGGCGGTTTGATTGGTATTGAAATGGCAGAGATGTTTCATTCCCGTCATATCCCTGTTACGATTCTTGTCCGAGAGCCCAGTTATTGGAATAATGTTCTTCCAAAAGAGGAATCTGCAATGATAAATAGACACATTATTGAACACGGCATCGATCTGCAGCTTGGAACAGAACTTAAAGAAATTCACGATGATGGCAATGGCAATGCAAATGCTGTCACTACAAGTAAAGGAGAAAAAATTGATTGTGGCTACGTCGGATTAACTGCCGGGGTTCATCCCAATGTTGCATTCTTAAAAAATGGTGCCTTAGAAATTAATCGAGGTATTGTCGTCAACGAAAATTTAGAAACAAATCAATCCGATGTTTACGCTATTGGAGATTGCGCAGAGTTGTCAGACCCAAAACCTGGACGTCGAGGAGTGGAAGCCATTTGGTATACTGGGAGAATGATGGGAGAAACTGTAGCTTATAATGTTTGTGGAAAAAAAGTAGGATATAATCCGGGCATCTGGTTCAACTCAGCAAAATTTCTGGACATAGAATATCAGGTATATGGTGAAGTACCTGCAAGAATTCCTGATTACATGAATACAGTTTATTGGGAACATGACGATGGAAAAAAATCGATTCGAATCAACTACCACAAAGAAAACCTCCAAGTCTTAGGTTTCAACGTTATGGGTGTGAGATACAGACATGAGGTTTGTGAAAAATGGTTGGCAGAAAAAACCTCTATTGAAACAGTTCTACAACATTTAGGAATTGCAAATTTCGATCCAGAATTCTACAAAGAATATGATAGCGAGGTCGTTAATATTTACAATAAACAGACTGGGAAAAAACTTAAACTAAAACAAAAAAGAGGCTTGTCTGCCGTATTAAACTTTCTTAAAAATTGATTCGAAGTTATTATGAATATAATTCAAAAAATAGGTCTTAGTTTATTCGTAGTTGCTTTAGCAATTTTCACACTTAGTTTGGGTTTGGACAGTTATGAACTCAATCAGGAAAGTCTTCAAGTTAAGACAGAATACCACAAAGAAGCTGTAATTGACGCTGCAAAAAAAATGGGTCTATGGGAAACCTCCATTGGAAATAATTTCGAATATGTTGGGCAACTCAAAGAAGTTTTTAAATCAGCCAAATTATCTCAAGATCAGATAGCATCTGATGGCATTCCAAATGGAGTGGGGGAATGGGATTTTAAAATTGGTGATTGGGAAATAAAAGACTATGTAGTAAATACTGTAAAAGCATCTAGCGTTGGAATCGTTTCCCAAAACAAAGGATTGTTTTGGTGGCTAACCGTTGGTTTAGCAATGTTCGGAGGACTACTCTACATCCTACCAAAATTCAATTTAATTCCAGGAATAAAAAATAATCACATTTACCACAACTCTATGACGCGGGGTTTAAAGGTAAATATTAGATCTGTCTTTTTAATATTGACTATCATAGGAACACTTATCTATGGTGTAGCCTACATGAACATGAATTTTGTCTGGCCAGCTATTACTTTGGCAATAATTGGTCTCATAATTTATTTGGTCCTATTCAAGAATGATGAAAAAGAATATTCGGAAACTAAATCTGCTTCTCCAAACGTTACGGGTTGGCTCGGAATGATTTCAGGAATATACTTAATCATATTCTATATTCTTCTTTATTGGAAAGCAGAATACATAACCTCATGGATCTTGATTGCAGATCCTGTCAGTGAGCGACTATCTGGAAACCCAGCAAGCAAGTGGTTTTTGTACGGTATGCTTTATACAGTAATTGTATTGGTGATGGGTATACGCATGATTGCTAAATATAGACACAATCAATACCAGATCATTAGAACATGTTCTGTAATGTTTTTCCAAACATGTTTTGCATTTATTCTTCCCGAGATAATGATCAAGTTCAACCAACCTTATTTTGATTTCAAAAATATTTGGCCGTTGAACTACACCTTCTTTTTTGACTATAATATAAAGTCTTTAATTGCAAACGGAAATCTTGGAATATTTATGTTGGTCTGGGGTATTGTCCTCGCTTTAATTGGCGTTCCTGTTTTTACATACTTTTTTGGCAAGAGATGGTATTGCTCATGGGTTTGTGGCTGTGGAGGTCTCGCTGAAACAATGGGAGATCCTTATCGCCAGTTATCTGACAAAAGTGTTCGAGCTTGGAAATATGAGCGCTACATCATTCACGGCGTTTTGGTATTTGCAGTAGGAATGACGATCACCGTGCTGTACACCTACTTTAGTGGAAGTTCGCAAGTTTTATTTGTCAACAGTAATACCGTTCGACAATGGTATGGATTCCTAATTGGTTCGGCCTTTGCTGGGGTAGTGGGCACCGGTTTTTATCCGTTAATGGGAAATCGAACTTGGTGTAGATTTGGTTGTCCTCTTGCAGCCTACCTCGGTTTGGTCCAAAGATTCAAATCACGTTTTAGAATCACAGTAAATGGGTCTCAATGTATTTCTTGTGGAAACTGCTCTACTTATTGTGAAATGGGAATTGATGTAAGACACTATGCTCAGCGAGGACAAGATGTCGTAAGATCTTCTTGTGTGGGATGCGGAGTCTGTGCTGCAGTATGTCCAAGAGGAGTGCTGAGATTAGAAAACGCTTCTGAGGATGTAAACACTAGAACGGAGCAACTAAGAACGATCCATATTTCTGAAGGTGAAGTAAAGTTGCTTTCTTAAGTATCTATTTAAAACTGTACTTTTTCGATTTCACAAAAAGCAGCTTCAAACCATTTCAATGGCGCTTGGTTTTTATCACCAGTACGTGTATCACATTTGAAAAATAAGTAGAAAAGTTGAAAGCGATCCTTAAAACATTTTCGTAGCTTTTCTATTCGCTCAAACCCTTTTTCAGTCTGTTGATAAAGAAAAATATTCCTCCAAGCAAAATAGGCACTGTCATGAAACTCAACAAGATTTAAAATGAATGGATCATTGACATAGTTCTTTAGAAATTCCTTTGCTAAATGTGCATGATTTTGTTCCCAACTTCTAGGATGTTCGAAGGTTTCTTCTTTGTACTTGAAAGTATCATGAACCAATGCGATCAACCTAAGGATTTCCCGATCTGAAGATTCTAGCTCGAGCTTATTAATATTTTCTAGTACCTCGGCAACATGAAAAACGACTTTTCCCTCAGGGTGACCAAATCTTGGTTTTCCCCAAAGCATGCCCTCTTGAAACTCTTGAGTATTTAGCAAACGACGTTCTAGCTCTGTTTCTGGACGAAGCAGGTTTTCTATTGTGATATTTGTCCCTATTGAACGGTTCATACGGCGGATATTCCCAAGTTCTACGAAGGTAAGATTTTACTTTCGTTAAATACCTGTTAAAGTAAATTAGCACCAAAAACTATAACGGCGATCTTTCGTTTCTTTTTTATTCTATACAACCCGAAGGGTTTAATAGCGACCTTTAATACCATCTGTTAATCCTTAAAAAAGATAAACCAATGATTAAAAAAATCCTTCCACTATTTTTCGCAGGAATGCTTGGTGGCATTGTAACGATTGTATGCTTTCAATTATTGAACCAAACTCCTGATTTTCAATTAAATCAACCTGCTCCATATGCGCAGAAAGTTAATTTTCCAGCTATTTCAAGCGCCAATTTAGATTTTAGGATGGCAGCAAGAAAATCAATGCCAACCGTGGTACATATTACAGCCAGCGAAAGCAAAGATTTAGCGAACCAAAGAAGACAGAATCAGCCTCGAGGCTTACAAGATTGGTTCTTTGGCTCTCCTTTTGATCAGCCTTTTCAGTTAAAACAAGGATCTGGGTCAGGGGTTATTTTTTCTGAAGATGGATATATCGTGACGAACAATCATGTTGTTGATTTCGCCGATGAAGTCCAAGTTACCTTGTCAGATAATCGCCAATATACTGCAGAAGTTATCGGCAAAGACCCGAAATCAGATTTGGCAGTAATAAAAATTGAAGCAGATGGATTACCTATTTTACCTTTCGCAGATTCGGATGCTGCTGAAGTTGGAGAATGGGTTCTTGCAGTTGGAAACCCATTTGATTTAACTTCTACTGTAACAGCAGGAATAATTTCAGCCAAAGGAAGAGATATAGATATTATGGAAAAAGCTGGGCGCGATGCTATTGAAGCATTTATTCAAACGGATGCCGCAGTTAATCCAGGCAATTCTGGCGGAGCTTTAGTGAACGCCCAAGGAGAACTACTAGGAATAAATACAGCAATCGCTACTAGAACTGGAAGTTTCCAAGGATATAGTTTTGCAATTCCCGTTAACATTATGATTCGTATAGTTAACGACATAATCGAATTTGGTAGCTATCAAAGAGGCTATTTGGGAATAAATATTTCAGACCTAGACAACCAATCAGCACAAGAATTAGGTCTTAGTATTACTCAAGGTGTAGTAGTTGAAGGCTTGGCAGATGGTGGAGCTGCTCAATTTGCAGGTTTACTACCTAAAGATGTTATTGTATCTCTTAATGGAGTAGACATAAAATCTGCACCAGAGTTGCAAGAAAAAGTAGGTCGTTCAAAAGTGGGCGATGTATTAACCTTGACAGTAAACCGTCGAGGGAAATTCAAAGACATAGATGTGAAATTGAAAGGATTGAATTAACAATCTTATTAAAATTTCCTTAACGTTTATTGCGCAACTTTTCCGTTCTCAGAATGGTTATGAAAGTAGTAGACAAGATAAAACTTGTTTAAAGTTGGTTTTTCGTTTTGTTTTGATACGTCCTGGTTGTTTGCCAGGACGTTTTTTTTATGCTAACTTTAGAAATGTTACGCACCGTTTTACAAAGCATTAGAGACGTCATCTTTCCGCACCTTTGTCTATCCTGCGGAAAAGACACTATTCCTTCTGAAGAGATTCTTTGCTTAAATTGCACCTATAACTTACCAATATCAAAACAACACCTTTATAAGGAAAATAGATTTACAGATCGGTTTTGGGGAAGAATCGAAATCAAATCAGCAGGTGCTTATATTTATTATAAGAAAAAAGGTTCCACCCAAAAACTTTTGTCTAAACTTAAATATCAAGGTTATTGGCAAATTGGGCACGAGCTTGGAATTCGCTATGGCCGCATCTTGAAAAACGCAGCGCTCTTTTCGGGAATCGACTACATCATTCCTATTCCGCTTCACCCATCAAAACTTAAAAAAAGAGGTTTCAATCAATCTGAGGTTTTCGCGAAAGGGCTTAGTATTGAAATGGATACACCGATAAACACAAACTGGTTAATTCGAACTAAAGAAACACCCACACAAACCACCAAAACAAGAATGGAAAGGTTCAACAATGTTGCTGATGCATTTCATATTCTTTCTCCAAAATCTTTACAAGGAAAACATATTCTGTTGGTGGATGATGTACTTACAACTGGGGCTACATTGGAGGCTGCTGGAAGAATGATATTAGCGATTCCAAATACGAAACTTAGCATGGCTTGCATTGCAATGGCAGATAATATTTAACAGTGAACCTTCTAAACATTTCACAAGGTGTTCAGCCATTTTTGAAACTCTTTTGAAACCTGTTCTATTTCTTCGCTTTCTATTTTCATTCCTCCAATACCATATTTAAACGTTGAAATTTTTTCCCATTGCTTTTGAGCAATTAACTTTGTTTCTGTTTTTCGGAAAAATAAAATTGATCAACCTTACTTTCTGTTGCAATTCGAACAACGCCCCTTTTCTTAGTAAAAGAAAAATCTTGAGCTTTGAATCCAGCTGTACTAATTTGCTCGATAAACAATTTATGCTCTGACTGAAGAAATCGCAAACGCTTTTATTTTTAGTTTTTTCTATATGAAGAGAAAAACGATGCAAATTTACTAAAAACAAGGCTTGTCATTTTGCAAATGACAAGCCTTGTTAAATTTTTGATTTATAGGAAGATTATCCTTCTACTAAAGTACCCACACTTTCCCCTTCAATAATTTTTAGAAGATTTGCCGAATCATTAATGTCAAAAACAATGATTGGTAAATCATTCTCTTGGCAAAGTGTAAAGGCTGTCATGTCCATTACAGAAAGTCCCATACTTATTACTTGAGCAAAAGACAATTTATCAAACTTTTTAGCAGAAGGATCTTTTTCAGGATCAGCTGTATAAATTCCATCAACACGAGTCCCTTTCAAAATAACATCTGCATTGATTTCATTTGCACGAAGAGCCGCCGCCGAATCAGTGGTGAAATACGGACTACCTGTTCCTGCAGAGAAGATAACTACTCTACCTTTTTCTAAGTGTCGAATCGCTTTTCTCCTGATATACGGTTCTGCGATTTCTTTCATTTCGATTGCAGAAATCATTCTGGTATAGATGCCATTTGATTCCATAGCAGATTGAAGAGCCATCGCATTAATTACCGTAGCCATCATACCCATGTAATCCCCTTGCACTCTTTCAATTCCAGAATCTGCTGCTTGCAATCCTCTAAAAATATTGCCACCACCAATAACAATAGCAACTTCAACTCCTTTTTCAATTAGTGCCTTAACTTGATGAGAATAATGTGTCAACATTGCTGGATCAATTCCAAATTTCTTGGAACCCATTAAACTCTCTCCGCTTAGCTTTAATAAAACCCTTTTGTATTTGACTGACATCGTGATTAAGTTTTTATCTCTAATAGTATTACGGGGTTATTTTAGGGAAGTTCAGGCGATTTACTTTAACACCTTTCTATTGGACATAAAAAAAGCGAATTATTTTAAATAATCCGCTTTTTCTATAAATGTTTTAGCCAAGTGCGACATGCTTAAAATCTGTGACGGTCAGCTTACCATCAATTGACTTCAGGTATTGATCAATACTTTGCTTATTATCTTTTACATAGGATTGAGCCAATAGCGTATTTTCTCTGAAAAACTTATTAAGTTTTCCTTTTGCAATTTTCTCAAGCATTGCTTCTGGCTTGCCAGCTTGTCGCGCTTGATCCATTCCTATTTCTATTTCCTGCTTAACTATTGAAGCATCTACTCCATCTTCATTCAAAGCGATAGGCTTCATAGCTGCCACTTGCATAGCAACGTTCTTTCCTGGCTCAATGAAATTTGGTCCTTCCAAGTTTAGTGCAACTAACACACCTGCACGGTACCCCATGTGAATGTAAGGCAAAACTTGACCTTCACCAGCTGCAGTTTCGATCTTCTCGTAACTAGCAACTTCTACTTTCTCTCCAATAACTCCAACTTGCTCAGTAACTTTTTCCCCAACTGACAATTCAGTATTATAAGGTAAAGCTAAAAGCGCATCTTTATTTTCTGGAAGATTCTTAAGAGCAATCTCTGCGATTTCATTTGCGAAACCGATAAATCCTTCACCTTTTGCCACGAAGTCAGTTTCAGAACTCAAACGAATGATTACACCATTGTTTCTATTTGCAGAAGTAAGTGCGATTACAACTCCTTCTTTTGCATCTCTGTCTGCTCTCTTAGCAGAAAGTTTTTGACCTTTTTTACGTAAGATAGCTACTGCCTCATCAAAGTCTCCGTTAGACTCTGTCAAAGCTTTTTTGCAATCCATCATTCCAGCACCAGATAGGTCCCGAAGTTTTTTTACGTCACTAGCTGTTATAGCCATGTTCAAATATCAATTTATAATTTTAAAATAGATCCTAAGCCAATTACTTAGCCTTTGCAGGAGCTTCTTCTTTTTTCTTTTTTGACTCGCTGTTTCTAGCGTTCAAGCCATCCTTGATTGCTTCTACCATATAGTTCGTGATTAACTTGATAGATTTTGCAGCATCATCATTAGCCGGAATTGGGAAATCAATTTGAGTTGGATCTGAGTTGGTATCTACCATCCCTAAAGTTCTCAATCCTAATTTCTTTGCTTCAGAAAGTGCAATATGCTCGTGGTGAATATCCACGATAAAAAGTGCAGCAGGAAGACGATTAATCGTTGCAATTCCTCCTAATACTTTTTCCAATTTATTACGCTCTCTAGTCAAGGTCAATCTTTCCTTCTTTGTTACAGAAGTTAATGAACCATCCGCCAACATTCTGTCGATGGTATTCATTTTCTTGATTGATTTCTTGATTGTAGAAAAGTTAGTCATCATACCCCCTAACCATCTTTCGGTAACGTAAGGCATGTTAACTTCTTTTGCTGCAGTAGCCACGATTTCTCTAGCTTGCTTTTTTGTAGCAACAAAAAGGATTTTTCTTCCAGACTTTGCAATCTGACGTGCTGCATTCGCAGCAGATTCAATGCATTCTCCAGTTCTGTTCAGATCAATCAAATGGATGCCTTTGTGCTCCATGAAGATATAGTTCTGCATCTTTGGATTCCACTTCTTCTTCATGTGTCCGAAATGGACACCAGCGGAAAGCATTTCTTTATATGTAGGTTTAGCCATTTTAAATTTAATTTTTCAGTCAATAATGAATGAATAACCTGAGCGAATTTATTAGTTGAACTATGCAGCCATAAATAAATTCCCAGGTAGCGTACTTAACGCTTTGAGAACTGGAAGCTTTTTCTTGCCTTTGGTCTTCCAAATTTCTTTCTTTCCACAACTCTTGCATCTCTCATCAAGAATTTTCTCGCTTTTAGTGGACTTCTGAAATCTTCGTTCAATTTCACTAAAGCTCTTGCAATACCCATTCTGATTGCCTGAGATTGACCATTGAATCCTCCACCTTTTACGTTCACATTAAGATCGTATAAGTTGTCGGCTTCTACTGTAGTAAAAGGATCCGTCAAAAAATGTTGAATATGCTTTTGAGGGAAGTACTCTTTGTAATCTTTTCCGTTAACAACGATTTTACCTTCCCCTTTGGTCATGTAAACTCTTGCAACAGAAGCTTTTCTACGCCCGATGGCGCTAATCATTTCAGTTGTACTCATTATGCATTAAGTGGCTGCGGCTTTTGAGCGCCATGTGGATGCTCATCACCTGTGTACACAAATAATTTTTTAATCATCGCTCTACCCAATTTGTTCTTTGGAAGCATTCCTTTGATGGCTTTTTCCAAAATTGCAGTAGGCTTTTTAGCTGCCAATTCTTTAGCAGTGGTACTTTTCTGTCCTCCAGGGTAACCAGAGTATGTGAGGTATACCTTTTGGTCCATCTTTGCTCCTGTAAACCTTACCTTATCCGCATTCAATACGATGATGTAATCACCAGTATCAAAATGAGGGGTGTAAGATGGCTTGTGCTTTCCGCGTAGAACGGTAGCAATTTTTGAAGCCAGACGACCTACCTTTTCATTGGTCGCATCGACCACAAACCATTCGCGTTGAACAGAGTCTGCATTTGCCGATTGCGTCTTGTAACTTAATGTATTCACTATTGGAATCTTTTATTTTTTCAATATTGGAAATACCAGCTTTTATAGCTTTTTCCAAACGGAGTGCAAATGTAGGACTGATAACAAGACGAAACAAGCTTTGGAGGGTTGTTTTTTTACACCCTCATTCATAAATAGTTGATTATCAGGTAAATTTTCGCACAATTTTTTTGGAGCTATGTGGATAACTCCCTCTTTTAAACTGATTTTGATCGCAATAGACCTTTAAATCACCTGGTTTGGCCAAATGTGAGCGATTGCTCATTCCTCCAACCTTGATTCAATGTGCTGCAGACTTTTTACATCCTTTAAGAATGCTCTTTTACTCAACCGAATAGAATATTTCCTGTTCTACTTATGAACCACACTATTATCTTACCTTTATAAACTGAAGTGGAAACGAAATTAATGGATACTATCGAGGACAAGACTTCCGAATTGTTAAATAAGGAGCAAGATAATGTTGCTTCCTCTAGAAAGAAGGACCACATTGAGATGGCTTTTCAATCGCAGATAGCAGATGGAACGCTGGATCAGCGTTTTTACTATGAGCCCATTCTAGCTGGCCACCCTACTATTGAGGATCTTCCTAACATTGATTTTCTTGGAAAAAAGATGAAAGCACCGCTTTGGATCTCTTCTATGACTGGAGGTACAAAAGAAGCGCTGACTATCAATCATAATCTCGCTAAGGCTTGTGGTGACTATGGATTGGGAATGGGATTGGGATCTTGTCGCGCCTTGTTATACAGCGATGATCGATTGGCTGACTTTGACTTAAGGCCTATCCTTGGAGATGACTGTCCATTCTATGCTAATCTTGGTGTAGCGCAATTGGAGGAGTTGATAGAGAAAAACGGGTTGCACTTGGTAAACGAGATGATCTCAAAATTGCGCGCGGATGGATTAATCATTCATGTTAACCCTTTTCAAGAGTGGTTACAACCAGAGGGTGATCATTTCAAAAAATCACCAATAGATATCATTCAAGAATGTCTGGCTTATTTCGACTTTCCTATCATCGTCAAGGAAGTCGGTCAAGGAATGGGACCTAAAAGTCTTGCGGCTTTAATGGAGTTGCCGTTGGCAGCTATAGACTTTGCTGCATCTGGAGGGACCAACTTTGCAATGCTGGAATTATTAAGAGCATCTGAAGCTGAAAGAAAACATTATTTGCCATTAGCGCACCAAGGACATTCGGCTGAAGAGATGGTTGGGTTTGTGAATGATCTTTCATCTAAGAATATTCAAATAAAGTGTCAAGAATATATTATCTCTGGTGGTGTCAGAAGTTTTCTAGACGGTTATTACTTGACCAATAGTTTGCGGTATCATTCGGTCTATGGACAAGCATCAGCATTTTTAAAGCATGCTAGAGGTTCGTATGAAGAATTGCAATCGTATGTTGAAGCACAATTAGAAGGATTGGCCATTGCCAATGCATATCTTACTTTACGTAAATAGGGAAAAGATGAAATCAGAAAATAAATCTATCAGCGGGTTTTCGAAATTGTCTAAAAGAGGTAAGATGAAGTGGTTGGTTGAGACCTTCTTTAAGCAACCGGATGCCGTAATGCGTGAACTAAAGAGTTATTGGGTTGAAGAGGATCAGCAAAAAGTTATTGATGGGTTTAGTGAAAATACGATTTCTAACTTTATGCTGCCCTACGGTGTTGCTCCAAACATGGTAATCAATGGTCGTACTTATGTAGTTCCTATGGTTATTGAAGAAAGTTCTGTTGTTGCCGCCGCTTCTGCTGCAGCAAAATTTTGGATGTCGAGAGGAGGATTCAAAGCAGAAATTCTAGGAACAACCAAGATTGGTCAAGTACATTTTAATTGGTACGGTAAAGCAAAAGATCTAAAGGCAATTTTTCCTCAACTAAAAGAAAGATTAATATTAGATACCCAACACTTGACAGAACGAATGTCTTCGAGAGGAGGAGGAATAACTAATATTGAGTTATTAGACATGAGTGATAAAGTTGATAATTATTATCAACTGAAAGGTTCGTTTGAAACCTGTGATTCAATGGGAGCTAATTTCATTAATTCAATATTAGAAGAGTGGGGGAGAATCTTAAAAGCATTCATACTGGAGCAAGAAGATTTTTCTGATTTGGAAAAAGCTTGCGAGGTAATTATGGCTATCCTTTCAAATTTCACTCCCGAGTGTATTGTACGAACTTGGGTCCAATGTCCTGTAAAAGATTTAGGGCAATTCGCGGGAAATATGAGTGCCGAAACTTTCGCAAAGAAATTTTGCAAGGCGATTAAAATTGCGGAAATAGATCCTTATCGAGCGACAACTCACAACAAAGGAATATTCAACGGTGTAGATGCAGTGGTACTTGCCACAGGAAACGACTTCAGAGCCATTGAGGCCTGTGGGCATACTTATGCCGCTAGCAAAGGTCAATATGCAAGCTTGAGTCATTGCGAAGTGAAAGATGGCAACTTTAGATTTTGGATGGACTTGCCATTAGCAGTTGGTACCGTTGGTGGTCTTACCAAATTACATCCAATTGCCAAGCGTTCTTTAGAGCTGCTGGGTAACCCCAATGCGGAAGAGTTGATGTCAATCATTGCTGCGACAGGTTTGGCGCAAAACTTTGCAGCTATAAGATCTTTAGTAACTACTGGAATTCAGAAAGGCCACATGAAAATGCACCTTATGAATATTTTAAATCATTTTGAAGCCAACGAAAAGGAAAGTCAAAAAGCGATGGCTTATTTCGAAACAGAAGTGGTCACTTTCACAGGCGTTCGTGAATTTCTAGAACGACTTCGCGGATCAAAAAGAACAGAAAAAACATTTGGAAATTAATCAGACTTCGAGCGAATTCTTCGCACAGGGGAAACTTCTTCTAGCAGGAGAATACTTCGTTTTAGATGGAGCGGTTGCCTTGGCTTTTCCCACAAAAAAAGGACAATACTTAAAGGTTAAGCCGGTCGATTCAAAGGCTTTGGTTTTGACTTGGAAAAGTTATGACCACAATGCCCAACTTTGGTTTGAAGGCAGTTTTGATTTGCAAAACTTGAATGTCGTATCTTCTTCCGATGAAGATACCTCAGCAAGAATTATTCAAATCTTAAGCTATATCAAAGAGCAACGTTCTGATCTTTTTACTCACGCATTTGAAATCACGACGCATTTAGAATTTGATCGTCAGTGGGGACTTGGCACCAGTTCGACGCTACTTGCTAATTTAGCTAACTGGGCAGAAATTGATCCCTATCAGCTAGCCGCAGCGACTTTCGGTGGTTCTGGTTATGATTTGGCTTGTGCAGCTGCAACAGGTCCTATTTTTTACCAAAACAACACGGTCCCTCCCACTGCAAAAGCACTTTCTTTTCAACCAAGTTTTGTAGATCAACTTTTCCTAGTGTACTTAGGGAAAAAACAAAATAGTCGAGAAGGGATTCGTAAATATAAATCTCAAGGAGAAGTGGATCCCGGTCTTATTCGACAAATCAGCCAATTGAGTATGATGCTTGGAAAAGCCGCTGACCTTTCGACCTTTTGTGCTTGTGTCCAAGAATTAGAAAGACTTACTGGGGATTATGTGCAACTGGTTCCACTCCAGGAAGTACTTTTTGCCGGAATCCCCGGAGCTATCAAAAGTTTAGGAGCTTGGGGTGGCGACTTTGCATTGATTGCAACACCTTGGGAGTTTGAAAAAGTAAAAGACTTTTGTGGAAATTTGGGATTGGAAGAAGTTTATCGATTTTCAGAGATCATTTTATAATCACCAGCTATGTGGAAATGGTACAATTCTAAGATCACTGAAATCCTTCAAGAAGGACCGAATACTAGACGATTTTTTCTTCAGGTAGATAGTGAAGATATTATTGATTTTGAAGCGGGACAGTTTGTAACGATGGATTTACCGATACATGAAAAAAGGTTGAAACGTTGGCGCAGCTATTCTATAGCTAATGGACCAGATGGTACCAATGTTTTAGAATTCTGCATCGTCAAATTGGATGGAGGAGCGGGAACGGAATATTTATTTGAAACAGCAGCTGTTGGTACTGAGATTAGATTCAAAGGGCCCTCAGGAGGGTTTGTACTTCCTAAGCAATTGG
This sequence comes from uncultured Saprospiraceae bacterium, assembly GCA_937928045.1. Lineage (GTDB taxonomy): Bacteria > Bacteroidota > Bacteroidia > Chitinophagales > Saprospiraceae > JABDJM01. The sequence continues at coordinate 130,072 of CALFWO010000027.1, read as the reverse complement.
ATCATCAGATGATTTTAGTCTGTACGGGTACAGGAGTAGCTCCATTTCGATCTATGCTTCAAAAAATTGCCAAGGATAAAATTGAGCACAAAGGAATTCACTTGATCTTTGGGACTAGAACAAAGGATAATATCTTGTATCGGGATGAATTAAACGCCTTAGCCATGGAAATACCCAATTGCACCTATAGTATTGTTTTGAGTCGTGAAGAAAATTGGACTGGCTGGAAAGGCCATGTTCATCGGGTTTATGAAAAGCTTTACAAAGTTCCCCAGGCTGATCGCAAGTTTTACCTTTGTGGTTGGTCGCAAATGGTCGATTCCGCAGTGGAGAAAATCATTTTAGAATTAGGATATGATAAGCGCCAAGTGGTCTATGAATTATATGGATAGACTAGAACATGACTTTGTGATTACCAATCTTAAAACCATCTGAGCTAAAAAGGTGTTACCTTTGTAAGCTAAATGCAATTGAATAGTATGGAAAATACAGCAACAAAGAATCCAGTAATGTTATATACCGAGCAGACTCCGAATCCAGAGAGTTTGAAATTTGTAACGAACCGGATGTTATATCAAGGTACAGCTGACTTTCGTGAGGAAGCGCTTGCTAGAGAATGGTCTCCATTAGGAGCAGAATTGTTCGACCTAGTTTATGTAAAAGGAGTTTATATCAGCAATAACTTTGTAACGATCACAAAGGAATTTAACTATGGCTGGGAAGATATCATGCTGAAGTTAAAAGCGTTCATCAAAGAATATGTTGAGGCCGATAAAGAGATTCTAAAAGAAGGCTTTACAGAGGCTATGGCGGCCTTAGAATCTGAGCGAGGTGCTAGTTACCAATATTCAGAGGAAGATGCTGAGATCGTATCCAAAATCAAAAGCTTAATAGAAACTTATGTAAAGCCAGCTGTTGAAATGGATGGCGGTAATATCGAATTCAAATCTTTCGAGAAAGGGGTAGTTACCGTGATTCTTCAAGGGTCTTGCTCTGGATGTCCTAGTTCCACCGTGACGTTAAAGGCGGGTATTGAAGGGATGTTGAAGAGAATGGTCCCCGAAGTTACTGAAGTGGTAGCGGAAGCGGAATAATTACTTTTCTGCGGGTAGTCAAAAAAAGCCGAGATCTTTATGATCTCGGCTTTTTTCGTTTAGGAAACTTCAAATGAGATCCCAGTTTCGCGATCCGTAAAGTGGGAGATTCGTTTCAACAATCAAAAGCCAGCTCTCTTGACAGAGCGCTCTTTTTTCATTTGGACAAAATAGCAAGCAAGCTCCTCAAAAGGATTGCTGCGCGATCCGTAAAGTGGGGGATTCGTTTCAACAATCAAAAGCTAGCTCTCTTGACAGAGCGCTCTTTTTTCATTTGGACAAAATAGTGAGCAAGCTCCTATTTTGTCCAAATGAAAAAAGCTCCAGTTCAAAAGAACTGAAGCTTTAATTTGTTGAGGTCGGGAACGGATTCGAACCGCCGTACGAGGTTTTGCAGACCTCTGCCTAGCCACTCGGCCACCCGACCAAAGTTCCATTTTTCAATGGGAGGGCAAATATATATTTTTTTTACTATTGATGCCCGAAAATATTAAACGGTCTTTTGTCAAATTTAGTTGCTGGATTCAACAAGAATTTTCTGAACCCCATTTTGGTTACCAATTCCCTTAGAAACCTTGAAATAAAAGTCTGTTCCTTGTCCGACAACAGACTCATATCTTATGTCTCCTTTATGAAGCATTGCTATTTTTCTGCAAATCGCTAAGCCCATTCCTGTTCCAGGCCTTTCTTGATTGTTTAACCGTTGAAAAGGTTCAAAAGCCTTTTTCTGAAATTTTTCATCCATTCCTACTCCATTATCTCGAACAGAAAAGATAAAGCAATCTGGTAGTTCTTCGACTCCTACTCTTATCAGAGGACGACGATCCGACTTGAATTTGATCGCATTAGAAATTAAATTTTGAAATAATTGAATTAAACTTGATCTATTAGCATATAATGCAGTAGGCATCTGTTCAACTTCTAGAAGAACATCATTTTCCTTAACTTCTTGTGTTAAATTAAACTGAACCAACTCGAGTATTTCATTGATATCTAACATCTGGAAATCACCCTCCTTAACACCTATTCGCGAAAACTTCAATAGATCGTCAATTATAGAATTCATTTGATGAGTTCCTTTGACTATAAAGTTTATAAACTCGTTCTCTTGTTTATCTAACTTACCTGCTAACTTCTTTTGAAGTAATTGGGCAAAAGTCCCAATATTTCTCAATGGGCTTTTTAAATCATGTGAGGCGATGTATGAAAACTGTTCTAACTCTTTGTAAGAACTTTCCATTTCCTCAAATTTCCGCTTCAATAATATTTGCTGATTGTCTACTACAACTTTCCGCTGAACCAGTTCTAGATTCTTTAACTCTATTTCCTGCTTTTGATTCAACAATTTTTCATTTGCAAATACAATTTCTTGTTGCTTATCTTGAAGATCTTTTATTGTATTATTTAAAATTTGGCCAGAAATATATTTTTCCTTTTCAATTTTATCAATAATAAAATCTTTCCTAGAAACTTCCTTTTCAATCTGAGCTACATAGTCAGCAATTTTATTCTTAACATCTGAGCTAACTTCTAGCGTTTTTAATTGCTCAAAAATCTTACTCGTTTTGGTCATGATTATCTCTGTTTTAACACTACATGTGAACAAGTAATATTTTTTCCGAAAAAAATTTGTCTTGAAAATGAATTAGAAGAAAAGCAAACCCCTAAATTTGGAATAAATTGATCGAACCTTGGGAGCAGTTCTATTTGTTCTTTGACACCTTTGCAGAGAATGGAGTTGGACTTCATTTCAGTCAGTTATGTAGTAAATCTTATAATTTTATTTAAAGGGGCATGGTCGCTATACACTTATCATTTTGCAAAAGAAATGCCATTTTTTTACCATGTCACAAAAAAACTGCTTCTAAATGAAACACTTAGACCTTCTCAAGTTCCCTATTGGCAAGTTTGAATTCAATGTCGACAAAGAGTCAAAAGAAGGAATATTACGCATTAAAAATCTACCGAATGAGCTAAACTCTATTCTTGAGAATGTAACAGAAAAACAACTTAATTGGCGATACAGGCCTAATGGATGGACGTTATGTCAAGTAATTCATCATATCTCTGATAGTCACATGAATGCTTACATTAGAATGAAAATTGCTCGTACAACTTCAGGTGCATTAATTACACCATATGATGAGAATGCCTGGTCTAAGTTTCCAGATGCATGTTCAGTAGACATTGTTAATTCGATGAAAATAATTTTTTCATTGCACCAGAAATGGGTCACATTTTTAAATCAATTAGAGGAAAACGAGCTTGAAAACACTTATTTCCACCCTGGTGATAATGAGCACGTTTCGTTACGCAAGGCGATACAAATGTATGCATGGCATGGAGAGCATCACTGTGCTCACTTGAAGCAAGGCTTGGAGTCTGAAGGGAAATACTAGTCTATCTAAAAACCAACAGGGGTAAATCTGTACAGCACGCAAATCCTTGGGCAGTTGGAGGTCTTAATATATTTTTCCAAAAACTACGCTCTTTAGGAATCATCATAATCCAATCTGCTTTTACTTCTTCCGCATAAGTATTAAGGGCCGGTAGTATTGCTGTTTCATTTTCTTTAGCCAAAACAGATTTAATAGGACGACCGATCGTATTCAACATATTGGTCATAAAAGAAGAACTCGAAATTTCCGGCTCCGTTTTTCCAACATGAATTAATTCTAACTCGGCGCTCATTTTTTTACTAAATTCTAAAGCCTTAATAATTTGAGATTCTTGAATTTGATTTTGATCGTTGGCTAATACCATTAGACTAGGTTGACTAAAAGTAACTTTGGGCGGAATGAGTAATACTTTTGACTTACTATTGAACGCAACTTCTGAAGCCGTTGAACCAAAAGCTTGGGTTGCTCCATGACTAAAACCATTATTCCCGAGAATTATAAAATCTACTTTTTTCTTTTTCTCTTCTTCTAAAATCTGATCAACAACAAAGCCTACTTCTATTTTTCCAACAAGTCTTACGTTTTGTGAATCAAAAGTTTTAATCAACTCATCTAGTCGCTTTTTGGCTTGGTTTATTTGATTGTTTAATGCTTCATTGGCAAGACTTATTCCCGGATTCAAATGCGGATAAATTACATGAATCACCCAAATTTTAGCGTGAATTTCCTTCGCTAATTTTATGGCAAACTGCAACGCATTTTTAGAACAATCAGAAAAATCTATTGGTACTAAAATTCGAGAGCTTCTTTCAGCGGTCACCTTTGAAAAAAAGGCGGCAGATTCTCCTTTGGGAATGCTTAATGAAGTAAATTTTTCTCCTTTGATAATTTTTGCCTGATGAATGATTTGTCCAATATGAGTGGTATAATGTGCGAGTTGTCTTTGAACGGCTTGAAGCACAGTGTGTTCTTCTGAGCGAATAAAAATAAGGTCCATCAAATTCTCTTCCGAAATCTCATCAAAAGATTGAAAAAACAATTGCCAACCAGACTCCCAAAGTTTGAGCAAAGCTTCTCTGCTCAACTTTTGATTTATAAATTCTTGATCCCTTTGTCGACTTTTCTTTTCACCATCAGTTGTTAAAAAATCTGTCCAACGAGAGATCATGTTTCCATGCAAATGTTGGATGAGTTGTGCAATACTATTCGCTTCATTGTTTGCAACAACATGAAAGTCTTCTTCCAACAACTGTTCAAAAGTGCGATCTCCAAGGCCTTTATAAACTAGGAAACGATCTTTAGTCACCTCCAAAAAGTGCTTGGCCAAATCAGCAAATTCCAATGAAAAAGGCATAGATGATTATTAGAAATTATTTTGCTAAAGCTACAAATAAAAAAGGCTCCTAAAAAGGAGCCTTTTAAATCAACAATTATTTTTTTCCTTTACCGTGACAGTGTTTGTATTTTTTCCCGCTTCCACATGGACAGGCTTCATTCCTTCCAACTTTTGGCTGCTCGCGGCGAACAGTTTCGACCGGAGGTCTTCCTCCTTGGCCCGCGGCGGCGGCGGCTCTTCTAGCACGTTCCTCTCCTTCTGATCTAGCATTTTCATTGGTTCGAACCTTAGAGAAATCAGAACGCTGTTGTTTAGCCTCTTCTAATGTTTTTCCGTCACTAAAAATCACCGTTCCTTTTGCGAGATAAGATGTTACCTGCTCATTTACACTATGAATCAATCCTTCGAAAAGGTCAAATGCTTCCATTTTGTAGATCACTAAAGGATCTTTCTGCTCAAAGGATGCTGCTTGTACAGATTCTTTCAATTCATCCATAGATCGCAAGTGCTCTTTCCATTCATCATCGATTACTGCTAAGGCAATGGCCTTTTCAATATCTAGCATGATAGAATCTCCCTTACTTTCTACTCCTTCTTTAAGGCCAGCTGAAATTGGCAACTGCTTAGCACTACCGTCTGTAAAAGGAATTGAAATTCGTCGGTACTTGTGTCCTTCGTTTTCTTGAACTTGAGTAATTAGAGGCAATAAGACTTCCTTAATGTCTTCCGACTTTCGTTTGTACTTTTCTTCAAATTGCGCTAGCAAAGAATCGTAGAGTTCGTTGACTGGTGCAGATTGGAAAGCAGCGGCATCAATATTGGGATCGATTCCAACAAGCCTTAAACAATCTGTTCTAAACGCTTCAAATTCTCCTGTGCCATGATGAGCATCCACAATAGCCTCGGTCAAACCGGTAAACATATTGTGAAGATCAACCGACAGTCGCTCTCCGGATAATGCGTTTTCTCTTTTCTTATAAATCGCCTCCCTTTGAATATTCATAACATCATCGTATTCCAAGAGACGTTTACGAATTCCAAAGTTATTTTCTTCAACCTTCTTTTGAGCACGCTCAATGGACTTGGTAACCATAGAATGCTGAATCACCTCACCATCCTCATGGCCCATTCTATCCATCACTTTTGCAATTCTTTCCGATTGGAAAAGACGCATCAAGTTGTCTTCCAGCGAAACATAGAACTGAGAACTTCCCGGATCTCCTTGTCTACCTGCACGTCCACGTAACTGTCTGTCAACCCTTCTACTGTCGTGACGCTCGGTTCCAATAATTGCCAAACCTCCCGCCTGCTTTACTTCTTCAGACAACTTAATGTCAGTTCCCCGACCAGCCATATTCGTTGCGATAGTTACATTGCCAGCATATCCAGCTTCTGCAACTATTTCTGCTTCTCGCTGATGCTGTTTTGCATTCAAAACATTGTGCTTAATATTTCTTAATTGAAGCATTCTACTTAACTTCTCAGAAATATCAACAGAAGTAGTACCTACAAGTACAGGTCTACCTGCCGCACTTAACTTTGTTATTTCATCTATTACAGCATTGAATTTTTCTCTTGCAGTTTTGAAAACCAAATCCTCTCGATCATCTCTAACAATGGGACGGTTAGTTGGAATTACAACAACATCTAATTTGTAAATTTCCCACAATTCACCAGCTTCAGTTTCTGCAGTACCAGTCATTCCCGAAAGCTTGTGATACATTCTGAAGAAATTCTGAAGCGTTACGGTTGCATATGTTTGGGTAATGTCTCCGATCTTGACATTTTCTTTCGCTTCCAAAGCTTGATGTAATCCGTCTGAATATCGACGACCTTCCATCATTCTACCCGTTTGCTCATCGACAATTTTCACTTGCCCATCCAGAACAACATATTCTTCATCTTTTTCAAACAACGTGTATGCCTTCAGTAGCTGGTTGATCGAGTGAAGTCGTTTTGACTTTACAGAAAAATCATTGATCAAATTTTCTCTTTGATCCAATCTTTCTTCTTCGGTGATGGTATCGTCTTGAGAAATCTCCATCATACCTTCCGTGATATCTGGCATGATAAAGAAATTTGCATCTTCTCCTCCACGAGCTAAAAACTCAGCTCCTCTTTCTGTCAGGTCTACAGATCTCGTTTTCTCTATAATAGTAAAAAGTAAAGGCTCATCCACAATATGCATGTTCTTGGATTGCTCCTGCATATAATGATTCTCTGCTTTTTGAAATTCTACTTTTACTCCTTCTTCACTTAAGAATTTGATTAATGGTCTATACTTCGGTAACGCCCTTTGCGCTCTTAACAGTGCCATTCCTGCTTCTCCTTCTTCAACACCAACATTTCCTTCATTGAACAGTTTTTTGGCTTGAGCTAAATATTCAGAGGCTAATTTCTTTTGTGCATTTAAAAGGGATTCAACTCTTGGCTTCAATGCTTCGTATTCTTGAATTTCTGATCCTTTTGGAACTGGTCCCGAAATAATTAGCGGTGTTCGTGCATCATCTACCAATACAGAATCGACTTCATCAATCATGGCAAAGTGATGCTTCTTTTGCACCCTTTCATCCATAGAACGAACCATATTGTCTCTTAGATAATCAAAACCAAATTCATTATTTGTACCATAAGTAACATCACACTTGTATGCCAGACTTCTCTCAGGAGAGTGCGGTTTGTATTTATCAATACAATCTACAGTTAAGAATAAAAATTCAAGCAATGGTCCGATCCATTCAGAATCTCTTAAGGCCAGATAATTATTTACCGTGATAACATGAACACCTTCGCCTGTAAGTCCATTCAAATAAGCCGGTAAGGTCGCAACTAAGGTTTTCCCTTCCCCTGTTGCCATCTCCGCGATCTTCCCGTCATGCAACACCATTCCTCCGATCAACTGAACATCGTAATGAACCATGTTCCATGTAATCTCTCCTCCAGCTGCAACCCAACTATTTTTCCAAATAGCCTTATCGCCTTCAATGGTTACATAATTCTTTTTTGGATCCGCTGCAATATCTCTATCTCTCTGGGTTGCCGTAGTTTCAATAGTCGAATTGTTACTAAATCTTCTAGCAGATTCTTTCACAACGGCAAATGCTTCTGGCAATATTTCTTTGAGGATTTCTTCTAAGTGGGTATCCCTATCTTTTTTAAGCTTGTCTATTTCTGCAAACAGACCTTCCTTTGTGTTCAGATCGGATTCATTGGAAGCTTGTTCCTTAGTTTCTCGAATATCTTGATCGATACCAGCCAAATGTTCGGCAATACGTTGTCGAAAATCGATGGTTTTATTTCTAAGCTCATCGTTCGACACATTGCTTAACTTTTCATAAGCTTCGCTTATTTCTGCAATTCTAGGACTATATTCCGCGAAATCACGGTCGTATTTGGTACCAAAAACCTTCTTAATGGATTTTGAAATGAAATCAAACATAAAATTGAATATTGAATTCCAAAAAGGAATTCGGGTTGTCTATGAAACGAAATTCAAAGATAAATATATTTGCACTGCCTTACCGGCTTATTACTTACCTCAGAATCTATACCAATGGTAAGATTAAGATAATAAACGCCAATATGGCGCAGTTTGCTAAATAATATTTTCTCTTTTCTGCCAGTTGGGCAGTTTTATCTAATTAATGACGTGAAAAACAGATTAATATTTTTTCTTCCGCTTCTTGTATTTTTCGCTAATTGTGGCAAAGCTCCCAATTATTTAGACGTTTCAAGCTATTATTTCCCTTATGACTTGCTTGAAGAAGGCCTAGTCTATGAATATCAAAGCACTGGCGGCGATAGTTTGACCACAGAATATTGGTTTCATAAAAGTGTTAAAGACGAAAATGGCTGGCAACATACTGGTAACTACTACGATCAAAATTTAAAGGTTCGTCAATTTTATAGAGAACAGGTCTTCGAAACCGGCACCATATTTAAAGATTATTTCCTTTACGTAACGGATTCAACTGGGAAAGAGGAGCGAATTGATGCTAATATCGGTTCTCCTAATGGTTTTCCCTTTCAGCTTAAGGACAGTACAAGCATCCTAGTCACTGAGCTTAGTTGGCTTTTTAGCGAGGAACCTTTTCACAAAACAAGCCTTGTGAGAAATAAGCAATATGCGGGAAAAATAAAATATCGCTTTAAAGGCGAGGACAAACCAGCGATTCAGTTCTCTTTGAAGGAATTGATCGATGATGAGAGAGAAGGCCATCTAGAAGCTGAATACAATGGTCTGGAAATATACGCAAAGGACATTGGCCTCGTTTATTACAATAAAGAGATCAGTAAAGATTTACAGCTTCAGTATCAGCTCGTAGATATTTACCCAATGGCCCAATTAGAAGAGAAATTTAACAAGCAATATGAAGTTAAGGAATAGATACATTTTTAGTCTTTTGCTACTTAGCGGATTCGTTGTCCAGCAGGCGAAAGGTCAGGTCTTTCCACCTGACTTTGATTGTATGTTATCTGATACCCTTTTTTGGCAACCAACCCCAAATACTTGCGGCCCTTTTCTAAGCACCGAAGTTTACATTAGCAATACACCAACTGGGCCTTTCACACTGTTAACAACCATTACCGATCCTACGGTTGATCAATTTTTCCATATGAACAATACTGGAGAAGATCGTTACTATTATTTGAGACATGTATACGATTGTCCCGGTGAGACCATCCTAAATTCAGACACCCTGTCCAATCTACCAATTGTGGATGCCGTAATCTCTTTTATTACTGTACAAAATGATGCTGTACAAGTCATCTGGAATTTTAGTTCTTCTCCTCAAGTAAATGGATACATTATTTATAGGATAACAGCACAAGGTTCAATGCCTATTGATACCGTTTCAGCTTTAGCAAACAATCTAACCGATTTGGTGGCAATGCCTTCAGATGCTCCCGTTGGCTATTTTGTTGTTGGCTTAGACCCTTGTGGAAATACAAGTAACTTTAATAATAAACATGAGACAATATTCCTTAAGGGTGGCGCAAGTGATTGCGATGAACAAATAGAGATAGAATGGACGCCTTATATTGGGTGGAGTGATCCGGTTCAATCTTACGATATTTATGTTTCTGCTGCTGGAGTAACTCCTCAAAAAGTTGGGACAGCAGCCGGAACGGATAGCGTCTTTTTAGTGGACAACATTTCTTCAGGAATAGAATATTGTATTTTTATTGAGGCAATTTCATCTGGCTCCAATCTTTCAAGTAGATCCAATACTTTTTGTGTAACACCAGACATAGTAGATCCTGTCGATGTTTTGCAAATTGAAAATATAAGTGTTCGTTCGGATAACACAATTGAACTCACTTGGTATTGGGAAACAGATATTGAAATTAATTCGTTCGAATTTCGAAGAGGAAGCCAATCAGATCAATTGTCAACAAGTTTTTCCGGATTGCCAGGAATTCTTGTTGGTAACAATACAACTAGAATTGATCCGACCTCTGATGGTAGTTTAGGAAAAACTTTTTATGGTATAACGACCATTGATGACTGTGGTAGAGAATTTAGCTCAAACATTGGCTCGTCTATTTTCTTAACTGGTACGCCAACAGAAATACCATTGCAAAATGCCTTAAACTGGACTGCTCTTGACATTGATGGAGCTACACTTTTAGAATATCATCTTTGGCGGTTGACACCTACAGGATCTGAAGAAGTTGTCCTTCTAGACAATCAATCCCAGAGTCATTTTGATTTTGCAGATGCGAACGAACCGTCACAAGCTGAAATCTGCTATTATGTAACCGCGGATTTTAGCATTCTACAACCGGATGGAACTTTGGTCACCAACACCGCTAAATCAAATCAAATTTGCGTTCGACAACCATCAGGGATATTGGTGCCCAATGCGTTTTCTCCAGGTGGTGTCAATACTCAATTTAAGCCGCTCATACTATTCGATGAAGGAATCGAATTTGATATGAAGATATTCAATCGCTGGGGAGCAATGATTTTCGAAACAGACAATTACCTTTTGGGTTGGGATGGTAGAAACGGTTTACAAGAAATGCCTATGGGTGGATATTTATACTCCATTACTGTGGTTCAACCGGATGGTGAAGTTCAAACCAAAGAAGGTGCTTTCTTGTTAATAAGATAGTCACTCGAAATACTGCTCTGTTTAGCTTATATTTATGATTAAGACTTCAAAATATATTGGATGAAAAAAAACAGTTTTCTTCTTACTTGGCTCTTCATCTTTTTAGGTACTTCTGTATTTTCACAAACAGTAACTGTTTCAGAAGAACTTGCTTTGCGTTCAGATGACGGCTATGAGCTTATTGGTAAAATGAGTAATCGCTTTTTACTTTTTAGGCTGAGAGGAGGAGACAATTATGAAATTCAAGCTTTTGATGAAAAACTACGATTAAGTTGGAAAAAAGAAATCGTTTTAGACAAAAAAAACCCTAAGATTATTGAAGTAGTCCCGCAGAAAGACAACTTCGTTGTTATTTATCAATATCGGCAAAAAGGCAAGAATTACCTTAAGGCTGCCAAATATGATCCAGCTGCTAACCTCACAGATTCGATTTCCTTTTTTAACCTTGGAAATACTTGGTATTCTCAAAATTTCAACACTCATCTCTCTGAAGACAGAAAGAAAATTGTCCTTTCAACAGTAGAAAAGCAAACTTTTTTACAACTCTACGCTTTCAATCTTGAGACTATGGAGTTCTTATGGGAAAACAGTATTCGTCCGGATAAAATAATGGAACCAAAAGCTTCAGAATTTTTCTTGGTAGATAATAATGTCAACTGCTATTATATTCAAGAAAAAGACAATAGGAAATCCAAACTTGACGAACACAGACTCGAGTTCTATACAGTCAATGGACCTAGAGAAAACGGCCAGAAATCTAAGGTTTATTTTATTGATAAATACATGACCTATGACCTTGAATTTTCTATTGACAACAAAAACAATAATCTTACTTGCGCAGGCCTTTACTCAGAAAATTCCCGAGCGCGGACTGGCGGAATTTTCACCTTTAAAGTAGATCGGAATCTCGGTGATGCAGAATTTATGGAAATGGAATTCGATCCTGTTTTTTTAAACAATTTGAGTCGCCCACCAACCAACGAAGAGAAAGGTATTTCTGATGTCAATGTTTCGGAAATTATCAAGAAAAGAGATGGAGGCCTGTTGGTCTTATTGGAACGGAATAGAATTGTAGAGCGCAGATCGGCTTCAGGAGGAAGAGGAATCTATTCTCGCGATGGACAAGGTTTTATTATTGACTACTATTATGATGACATCCTTGCATTGTCCTTTAGTCCAATTGGAGAACTTTTGTGGCAAGAAGTATTTCACAAAAAGCAATACTCCCAAGACGATGGTGCTATTTTCTCTTCATTTTTTTTGTTTTCAACACCTTCTCAGTTAAGGCTAATATTCAATGACGACATTAAAAATGAAACGACTGTCAGCGAGTACATAATTAAAGCTTCTGGATATTCCGATCGCAATGCTGTTTTTAGCACCGCTTCTCAAGATTTAAAATTAAGATTTAAAGATGCGATGCAATTAAGTCCAAGTGAATTATTAATTCCAAGCGAACGAAGAAATCGACTGCGGCTCGTAAGAGTTAGTTATTAACTAAAAATAAATTTGTGGTTTACGATCTCATAATTATTGGCGCTGGGCCAATCGGACTTTGTTGTGGAATTGCCGCGGAGAAAGCTGAACTAAATTACTTGATTATTGAAAAGGGAGTGCTAGTAAATTCCTTATACAATTTCCCAACCAACATGACCTTTTTTTCCACTTCCAAATTGTTGGAAATTGGAGAAGTCCCTTTTATAAGTCACACAGATAAACCTACCCGAAGAGAATCCCTAGAATACTTTCGTCGAGTTCAAGAAAAATGGGATTTAAAAATCAACTACTATGAGACAGTTCAAACAATGAAGCCTGACAAAAATTGCTATAACATCAATACTAGTAAAGGTAAATACTCGACAAAAAAAGTTATTGTAGCGACCGGTTTTTATGACACCCCAAGGTTATTAAATATTCCTGGAGAAGAACTTTCAAAAGTCAAACATTTTTATGATGAACCTCATTCATATATTGGTCAAAAGTTAGCTGTAATTGGAGCAGCAAACTCTGGCTGCGATGTTGCCTTAGAGTGTTATCAAAAAGGAGCTGATGTTACGATGATTGTTAGAAAGCCTCACATCTATAAAAAAGTAAAATATTGGATTAAACCAAACATCGAAAACAGAATTGCGGAGGGAAGTATTAAAGCATTTTTTGAATCAGAAGTTGTGGAAATTTTTAAAGACTTCCTCCTTATTCAGACGCCAAAAGGAATCATTGAATATCCTAATGATTTTGTTCTTGCCATGACGGGTTATAAACCTAACTACGAATTTTTAGAAAATTTAGGCATTCTATTCAATGCAGACGAATTCAAAACTCCAAAGCTAAATGAAAAGACCTTAGAGTCTAATCTACCTGGAGTATACTTGGCTGGCGTAATAAATGCTGGGCTTCAAACAAGCAAGTTATTCATAGAGAATACGAGAATCCATGCGGATGTAATTCTCCCGCAAATCACTAAAAACCTTGATTGATTACCATCAATGTTTTCTCAAACTTCGTCTGTGTTTTATCCATATGTGTTCTCTAACCCAAAACAGCTAAAATTCTATAGAAAATTTCCTTTGACCTTCTTTTGTCTTATCTTACTCTGATCTGAGAAGAGGACATTCACGACTCAGAACAAAAACACAAACCATGCTCAACAAATTCTATCTTATAGGATGTGTCTTCACTTTCCTTTTCGCTACTTTAAATAGTTCTGCACAAATTCACATCAATGAAATTCTCGCTTCAAATGATACCGGCTTAACTGATCAGGCTGGTGAATTCGAAGATTGGATTGAAATTTACAATGAAGGAAGTGCTGCGGTAAATTTAGCTGACTATTACATTTCCGACGATCCACTTGATCCTCTTTTATACCAGATTCAAAATTCTAATGCAGCATTAACTACTGTACCAGCCGGAGGATATCTAATCTTGTGGGCAGATAAGGATATTGATCAAGGTGCTAATCATGTAAATTTAAAATTAGGAGGCGGCGGAGAATCCTTGACACTTACAGCTGCCAATGGAACAACCGTAGTCGCTTCGTTGACTTTCCCTGGACAATCAACAGATGTTTCTTATGGAAGAACAACAGACGGCGCCTCAGATTTTTCATTCTTTAGCACACCATCTCCTTTGGCAGAAAATGTTGCCGACCCTAGCAACCCTACAACTTCTATTTCTTTAGATCTTCAAATATCAAGCGGCAATGATGACGCTGAAGAATTTCCGAGTGGATTTATGATCCTTGGGTCATCTGACATTGAAATGGTCAATGACAATGGTTCTAATTTGACAACAGGTTTCCGTTTCCAAAATGTTCTACTTCCGTCTAGTTCCACAGTAACAAGTGCCTATCTCGAATTCTATGTTGATGAAGTCAATACAGAACCAACAAGCTTAAATATAAGAGGCGAAATTGGGGCTTCTGAAAGCTTCAATTCTGATTTTGAAAGTATCTCAAGCAGAAATTTATCAAATACATCTGTTAACTGGCAGCCAGCAGCATGGACGAATCTGAACGAATCTGGAGCAGACCAACGTTCACCAGACTTATCAGCAGTAGTTCAAGAAATTTTGAACAGTGGTGCTTGGACAGAAGGTGCTGCCATGACTTTTGTAATTGATGGAACCGGACAAAGAACTGCCATCTCCTTCAATAAGAATGCAAATTTAGCAGCAAGATTAGTCATTGATGCGGAAGTAGAATTAAACACGACTCCGATATCGGGCGTAGTTATTAATGAAGTCGCTCCATTTGCCTCTGACTATTTGGATGAAGAAGGGAAAAGAGAAGATTGGGTTGAACTTTACAATACCACAAACGAAGCAATACCTGTTGGTGGATTATACCTTTCAGATAAGGCTTCCTCTCCAGACAAATGGCAAATACCTCCTGGATTGAGCATTCCTGCCGGTGGTTACTTGACTATTTTCTGTGATAAAGATCTCGAAGATGGTCCTTTGCATGCTGATTTCTCTTTCAAAGCGTCAGGAGAAAGCGCTGTACTTTCGCAACAAACAGCAACAGGATTTGAAACCTTAGATAGAGTGGATTTTGAAGATATTGCCTTTGAAAGTTCTTTTGCTAGAATTCCAAACGGAACCGGAGATTTTGTTAAAGTAGGAACTCCAACAGCAAACGGAAGCAACAATGGTTCTTTGTTATATCTAGCACCTCCAGTTGTTGATTTAGCAAGTGGTGTTTATTCTGGCACACAAACTATAAGCATTACGCACCCAGACGCAAGTGTTAGTATTAAATATACACTAGATGGTTCTGATCCAGATCAAAATAGCGCGACTTACAATGGTCCTATTTCAATCACTCAAAATTCAGCAGTTAGAGCTATCGCTACAAAATCTGGCTCAGCTAATTCAGCTCCAGCAAACGAAGCGTATTTAATTAATGAAACACCAAATATGGATGTGATTTTCATCACGACCGATCCAGATAATTTCTTTGATGATGAAATTGGAATTTATGTTGATGGTACAAACGGCGTCCAACAATATTGTGCACCATATCCGGTAAACTGGGCTCAAGACTGGGAACGTCCCGCCAACTTTAAAATGTTTACCACCGACGGAAGTCTAGCTTGGGATGTAAATGCTGGTATTGAAATCAACGGCGTTTGTAGTCGAAATAACGCAATGAAAAGTTTGGGGATTAACCTTCGGGAAAAAACATATGGGGATGAAGCCATTGAATATGAACTCTATCCGACTAGAGATCATGAGAACTACCAACGACTTAAGTTGAGAAACTCTGGACAAGATTTCATTAGAATGGGATTCAGAGATATGCTAAATCAGCAGTTGGTTATTGGCCAATTGGATCTTGATATGCTTGAAGGAATTCCAACTTTGGTTTTCTTAAATGGCGAATTCTGGGGAATACATAATCTACGAGAAAAATTCTCGGGTGAATACTTTGAGGCAATTTATGATTTAGATGAAGACGATCTAGATGTAATTAAAAGTCCCGGTATTCCGTGGCAAACCGTCAAAGAAGGAACTGATGATATTTACTCCGCGTTATTTGATTTTGTAGAAACAGCAGACTTAAACGATCCTGCAAGTATTCAGTATTTTGAAGACAATGTAGATGTTAATGAATTTTTAAACTATTGGATTTTCATGACTTATTTGTCCAATTACGATTGGCCTGCAAATAATCTTAAAGTATGGAGAGAAAGAGTAGCTGGGGCAAAATGGCGATATGGGGTAGAAGATACCGATGGAAGTACGCAAAACATCCTTGGAGACCAAGCTGAACCAGAATGGAATACTTTAGCGGCGGTATCAGACCCTAATAGTTCTGTATGGCCTAATCACAGCAATAGCACTCTATTTTTACGCAAACTTATTGAGCGAGATGATTACAAGGCTGAATGGGTCCAAAGAACCTGTAGCTTTATCGAATTGTTTTTTAATTCTTCGAATGTGAATCAAAAAACGGATGAGATCAAAGCTTTATACGAACCAAACATTCAACGTCATTTAAATAAATGGGGCTCAGGAAATGCCTTAGGAGGTAATGTCTCTTCCTGGAATGCCTGGATTGATTTTTATAAAGACTTTTTCGTTACTCGTCCTTCACTTTATCGTCAGTTCATGCAAGATCAATATAACCTTTCAGGAACTTATGATTTGACAGTGAGCTTCGATGCCAATTCAGGAGGAACTGTTTTGGTAAACAGCAACGAAATGCAATTGCCATTTAACTATACTGGAACTTACATGGATAACCTTCCTGTTAAGTTAACTGCAGTTGCGGAGGACGGTTACACTTTCCAATATTGGTTGGAAACCGGAGATACAAACCCCGTTATAGATTATGTTGCGAATTCAAATGTTACATTGACACCTATTTTTGTTGTAGGAAACTGTACACCCGGAAATGCTTGTAACGATGGTGATCCTTGTACTGAAAATGATGTCTTCGATGTAGATTGTAACTGTGCAGGCACATTTGCTGATGATGACAATGATGGAGTTTGTAATGCTGATGACCAGTGTCCTGGTTTTGACGATAACATTGACTTAAATGGAAATGGAATTCCTGATGATTGTGATGTGGCCTGTACTGATGCGGATGGTGACGGTGTTTGCGAAGCTGACGATTGTGATGACAATAATCCTTCGGTTCCGACATCCCCTGGAAGTTCTTGTAACGATGGTAATCCTCAAACTGAAAATGATGTTTACTTGGCTGATGGTTGTACCTGTATCGGGACACCAATATCTACTGGAGTTTACTGTGATGCTGATGGCGATTTCCCATGGCACGATTGGATTTCAAATGTATCATTAGGAACGATCAATAATTCGAGTGGAAAAAATAAGTACACTGATTTCACTAACCTTGTAACTGGTCTTTCTTCAGGAGGTAGTTATACTTTGGAATTAGGAACTGGCTATAGTTGGACCACTTATAATGAAAATTGGAAAATCTGGATTGACTTCAATGAAGACCAAGTTTTTACAGAATCTGAAGCCATCTTCTCAGGTGCACTTTCTGCTCCACCAAATGGAACGAGCAATGGTTTCTTAACCGCTAATATTACATTGCCTAGTTTTGGCGAAAGTGGAGCGATTACAAGAATGAGAGTTGCTATGTCCAGAGATGGAGTTCCAGAACCTTGTGGCACCATTGCATTTGGAGAAGTGGAAGACTACTCTGTAATCTTAGGCAACGGATCTCCTCAGGACCGAATTAGTCTAAATGAAAATGAGATTCGCACATTCCCGGTTCCTGCTTCAGATTGGGTTCAAATTGATCTTCCAAATGAGCTTGACATTAATTTAATAAAAGTTCTTGCAGCTTCTGGAAAAGAGGTTTACCAAAACGACAAATTAATGAATCGAGACAAGCAGTTAGAACTCAATACATCTGATTGGGAAGAAGGTGTATATTTCATACAAGTTCAAACAGTTGCTGGAAAGTGGAAGTACGGAAAAATAATTATCGCAGGAAATAAATAATCTTGTTATAAAAACAAAAGCCCGCTTTTCAATAGTGAAAGGCGGGCTTTTTGTATTTAACTAAACCAGATTACAACCACCAAGTTCTAAGGACCAAAGCAACACCAAAGCCAAAAAGAATTACCCCTGTCGCTTTTCGCGCAATGATTAAATGTTTTTGTTCCAATCGTTTTCTGATTTGCTTCGCGAGAAAAGCTTTAAGTGAATCTGTGATTATGATCGTTCCCATAATTCCCGCGAAGAAAATAAAATAGGCTGAATCCCCCCAAGCAACTTTGCTGCCCAATCCGCTGATCATCGCCAACCAAAATCCAACGGTAAATGGATTCAACGTGTTGACTAAAAATCCTTTTGCAAACAATGCGAGGTATGGGTTTTTTCTATCCACATCTAACTGACCATCAAAGTCAATTTCTGGAGGTTTACTAAAGTATGTGCCGACACCAAAGGCCATCAATATAACTCCTCCTATGAGCCCTAACCACCGATCAAATCCATCAATAGCAGCAACTTCCTGAATGAAACTAAAGCTATAAAGCATCATCGCAATAAACAAGAAATCGCTAACCCAAATACCTAGGCCCACTGCAAATCCTGCTCTAAATCCATATTCGATTCCCGCCTGTACCAAAGCAAAAAATATTGGACCAATTAAAATAGTCAGAAACAATCCCCAGCCAATACCTTCCAGAAGTGCCTGCACAATCAAATTTTCTATTAGCTATAAATAGTGGCAACGAGGTTTCGTCCACTTGCTCGATTTCTAAATTCACACAAATATAAACCTTGCCAAGTTCCTAAATTGAGTCGGCCGTTTGTAATAGGAATAGTCAATGAATTTCCAATCATTGCTGCTTTGATATGAGCCGGCATATCATCTGGGCCTTCAATCGTATGTTTAAGAAAAGGTAAATTTTCCGGAACGATGTGATTGAATATCGATTCAAAATCGGTCAATACATCTGGATCGGCAGCTTCATTGATTGTAATTGCCGCAGAAGTATGTTTGATAAAAAGAGACAACAAACCTTGCTGAGGAAGATCTGTACAATGACCTAACACTTCATTAGTGATAATGTGATAACCTCTTGAAAAAGCTGGTAATTGAAACGAAACTTGTCTAATCATAGGAAAACGATTTCGCTCGCTAACCTACCACTATTTACTGCTATAAAAAACCCACTTGGCTAATTCTTTAAAACTTGCCTTTTTTCCATACATCAGGATTCCGACTCTGTATATTCTTCCGGAAAGCCAAACGAAGAAAATAACCGTTCCAATCAGTAGAATCACCGAAAGTGCCACTTGCCAAAATGGTGGATCAAAAGCTAACCTTGCGGGCATAACAATTGGTGAAAACAGCGGGAATATTGATGCCCAAATTGCCAATGTTGAATGTGGTGCACGAATAGCGACAAACATGATATAAAATGCGATGATAATTGGAATGGTAATCGGAATAGTAAGTGATTGACTCTCGCCAGTGTCTTCTCCAACAGCCGAACCAACAGCTGCAAACATTGAAGCATAGAGAAAGTAGCCCCCAAGAAAAAAGATCAAAAACATAGGTGCTATCATCAGCCAATTTAATTCTCCCAATTCATTCATGGCTAGTGTAAATTGGTAGATTATATCTTCTTGGTCCACACCTGCTGCCGCCATTTGAGCCGGATCGACCCCGGTATCAGGAACAGGTATGAAAAACGAAACCATCAAAGATATCAAAGGTAAAAGAATCGCCCAGACTGTTACCTGGGTCAAACCAACGGCTCCAACGCCAATGATTTTACCTAGCATTAGTTGAAATGGTTTTACCGAAGAGATCATTACTTCGACGATCCTAGAAACCTTTTCTTCAGAAACTGATCGCATGACCATCATCCCATAAATAAACACCGCCATATACATCACAAAAGAAAGGGCCCCTCCAATTCCTGCTTTGACATATGCCCCCATGGAAGATTCCTTTTCGCCATCCTCTTTCAAGGGTTCTGGTTGAAAAGCAATTTCCACATCAACCGATTCCATTTTCTCTTTATCAAGTTCTAATTCTTCAATTTTGAAATCGCGATAGTGATTTCGCAACCTTTTCTGGATAACCATTCTTTTATCCAGCCCCAAAGAACCATCACTGTAGTAGTATGTTGTATACTTTTTAATTTCCATTTTAGCAATAGGAGGTATCGCCAAAATCCCATCGTAATCTCCTCTTACGGCTGCGGCTTTTGCTTCCTCTAGAGGGATTTTAAGGGTGGTAAAAAAAGTTGTATTGTCATCTCCGAAAGATTTTCCACGAAGAACTCCAGCCTCATCTACTACGCCAATGTTCAATTCTTCCCCTCCTTCATAAGACATAATAAACCCAACAACGACAAAGAAAATTCCCATTGCCAATGGTGTTATCAAAGTAGCAATAATGAAAGATTTTTTAGTAACTCTTGTAAGGTATTCTCGCTGAATTATTAACCAAAGTTTATTCATAAATATTAGATTGGGGTCGTTAGTTTTTTGCGTTAACTTGTTTAATAAACACTTCGTTTAAAGTGGGAAGAATTTCTCTAAATGCAGTTACTTGATGCCCTTTATTTAATAAATGTAAAAGCAATTCTGAGCTTGTTTTTCCTTCATCCAAATGAAGCTTGACGCGATTCAAATCTTTTTCAATAATCTCTCCGAATCCTGAAATATCTAAATTTTCAGCTTTGCTCAATTCCACTTCAAAATGATTTTCCTTGAATCTATTCTTAATTTCATCAACATGGCCAGATAGCACTTTTTTACCATTGCTAATTAACGCTATTTCTTCACAAATTTCTTCTACCTGTTCCATTCGATGTGTTGAAAAAATAATTGTGGTTCCTTCATCGCGGAGTCGACGAATTTCAGATTTAATTAGGTTGGTATTTATTGGATCTAGGCCCGAAAATGGCTCATCAAGAATTAGCAACTTAGGTTCATGAATAACAGTGGAGATAAACTGAATTTTCTGTTGCATTCCTTTGGACAACTCGTCCACCCTTTTTCCCCACCAATCAGCAATCTCGAAGCGATCCATCCAGTAGTTTAAAGCTTCTTTGGCCTTTTGTCTAGACAGACCTTTTAGTCGCGCCAGGTAAAGCAAGTGTTCTCCGACTTTCATTTTTTTATACAATCCTCTTTCCTCCGGCAAATAGCCAATTAGTTCAGGGGAATGTTCATTTAATGGTTCGCCGCAAAAGTGAACAGAACCTGTATCTGCACCAGTAATGGTCGTAATTATCCGAATGATAGAGGTCTTACCAGCCCCGTTCGGGCCCAATAGTCCGAATATCGTTCCTTCATTGATGGTAAAACTTACGCCTCTCACCGCCTCCTTACCGGAGTAGCTTTTCGCAATATTTTCAATCCTTAGTACCTCCATAAAATTATTTCTTCCTCTAAAATCAAAATGATTTGCTAAAATAAGCTTCCTTTTCTATTGAGGTTCCATATTTTTCGACCATTGAAAAAAAATATGCATCCTGATCACTGGTTCATTATTGTAAATCCAATGGCTGGCGGAAGTCGGCTTAAGACCGAATGGCCAAAAATAGAAGCACAACTCACCCAAGCTGGTTTAGCTTTCACCTACGAATTTACCAAATCAAAGGGACATGCGACCGAATTGGCACATTCTGCTATAAAACAAGGATACCTAAAAATTGCTGGAGTCGGGGGCGATGGCACAAACAATGAAATTGTCAATGGGATTTTTACGCAGACCTATTCGCCAATAGTTGATATCTGCTATAGTCTTTTGCCATTTGGAACTGGAAATGATTGGTCCAGAACCCATAAAATTCCTCAAAAGGTTGCTATTTGGGTAAAGATGATCAAAACGAACCATCAGATAAATCACAACGTTGGAGTTCTAGAGTTAAAAAAAGAAGAAAAAGTTTCGAAAAGATTCTTCATAAATATTGCTGGCATGGCCTATGATGCTCATATCGTAAAAATGGGGGAACAGTATCCTCAGAAAAGTCGACGAAAATTGCTTTACCTCTGGTTGGTGGTACGATGGCTTTGGTCTTACACTTCACCAAGACTTCAAGCTGATTTCAACAACGAAAGTCGAAAAGAAAGATTCTATACAATCAATTGCGGGATATGTCAATACGCAGGAGGTGGAATGAAAATAGTTCCACATGCCAATCCAGAAAGCTCAGCATTTGGAATTACTATGATTAAAGATTTCCCAAAATGGAAAGTTCCTTTTGACATTCCGAAGCTTTTCACCGGGAAGTTGCAGGGTCACAAATACACTACAATGGTGCATTGTGATAAGATTAATATAACTCCTTTGGCGCAAGATGTTTTGGAAATTGAATTAGACGGTGAATATATTGGGTCTGGAGAAGTTGAAATTTCACTACATGACAAAAGACTCAAAGTTATCGTTCCAAAACTTGTTAGAAAGTATACCTAGTTTTTACCGTACTGCATATTTCTCCTTCAGAAATACAAAAATTTTCTAGCTCCAAAAGATCGCCAGAGAATACATTTAAATCAACTTCCTTATAAATCCCTTCAACCTTGCCTCGATTACCACATTGCCAAAAGTTCCATTTTGAACTACTAGAGAATTCTGGCGCTTCGCTGGAATATCTTGCCACCCCAGTTGGATATTGATCAATAAAAGACATTAAGTTCTTTAAAAAAAAATCTTAATTAGAATAAACAATTGGCTTTACTTCATAATTTTTCTCAACTAGGTCTAACCAAATTTTAATCTGGGATTGCAAATCTTCTTTTGATCCATTTCCAAGTACTTCGAAAATCCAACACAGGAGCCAAGTCGCCTGCGAAAAGTTCAACATTTTCTATAAAAATCTTTGCTTGAATTTCTGGATTCATATTGGGACGGAAAAAATGATACGCTCCTTTTTTCAAACCAACTCTTCTCATCTCTTTCCAATTATATGCAAATAAAGAATCTACATGGTCGCCTCCCTCTGTCGCTTTTGCAAATACAAAGTGAATATCTTGGCGGCTAATCTGATCCCAATTGACAATTCCCTGATGATGAGAAACATCTATTCCATGGACGGCATAATGCTCCAAGAGGTTAGTTGCCGATTGGCATGAAATTATAAACATGTCAAGAAAAAAACATATTTTCCTTAATCTATGCGTTTGCACTTTAATAACTTCTGGCCGGGGAGAATTGATCTGAGGCCAACGATTAATCTGACTATTTGATCGATGGGTATCCTATTCTACCACAAATCCCATACCCTTTTAATTTAGATAACTACTGACAACATTCGATTATTGTTTTTCAATTTAGAACACACCAAAGTTTCAATAATCTGCATCTTATAAATAAGTGCAATGTCAAAGGCTTAGTGAATCGAAGGTTATCTTCTAAATACTAAGTTATGCTAAAACAATCGAAAAAAAACCATCGTCAAAACCCGACCATCAATGCGGGATCAATGGCAGACATAGCCTTCCTTCTCCTCATTTTTTCCTAGTTTCTACACAACTTTATCAAGAAAAAGCGATTAAAGTAAAGTTACCTCCTTGGAGTAAAGAACGCGTAAAAGGTACCACGTCAAAAGCAATATTAAATATAAAAATAAATAACATTGGTGAAATCCTTTTCGATAAGTCGATTACTAACATTGAAGAACTCAAAGACAAAACAAAAGGGTTTATTCGAAATCCCATTTCTGCTTTTGGAAAAATAAAGAGTACAAATGAATCTGTAATTTCCCTTCAACATGACGCTAAGACTTCCTATGGCAAATACCTAAGAGTTTATGATGAAATTCAAAAAGCATATAAAGAAATTCACGCCGAGGAAGCAAGGAAGACTTATAAAAAAGAATGGGACAAACTAAGCGCAGCAGAACGAAATGAAATTAGAAAAAAATATCCCATTTGTATCTCTGAAGCAGAACCTTTCACTTCAAAAATCCGATAAGAACAAATCCATTTCTTCAATATTAAAAATAGAAAAATGATAAATAGAAAAAAGAAAAAAATGCCAGAAATAAATACTTCTGCTTTACCTGATATTATTTTTATGCTACTTTTCTTTTTCATGGTTGTTACCGTGATGCGAAAGCGTGCAATTAAAGTTACATTAGATCTTCCTACTGCAACCCAATTGGTAAAATTGAAACACCCGAGTATTCACCATCATCTATACTTAGGAAAACACAAAGAAAAAATTGGCGACAATAAAACCGTTATTCAACTGAATGACAAGTTTGTTTCTTTAGATCAAATTGGTTCAAGCGTAAGAAAACTTAGACTAAGTCAACCAGAAATGTATCAGGATGCTGTTAATACTTGCTTGCAAGCGGATGAAAACTTAGAAATGAAATTACTCTCGGATATTAAAATAGAACTTAGAAAAGCAGAACAAGTAAATCTTGCCTATGTCGCAAAGAAAAAAGAATAGTAATTAACTCGCTTTTTTAATTCGATTTGCCGAACTTTCTTTGATTGCTTCAAATTTAAATCCTCTTTCAGAAAAATAAGCCAAGACTTTGGGTAAGGCAAATTTGAGATTCTTTTCTGCTTTGACGCTATCATGGAAAACAACGATACTTCCAGGTCCTGCCTTCATGATCACGTTCCCAAAACATTGATTAGGTTCCAAGTTTTGGTCAAAATCTCCACTCAAGACATCCCACATGATGATGTCATAGTGCCGCATTAAAAATTGAGCTTGATTAGGTTTAAGACGACCATAAGGTGGTCGGAACAACTTAGAATCCACTAAATGGGCACAATGTCTAACGTCATGTAAATAGGAAAGATGACTGTTTGTCCACCCATTTAAATGACTCAAAGTGTGATTCCCAACGGTATGACCACGATCAATCACCTCTTTATAAACCTCAGGATGTCGCTTTACGTTTTCTCCAACGCAGAAAAAAGTCCCTTTGGCATTGTACTCTTCTAAAACATCCATTACCCAAGGAGTAACCTCCGGAATAGGTCCATCATCAAAAGTTAAATAGATAACTTTCTCATCGGTAGGCACATTCCAAGTGAAATTTGGAAAAATGGTTTGAATAAATCTAGGCGTTTTTACTAGGTACATAGTGAACTCAAGTGGGATTTACTAAATTTGCTGCACGTATTGAACTAATTAACGAAATAAATGACCGGCACGCTGCCGGTTTTATTTTTATATAAAACTTAAAAATGTCCAACATTCGTGTACGTTTTGCGCCGAGCCCAACTGGAGCCCTTCATATCGGAGGTGTCCGTACTGCTTTATATAACTATTTGCTTGCCAAAAAACACAAAGGTACTTTTATTTTAAGAGTAGAAGACACTGATCAAACCAGATATGTGCCTGGCGCAGAGGAGTATATACTTGAAGCTTTGGCTTGGGCTGGGATAACACCAGATGAAGGACCCGGACAAGGCGGAGAATATGGACCTTATCGTCAAAGTGAAAGAAAAGATCTTTATGGCAAATACGCGTCACAATTAGTAGAAGCGGGACATGCCTATTACGCATTTGATACCCCTGAAGAGCTTTCTGCCATTAGGAGTGACATGGAAGCCAATAAAGAGGTTTTCCGATACGACAATGTTACTAGAAAAAACCTAAACAACAGTTTGAATATGAGTGCTGAGGCGATCGCCGAGCGAATCAATTCAGGCGAACCTTACACCATTAGGCTGAAAATACCTCGTGATGAGTCCATTACTGTCAATGACTTGATTAGAGGAGAAGTTACCTTCCAAAGCAATGAACTCGATGACAAAATCATCTTGAAAGGAGATGGAATGCCGACCTACCACTTGGCCAATATCGTTGATGACCACTTGATGGAAATCTCCCATGTAATTCGGGGCGAAGAATGGTTGCCAAGTACAGCACATCATTTGTACCTATATCGCTTTTTAGGTTGGGATAGTACTCAGCCCAAATTCGCTCACCTTCCTTTGATCCTTAAACCGAGTGGCAAAGGAAAGCTAAGTAAACGAGATGGTACCAAACTTGGCATCCCAGTTTTCCCTTTGGCTTGGGAAGGCAAAAACGAGGAAGATAGTTTTATTGGATTTAGAGAATTTGGCTTTGATTCAAATGCTGCAAACAATTTTCTTGCATTCCTCGGATGGAATCCAGGCACAGAACAGGAAATATTTTCTATGGATGACTTGATTGAGAGTTTTACACTTGAAAGAGTCGGTAAGTCGGGAGCAAGATTTGATTTTGACAAGGCCCTTTGGTTCAATCAGCAGTATTTGATCCAAATGAAGGATGAGGATTTGGGGAAAAAACTAGTTCCACTTTCAAAAGCCAAGGGTTATAATGCCAGTGAAGCTAAACTATCGAAGGTCGCTGGAATGATGAAAGAACGAGTTCACTTGATTCCGGATATTCTCGAACAAGGCTATTACTTTTTTGAACCCATTAAAGACTACGAGGAAAAAATGATCCGCAAGAAGTGGAAACCAGAAAGAGTATTGCTTTTTGAAACCTTGAATGCTGACTTTAGAAGTCTTTCTTCCTTTACTGCTGCTGAAATTGAAACGACTACTAAAGCTTTCATGGAAAAAAATGAGTTAGGTTTTGGTGATGTTTTACCTATTTTGAGAATCGGATGGTGCGGAACAATGAAAGGACCATCAATATTCGACGTAGCTGAATTTCTTGGGAAAGAAGAATGCTCTGCGCGATTAAACACCGCATTCACCAAGTTTAACGAGATTAAAAACCCAAGCTAAGCATTTTGATATGTCCAAGAAGTCTCCAAAAAAAAGTAAGCCCCAAATTCATGAAGACCTTAAGGGTTTTGATATCCATATTAATGAATTTGGAGAAATCGTAAGCAATAAGCCGATCGATAAGTTGAATGACTTTTTAGACGAAAATGTCGAAGACAAAAAGTTTAAAAACTTAAAAGAAGAAGAGGAATAAAAATAGACTTCCATTCTCATATTTGAAGTAAACGTTACTAGTGGTAATCTAAGGCATCTATCCAAATTTCGTATATTTGTCAGTGCATCCGAAGAACAGCACTTGTTAATAGATTGACATTTTGACCCGCTTGTTGAAAAGGTCTCAATAGCGCGGTTTTCTCTGCTTACCGCCATAATTATCTTTTACCTATTTGCTTATTTTTCGGTGTAGTAACATCCTAATGACAGCCGAATATGTACAAAGAGATTCTCCCAGGAAGGTCTTTAGCCTTAATTCTTTTTATTTTCTTTTCTACACCCCTGTTTAGTCAACCAGACTGGACAATCAATCCGAGCAATTTAAATTTAACTTGTATTGTTGGTGCTGATTATTCTAGCGACATTAACACTTGGCTAAATGCTGCAGGCAATGGAATATTTTCAGCTGGTTGCGGAAATCCAGTTTTAAGCAATGACTTTACTGGCCTAACGCCGGATTGCGCAAGTGCAGATTCTGTACTTGTTACTTTCTTGGTTACAGATATGTGTAATGATACTAGCAGTAGAACTGCTTTTATCGCTATCAGTGATACAACTCCGCCAGTGTTCGATTTTATTCCTTCGGATTTAAGTTTACCATGTACTTCAACACCTGATATTCTAAACATAAATATTTCGGATGAATGCGATCCGATGCCTAGTTTGGCTTTTGAAGAAATTAATGGACAAACCAACAATGGCAGTTGTTCAGATTTTACTTTTCAAATAACAAGAATATGGAGAGGCACAGATGCCTGTGGCAACATGGACTCTGTACAACAAATAATTTCTATTGCTGACCTGCTTGCACCGAGTTTTAATCGTCCTGTGGACATTACGATTAGTTGCTCCGAAGATGACAGTCCCGTCAATACTGGAACGGCTTCAAATATCCTTGACAATTGCGATCCTAACCCTCAAGTTAGTTTCGAAGACTTTGTAACTACAGAAGGTTGTTTAAACAATTATTCTATTGCAAGATTTTGGCGAGTTACAGATGCTTGCGGAAATGTTTCTAGCATTGAAGAGCAAACTATTGTCGTTAGAGATTTACAAAATCCGACGTTCACGCAAGAAGCCCAAAATGAAAGTTTAAATTGTACAAACTTCAATGCTGCAACTGCTGCTTATCAAACTTGGTTACAAAACTATGGTTCTGCTGAAGCTGTAGACAATTGCTCCGCAACGAATGACTTGAATTGGTTTGCGGCTCAACCTGGTAGTTATTCAATTGCAAATCCAAACACTTGGCCTGGAGATGCACCTGCTGCATTAATGCAAATTAAATGTACAGATAGTCAAAATGGAATATTAGCGACTAGCAATGTAGACTTTGTAGTTTATGATGAATGCAATGGTATTTCTGTTAGCAATGCGACATTCAATTGGATTGATGTTACTGCTCCAATTTTTGAATTTTGTCCGACTAATATTTTGTTAAGTGCAAATAACGAATCTTGCATGGCTGAAATTCAGCTGCCGTTACCAATCATAAGCGAAGAATGCAACGGAACAAATATTAATTATAATGCAACAACTGAAGGAGACATTACTTCTAATGCAACTGGCGACGACAACATCATCGTCAATTCATTAACATTAACAATTGATAACATTCCTACTCCACCTTCTATTGCAACCAGCGACGTAAATGTTGTTTTAGAATTAATAAATGTAGATGGAGAGGCCGCGTCAGAGTTCTTTAATGTATTTGCAGAAGATGGCACTTTGTTGGGCGCTAGTAATTCGACTCCGACTCAATGTGGAAATAGCACAACGGCATTTACGATTGCAAGAGATGACTTTAGAATACAAGCACTTGATGGATCGTTTACTGCAACGTTGGTTCCAAACAATCCACCAAACGATCCAGGAAGTTTTGGTGTTAATGATATATGTCCTGGAAACAGCTTTGCCCGATTATCAATCGATTACGCCATCAACAATCAAGAAGATGTATCCTTAAATTATTCTATTGATGGCGGAAATCAAATCAACTTAGATTTTACAAATGCTCCCACCTTAAGCCTTTCAAAAGGTGATCACAATATTATATATACTGCCACGGACTGTACAGGGAATGAAAGTAGTTGTGAGTATGAAATTTCCATTGTTGATGATACAGCTCCTACAATCTCTTGCCCAATGGATGTTGAGCTATCGCTTTCTACCAATGATGATTGTGCACAAGGTATAGAATTCACCTTGCCGTATCCAGAAATTATTGGGGCAGATTGTTCATTCAATTCTCAATTGCAAACGCTACCAATAAGTAATGACCAATTGATCACTTTTGCCTATGATCCAAACTATTTAGAATATATAGCCGAACCAAAAACCTTGACATTTTCAAATGTCTCGGCAAACGCCGTTGGTCCAACTGTTCGTTTCTTAGTAGAAATTGAAGGAGATATTGATGAAGCAGAAGAGTACTTTTCTGTTTTCGGAGAAGATGGTTCAATTTTAGGAGCTACAAGAGTTGGACTTCCTTACGTAACTTATATACCCGGTTCTTGCCAAACTACAATCCCAAAGGTCATTGCTGATATCAATATTCCTGTTGCCCAATATAATCAGTGGGCAAGTGATGGTACAATAAATTTCAATGTAGTACCAAATACAAACTTTGTTTTGCCTCCACCGGGAACAGATAGCGATGGAATCAACCCTATCTGTACTAATTTTTCGAATGGTACGCCCAATGGACAGAACGATGGGCAATCAAAAATCTCAATGACTCTGGAAACTCAAATCGCTGTCTTGAATTATGAAATTACTGGAGCCACGAGTTTTGGCCCAGCTCAAGTTCCGAGTCCCGTAGGAGTTGGAACACATTCTTTCAATTTAGGAGAAAGCATAGTAACCTATAATATCGCGGACAATGAAGGCAATGTTGGAAGTTGTAGTTTTATAGTAAATGTTATAGATGAAATTCCACCTGTGGCATTGTGCCAAGCGACAACTATATTTATTAATCCTTCAGGGTTGGTTGACTACACTTTATCCGCTCAAGAAATTGATGCAGGAAGCACTGACAACTGTGGCATCGTAAATACCAGCATTGTTCCAAATACTTTTTCCTGCGATCAAATTGGAAGTACTGTAGATGTGGTATTCACCGTTACTGATGCAAATGGAAATTCCTCTTCTTGTAATTCCCTAGTTGCAGTCGAAGGGCTTTCTGCTACGCCTACTTTTTCTGTGAGTCTATGTGGGAATGATTCTCTATTCCTTTTTGCCAATCCTCCCGCTGCTCAGGGTGGGGTCATATATACTTATAATTGGACAGGACCCAATGGTTTTAATTCCTCATTAGAAAATCCAATTATTCTAAATGCATCTGACAACGATGCTGGTTCTTATTCTGTACAAATCGAAGGAATTACTGGATGCCAAGCTATAGGTACCGTAGAAGTTACACTGAATCCAGACATTGCAAAACCTACTATTTCGCCACCTGCCTTAATTTGTGAAGGAAATGATTTAATGTTATTTGTAAATATTGATGATGGTCAAAATTATACTTGGATCGCTCCAAACTTTAATACTCAAACAACATCAGAACCATTCCTTACTTTAACTAATGTCGATCCTAGCGTCGCAGGAGCTTGGTCTGTTAATATAACTCGGAATGGTTGTGTTTCTCCAAACGCTGACCCTGTTCTTATTACCATTGAAGCTTCTCCAAACATTTTGGCTGCCAATAACGGACCTGTGTGCGAAGGAAGCCCTCTAAATTTGTCCTCCACAACTATTAACAATGTAGGTTATTTGTGGTCTGGTCCTAACGGGTTTGCTTCATTAACACAAAACCCTACGGCCATGGCCATACCTGGCCTTTATACAGTTACTGCAACTTCCTTAAATGGATGTTCGGCTTCTGCAAATACTTTAGTCTCCACTGTTGAGCGGCCAACCATCAATACCATAGATATTATTGGGCCTCCATGTTTAGATGGGGGAACAGATCTAGAGTTGGTCCCGAATATTACTGGCGGAGCTACTATTCAATCATACAGCTGGACTGGACCAAATAGTTTTAATTCGATTAATCCGACAGCTCTTATTCCCAATGCAACATCGAATGACAACGGCTCTTATCAACTTACCGTGACTGACATCAACGACTGTGTTTCACTGCCATTTCAAATTGTCATTTCCCAAAACAATATTCCAGTAACACCAAGTATTAGCGGCCTTGAATTGATCTGCTCGGGAGAAGATCTTGTGATCCAGAGTTCTGTCTATTCGGGAAGTAATGTGAATTATCATTGGTTTACAAATGTAGGAGAAGAAATAACAACCTTTCCTTCAATAACGATCGATTCTATTTTGACAAGTACAACAGTGCAGTTATTTGTTGAAGTAGATGGATGTCCTTCCGCTTTCTCTAATATTCTAAATATTGAAGTTCAACAACAGCCTGATCAACCGATCGTTACTGGAACCCAAATGATTTGTAGTGGTGGCAACATTCAATTGGAAACCACGGCAGTACCAAACGCGATCTACACATGGACTGGTCCTGCAGGATTTACTTCTGATGTGAGAAATCCAAACATATTTAATGCGACATCCGTTAACGAAGGATTGTATGAGGTTCAAGTTACCTTGAATGGTTGTCAATCTGAATTGTCTTTACCTTTTGAAGTAATGATAGGAGAAAATCCGAATACACCTTCTATTGAAAATCCAGCTAGTGTCTGTTTAGATGATAATGGAGCGAGCATAACTTTATCAGTAAGTTCCGGCACTGCAGTTCCTGGTGCAAATTATACTTGGTTTGAAGCCGGAACAAACAACGAAGTGGTTTCTGCTTCGACTAGTTTAACTGCTAACATCACTGATCTATCTGGTTATAGCGCAGGGACTGCGGAGTTTTATGTCGTTGCAGATGTACAGGGATGTGCCTCCTTAAGTTCAATTCCTGTTGAAGTCGATCTTTTCGAAATTCCAAACGAATCGGCTTTTGCTGGCGATGATTTCCTTTTGTGCGATGCGAATTCATTAACATTAAATGCTGCAGCTCCAGGAGTTGGAACAGGAAATTGGGATCAAATCAGTGGACCAGTTGATCCGCTACTTTCAGACAATTCAGATCCAAACGCAACATTAAGTGAATTGGAATCAAACCAAACCTATGTTTTCGAATGGTCAATCTCTAATGGTGCTTGTTTGGATTATGATTCAGACCAGGTAGAAATAACTTTCGAGAAAATTCCTCAGGCAAACCCTGACAACATTGCTGTTGAATATGCTACCTCTAAAGAATTTAATGTAAAAGAAAATGATCAAATAGATATTCTGTTTTTTATCGAAACGGTAACAACACCTCAATTTGGAGAATTGATAGAAATTGGAGAAGGTGATTTTATCTATGAGCCAAGAGATAATTTTGCTGGAGAAGATGAATTTACATATAAGGTGTGTAATCAAAACTGTCCAAATTCCTGTACGGAAGCTAAGGTGGTTTTAGAAGTTGGGCTAAATGCTCCTTGCAATATTCCATCAATTTTTTCCCCCAATAATGACGGAATTAACGACACGTTCATCATTCCTTGCTTGGCATTAAATGATTATCCAAACAACAAAATTTCCATTTTTAATCAATGGGGAGATGAAGTACAAAAAGCTGCACCATACCAAAACAATTGGACAGGAACTTACAACGGAGAAGACCTTCCTGTAGGCACTTATTACTATGTTTTAGACTTTGGTAATGGACAACAAATAAAATCAGGTTTTATCATTATAGAGCGCTAATTTTTAACAACACTTAGCAATCGAAAATTTAGTATGATGAAAAAAATATTTTTAATATTATCCATGAGCTTGTTTGCTTTTGGTCTTTTAGCCCAGCAAGAAGGTCAATTCACACAGTTCATGTATAACAAGCTTAGTTTCAACCCAGCTTATGCAGGCGCAACAGAATCTATGGCCCTTACTGGATTATATCGCAATCAATGGATGGGCTTGGAAGGTTCCCCAAATTCTCAGTTACTTAGTTTTAATGCACCTTTGTCAAACAACCGAGTCGGTCTTGGCTTGACTATTAACCATCAAAATATAAGCATCTTTAATAGAACTTCGATAGAAGCAAATTATGCCTATAGATTTAGACTTGGATCAGGGTATCTCGGGATCGGTTTGCAAGGTTCAGTTCAGTTTCTCGCCGGGGATTACACTGATGAAAGATTAACTGCAACAACTGAGATAACCAGAGACCAAGGAATAGGTCAATCTGCCCTAAACAAGTCGGTGCCAAATTTCGGTGCAGGTTTGTTTTATCAAGCTGAGGATTTCTATGTTGGATTTAGTGTTCCACGCTTTCTTAAAAATAACATTGATCTGATCGATGCTGCGGGGATAATCGGAACCTATATTCCTCATGTTTATTTTATGATCGGAGGAACAACACAGCTGAACAGCAACTTAGCATTGCAGCCACAAGTATTATTTAAATACGTAACAGGAGCTCCTCTTAGTATTGATCTCAACGTAAATTTAGAAATCCACGAGAAATTCACAGTAGGAACTACGTTAAGAACCGGAGGTGACCAAGGAGAAGGTCTTGGGGAATCAATTGATTTTTTACTGGGAACTAAACTTGGAAAATCATTGTTCTTTGGATTGTCTTACGACATTAATTTATCCAAATTAAAATCCTATAACAATGGAAGTCTTGAGGCAATATTAAGGTATAACTTTGGAAAATCTATTGGCGACATCATTGAAAACCCAAGATACTTTAACTAAATAATGAATTTACGTTTTTCATTTCTACCGATTTTACTTCTAGTTGCATTTGCAAAACTTTCCTTTGGTCAATCACTAAAGAAAGCTTATCACATTAAAGAAGAGTCAGGGGATGTCAGCGTTGAAAATGAGATCATAATAAACTCAGGAGAGTTAGATTTTTCCCCGGCATATTTACAAAATGGAATTGTATTCCCGACAGCAAGGCAGTTAGCTGGAAAAAGAGATAAAAACATTAATACAACTTTTTTCGAACTCTACTATTCCGATCTTGATCCTAATCATCAACCTTACAAGGCAAGACCTTTTTCTGTTGCCTTGAATTCAGTTTTACATGAAGGCCCTGTATGTTTCAGCAAAGATGGAAACAAGATTTTTTTCACCAGAAATAATTCTGAAAAAGGGTTGCAAAGAGCTGACAAGGAAGGAGTAACCAGAATGAAAATTTACAGTGCCGTTCGAGGTGTTTTTGATTGGGAAAATACACAAGAGCTTCCTGTCAACTCTGACGAGTATAGTGTAGTTCATCCTAGCTTAAATAACGAAACTAGCCGCTTATACTTTAGCAGCAATATGCCAGGTGGATTTGGTGGCTATGATCTTTATTACATCGATAGAGATTCTTCCGGCTGGTCTAATCCAGTCAATCTGGGTAAAACTATCAATAGCAAGAAAAATGAGTTATTTCCTTTTTATCATACTTCGAGTAGACAGTTGTTTTATTCTTCAAATGGATTTGAAGGAAAAGGAGGCTTGGACCTTTATATGATTTCGGAAGTTGCTTTTGAATCAGGACCTGTTATTAACATTGGGGCTCCTTTCAATAGTAAGGCAGATGATTTAGGAATCATTATTAATGATAAAGGAACAAAAGGTTTTTTCTCTTCGAGTCGAGCTGAAGGTTTAGGGAAAGACGACATTTATTCATTTGAATCGGCTTCAGGAATATTTGGGAAAACGCGACCAATAACTATTCCGATGGCGATTTCAGTATTTGATAAATCTACAGGCTATCATCTGTCAGGAAGTGCGATTCGTGTATTTGAAAAAAGGGGAGAAGGATACTATCGCGATGGGCAGTCTTTATTTGAAGCAGTTCTTTTGCCGAATAGCGAAGGAGAAAATAATTTGATATTTAAAGCCAGTCGAAAAGGATTAAACAACTTAGGGGCTCCCGATCGAGTAACTGATGATTCAGGAAATGCTTTGTTCAACTTTTTGAGTCAGCACGACTACTCGATTCTGGTAAGCAAACCGGGATATGAAACTTCTGAATTTCCATTTTCGACATTATCTTTTCCCTCTGATACATTTTTAAAGATTCCGCTATCACCAAAAATGTGTCAAACATTCAATGGATTTGTATTGAGCAGTCTTAGCAATGGTCCCATACCGGATGCATTGGTCAAAATCAAATCCAATTTAACACAAACAGAATCCTTAGTGCTTTCTGATAGCAGAGGGCGTTTTTCTGTATGCTTGTCTGATGGCGAATCCTTTGAGCTTACAGGGTACAAAGATGGTTTTTCTCCCAAATCAATAACCTTGAAAAGCATTGCTGCGCAAGGTCCTAAGAAGACGGATATTTTCCTCAGTCCTTCTACACCAAAGATTACTAAAGGCTCCGTGATAATACTTGAGAATGTATACTATGACTTTGATAAATCAAATATCCGAGCCGGAGCGGCAAAAGAACTTGAAGAACTCGCTCAATTGATGCGTATCTATCCATCTATGGAAATATTGCTAACTGCGCACACTGATATTCAAGGTTCCGAGGATTACAATCTTGAACTTTCAATAGCCAGAGCTAGAAGTGCTGAGGCTTTTTTGGTGGCTCGCGGAATTAATGAAGAACGCATCAAAGTAGCAGGAAGAGGAGAGAGTCAACCCAGAAATCATTGTAGAGAAGGTATTAAATGTAGCGATGCCGAGCATGAGTACAATAGAAGAACCGAGGTTTTAATAACCCAATTGGAAGAACAGGTTGCAATAAGGTACGAACTAAATGATCCTAAGTAAAATCATCCTTTTGGGTGATGAAAACAAGTTTCCGTTATAAGATCTTTGTAGCGTAGTATGAAACCTACGCCCTGTATAAAATAGAACTCCAAATGATCATGAAGTCAGCTTGAAATCAAGCTGGCTTTTTTATTTTTAGGTATGGAAAAAAAGGGCTTCAACATCTCAAAAGAGACAAACATTTGAAGAATATTATTGGCTTGGTCAGATTAGAACCCTTATCCAAGGATCGCGATGTTTTTCAGGATCTAGTTCGATCAATCGTCTCTCAACAGCTTTCAGTAAAGGCTGCAGCCACCATTTACGGTCGATTTCAAGGATTATTTAGCAAGCAGCAGATTACCCCTAGAAAACTATTGAATATGAATATTGAAGTTATGAGAACAGCAGGAATGTCAAAAGCAAAGGCTAATTATGTTCAAAATGTAGCCCGATTTGAATTGGCTAATAAACTAGACATAGAAGACTGGAAAATAATGGACGACGATTTGATCATGAAAAAATTAACAGGCATCAAGGGCGTAGGCACATGGACTGCACAAATGATCATAATGTTTTCTCTACACCGTTCAGATATACTTCCATTAAAAGACGTTGGTATTCAAAATGCATTCAAGAAATTGTATTGTTTGGATTTAGACGGAAAACTTTTGGAAGAAAAAATGATTTTTATTGCAGAGTCTTGGCGTCCTTATCGTAGTTTGGCCTGTAGATTGCTTTGGAGATGGTTAGATAATTCGCCAGAATAAAGTCAAAGGAAATCAGGATGAATTTATGGTAATAAACGGCAAGGAGAATATATGCAAGACGAGCGAGTAATTGGAAGATTTAAAGGATATAAAAATGGTCCCCTTTTGATTGTAATAGGAGCAATGCATGGGAACGAACCTGCGGGAGTTAGGGCAATAGAATTTATGGTTAAGATGTTGGAAGTTGAACCTATCACCAATCCTAAATTCACTTATTCAGGTAGTTTTCTAGGAATTCGAGGGAATATCAAAGCCTCAACAGAAAATAAGCGTTTTATCAAGCAAGATTTAAATAGACTTTGGACGGAAGAAAATGTGACGCGCATTTTGAAATCGGATAAACTGGGTCCCGAAGAAGAAGAATTGCTGGATATTTACCGTACGATTGCAAAAGAGGTGTATCACAGACAACCGACTAGCGTAGTCGTAATGGATCTTCATACAACTACCGCAAAAGGCGGAATTTTTTCTATCCCAACTGACGATCCTGAAAGTGAAAGAATTGCATCAGAATTACATGCGCCAGTTATCAAAGGTTTTCTAAAAGGAATAAAAGGCACTTTATTACACTACTATTCAAAAAATCGATTTGATGTTCCTTGTACTGCTGTTTGCTTCGAATCTGGTCAGCATGAGGAAGATCTTTCTGTTAATAGAGCAATTGCTGCAATCACTAATTGCTTAAGGTCTCTTGGATCCGTTAGTGCTGACGATGTTGAAAACCGTCATGACCACCTTTTGATTACCTACTCTGATGGACTTCCTAAACGAGCTGCCTTAAAGGATGTACATGGAATAAAGCCAGGTGATGAATTTAGAATGAAACCAGGTTATAAAAACTTTCAACCAATTAAAAAGGGAGAAGTATTAGCTGAAGATAAACACGGTGAAATTTTAGCCTCAACCGATGGATTAATTTTGATGCCTTTATATCAACCCCAGGGAGATGATGGCTTTTTCATTATCGAAGCTACCGAGAAATAATTTTACTCATTTTTAGCAATTAAGGCATCCAAGAAACTTTTAGATTTAATAAATATAAGATCTCTTCCTTCAGTACTCATAGGTTCTTCGATAAGATCTACTTCCAACAAATCTTCCACTAGGGCTAGCAAGTCTTCTTGACTAAAGTCACTAAAAAAAACATCAAGTTTCTCTCTAAAGTTTCCTTTCTGTTGTTGAAACTTATCCCAATTTTGTTCTTCAATTTCAGCAACCTGATCAGGATTAAGATTTGCGGGCTGATAACATTCTTTAGCAACAGTTGCCCATATACACGCTACAATATAAGTGTACAATTCCTTTTCTTCTTCCTTGAGAATATTGACATCTTCAGAAAAAATAAAACTAGCTAGAACCGGTTCTGTAGCTAAGAAGTCTCCGATCCATTCTTGGATTTTCGCTTCATCTTCTAAGGCTTCTATCCTTTGTTCAATAAATGATTCTTTTACAAACTTTGACAATGCCATTAGAAAAAGGAATTTAATGTTTCACAAATATGCGCCAGAATATCTTCATTCATTTCAGTATGAATTGGCAAAGAAATTACTTGTTCACTAAGTAGCTCTGTTGCTGGTAATGTCTTGTCTGTGGTCCAGTGTTCTTGATATGCTTTTTGTTTATATAATGGAACAGGATAATAGATCATTGAAGGAATATTTGACGCTTCTAAAAACTTTTTCAATTCATCTCGCTTTCCATTCTTAACTCGCAAAGTATATTGATGAAAAACATGGTCAGAGTTTTTGGCCCTTACTGGAATTTGAAGATTCGAGTTATTGGCAAAAGCTTTGTCGTAAAAATTCGCAGCAGCATTTCTTGCATCAGAATAATCGTTTAAGTACTTCAACTTTATATCTAATATGGCTGCTTGTATTGCATCCAATCTAGAATTGCAACCTA
The DNA here is from genome assembly GCA_937928045.1 of uncultured Saprospiraceae bacterium. Lineage (GTDB taxonomy): Bacteria > Bacteroidota > Bacteroidia > Chitinophagales > Saprospiraceae > JABDJM01. Next base: position 91,783 of record CALFWO010000027.1, on the reverse strand, counting down.
CCAAATCATGATAATATCTAATTGATTGCCCATGATTAGCGACCATACGTAATTCTTTTGCCAATTTTTCGTCATTACACATCATCGCTCCTCCATCACCATATGCTCCGAGGTTTTTGGAAGGATAAAAAGAAGTACATCCGATGTGACCAATAGTTCCAGCTTTTTGTTTTCTTCCATCTGGAAAAGTATAAGTGGCACCAATAGCTTGAGCATTGTCTTCGATCACATATAAATTATGCTTGGTTGCAAAATCCATGATAGGCGCCATATCTGCACATTGACCATATAAGTGCACAGGTACAATCGCTTTAGTGTTTTCCGTTAACGCCGATTCAAGAACAGCGGGATCCACATTAAATGTATCTGGATCCACATCAACCATTACTGGTTTTAATCTAAGTAAGGCAATAACTTCTGCTGTAGCCACGTATGTAAATGCTGGAACAATCACTTCATCTCCGGGCTTCAGTCCAAGTGTCATTAATGCTATCTGTAGCGCATCGGTTCCGTTCGCACAAGGAATAACGTAATTTACGCCAAGGAATTTTGCAAGATTATCTTGAAATCTTTTAACAACTGGACCTCCAACAAACCAAGTGGAATCAATTACCTCCAAAACTGCAGCATCCACTTGGTCCTTAATTTTCAAGTACTGGCCTTTTGTGTCAACCATGTGAATCTTCTGAGCGATTTTACCAGACATAAGCTAAATTTATCTTGCTGCAAAATTAGGCAAATAATCAGGAAAGAAGTGCTAGCTCAAGTTAAACTTACGATTCGGTTAACACTATAAACAAATAAGGCTTGAAACTTCATCTTTGTCCCAAGCCTTAATCTGCTTTTCCTTTTGTTTTTTCAATTGAGAATTAATAAGAAAATTATTCCGCTCTAGTTGAATCCTGTGGTTCCCCATTTGTCCAATTCTTCTTCAGACCAAAGATCCGGGAAAAAGATAATTCTTTGATTTTTTGGTGGTAAATATTTTTGCCAATTGGTTCCCCCTGTTGCAGAAATATGAGCAGGTTTACGATCCAAATAGCGCATAGCAGATTTGAAATGAGCTAGTGGCCATCGGACATTTGCATTGAGGTCAAGCTCTCTCAGTAATTCTTTTAGCTCGGGTTCCTCCTCAAGGAATTTTTCATGCTTCTTAAAAAACTGATTTAAATTCGCTCGTTGCATACTTGTAGCTAAACGAATAAATTTCTGACTGTACTTATGCTCAAACTGTTTTAGGGTTAAAGTCTTCTTGCCTGTAGCCAGTTCGGTTGCTCCACTTTTCCAATATAAGTTATCATACTTTTCTTCTACTGTGTGATAATCATCAAAGCTATCCCTTTTCGAAAAATGTGTCAGTTGAAAAAGGTCAGTTGACACCAATTCTATTTCTCGGTACTGAGCAGATTGAAAACCACTTGCAGGCAAAAGACTCATTCTAAATTTCAAAAATTCGTCTTTATCCATTCCATCTACCATAACATCAAAGGAGTCAACCAAGTGTTTGAAGTAACTGCTTACCCTAAGCATTTGGCGTTTGGCCAATTTCGCCGTAGGTTCTTCCGAGGTCAACAACTGTTTAATCGCTTTCAGAATGAGTTTAAAGTAAAGTTCTGTGATTTGATGATAAATAATAAATATTTCTTCATCGGGGATTTTGGTTTTTGGAGCTTGCAAGCTTAGTAGGGTATCTAGGTGGATATAGTCCCAGTAGGTTAAATAGTCCGCATGCAATAGTCCTGTTAAATAAGAATCCATGTCTTGTCCCATCGATTCAAATTTTGCCTCCAATAATTTTAATTGTGCGACAAGGTCTTTGTCAATTTCCATTGTAAAAATTCTTTTATGAAAACGTTCCTATTTTAATTCCAATATAAATGGCGACCAGGCCAGCAAGAAGGCTAATCCCAATGTAGGAGAGTGCCAAAAAGTGATTGCCTGAAGCAAAGAGATTGAATTTCTCTAGAGCGAAAGTTGAAAAAGTTGAAAAACCACCACAAAACCCTGTTGCTAAAAATAGGCTCCAGCCCAAATCCATTTCATTCTTTGAAAACATTGAAATGAAATAGCCTAAAAGTAAGCAGGCAAGAATATTGGCAGAAAATGTTCCTAACGGAAAATCAGTTTGAGAACCAGAATTTAACCATTTCCCAAGAGCATATCGACAAATAGTGCCGAGGCCTCCTCCAAGAAACACCAATACGATTTGTTTCATGGTAATCTTTACATTTTTTCTTTCATCAGTTTTACTTTGTCTATTCGCTTTCTACGAACCGTAAAAAATAAAACAGAAGTCATCGCTGTTGCAATCGCCAGAACTATTAATAATAAATATAACGTTCCTAAATTCTGTAAATAATAAACTAATGCGATAAAAAATATATTGACCAGAAGCAAAACAATTGTTGCCTTAGTATGAGTCATTCCATAATCGATTAACAAGTGGTGAATATGTTGTCGATCGGGTTTAAAAGGAGATCTTCCACGAATTATTCTTGCAGTAAAAACTCTTATTGTATCAAATAATGGAATAATTAGAAATCCAACTACTACTGCTGGTGCAGAATTAAATCGGTAGTATGTAACATCGGAATCTAAGTGAAACTCCAAGAATTTGATTGCTAAAATTGAACAGATTAAACCAGTTAAAAGAGATCCGGTATCTCCCATGAAAATCTTCGCTGGAGTAAGATTGTATTTCAGAAAAGCGATCAGCGCTCCAGCCAAAGAGAATGCCACGATTGCTAGCTCTATTCTTGCCGCTTGAAAAAACCAAAGCCCAAAAACCAAACAAAGCAAAGAGCCAATACAGCCTGTTAATCCATTGATTCCATCAATCAAATTAAAGGCGTTAATAATTACTAAGATTACAAAGCATGTAAAAAGAATCGCAAACCATTCTGGTAGTTCTCCTATGCCAAAAAGGCCATAAAAACTGTTGATTTTTACATTTGATTTGAAAATTAAAATGAATGCGGCTAAAACCTCTCCAACCAATTTCTTCCATGGGTCAATAGGAAGAATATCGTCTTTGGCACCAATAAGAAAAATAATTACAAAAGCGCAAAGTATGTATTGTAGGCCTTGGAATAAATTAAATGGTGTCCAGAAAATAATCGCGAAAAGAACGCCTGCAAAAATTCCAATTCCCCCTAGGGATGGTGTGCTCTCAGCATGTGATCTACGCCCACCAGGTTCATCCATCAAATGCTTCTTCTTTGCCACATGAATAATCGACGGTATGGCGAAAAAGGTTAAAACAAAAGAGGTTAAAAAACTGAGAATTATATCGTACATATAAGCGTAATCGAGCTGCAAATTACACTTTAACCATTAAAAGGACAAAGATTATTCCTCCAACCACTCTTTAATTTCCTTGCCCAAATCTTTAATGTCTTCTCCCACCTCATCTAGGGATTTCTCGATATCATTGCCCAGGTTTTCATTTAGCCAATCTTTAAGCAGTCCTTCTTTGTTTTCATCCAATGATTTCAAGCCTTTTTCTAACGCATTACTAAGGTCTTTTTCTGAATTCTTAATTGCCCCTAAGAATCCTTTTCCATGTCTATTGAAATAGTAGGTCGCAGTTCGTGCCCAAAATTTTGCCACTTCGTTACTAGACATTTCATTTTCGTAATTTTCGTAGCATTCTTCAACCATTTGCTTCATATGGTCATCACGAGATTTCCAGTCGGAATCGGTCCACGACTTCTTGTTTTTCTTCGCTTCTTTTACTAGATCATTGTGCTTTTCTACAAATTGATCTTTAGAAAAACCACAAGGGCTTAAACTACAGCTCACTAAAACGAGGGAGATCGATAGTAATACGAGGGTTAACTTCTTCATACAATGAATATGCTCTTTAAAAACTCGAGTCATCAACTTTTTCGAGCCATTCTTTGATTTTTCCGACTAACGACTTTACAACTCCCGATTCAAAGGGTGAATCTAGGTTTGCTTTGTTAACTAACTCTAAAAAACTAAACTTGCCTCCCTGAGCGCACAAATCAACGTAATCTTTCCAAGCTGAATCGTGGTTAATCTGATCTTTAACCCAAAACTGGAAGGCACAAATCTGAGCCAGAGTATAGTCAATATAGTAAAAGGGTGATGCAAAAATATGAGATTGCTTTTGCCAATAACCTCCGTTTTGAAGAAACGGAATACCGTCGTAATCTCGATGCGGTAAATATTTTTCTTCGATTTTCTTCCAGCATGCATTTCTTTCAGAAGGAGTCATTTCTGGTTTTTCATAAACTTCGTGTTGGAATTCATCCACAGCAACTCCGTAGGGTAAGAACTGTATCGCGCCCACCAAATGAGAGAAAAAATATTTTTCTACATCTTCTTCAAAAAATAGATGCATCCAAGGCCAAGTAAAAAATTCCATGCTCATAGAATGAATTTCACAAGCTTCATAGGTGGGCCAATTGTATTCCATTAAAGGTACATTTCTAGAAGAATACACTTGAAAGGCGTGGCCGGCCTCATGGGTCAAAACATCAATATCTCCCCTTGTTCCATTGAAATTAGAAAAGATATAAGGTGCTCTGTGATTATCAATGAAGGTACAGTAGCCCCCAGGAGATTTACCATCCCTACTTACCAGATCCATTAAATTTTGCTCCTTCATGAATCCAAAAAACTCATTCGTTTCTGGCGATAATTCCTTGTACATTTTCGTGGCCCGGGCAACAATCCAGCTTGCATCTCCTTTTGGCATTGCATTACCTGTTTTAAATTTGTAGCCCTCGTCCCAAAACTTCAAGTCCGTTAAACCTAGTCTCTTCCGTTGTCTTTCCCCGAGTTCTGAGGCGAGCGGTACGATTTCTTCAAGAATCTGTTTTCTAAAATTCGCCACCATTTTTGGAGTATAGTCAGATCTCAACATTCTTGCATAACCCAATTGAACAAAGTTTTCGTATCCAAGTTCTTTGGCCATTTGATGCCTCGTTTTTACTAAATCATCGAAGCACTGCTCATTAAAAGCCGATTCCTTGTCAAAGTAGTTCCAAACTGTTTTTGCTGCAGAGGCTCTTACATTCCTGTCTCTATCCTGCAGAAATGGTGCAATTGTACTGATATTATATTCTTTACCTTGAAATAAGATTTTTGCATTGGCCTTTTGCTTGTTATAACTTGACTTGAGCTCATTTTCTTTTTTCAAAGAAGCCATGATTGCTGGTTCAAAGGTCTTTAAAGACAACTCGGCGATCACAAAAATATGACCGCCCCATTTTTCTGATAATTCCTTTTTGAAAGGTGAATTGACCAGTGCTCGATAAAAATCAGCATTGATTTTTTTATACTCCGGCCCTATTTCATCGAAATATTGGTTTTCTGCTTCATAGAAGGCATCATTTGTATCTATTGTATGTCTAATCATACAAATGTTATACATCGTAGAATATTGGCGTCTTATCTCATTGATTTCAACAATGAGTTGTTGTTGTTCAGTTGCAGTGGATGCTTGTTTAAACTTTGAAAGTTTTTGAGATATTCCGTTGATAATCTGCTGGTTATCAGGCCGCGTATATTGATATTGTGAAAAAGACATTTATGGTGTTTTATTAGTCCAAAAGTACAAATCCTAACAAAGAAATGCCCTTTTCCCTACACATTCCGAAGGAATGATTGGTTGGATTTTACCATAAAACTCAGATTCACTTATTGAGATGATGGATCATCAATTTTTTGGCAGTCTTTTGCGTACCTTTGCCCAACTTTTTTTGGACACTCAACCAACTCCAGACCAAGAAGAAACCTCTTTAGTTTGCAAGAACAAAAGAGCTCTTGCTCAGGACTTTGAGAAGATGCAAAGATCAAATAAATGGATTTAAAGTCCCAGATTAATACGGAACGTTTACCTCGTCATATTGCAATCATTATGGATGGCAATGGGCGCTGGGCTAAACAGCATGGAAAACACCGTGTTTTTGGTCATAAAAATGGCGTTCAAGCAGTTAGGGAGTGTACCGAATCTGCAGCCGAATTGGGCGTTGAATATTTGACCCTTTATGCATTTTCTACAGAAAATTGGAATCGTCCCGCTCTAGAGGTCAACGCATTAATGGCGCTATTGGTAGACACGCTAGGTAAAGAAGTCAACACTTTGATGAAAAACGATATCAGACTTCAGGCCATTGGAGATTTAGAAAAGCTTCCTAAGCGAACTTACAAGGCACTTTTAGATGGTATCGAAAAGACCAAAGACAACAAAAGAATGACTTTGGTCCTGGCTTTAAACTACAGCGGGAAATGGGAAATTCTCAAAGCGGCGAAAAAATTAGCGGTTAAAGCAAAGGAAGGAATCTTGGTTCCTGACCAAATTGATGAAACAATTTTTTCAAACGAATTGAGTACTGTTGGCATTCCTGATCCTGAGCTATTAATTCGAACAAGTGGAGAAACTAGATTAAGCAATTTTCTGCTTTGGCAATTGGCCTATTCTGAATTTTATTTTACCGAAGAATTTTGGCCAGATTTTAAAAAAGAAAGTTTGTACACTGCCATTCTTGATTATCAGAAAAGAGAAAGAAGGTTTGGTAAAACTAGTGAGCAAATCAGTTAAATACTAATACTACAACTATGCGTTTTTTTTGAATTACGCAGGACTTAGGAAACTATATATGAATATTAAAAGCGTTTATCACAATATTTCCACTGTACTCTTGTTGGCTATGCTGATCCCCGGGGCAATCTTCGCTCAATTGGACAGCATACCTATGTTGGACGACTTGGAACCTAAAGAATATGAAATTGGCGGGATTAAAGTTTCAGGTGCCGAATTTTCTGATGACAAAGCCTTAATCGCACTCTCCGGATTAAAGATTGGAGATGTAATAAGATTTCCTGGTCCAAAGATTCCTAAAGCAATTAAAAAACTTTGGAGGCTGAAGCTTTTTACTGAGATTGCAATCGAACAAGAAAAGACAATAGGCAATATACTTTTCCTTGAATTGAAAGTTGTTGAAAAAGCCAGACTTTCAAGATACTCTTACAAAGGAGTAAACAAAGCGGCACATGATGACTTAAACGACGCTGTAGAACCACACTTAATAAAAGGTGGTATTGTTAATGACAATGTAAAAGCTAACGCTTCGAATGCTATTAAAAAATACTATCGGGAAAAAGGATATTTAGATGTAAAGGTAACTGCCAAAGAAATTAAAGACACTAAAAAAATCAATGCAGTTAGATTGGTTTTTAATATTGACAAAAGAGACCGAGTTAAGATTAAAGAAATTAACTGGACGGGCATCACTGCGGTGAAAGAAAAGAAATTGGAAAAGCAGTTAAAAGAAACAAAAGAAAAACGTAGGCTGTTTTCTAGCTCAAAATTTATCCAATCTGAATTCACAAATGACAAGGCAACTTTAATTAATTATTATAACACTTTGGGTTATCGTGATGCCAAAGTAGTTAGTGATTCTACTTGGAGAGATGAGGACGGAAATATTCAATTGGACATCGTCATGGACGAAGGAAATAGATATTATTTCAGAGATATTTCTTGGCGAGGAAATTCCATTTACGAAACCAGTCAATTAAAGGAAGTTCTGGGAATCCAAAAAGGAGATGTTTACAATACAGAGCTATTGAATCAAAGACTTGAGTTTAGTCAAGAAGGAAGAGATATAAAATCTCTTTACATGGACAATGGATATTTGTTTTTTCGTATTGATCCAATTGAAAGAGCAATAACTGGTGATTCTATAGATTTAGAATTAAGGCTTTTTGAAGGACCTCAAGCGACCATTGATCGAGTAACAATTGTCGGAAATGATCGAACGCACGATGAAGTGATTTTGCGGGAAGTAAGAACAAGACCTGGTCAAAAATTCAGCCGGTCGGATATTATTAGATCACAACGAGAAATCATCAACTTAGGATATTTTAATCCTGAGACTTTAAACATCAACACTCCTGTTAATGCTCAAAGAGGAACCGTTGATATTGAATATCAAGTTGAAGAGCGGCCAAGTGATCAATTAGAATTATCTGCTGGTTGGGCCGGTGGAGGCCGCGGAGTAATCGGAACATTGGGTGTTACTTTCAACAATTTTTCTTTAAGAAACATTTTGAAAAAGGAATCCTGGAGCCCATTACCTCAAGGAGATGGCCAAAGACTTTCTTTACGTGCTCAGACTTCTGGTCGATTCTTCCAATCCTACAACGTGAGTTTTACTGAGCCTTGGTTAGGAAAGAAAAAACCTAACTCATTTACGGTTTCTGGCTTTTACAACCGATTTGCATTAGGAGAAAAAGAAACGGACGGCTTCCAGAAGTTTACAATAGGAGGAGCCTCTGTTGGACTTGGAACTAGGTTGAAATGGCCCGATGATAACTTTATTTCGAACACAACATTGACCTACCAAAATCTCAATCTTCAAAATTGGGTTTCTGGTGGAGGAATATTTACTACCGACGAGGGAGAGCGTGTAACAAATGGAAGTTTCAACAACTTGAACATCCAACAAAAGATTACGCGAACCTCTGTAAATGATCCAATATTTCCAAAAGAAGGATCTACCATTTCTCTTTCTGTTCAGTTCACTCCGCCATATTCACTATTTAAGGGAGCTCCTGATCCTAATGGAACACCTCAGGAAAAATTCAAACTTCTTGAATATCACAAATGGAGGTTTGACGCTGAATGGTATACCACCTTGGTTGGAAAGTTAGTTTTAAAGGCACAAGCTAAAATTGGAATATTAGGATCGTATAACAAGTCTGTTGGAATTTCACCATTTGAAAGATTTCAACTTGGAGGAGATGGATTTGCAAACCAGCAGTTTAGTGGTTACACCGGTGTAGATTTAATTAGACTAAGAGGCTACGAAGTCGCTGACTTAGAAAATAATATTATCCGAGTTGAAGGTTCGAACATCGAAAGCCAAACCCCAATTTATAATAAGTACAATGTTGAATTGCGATACCCAATATCTTTAAACCCAAGTGCAACGATATATGTACTAGCTTTTGCTGAAGGAGGAAATTCCTTTCAATCAATTAGAGACTTCAATCCTTTCGATTTAAAACGTTCTGCAGGAATGGGACTAAGAGTATTTTTACCGATGTTTGGAACATTAGGTTTTGATTATGGACTTGGTTTTGATAAACCTAATGACTTGTCGAAGAACATCTTTGATCGCTTCGGAAGATTTGGAATCATTTTAGGATTCGAGCCGGAATAATTAATTTTATATTTAAGTAAAAAAGGGAAGCAAATACTTTATTTGCTTCCCTTTTTATATCCTTCCTATTCTTTAGTCAACCTAAGATAAGCCTACGTTTCTTTTTGTGTTTTAACAATCTATTTTCATCGCTAATTCACTTTAGAAAAATGCAGGAAGTGGCTTCAGTTGAAGCTGCAAAAGCGCGAGCAAGTTTAGATGAAATTTCTGTCGCGATGAAACTTCATTTGGAAGATTCAAAGCTTCCATTATATTTCTTTCTGGCGTCTATTCAAAAGCCATTAGTATGAATAAAAAATTCATAAATACTCAGGCTTTATCAGATAAGTATGCCTAACACGAAGGACGTCGAGCAAGAATTATGGTTTATAACCTTGAACAAAATGGTCAAGACCGCGTAGCAAAATTATTGCGACTAGATATAATCTGTGGGACTATTTCTAATCAGTTATTCTATAAACAATAAAAAAGAGGCCTAATGATAATCACTAGGCCTCTTAGTTCTATTTTTTAGTAGAATGATTCACTACATTTTAACCTAAAGTTTGTTTTACTTCGACAATTTCATATGCCTCAACTATATCACCGACTTTAATGTCATTGTAGTTTTTAATCGTAAGACCACATTCAAGCTTATTCTTAACTTCTTTTACATCATCTTTGAATCGTTTCAATGAAGAAAGTTCACCAATAGCTCCTGCCTTTGTTGGATACACTACGATTCCATCACGAATCAACCTAATGTGGTGGTTACGTTTGATGATTCCATCCTGAACATAACAACCAGCAATTGTTCCGATTCTTGAGATTTTATACACTTCTCGAACTTCGACGGTAGAAGTAATTTTCTCTTCCTTAGTCGGCTCAAGCATTCCTTCCATTGCTGCTTTGACCTCATCAATCACTTCGTAGATGATTGAATATGTTTTGATCTGAACACCTTCTCTTTCTGCTAGTTTTCTAGCACCTTGAGACGGCCTTACTTGGAAACCAATTACAATTGCATCAGAAGCAGATGCTAGCAATACATCAGATTCAATAATCTGTCCTACCGCTTTATGGATTACATTTACTTGGATGGTTTCAACACTCAGCTTGATTAAAGAATCTGCCAATGCTTCAATAGATCCGTCCACATCACCTTTGACAATTAAGTTCAACTCCTTAAATGTTCCTAAAGCCAAACGACGTCCAATCTCATCAAGACTGATTCGCTTATTAGCTCGCACCGTTTGTTCTCTTGAAATTTGAGCTCTACGTGATGCAATTTGTCTTGCCTCTTGATCATTCTCCATCACACGGAATTTTTCTCCTGCTTGAGGAGCTCCGCTCAATCCTAATATTAACACTGGTGTTGAAGGTCCAGCTATTTTCACTTTTTTACCTCGTTCATTGAACATTGCTTTAACACGTCCAGAATATTCACCGGCAACCATAGTGTCACCAATTTTCAAGTTTCCGTTCTGAACCAATAGCTTTGTAACGAAACCACGCCCTTTATCTAGCGATGCCTCGACTACTGTTCCCGATGCCTCACGGTCAGGATTAGCTTGGAGTTCTAAAACTTCCGCTTCAAGCAATATTTTTTCTAAAAGCTGATCAATGTTTTCTCCTGTCTTTGCAGATATATCTTGAGATTGGTACTTTCCTCCCCATTCCTCCACAAGAATATTCATTCCAGATAATTCCTGCTTGATTCGATCCGGACTTGCTCCGTCTTTATCTATTTTATTTATTGCAAAAACCATTGGAACTCCAGCAGCTTGTGCGTGACTGATTGCTTCCTTGGTTTGAGGCATTATAGAATCATCCGCTGCAACAATAATGACAGCAACATCAGTTACTTTCGCTCCTCTTGCCCGCATTGCGGTAAAGGCTTCGTGACCCGGTGTATCTAGGAATGTAATTTTTTTCTTGTCTTCACCGACTACAACTTCGTATGCACCAATGTGCTGGGTAATTCCCCCGGCCTCACCATCGGCAACATTCTCAGCTCGAATATAATCCAGTAGCGATGTTTTACCATGATCAACGTGTCCCATCACTGTGACAATTGGCGCTCTTGGTTTCAAATCTGCTGGATCATCTACAATTTCTTCTTCCTCTTCGAGCTCATCCTCTGCAGTAATGAATTCAACCTCGTGATCAAATTCATCTGCTACTAGTTCAATAATTTCTGCATCTAGTCTTTGGTTAATCGAAACGATCACTCCAAGGTTCATACAGGTTGTGATCACTTCACTTACCGAAACATCCATTAGGTTTGCTAGCTCAGATACACTAACAAATTCAGTCAATTGTAACTTGCCAGTTTCCTTTTCCGCTTCTGCCAATTCGGCTTTTTCACGGATTCTATCTCTATTATCTCTACGTAGTTTTTGACGCTTTCTTTTTCCACCACCAGAGATTCTGGCCATGGTCTGTTTGATCTTCTCTTCAATTTCTTTTTGTGAAACTTCTTTTGGTTCGTCTCTTCGAGATCCTCCTCTGTTATTTCCACCTCTATTATTACCGCCTCGGTTGTTTCCACCGCCGCCGCTATTGCTTCTTTGACCAGGTCCAACAGTAACTTTCTTCCTTTTACGTTTACGTTTCTTCTTATCTTCGGAGGCTCCCGGAGAATCAGTTTTTTTCTTTGGTTTCTCAAGCTTAGCAGCATCGATTTTTCCTAAGATTTTCAACCCTTTCAGTTGAGGAGTTTTTGCTCTCATCATTTCTGAATCTGCACTTGGTGCGGATTGAGCACTATCATCTTTCTTAGGTGAATCTTTTGGAGCTTCCTCTTTCGCGGCAGGCTTCTCAGCAGCTGGAGGTTCTGGATCTTTTGGCGTATCTTTTTTAGGAGTTACTTCCTTTTTAGTAGCCTTCTTTTTCTTGGACTGATCTAAATCAATTTTTCCCATCACCTTTAAACCCATCTTAGGTGCTTCCTCTTTCTCTTCTGCTTTCACTTCCGGTTCAGGCGCTGTTGCTTTTTCTTCGACAGGTTCTTCAACGATTGGAGGAGGAGGTGGTGGTGGTGGTGGAGTTTTCGCAACGGGTGGGGTTACCACTACAGGAGGAGCTTCTGGCTCCGGCTTATCTTTCGCACGATTACCGATAACCAATTGGTCGGCCTGCTCCTTAACAGATGCTGAACTTTGAAATTCTTTCAGAAGTTCATTATACATCTCATCGGACACCTTGGCTGTAGGTTTATTGTCTATATCGTAGCCACACTTCGCGAGGTGATCTACGATAGTAGAAGTTCCTACGTTCAACTCTTTTGCTATCTTAACTAGCCGTTTTGCCATTCTAACTTTTAAAATTACGAATCAAATCCAGGCCGATAGACAAAGCTTTAAAGGTGCAAGGTAGTCTTACATAAGTCTCAAAATATTTTTTGAATGTTAGTAAAACTTTGTCCGTAAAGCATATTGTCAAAATTTACAGTTGAGATCAAAAATCTCATATTGCAAAATCGTCCACAAAAATAAGGAAATAAAAGTGTTTTGCTCATATTTCCTGCATTTCTGCAAGGTTTACATTTATTTTATCAAATCAGTTCCAGATTTAATGCAGACTAAGGTCTAAGAATATTGCTATTCCTCGAATTCCGCCTTCAAAATACCAAGTACGTCATCAATAGTTTCTTCTTCTAGATCAGATCTTCGGATAAGCTCTTCTCGGCTTAATGCAAGTACTGATTTCGCAGTATCACAACCGATGTTTTTAAGGGCTTCAATGATCCAAGCTTCTATTTCATCGCTAAATTCTTCCAAATCGACATCGTCGATTTCCATCTCTTCGTTGTTACGATAAACATCAATTTCAAATTCAGACAATCTACTTGCCAACTTAATGTTGGTTCCGCCTTTACCAATTGCCAAGGACACTTGGTCTGGTTCTAAATAAACTGCCGCTCTTTTTGCTTCTGTATCTAAATCGATTGAACTTACTTTTGCCGGAGTTAACGATCTCTGAATAAAGAGCGTTATGTTCTCTGTATAGTTCACGATATCTATATTCTCGTTTTTCAATTCCCTAACTATACCATGGATTCTAGACCCTTTCATTCCTACACAAGCTCCAACGGGATCGATTCTATCATCATAAGATTCAACTGCCACCTTAGCTCTTTCTCCCGGTATTCTTTCAATTCTCTTCACCGTAATTAATCCATCTTCAATCTCAGGAACTTCTTGCTCTAGCAATTTCTCTAAGAATTTGTTGTCTGTTCTAGACATTACGACAACAGGATTATTGTTCTTCATTTCCACATGCTTGATCACTCCTTTGACCATATCACCTTTATGGAAAAAATCTCCGCGAATCATTTCTTGACGAGGAAGTACCAATTCAGATCCTGTCGCATCGTCCAAAATTAGAATCTCGCGTTTAAGAATTTGATGAACTTCGCCAAGAATAATTTCGCCGACTCTGTCCGTATACCTTTTAAAGACTTCATCTTTTTCTAACTCTGAAATCCTTGATATCAAGGTCTGTCTTGCAGCCATGATCGCTCTCCTTCCAAAGTCTGCTAAAAATAATTGTTGATAACACTCTTCACCAACTTCGTAATCTTCATCAATTGAAAGTGCTTCAGAAATAGAAACTTGCGCTCTATCATCTAAAACCTCTCCGTCAGATACGATTTCACGGACACGCCATAACTCAAGGTCTCCCTTTTGCGTGTTTACAATCACATCAAAGTTATCATCCGAGCCATATTTCTTACGAATTAGTGTACGGAAGACATCTTCCAGTACTCTTACCATGGTCGGTCGGTCAATATTTTTACCGGCTTTAAATTCCGAGAAAGTATCTACTAGATTCATTATCGATGATTTTATTTGCCTTTATTAAAAGATAGTTTAACAATCGTTTTTTCTATGTGGTCGAAAGGAATTTCCTTTTTCATTTCCACCGTTTTTTTCTTTTTGCCTTCCTTAATTCGTTCTTTCCACTCCAAAGTAATTTGCAAATCTTCTACTTTGGTTAAGGTTCCTTCAACAGTCACTACAGAACCTTCCACTTTTCCTTCTTCGGTTGTTTTTACCTCCAACTTCCTTCCAACATGCTGATGGTATTGTCTAGGAAATTTCAAAGGTCTTTTGACACCAGGGGAAGACACTTCCAAAAAATATTTTTCACCTAACCAAAGTTCTTCATCCAGATGTTTTTCAAGGTATCTTGATATTCTCTGACAATTTCCCAATGTGATGCCTTGATCTCCATCTAAATATACTTCAAGCCGATTGTCTCCTTTGAGCTCAACTTCGATTAGAAAGTATGATTCGAATTCAGGTTCCTGAAATTTCAGGTCTAAAAGATTAGATATTTTTTGTTCGATCAAGGTTAAATTAATGGCATAAAAAAGAGGGAACAAATGTTCCCTCTCCTAATATTTTTCGTCTGGCGCAAATATATGCTAAATAATCAACAGTTGCAAAACGATTTACACATAAAGATTATGTCTTAGTTATTCTGACTTCAATTGTTCATACTTAGCTTCATACTTTCTCGCCAATATTTTATGGTGGTTATCTAGATCTACTGCTCGGCCATTTATCCAAGCCTCTGTTAGATTGTTTGTTCGCATATCCAGCGCATCGCCATCACAAATGAACAAAGTCGCCGATTTCCCTGGCTCCAAACTTCCGTAGTCTTTATCAACGCCCATAATTTTAGCAGGATTCAAAGTAATGGCTTCAATGGCCGCTTCTTTTTCCATTCCAAACGCGACAGCTTGGCCTGTTTGAAAGGGCAAATTGAAATTTTGCCAGCTTTCCCCTTGCGCAATGGCAACAGTTACCCCTGCCTTTGCTAACAATCCAGCTGTCTTAAACGGTTGATCAATGTGGGCATCAGCATGATTTGGTAATGACTGCGGCGGGTTTAAGACGACAGGTACATTATAACTCTTTAAGAAATCTGTTATTTGCCAAGCATCATTTCCTCCTACGATTACTACTTCAACACCAACTCTTTTTGCCATTAGCACAGCCGCCTCAATCGTTTTTGCTCCATTCGTTCTAACATATAATTTTTTCGATTTATCAAAAAGGCCTTTCATTGCCTCCATACGGAGATCTTTGTTTATTGGATTATCCTTAGCATATGCCTTGGCCTCCATCATATAAGATTCAATCTTTTCCACTTGATCACCATACTTGTCATTTTTCTTAATCCCTCCTGGCTCCGCCCACCATCCTGTTCGTCTATAGTCTCTTGGCCAAGCCAAATGAATTCCTTGATCTGCTGTAATAACTGCATCCTGCCAATTCCAGCCGTCCAAAGCCATTAAACTGGATTGTCCTGAAATTCCATTTCCTTCTGGGCAGATCTGCGCCATTAAGACTCCGTTGGTCCTCACTGTTGGTAAAATCTTAGAATCGGTATTGTACGCAATCAAAGCACGAACATGCGGGTTCATTGCTCCTACCTCGCGAAAATCTCTAGTCGCCCGAACAGCATCTATATCTACCAAACCAAGCCTAGTATTCATCGCGATAAACCCTGGATAAATGTGTTTTCCTGTTGCATCAATTTTATCAAGTGATGTTGCAGATTCAGTAATCACCAATTCTCTTCCGACCTGTTTGATGACTCCATCTGAAAATAAAATAGAAGCATTTTCGATAACTTCTCCATTACCAATATGAGCTGTCGCTCCAGTTATTAATACCGTCTTAGATTGCTTTGCTCCAGGTATGATTTGCGCAAACAAAATTTGAGGCAAGATTAAAAACAGTGCAATATTTATTATCTGTAAATTTTTCATTTCTTTTAATTTATCTAACCAATATTAATGTTTGTGCGTTGTCGTTTCTTCTTGGTGTTCCAATGATCCACAGCTGTAATGTTTTGGCCATTTTTTCTTAACCGCTTGCATATCTCCTCCATCGGATTTTTCCTTCAACATTTTTTTAATCAACCGTGCTCTTTCTTTCTCAATATCGGCTTGCATTGCTTTGTCTTTTTCACGATCAAAATAACGTACTCCATCAACCCAAGTTTTTTCTGCCATTGCATAAACAGAAAGTGGGTGGTCCGACCACAAAACAATATCCGCATCTTTACCTGGTTTTAAACTCCCCATGTGATCATCTAGGTGTAATAATTTGGCAGGATTCAAAGTGACAAACTTCCATGCATCTTCCTCAGAAACTCCGCCATACTTCACTGCCTTTGCGGCTTCTTGATTTAGTCGTCTAGCCATCTCTGCATCGTCTGAATTAAAGGCTACAGTAACTCCTTGCTTGTGCATAATTGAACCATTATATGGAGTCGCTTCATCTACTTCGTATTTGTATGCCCACCAATCAGAAAAAGTTGAGCCACCAACACCATGACTTTCCATAATGTCAGCAACCTTATATCCTTCCAGAATATGGGTGAAAGTATTTACTCTAAAACCAAATTCTTCCGCCACTTTCATCAACATATTCACTTCAGATTGTCGATAAGAATGGCAAGAAATAAACCTTCTGCTTTCCAAAATTTCTTGTAAAGCTTCTAGCTCTAAATTCTTTCTAAAAGGTTTTCCAGATTTTTTTAAAGTAGCATATTCTTGTGCTCTCGTAAAATGATCAACATAAACTTGTTCAACACCCATTCTTGTCTGCGGAAAACGCGATTGATTATTATCTCCCCAGTTAGATTGCTTTACGTTTTCTCCAAGCGCGAATTTTATAAAACCATCTGCGCCTTTTATTTTCATTTCTTCAGGGCTCAACCCCCAGCGAAGTTTTATTATTCCTGATTGTCCACCAATAGGATTTGCAGACCCGTGTAACAATTGAGAAGCAACAACTCCTCCAGCAAGCTGTCGATAAATATTTATGTCTTCAGAGTTTACAACATGTGCAATAGATACTTCTGCAGAACTGGCTTGTGTTCCCTCATTCACCCCTTTGCTGATTGCAATATGACTATGTTCATCAATAACTCCTGAGGTAACATGTTTCCCTTTACCATCGATTGTTATTGCTCCATTTGGTGCCGATAGCCCCTTCCCAACTGAAGAAATTTTTCCGTTAGAAATTATGACATCAGCATTTTCTAAAATCCCTTCCGCTTCATTGGTCCATACTGTTGCACCGGTAATAAACACTGTTTCGGCTTTTGGTTTTTCTGTCCATCCATAAGGTAAAAAGGGGAAGGTAACCTGAGCCATTCCTGAGGCGCTTTCTTTCTCCTTGGTAGAGGCTTTTTTCTCTATCCGATCTTTGTTTTCTTCCTCTTCAACTTCACCTTTGTAGGTTGCTGACCAATTCAGCCATTTTCCATCTGAGCCTTGTCCTCTTCCCGACCAATTTTTTCCGTTTTTAGTTCCGGCCAACCGGTAACCATCTTCCTCTCCATCTGGAACGAATGACAAGGTTAATTGACCTTTGTTATATTTAATATTAACCTTTGAAGAAATACTGTCATTGAAAATTAATTTTGCTGAAGGTTTTCCAGCCTTTTCGACAACCTCCATATCATATACTTGTCGGAAAATTCTTAGGTCATATTTTCCAACAATACTTTCTCCAGGCAAAGCACTTACTTCATGCATTTCTCCTTGAACCCAGTTTTGATAAATCTTGGTTTTTTCCTTAAATATATTTCCAGAAGCAATAATAAAGTTGGCCAATTTCCCAGGTTCTAAAGTTCCGACCCAACTATCCGCACCTATCATTTTGGCAGGTTCAATTGTTAAAGCCCTTAGCGCTGCTGATTCCGACAACCCTGCATCAATAGCTTTTCGTAACATCCCATGAAAAGCGGTTTTCTTTTTAAGTCCATTTGTAGTCACTGCAATATTAAATCCCGCAGCTATTAGTCTCGAAGGATTTGATGGTGCCAGTTCCCAATGCTTCATGTCTTGTAATTCTGCAACTTGTGCTTCATAAGGATCTTCAACGTCATAGGCTTTAGGAAAATTCAATGGTATTATTAATGCTTGCGCGACAGACTTAATTTCATTAATTCTTTGGTACTCATCTCCGCTTCCTTTAATTAAATATTTTTTCCCAAATTCATTTCCAATCTTGGCAGCACGTAAAATTTCCAGTCGATCCCGAGTAACGAAAAGTTGTGGTAGGTTTTGAACTTCGTTCCAAGCCTCCAACGATAAATTACGTTCCTCTTTTTTTCCTTCACTCGCATACCACTGGCCATCTAAATATGTTTGTCGAATCAAAGCGATCGACCCCATTAATGAACTTGGAAAGTTTTGTGTAGAAATTCCTTTTTCAAAAGAAAGAACATGTGCTGCATTTGTTTTTAACAATTGCTTTTGTTCAATTTTATCTCCAAGAGTAACAACAGCTCCGGTGCCTCGAGAGATACCATCCATGCTATGAACCATTGCAGTTCCAAAACCAAGCTTCCGCATTTCTTTGCTTACTTTTTTGTCAATAGTAAAATAATCTGCAGCTTTCCACTCTGGCTTGATAGCTTGATTCCAGCCGTAAGCTCCTTCTTTCTTTGACAATGGCTGAGGTTTGCCGCCCCAGCCTCCTTCTGCCTTTTTCATTTCGGGCATGCCGTAATTAGAATAAGCCTCGACAAAAGATGGATAAATTGTTTTTCCCTCCAGGTCCTTGACAACAGCCCCCGAAGGAATTGACACTCCGGCTCCTACTGAAACAATTTTACCACTTTCAATGACCAGTGTCGCGTTTTCAATCTTTTGATTGTAAGACTTGTAGATAGTCGCATTGGTAAAAGCATATTTACCAGTAGTATTGTCAGGTGCTCCGTTATTTGGGAAGGTCTCTTGTGCTTGCAATGTAGTTCCAAGCATTAGAAATAAGATCAGCTTTGTTATTCTAGTCATGCTATTGATTTGAATGGGGAATTTAGGAAAAAAGAGCTAAAGCAAAGGATGTTCTTAGGTCTCTTTACTTCTTTAAATCAAAAAAAGGCCTTGATGAAATCATCAAGGCCTTTTTAAAACGCTAAAAAATCACTGCTTGACCATGAGCTTGCTTCAATCAATTTTCTATTCCAGTCGGTTTTTTGCTTGTAAATCGCAAATTCAAAACAAACTGGAATATTATTGAATTTCTAAAAAACCGACTGATATAACGCAATTCAATTATCGCTGTACATATACTACGTATTTTTCTTCGAAAAATTCTTCGGGAAAGAAAAGGTATACCTTGTAATGTTCTGCGTATGCCTTTTTGCCAAGTTCTTTTATTTCTGCTTTAATATTTCCTCCTTTTAAAGCAATCAATCCATTAGGAATCGCATGTTGCTGTTTAAGGCTAATGAGTTTGTGAATCCAAGTCATCAATTGCGGTAATCTGGCCACTGCACGGGTGACTACAAAGTCAAATTTTTGTCCCTTCAACTCTTCAGCCCTTCCGTGGATCGCTTTGACGTTTTTCAATCCAAGCGCCTCTATCACAGCCTGAACTACCACAATTTTTTTTCCTCTACTATCCACCAATGTAAAGTTGGTTTCCGGAAATAAAATTGCCAAAGGAATACCGGGAAAACCACCACCTGTTCCTAAGTCTAAAATTTCTCCTCCAGGGATAAAGTTCATAAACTTTGCAATTGACAAAGAGTGTAACACATGCCGCACATCAAGGTTTTCAATATCTTTTCGCGAAACAACATTTATTTTTTCATTCCATTCTGAATATAGCGTTGTAAGTTTTTCAAACTGTTCTTCTTGTTCAGCAGTAAGGTTGGGAAAATATTTTTTTATAATTTTCATATTGCGCAAAGATAATTGAAGTTTATATAAAGAACCTTCAAATCAGCCGGAACATAATTCTAATGAAAAACAAAAAACCTCCTAGCTCGAAAGCCAAGAGGTTTAGTTAACTCTAATTCTTTACCAAAATTTAAACAGCCACTGCTAGTTCATTGCGAACGACTTTTTCAGTCTTAGCCTTAGACTTTTTCCTTCGCTTAGTGTTGTCTAAATATGCCTTACATCCAGGGCTTTGTAAGTGCGTGTACATAATTTCTTTAGCTCTAAATAATTGAGCTTTTACTGTTCCTAATGGAATATTTAATTCATTTGCAATTTCTTCGTAGCTCAGTTCTTCGAAGAATCTTAACTCTATCATCAATCTATATTTGACGCTTAATTTGTTCATCACTGAACGCATCAATTCTAATCTTTGATTTCTGATAAAACTTTGTTCTGGATCAAGTACGGAGGACTTAATATTAGATGAAAAGTCGTGATCTCCACCTGGCTCGATCGGATCGTCAATACTCAATAGGTGCAATCTTTTCTTTCTAATATGATCTATACAGTTGTTGATGGCAATCTTGAACAACCATGTTGAAAATGCATAGCGCGGAGCGTAGCTAGGTAATTTTGCAAAAGCCTTTCCGAATGCTTCTAAAGTTAAATCATCAGAATCATCTCTGTTTTTAACCATCTTAAACATCATGTGGTAAATACTATTGCGGTAGCGTTCCATAAGAACCGCATAAGCTTTTTGATCGCCTAAAATTGCTTTTTTGACGTACTCATAATCTTCTGCAGCGCGAGGGGATAGTCTGTGTTCAGGTTCCTCCTGCTCTTCAGTATTTGTTGTTTCGTTTTGATCTTCGTTCTTAGGCTCGGGTGTTTGAGTTGTTTGAGACTTAAGATCAATTGTATTTTTAGTAGTTGCGGGTGTTTTTGTTTTTACTTCCATCGTTCTGTGTTTCCAATCGTTAAAGCCGGCCAAAACGATAGGTAAAACAGCAAGTATGAGAGGTCTAGGAGTGGAATCCACTTCCATAAATCTTTGGCTTGAAGCCTCGGAAAGAGCGTTCTGCATACGGCCATGATGATTATCATTCGACCAACATATAGAAATAATACAAATATCATGCTAGGCTGACTCAGCAGCATGATCCCTCCGATAAGATGTATGGTGTGGCTTAAGGCAAGCAAGCCAAGCACTCTTTTGTGCTTACCACGGTAGTTGTTTCCTGTAGTAGTATGTCTGTGCTTCTGGCGAAAATATTCGCGCCAGGTAGCTTTCGGTTTTGAGATTGTAAGTCCTCGTGGGTGTAAGTTGATTTGAGTGTTTTCTGCCCCTGCAGCGGCATTTACAAACAAATCGTCATCTCCGGAAGTGATGTGCGCATGCGCATCAAAACCTCCTGTCTCTTGATAAATGGACTTCGTGTAGATAAGATTTCGCCCAACCCCCATGTAAGGCATCCCATGTTTTGCAAGGGATAAGTATTGGAGAGCTGTGTAAACCGTCTCATATCGAATAAAAGAATTGAGCAAGCCGTGTTGTTTCTCATAAGGTGAATAACCCAAACCTATTGTTGTGTTTCCTTGGATCATCTCTTGCATGTGATTGACCCAATCTTCACTAAGCGGATAACAATCCGCATCGGTTAGTAAGAGTAATTCATTTGTAGCTTTCTCTATTCCTTTTGACAGTGCAAACTTTTTTCCAGCTGTCTTTTTGTCTTCAATATCAATCGTTACAGTGCACAAGATAGAAGCCGTCTTTTGTAATTCCAAAAGCACTTTTGCCGTCTGGTCAGTAGATCCATCATTTACGACAATTACTTCAAGGGAGTGGTAGTTTTGGGTTAGGATACGGGGCAAAGTTTTTTTCAGGTTCTCAGCCTCATTATGGGCACAAATGACTATCGACACCCCAGGACCCTTGTTTTTGCTAGGTTCTGGGTCTTTATGAGCAGCTAGTTTGGGTACTACAAAGCCCCAAAACCACAGTTGAAAACCTGTGGCCAGTATAAAAAGGAGCAATAATAGCTGGTAAAACATCCGATACTATATATATGGTGTCAATTCATCCAATATCTCATTCTTCTTTCTAAGAATCTCTTTGCCTTTTTGACTTTTAGATCCGAACTGCTGCCACCTTAGTCTTTCTAAGCCTCGATGAACAGATTGTATCCACTTATGGGCGAACCTCCCTAGCAAAACATAGCCCAGCCAAAACAATGGCCAGTAGTAGCCAACCTCGAAAAAGTTCCCAAGCAAGTAATTGTTTAATCTATAAGCAATAGGAAAGAAAATAATTCCCATTAAAACATAAATGGTAGCATCATATCCTCGATAAATATTTGCAGCTCTTCGAATCAAGCTAACCACCACAGCAGGAACGATGTTCGTAACAAAACCAACTATGGCAAATGGCGCCAAGAAGTGCCACCATTGAATTTTGATTTTTCCAAAAATTGCTGATATCGAAAACTTCGCTTCTTCCAACAGTTGAATTAACTGGTTTACTTTTTCTCCAGTACTTTCAAAAAGGGCTTCCCTTGTTGCTTGAGCCAATAACTTTGAACGCTTAAACTGATCTAACAACTCCTTTGGTTTATTGAAGTTGACCATTTCCTCTACTCTTCTAAAAAAAAAGTCTTGCTCTGGTCCGTCCACATTAACCAATAGTTCTTCAGTTTTTTCTTGAAGCATTGCAGTCAATTCTTCAGCTGCTTTTCGTTCATCCTTTTTAAATGCCGCAGACCAGTTTTTTGGAACAACCGGTTCGCCCACATTAATCAATAAAGGTCTATTAAATACTTGAGCAGACTCGTAGTACAATCCAATTGGAAGAATTTGTAGATTTAATTCATTGTCAAATTCCTTTTCTGCACCAAGCGAAATTCTAGCGGTACCAGATTTTAGTTTTTTCAAATCATGCTCAGGTGTACTGACTCCTTCAGCAGCTATATATAGACAGCCACCTGATTTTAAGAACTCAAAACTTTTATCAAAACTTTTGTCGTTATCGAACCTTCGCTTTCCTTTATCTTTCTTGCGCTGAACTGGAATACAAAAAAAAGTTCCAAAAAACCAATTCGTAAATGCTGTTTGAAACAATCCGGCGTTGGCCAAGAAATGTACATAACGATTAACCCTTGCAGCTACGTTTACAGGATCCATCATGGTAGAAGGGTGATTAGAAACAAGGATGGTCGGACGGTCTAATTTAAGACCATCTTTATTTATTACTTCTATTTTACTGTAGAAAATCCGCCCCACCAAATGCACTGCAATATACAATGGCAGATATACTAGCTTTTTGAAAAAAGAGATCTTGGGCCTTATCATACCTTAAATTTCAATAAATAATCTTTGATGTAATTATTAAACCGATCTCCGTCCTCATCATGAAAAGTTACTTCAATTGGCAACACAAATACAGGCAACTTTTGCTTCGTCAAAAACTCACTATGTTCTGCTAAACGCATGGCATCTTTTTCTGTAGTTATGATCACTTTTTTTTCATCATCCATAGCATCATACCTTCGCTTCAAATTTCCTAAATCACTTTTATTAAAATAGTGATGATCTTCATATTCTAAGGACGCAACCGATCCTACTTTTTTTTCTAAATATTCAATTAAATATTTTGAGCCTGCAATTGCACAAATTAAAAGCACATCAACTTCTTGAGTTAACAACGCTCTATATTTATTTTGAAAAATATAGTATGGCTGTTGATACTTATAGTAAGAAAAAAATATTTGTTGATGACTATACAAGTTCAATTCCTTAGTAAGCTTTATTCTATCTTCAAGAGTTAACTCTTGAGGACACTTACTTACAACAATGATGTCCGCACGATGGTATCCACTTCTCGGTTCTCGCAATCGCCCTGATGGCAATAACCAGTCTCGAGTAAATGGTTTGCTATATTCTGTAAGCAGAATATTTAACCCTGGGTCAACTGGCAAATGTTGAAAAGCATCATCCAAAAGAATGCATTGTACATTAGGGTAAGTAGAAACAATTTGGGGAATTGCCAAGGTTCGGCTTTCAGAGACGGCTACAACGACCTCAGGAAACTTTCTTTTAAACTGTAGCGGCTCATCTCCAACCTCTGTTGCCGTGTTGTTTCGCTGAACCTCTAAATAGCCCTTTGTCTTTCGCTGATACCCTCGACTAAGGGTCGCTACATTAATATATTCCCTTAGCAATCTTACCAAATATTCGATATGGGGACTTTTTCCCGCTCCGCCAATAGAGAGATTACCAACAGCAATTGTAGGTAGATCAAATTTGATAGATTTCAATATTCCTATTCGATACAAAAGCAACCGAATACTGACACCTATTCCATATAATAAGGACAGCGGACTAAGAAGCAGTTTAACTAGAAATTGTTGAATCATCTGTGCACAAATGTATGGTTCGGTGGATCAATTCTTTGACCTTTTCTACTTTTTTATTCAATTACTGGACTAAGAACAGTTCTAGGGATGATATTGATGTGAATATTCTAGGAAAGTTAAAGGCTATCATTAGCTTTGTTCTTCAAAATATTCCAGATGAAACGATTGCCAAAAGGGACATTTATCAATATGGGCACCATCTTAATCGGTGGGCTTATTGGTTTGTTGTTACATCAAGTGCTACCAGAAAACATCCAACTTATCACTATGCAGGCGGTGAGTTTGGCCATTTTGCTTTTAGCTATTCAAATGGCCATGAAATTGCCCGAAGAACTATGGATTCCGTTCATTTTCAGTTTGGTCCTTGGCGGTGTTCTTGGCGAAGCTATGGGCGTTAAAGCATTATTTGATGGATGGGAAAGTTGGCTGAGGATCAATTTTCAGCTAGGTGAAAAAGGTTTTTCTGAGGCCTTTATTGCCGCCTTTGTTTTCTTTTGTGCCTCGCCGATAACCATTGTTGGAGCGATTGAAGAAGGAATTAACAATAAAAAGGAGTTGTTACTTGTAAAATCGGTGCTAGATGGAATTATGGCTATTGCTATAGCATCTGCAGCTTCTAATTCTTTCTTTGGCGTTGCATTTAGTGTTATTCCATTGCTCATCATTCAAGGTGGATTGACATTTCTGGGTTTTCAAATCAAAGGAACCTTTCTTAAGTCTGTACTTGCCCAAATTTCGGCAATTGGAGCAGCAATTTTAATTGCCTTGGCCTTAAAGATTCTTCTTGGCGCACAAATTCCTGTAGCAAACTTATTACCGGCCTTAATTATGGCAGTGATTATTACTGGAGCATATAGCAGATTAAAACTCAGATTTTAAGAATAGCCCATGACAACTTTAGCAGATCGAGTAAAAATGGCAATTCGGGACGTTCCTGATTTCCCAAAAGAAGGAATCGTTTTCAAAGACATTACGTCCGTGTTTTTAGATCCATCTTTGTCCAAGGAAATTGGCGTTCGCTTTATTGAAGCTGCCAAAACTGTGAACCCAGATTTTATTGCTGCAGTTGACAGTCGTGGTTTTTTATTTGGACCAATTATTTCTCAAGCTTTGGGTATTCCTTTGTTATTGATTAGAAAAAAAGGGAAATTACCAGGGCCAACTGTTGAAACCAGTTATAACTTAGAATACGGTTCTGCAACTTTGGAAATGCATGTTAATGATATTCCAGAAGGTAGTAGAGTATTGATTCATGATGACCTTTTAGCAACTGGTGGAACCACCGTAGCTGCAGCCGAATTAGTCAAACGTTGTAAAAGTACTGTTGTAGGGTTTTCCTTCCTCTTGCATTTGGGTTTTCTTGACGGCGAAAAAAAGCTCACTCCAATTACAAACGAAATTTTTTCCATCGTTACCTACTAACATTTCTTTAATGTTAATCATTAAAATCGATTAAGCATATTTATCGACTTTAGCATACTTCCATTTTTTAAAATAGAATTCCCAACTTTGCAAGTTAAGCACTGTTTGTTGTCACAGACTTGAGTTTTTAATTCTATCAGGGCTTGCGATACCTGAGCGTTATCAACAGTTACTCCGAGTTTTTCCCATCCGGCAATAATAGAATTGCGCTCAGCGGGAAGATCAGATAATAGCTTTAAGGCTAACTCTTGATAGCTAGACTCCTGTCTTCTTTTTCCATAAAGAAAAAGAAAAGGAACGATGGTGTTTATGATAAAAAGGTGAATCGTTTTTACGCCAAGTTTTTTTCTGCTGAGCTTCGATCTTTTATCAAAAACGTAATGTGTTTTCCAATAATTGGATATTTCTACATCAAACATATTTTCAATTTCCTTTACATTTTTTATTGCAAGAACTTTGCTGAACAAATGGTTAGATTGATGAATTAAACGTGCGAACTGCGCGATTCTAATCGTAGGAAAGTTTGCAGGGCGCAGTCTTAAATATTTCCATGTTGAAAGCGGAATAGGTCTAAGTTGATATTTGTTTTGAAAATTGGAATAGAGTTCCTTTAATTTATTAGGATATTGATCCTCAAACGTTTTTTCCAACATCCCAGCTTGTCCAAAAAGAAATGCTTCAATTTCTGCCAATTTATCACGGTGTCTCAATAAATAAAGCAAAGGAAGATTCTGAGCTAACATAAAAAATGGAATTCCGTTAACCTTTAAACCAAAATTCTTGGCTAAAAACATATAGAAGACAACCTCCCAATCTCCTCTAGTTTTATCTAAAATTTTCTCAATTTGAATTGTTTTTCTTTCCAATCTATTTACCATGTTGTGGTCCAAACATGACTGAATGATTATGTCTTTTACGGATTGAAAACTTCGTTGACAAGGAACCCAAGCAGATTCATTCATCAACCTTCTATAGCTCCTAATTAAGCCTGCGGGGATTCTATCTTTAATCACCAATGTTGGCAGCATTCTTCCATTAGTCATTCTCACAGGCCGATCATCTTCAAGAACTACATGCAAAATGACATTGTCGTAAGCCGGGTCAACATCATGAGCATGTTGGTACCACTGAGATGATTTCAAATGCATTTCAATATTTCCGTTCCACTCCACTCCTGCAATGTTTAGCTGGCCATTAAGGAAATCTGGCCCAGCATGATCATTGTGCTGGCCATACTTTTTGATTTCAATATTATCTCCAGCTGTTGTCTTTAATCCAAAAGGATCGAACCTTTTGCTCTTCCATAAGTAATGTAAAAAGGCTTCTTTCATAATCTTTGATTTTATACATTGACGGAGAATTCAATGGTTTTCAAAATTTGGAGGTCTTTTTGTACATAAAACAACGGCCTTTACGCTTCACAACATTTTGATTATCAAGGATTAAATTGACTTGAAAAAAAATTGAAAAAAATTCGATTCTCTTAAAAAAAATGTATTCTTTTAATCTATAATTCGTTAGAACACTATGAAAAAATTATCGGTTGCTTTGGTTACTGGGGGGGATGTGGCAGAAAGAGGAATATCCTTGCTCAGCGCCGAAACGGTAAAGCATTATCTTGATCCCAATAAGTACAGTGCAAGAATCATAGATTTCCAAAAAGGTGATTTCACGGATGTGGAATCTGGTGTAAAACTGAACAAGTCTGATTTTACTTTGCCATTAGATGATCTTGTACATTTTGACTTAGTGTATCCAATTCTTCATGGTTCTCCGGCAGAAGATGGTATTCTACAAGGTTATCTTAACTTGCTTGGGATTCCATTCACTGGATGCGATACTTTGGCCAGCGCATTGTCGTTTAACAAACAAGCTTGCAAAACCTTCTTGATGCACTATGATATTCCTCAAGCAAAATCAATTCTGATAAAAAAAGACGGTCAAATTGACCAAGATGTAATTGCTGATTTAAATTTTCCACTGTTTGTAAAGCCGAATCAAAATGGAAGTAGTTATGGTATTTCTCGAGTTAATGAAGCTACAGAAATTTTAGCCGCAATAGAAAAAGCGTTCCAGTTTGATGATGAAGTTTTGGTAGAAACATTCCTCGATGGACCAGAATTCAGCAATGGAGCATATCGAAAGGGAGATGAAATAATCGTTTTACCGATCACAGAAATCATCCCAGATGAAGATGTTGCTTTCTTTGACTATAAGGCCAAGTATGAAAACAAAAGTCAGGAAGTTACACCGGCCAGAATCCCCGAAGCACTTACTGAGTCTTGTAAGTCTTTAACTAAAAAGATTTATGAGGTTCTAAATTGCAGAGGGATATGTAGGGTTGATTATATACTCATGGGTGGTGAATTTTATTTTTTGGAAATAAATACGATCCCTGGCTTTTCACCAAACAGTTTAGTTCCTCAACAAGCAGAAGCAATGGATATTCCAATCAACGTTATGCTTGAGGCTGTAATAAATGAAGCGTTAAATTAAAAAGTGTCCGCATAGAATAGTTGTAATTTAATTCTTTAACCTATCTTGAGAAAGATGTCGCAATTCGCAGAACGTAAACAAGAACTCGTATCCACTAAAAAGTTGGAAAGAGAATTAAATCTGAAGCAACTTCAGATCAATAGTCTATTGTCTATCACCCAGGCGATCAATGACAATGTCAAAGCTCCTGAACTCTTTGCCATGTATAAATCTTTTTTGACTTGGGAAATGGAGGTTAAAAAAATGGCGCTTTTTATTTTACAAGAAGGGCTTTGGGTTTGTGTTACTCATCAAGGTATTTCAGGCAATTATATTCCAAAGTCCGCAGGAGAAAAATTGCTACAATTTGAAAAACTACAATCACTGAAAGACGAAAAGGTTCCGTTTTTTAAAGATTTCGATGTAGTCATTCCTGTAAAACATAAGAAAGAACCTATCGCTTATACATTCATTGGTGGCTTTGAGGAGAACGATGACATGTATAACAAAATTCAATTCATCACAACGATTACCAATATCATTGCTGTGGCCATTGAAAACAAACGTTTATTCAAAAGACAATTAGAACAGGAGCGTCTCAAAAGAGAAATGGAATTAGCCAGCGAAATGCAGCATATGCTCATTCCGACCTCATTACCTCAAACTGATTGCTTTGAGCTAGCAAGTATATATAAGCCGAAACTAGGTGTTGGGGGAGATTACTTTGATTTCATTGAATTAGATGAAGACAACTTTGTCTTTTGCATAGCGGATATCTCTGGAAAAGGAGTAGCTGCTGCTTTATTAATGGCAAATTTTCAGGCAAATTTTCATACGCTGATCAGAAAGAATGATCCTTTGGAAATTTTCATCGACCAGCTTAACCAAAGTCTTTACCTAATTACGGGCGGTGACAAATTTTTGACACTATTCGTAGCGAAGTATAATAAAAAGACCAATAAACTGAGCTACATTAATGCAGGCCACAACCCTCCTTTTTTAGTCATGAATGAAAACTGTATTGAACTCGATAAGGGGTGTGCAATTTTAGGAGGATTGTCTTCTTTGCCAAGTATCGAAGTAGGCGAACAGCAGCTTGAACAAAATGCTTTGATTTGCACTTTCACCGATGGACTAACCGATGCCCAAAACCCAGAAGGTGAATATTTCACTCAATTAATGATGAAAGATTTCGTCCAATCTCACTCTAATTTGGATGTCGAAAAGTTTAATGAAAAACTTTTCCAAACGGTCGAGCAGTTTAAAGGAGAAAATACCGACTATCCAGATGATTTCACCGTCTTAACCTGCAAAATTTCCGCTTAGTCTAAATTTTCCTTCGTTTGGCCTAATTCTATAGCTTTAAACCCAATGTTTTAGCTTATTGCATATTACACTTAGGTACATTTAATTGAAGTAGAATTCTCATGAAAAATAAGTACGTCACTGCATTCTTAGCTTTCTTTTTTCCCGTTTTCGGAATCCATCGTTTTTACTTGGAAGAGCGAGGCAATGGAATTGCTTATTTCTTGTTGACCTTTGTAGGAGTTGGAGTAATTCTATCCTACATCGATGCTGTACTTTTCTTATTTATGGATCCTGAAAAGTTTGACTATCGCTACAACAACAAAGGAGTAGAGCGGAAAGATTTTGATCGTAAAGCTTATAAAGAGTACAATAGAAGACAATCCAGCTATAGACAATCGGACCCTAGAGGAACGAGAAGAGTTGTACGAAAACCAAGAACAACTAGCAGCAATTCTAGAGCGCAGGCATTTATTAAGGCTGGAAAGGACAATTACGCTGAGTTTGACTATTTCGAAGCGATTTCTCAGTGGCAAAAAGCGATAAACCTTGAACCTCGCAATGCTGCTGTACACTATAACCTTGCATGTGCCTATTCACTGACTGAACAGGCTGAAGAATCATTTTTCCATTTGAGTGAGGCCGTTAAATATGGTTTTAATAACTTTGAGAAGTTGAACAACCAAGATGCCTTAGCTTTTCTGCGAATCCAGAGTGGATTTGAAGATTTTGCAGCGAATGGTTATCTTTTAAAATCTACTAAACCTAGTCCGAAAATTGACTTGGATAAAAAAGAAAAAGATAACTTGTTAACCAAAGATATCTTAGAGCAACTCAAAGAACTGGGAGCGTTACGAGATCAAGGAATTTTAACCGAAGAAGAGTTCGCCGCCCAGAAAAAGAAATTGATTTAAAACCAACTTATGCGGAGCAACAATTCAGGACAAACATTTTTCTTTATAATTTTATTTTTTGTCCTTAGCGGCATGTTCAAGGGAGGCGGTTTTGCGTTTCTTCCTTTTATATTATTCTTTTTTGTATTCAGCTCTATTAGGTCGGCCAAAAAGGACAGAGAAGGCAGAGGACATGTAAAAGATTCTACACGAAGAAGAAGAGAGCAGGCTCGTGGCAGAAGAACCGACAATAGAGGCAATAGAAGAGATTACGAACGTGCACGTTCAACCCAACGTAAACGAGATACTTCCAGAGCAAGAACGACTTCTACTAAAAATCCTTTCAAAAAATCTGGTGTAGATAAATTCAAAGACTACGATTACGATGGAGCTATAGATGATTTTACCAAGGCATTGCAAATAGATAATAGAGATCCTTCAGTTTACTTTAATCTAGCATGTGCATATTCGTTGACCGAACAAAAAGACCTTGCTTTTCAGGCACTAGCGCGTTCATTTTCTTTTGGATTTAATGACACAGAAAAAGTAAAAACCCATGATGCTCTTGCTTTTCTTCGGGTACAGGATGAGTTTGAAGCGTTTATAAACGGAGGATATAAATGGCCTTTAGATGGCCAATCGCCTTCAGGTCCAGCAGGTAATGCTGAAAACTCTTTGCTCCTGCAGCAATTAAAACAATTGGCAGAATTAAGGGAAAAAGGGTTGCTAACTGACGAAGAGTTTTTAACACAGAAGAAAAAGTTGTTGAGGTAAATTATACTGTAGTGCCTGAGTTAGTAGTTTTTTTATTCCTTTGTTAACTTAATTAGTTGTAACGTTTAGGCTATTTTTAGCGTTATAATTGTAAGAAAACAAGTTATGACTGCAAGTGATATTATATCCCATGATGTTTTGCCTTTAAGAACTTCGGACTCTGGAGATACCGCTTTGGGTATTATGGGGGACTATTTCATACAACACCTCCCGATTGTTAACAATAAACAACTCCTTGGATTAATTTCAGAAACAGACATTCTTGACCAAGACCAAAGTGAAGCGGTAGGTTCATATCCACTTTCCTTGACCAGACCTTATGTAAAGGATGGCGATCACATCTATGAAGTTCTGCGAGTGTTGCACGAATTCAAGTTGACTATTGTACCAGTAGTCGATGCTGAGGACAATTATTTAGGAATGATTACCCAAGCTGATTTGTTGCGCTTTTTTGCTCAAACGGGTTCGTTCACAGAACCAGGATCTATTCTTGTTTTGGAAATGAGTCGAAGAGATTACTCTTTAGCGGAGATCTCAAGAATCGTTGAGTCTGAATCCGCAGCTGTATTAAGTTGCTATGTTACGTCTCAACTTTTAGAAGCGGATAACAATATCGATGTTACGATCAAAATCAATCGTCAAGAAATCGCTCGTATCATTGCGTCATTTGAAAGATATGACTATAGAATTAAAGCATCTTTCCAAGAAACAGAATACTTTGAAACACTCAAAGATCGATATGATTCCTTGTTGAATTATCTTAACGTCTAGCCCGATTCATTCTTACAGAATCCAATTTTAGAAGTACTCCAATCATTAGTGAAAATCCAAGAATAGAAGACCCCCCAGAGCTGATAAATGGTAAAGGAATTCCAATAATTGGCATTAAGCCCATCGTCATTCCTATATTAATAAAGATGTGCACAAATAATACGCTAGCCACGCAATAGGCAAAATTTCTAGAGAAAACTTCTCGTTGTCGTTCAGCAATGCTTACGATTCTCAATAGTAGAATCAGGTACAGTAGAATAATTCCAAAGACTCCGATAAACCCTTGCTCTTCACCAATCGTGCAAAAAATAAAATCTGTATCCTGTTCTGGAACATAGTTCAACTTCGTTAAAGTTCCTTGTAAAAATCCTTTGCCTCGTAAGCCACCAGAACCTATTGATATCTTAGATTGAATTACATTATACAGTGCGCCTTTGGGATCGCATTTGGATGGTTGCAACCACACATTCAGTCGATCCTGTTGGTGTGGCTTCATTACATCATTAAAAAAGTAATTGGCTGAGAAAGCAATTAAAGCACCGAACACCAAAAACCCTGCAAGTTGTGCAACAAGTTGGCTTTTTCTATTTTGAAAAGCGGTAAAACCACTTACGAAAACCAGTAATGCTTGGATTCCCAAAGCGGGCAAAACATTGTCAACAAAGGCAAGAAAAACAGCAAATACTGTAGCTCCCAACAAAAGCAAACCCCATTGTAATTTTTTCTGGACACTGGTAAGAAAAATTAGATTGATAATAATCAACAAGCCCAAAACAATGAATAAAGGGTTGATTATAAAACCAAGAATTAGCAAAACAATAGCTGAAATGCCAATGATGTACAACATAGGATTTAATCCTGCTCTAAAAAGTACAATTAGGAAGCCCGTAAAGACTAAAGCCGATCCAGCATCAGGTTGTAGAAGTATCAAAAACATGGGCAGCAGAAACATTCCCATTGCTATCAAAACAGACCGAATGTCATCCATGCTTGTATTATAGCGACTAAGAAAACCTGAAATCGCAACGGCCGTTCCAAACTTAGCGAACTCAGAAGGTTGAATAGTAAAACCGGCGATACGGTACCAAGAATTGGCTCCTTTTACAGTCACCCCAAAGATTAATACACCGATTAACAAAAGGATTGTAATTCCAAAAACTAGAAGTCCAAAAGTCTGCCAAAAATTCGAATCGATTAAAAGGCAAACAATGATTGTAACAAAGGACAATCCGATAAAAAGAGCTTGCTTTCCTGCATTGGTATTCAAATCAAAGGGCCCAGCAGAAATCTCATCGTTGTATCCAACGGCGTAGATCATAAGCC
This sequence comes from uncultured Saprospiraceae bacterium, assembly GCA_937928045.1. Lineage (GTDB taxonomy): Bacteria > Bacteroidota > Bacteroidia > Chitinophagales > Saprospiraceae > JABDJM01. Next base: position 58,530 of record CALFWO010000027.1, on the reverse strand, counting down.
ACCCAATTATCACCAAGCCGAGGTATAATGAAGCGGTAAGCCAATCAATACTTGTAAGAAAGGAGTTTCTACTTTTCATTATTTTCTACCAACCAACAATTTCACGGGGGTTCATATCACGTACTTTGGCAGTATAGGCAGAAGGAAATGCTTTTTTAATTTGATTCAACGCTTCCATTGCGTCAAGCTTTGTTGAAAAAGCACCTGCTCTTAGTTTGTAGTTTGGTTTGATATGAATCCAGTCAACGACGTATTGAGGGAATGTCGCACGAAACTTACTTTTCATCTCTTCAACTTTTGATCGGTCAGAAGTAGATAAAATTTGAATTCGCCAACCATCCATAACACTTCGAGATTTGTTTGCCTCAATGTGTCTATTAATCATTTGCGCAACTTGGTAGTCCTCGTTGATTACAACATTTTGGGCAGCCAAGTATTGACCACTAAAAACAAAAAGCAATAAATAAAACACCGTTTTTTTCATTACATCAAATATTTGTAGCCGAAGCCATAATTATTTTTCCAGAAGAAGTTCCAATTCGATCTGCACCTGCTTTTATCAACTCTAAAGCATCTTCGAAATTCCTAATTCCTCCAGACGCCTTTATTTTAATTTCTTTAGGTAACAATTCACGCATTTTTTTGACAACCTGAACTGTTGCTCCTCCTTCAAATCCAGTACTAGTTTTTACATAATCAACATCCAACGCTGCACAAATTTCACAAAGCTTTTCAAGTTCACTGTACTCTAAAAGACTAGTTTCGAGAATTACTTTTACAACTTTGCCTCTCATGTGCGTGGCTCGTGTAACCGTCTCAATGTCATTTTTAACAAAATTCCAATCTGCATTTTTCACGGCAGCAATATTTATTACCACATCTAACTCATCAACCCCCATGTCTAAAGCTCTTTTTATTTCTTCAACCTTTGCGGTGGTAGAGCCAAAACCCAAGGGAAATCCAATTACCGTTGCAATCTTAACAGTGTGATGCTCCAATAATTGTGCAGCTTGACTGATAAAGAAAGGCGGAATACATATCGCAGCGAATTGGTGTTCAATCGCTTCTTTACAAAGTAGCTCAATGTCAGATCTCAGAATATTTGCTTTTAAAAGCGAGTGATCAATATATTTCTCAACTTCCATTTGTCAGTTTTATCTTTTCTGGTATGATTAGAAAAGAAGAGGGGGGATAACTTTTCCTCCGGTTCAAAATTACATTATTTCTAACAACTTCAAAGGCCGTCTTCCTTGGTTAACATGCTATTATGAACTAAACTTTAACATTAAATTTTGGCTAACTTGCGTTTCAAATAGCAAAACAGAATAAGTAATGGCTAGGCAGGCATTAGAAACAGAACAAAAGGCGCTTGAAATCAACCTTAATCAACAGATTTATGGCACATTTGCAGAAATCGGAGCAGGTCAAGAAGTCGCCAGATATTTCTTTCAAGTTGGTGCAGCGGCAGGGACCATTGCAAAAACGATGTCCGCTTACGACAAGATATACTCTGATAGTATTTACGGTACTGAGGAAAGTGGTCGTTATGTTTGTGAATCCAGATTGTACAAAATGTTGGACCACGAGTATGAGCTGATGAATTCTCGTCTACAAAAAGAAAGGATAGATACCAATTTCTTTGTTTTTGCCGACACCATCGCGGCAATGAATTACACCAAAACGATTAAAGGTGATGGATGGCTCGGCATTCGTTTTCAATTAGACCCCAATAGCCCTCCAAACGAAATCGTATTACATACAAGAATGTTGGACAACGATAATCGTTTACAACAACAAGCCATAGGGATTCTTGGAGTAAACTTACTGTATGCTTGTTATTATTACAACGACAATGCAGAGTTCATGCTTCAATCGCTTTTAGACAATTTACATGGCCGAATAGCAATTGATATGGTTCGTATCTCGGGACCAGACTTTAAAGATTTAGACAATCGCTGGGTCGCATTAATGTTGGTAAAAAACAAATTGACTGATGTCGCTCTTTTTGGACCAAATGGCAATATGCTTCATGCCTCAGAATTTTTATACAAAAAAAATGTGATGGTTGTTCGTGGTAGTTTCCGTCCGACGACTCTAGTAAATGAAGACATGATTAAAGTTGCTTACGAGCAATTTCGAAGATCGCCCGAAGTTACATCAACCAATAGTTTTTTACTTGCCGAAATTACAATGGATAACCTTCTTGCTTCAGGAGAGTTAGATGAAAGAGATTTTCTTGATCGCGCGGAACTACTTTGCGCAATGGGTCACACAGTCGTTATTTCAGATTGTGAAGCGCATCAAAAATTAATTAAATATTTAGGAAACTATAAAGTCAAAAAACTTGGACTTGTCGTTGGCGTTAAGCAATTGCTCAATGTATTGGATGATAAATTTAAAGCGTTCCAGAATGGCCGTTTATTATCTGCCTTTGGTGAATTATTCACGACCAATGTAAAAATGTATGTTTATCCTGCGTTACAAGAAGGTTCCGGCGATTTAATGTGTGCTAACAATTTGCCTGTTCCAGAGGGTATAAAGTTTCTTTACCAACACTTGCTTGATGCGCATCAAATCGAAGATATCCAAGGGTTTAATAAAGAAATTCTACACATTTGGTCCAAGACCGTTCTTCAGTTATTGAAGACAGATGAAGAAGGTTGGGAAAAAATGGTACCAGAAAAGGCTGCTATTTTGATCCGTGAAAAATGTCTGTTTGATTTTCCGTACAAACAAATGGAGTTTGAATATTGATTAATTATTGTCTTGCTAATAAATGAAAGTTTTTAATTCTTTTCTTGTATTGATTGCTTTTGCTATTCTAGTGTCGAACTGCACGACTCAGAATTCTAAAAATGTGGTTGACGAAAACAACAATTCCAATATTACTCCTAATCAACAGGTTTGGGATGACGACTCGGCTCCTCAAAAAACAATAAGCGTTGACACCAGCGTAACGCTAGATTATTTAATGGGAAAATTCGAGCCCAAAAAAGATGGTCGTTTTGTTCTGGTATCCGCAGAATACGCTGACCGGGCTGGTTTATATTTAAGAAAAGAAACCTACGATGCTTTTTTGAAAATGACTGCAGCTGCAAAAAAAGATGGGATCAAATTGATCATTAAATCCGCAACTAGAAATTTTCAATATCAGAAAGGAATTTGGGAACGAAAGTGGACGGGGAAAACTAAAATTAACGGAAAAGATGTCAACGATATCACCAGAGAAGTTGCTGACAAGGCAAGCATTATTCTAGAATATAGTTCTATGCCTGGATCTTCTAGACATCACTGGGGGACAGATTTTGATCTCAATGCTTTTACAAATAGTTACTTTGAGAATGGCCAGGGCCTTAAGGAATATGAATGGCTGGTTGCCAACGCCAGTGACTTTGGCTTCTGTCAACCCTATACCCCTTTAGGTAAAGAGCGACCCAAAGGATATCAAGAAGAAAAATGGCATTGGTCTTTTTTACCACTTTCAAAAACTTTAACGGAACAAGCAGGGTTAAGAATAACAGATAAGATGATAAAAGGGTTTGAAGGCGATTATACAGCTCAAGCAGTGAATGTAGTTGACAACTATATCCTTGGAGTCAATGCTAATTGTTTACATTAAAAAATTTCAAAATGTCTTACATAGAATCAAAAATGATAGAACTGGAGACGACTGCTCCTGGTTTTTCATTACCTGATACCGTCACAGGGAAGGTGTTGTCCTTGGATGAAATTACAAAAGATGCCAAAGCTACGGTCATCATGTTCCTTTGTAATCATTGTCCATATGTTATTCATGTCAATGAAGAAATTGTTCAACTAACCAAGGACTTTAAGGAAAAGGGAGTTGCTTTTGTTGGAATCAGTTCCAACGACGTTATCAACTATCCGCAAGATGGTCCTGCGTTAATGAAAACACACGCCGAAGCCGTTGGATATGACTTTCCGTACTTATACGATGAGTCTCAAGATGTTGCCAAAGCATATGATGCAGCCTGCACTCCTGATTTTTACGTTTTTGACGAAAAATTAAAATTAAAATACCGTGGTCGATTAGATAACTCAAAGCCAAATTCTGGTGTACCTTTAACCGGTGCTGATATGAGATCAGCTTTAATTGCTGTCCTTTCTGGAGGTACGGTCACAGAAAAACAATACCCATCAGGAGGATGTAACATTAAATGGAAAAAGTAAACTTTGCAATTAGCGATTTGATTCTTTATAAGGACAATCAAATCATTGTGTTTAATAAACCGGCCGGAATGCTGACTCAATCGGATGACAAAGAAGATAAATCTTTGATTGACTTCGCAGAAATCTATTGTAAGCACAAAGTATATCCTCTCCACCGGTTGGACCGTCCAGCTTCGGGAATAGTTGTCTTCGCCAAAAATAAAAAGGCCCTTCTTTTTTTAACCAAACAATTGGAAGAGCGGACATTTAGTAAAACTTACTTGGCTTGGGTAAAGGCGGCTCCATCCCCAGATAAAGCTACATTAAAGCACTTTATTAAGCGAAATGGAAAACTGAAAAAAGCTTTTTGTAGTGATGAACCAAAAGTCGGATATAAGGTTGCAGAGTTGAGCTACAAGACAAATTTCAAATCAGACAATTACACTCTTTTGGAAATAAACCTCATCTCTGGGCGCTTTCATCAGATTAGGGCACAATTGTCTGAAATTAGTTCTCCGATTAAGGGAGACGTAAAATACGGTGCAAGAAGGTCCAATGCTGATCGTTCGATTGACCTATTTGCAAGAACCATCACATTTGTCCATCCAACAAATGGAACAAAACAAACGATCACCGCCCCAATTCCAAATTCAAGTTTATGGCTATCAGCTGGCTTAGAATAATTACCTTTGTAGCACAAATTTCATAACATGTCTGATAATCAGGAAAGAACAGAGATCAATACGCTCGGTGAATTTGGCCTAATTGATCACCTAACCAGTCCTATCGTACCTCACAATCCTTCAACTTTAGTTGGTGTTGGAGATGATGCCGGTGTTATAGACAATGGTGAATTCGTTTCCTTAGTTTCTACTGACATGTTGGTGGAAGGAATACATTTTGATTTGATGTACACCCCTTTGAAACACCTAGGATACAAAGCGGTTACTACAAATCTTTCCGATATCTACGCCATGAATGGCATCCCGAAGCAGATAACTTTTTCAATGGCTTTGTCTAACCGATTTTCCGTAGAAGCGCTTGAGCAGTTGTATGCCGGAATTCATGCTGCTTGCGATCGTTATAAGGTAGATTTAATTGGAGGAGATACAACAAGCTCAACCTCTGGTCTTGTAATAAGTGTTACCGCTATTGGACAAGGAGAAAAAGAAAAACTGACCTACCGAAACGGAGCGAAAGTTGGAGATTTAATCTGTTTAACAGGAGATTATGGTGCTGCCTATTTAGGGCTTCAATTATTGGAACGAGAAAAACAGATTTATCTATCTAATCCAGATATTCAACCCGATCTAGAGGGTCAATCTTACCCCGTTGGTCGTCAACTAAAACCTGAAGCAAGGAAAGATATTATTGAGGAATTTGCGAAAAACAAATTAGTACCAACTTCAATGATTGATGTTTCCGATGGGATTTCCTCTGAACTTCATCACTTATGTAAAGCCTCAAACGTTGGTGCGTTTTTAGAAGAGTCAGGGGTGCCAATCCATCCTGAAGTTGAAATGCTTTCCATTCAGTTCAACTTGGATCCTATTACTTGCGCATTGAGCGGCGGAGAAGATTACGAACTGCTTTTTACCATTGATCCGAATGACATAGAAAAGGTAAAATACACCCCTGGAATTTATATTGCGGGAGAAATTGTGGATGCCAAAGATGGAATTAAATTACATACCAAAGGGGGTAATATTCATGAATTGCCTTCTCAGGGTTGGACTCACTTTAAAAAAGAAGCATAAACTAGGACGTTTCTATCCTCGGTAACAACTCATTCATTAAAACCTTAAGTTGATCACTTGCCTTGTTTGCAACAGCGATAACTTCTTCAACGGTAGTAGCAGAAATTTCATCAATTGGAAAACACCGATTCGAAATAATAGATGCCACAAACACCTTCATATTCATATGGCGCGCAACGATAACTTCAGGGACCGTAGACATTCCTACAGCATCTCCTCCGATCGTGTGTAAATAATTGTATTCTGCCGGTGTTTCTAAATTTGGTCCTTGTAAAGAAATGTAAACACCTTCTCTTGCGGGGATTCCTTTTCGCTCACAAATATCCAAGGCCAGTTTATTCAAGTCTCGATTGTACGCGTTCAGCATGTCTGGAAATCTCGGTCCAAATCTTTCATCATTTACTCCTCGAAGTGGGTTTTCAGGTTGCAAATTGATATGATCTTTTACGAAAACTATATTACCAGGATAGAGGTCAGCCTGTAGGCCACCAGAGACATTGCTTAATATTAATTGTTGGATACCAAGAGCGCCAAGTACCCTTATGGGAAAGGTAACTTCTTGCATGGTGAAACCTTCATAGTAGTGAAATCTTCCGGCTAATAATAAAACAGGAGTATTGGCTATTTCTCCAAAAATAATTTTTCCTTTATGGCCAACCACAGTTGGTATTGGAAAGTGTGGAATATCTGAAAATAATACCTCCTTAGGGTTTTTTAATTCTTCCGCAAGGGGCCCTAGGCCGGTTCCAAGTACTATTCCAATTTTTGCACTGTTAGAAATTTCATTTTGAATATAATCTCTAGCTTCAATTACTTTGTCAAATAATTCCATTGGCAATAAGGTAAGTGATTAAATTAATTAATCAACAATAAGCGTTTTGGAATCTAGTTCTTGTTGCTTGATGTGCTCAGGAAGCACTCGGAATTCATACTCTTGGTTTCTTAGTCGTGGTTGAAACCCTGCGTCTTTGATGGCTTGTTGAATTCCATCTGCAGTAAATCTAAATGCTGCCCCAGCAGCTGAGACTACATTTTCTTCAATCATAATACTCCCGAAGTCGTTTGCTCCAGAATGCAGACAGACTTGAGCGACTTGTTTTCCTACGGTTAGCCAACTGGCTTGAATATTCGTAATATTCGGTAACATGATTCTGCTCATCGCAATCATTCGTATATACTCATCTCCACTACAAGTATTACGCGCTCTTTTAATTTTTTTCAAAATGGTGCCTTCGTCCATGAAAGGCCAAGGAATGAATGCCAAAAAACCTTTTGTTCCTTCTGGCTTCTTGGCCTGAACATCACGAAGCATTACCAAGTGTTCCATTCTTTCGTAGTTCGTTTCAATATGTCCAAACATCATTGTTGCCGAAGTGGTCAAGCCTACTTTATGTGCCGCATGCATAACGTCTAACCATTCTTGTCCACCACATTTACCTTTTGAAATTAGCCGACGTACACGATCATTCAAAATCTCTGCGCCTGCTCCTGGTAAACTATCAAGGCCCGCATCTTTTAATGCTTGCAATACTTCTAAGTGTGATTTCTTTTCCAACTTCGCTACATGCGCGATCTCCGGAGGGCCGAGTGCGTGTAATTTTAGATTTGGATAAAGCGCTTTTAGTTCACTGAATAATTGGCAGTAATAGTCTAGACCTAAGTCTGGGTGATGCCCCCCTTGTAGTAGTAACTGTTCACCTCCGAAAGCAAATGTTTCTTCTATTTTTTCCTTGTATTGTTCTATTGTTGTAATGTATGATTCTTCATGGCCAGGCCTCCTGTAGAAATTGCAAAACTTACAATTGGCGATACAGACATTGGTAGTATTCGAGTTGCGATCTATTATCCAAGTAACAGTATCTCCAGGGACTTTTTGTTGACGAATATTATTGGCTACTGCCATTAATGCAGTCGTTGAAGCATTTTCAAAAAGATAAACACCTTCTTCAATACTTAGAAACTCTAACCGTAATGCTCTTTGTAGTAATTCGTCCGTCCGTTCCATAATATAAATGTATTAAATCTATCAATGAAACAGGAGGAATCCAGATTGGTTGTGTGATTTACATAGATAAAATCTTCAATTCTACGCGCTGGTTCTTTTTGCGACCAACCAAGGTGTCATTGTCCGCAATAGGCTTAGTCTTTCCGTAACCTCTAGACTTAATTCGATTTGAGGGAATTCCTTTATCAACAAAGAATTGAGCAACTTCTTCAGCTCGTTGTGTAGATAAGTTATTGGCATATTGGTGAGAACACCAGCCATTAGTATGTCCTCCTATCTCCACTACCATTTCTGAATAATTGCTAAGAAACGTTAATACTCTTTCCAGTTCGGTTGAAGAAATATCTTGAATCTCCGACTTGTTTGCTTCAAAAAAGATATTGTTCAAAGGAATGGTTTGTCCAGCCTCCAATGGAATAGCAATGAGGTCAACTTTTTCTTCCTTGTATTTTTCAGGAATAGGTTTGAATAAATCTTTTGCGCCAAGTGCTTTTGGTTTCAGTGGCTGACTTTCCTTTTTTTCAAGTTCCACCAACAATTGTAACTGCCAATAAGACTCAGCTTCTTTCTTAACAATATATGCAAACTCTTGCTCGATGTGCTTACTCATTAACGGGGCAAATTCTTCGAACAAACTCTCCTCTGTAGAGGATTTTATTTGTGATCGAATTTCTTTTTCAAGCTTCACATCTAAGCTACTAAAGTTTGTTTTAGTAGGTTTTGAATAATCTCTAATCAAAGGGTTAGCGCGCAAACGATCATTTAGTAAAATTAGTAGCTGCGGATCATCGGCAATTTTCTTTTCCTCAGGCGACAATGTGGCTTTAACTTTTGCAATGGCCTGAGGCTTGATTGTTTCTTCTAGCTCGTCTATCACTTTTGGCAACAACTCTGCTCGTTGTTCTTCTCTGATTTTCTCTTTTACAAAGTCAAAGTTTTCAGTTTCCGCTTTTTTCTTAGACGTTTGGGCCTTTGGTTTTTGCTCAACATCTGTTGTGCTTTCTTCTTCAAAATATTGTTGATATTTTTTCTTCATGTCGTCCAAGGACTTGTCTGAAGCTGTTCTGTCCAAATCTGGTAAGTCTGCATTTGGATCGGGCGAACTATTATTGTAACTATTAAGTTTATCTCTTAGACTATTTAATTCTTTGTCATTAGAATTGCTTGATGTTGGAGTATTACTTACCACCTTAGGTTCTCCTTGGCTGTTTTGATATTTTCTTTTTAACGCATCTAATTCAGAGTCGCCTGAGAATTGAGTTCTACTTTTATATTTATCATTAACAAATGATCCTCTTTCACTTTCTAGTCGATCTATTTCTTTGTTTATTTTGTTAATCTTATTTTTTAGCGCTTCTAATTCCTGATCTCCGATTGCATTGTTTGCAACCGAGGTGTCATCATAATCCAATTTTTCTAATTCTTCTCCTGAAAGGTTCAACCGTTGACTTACTGTATAGTAACCAGATATGTTTGCATAAACTTCAAGGTCTTCGCCGAATGGCATAGCAATCTGATAATTACCCAAAGCGACTAAACTACTTTTAGTTTTAGAAGTAGACAGAGATTTTATTTCAAGTTTGGCGTTGTTTATTGGCGCGTTTGTTTTGGAGTCAATTATTTTTCCTGAATATAAAACCACAGGATCTGGGCGCATCTCTTTTGGCAATTCAACTTTAAATATATCTGACTGACCAGAAGCATTGTCACTTGCAAAATAGGCAAAATCTCCTTTTGCAGGAATTGTGTAATTGTATTCATTATTGGCCGTGTTGATTCCTTTTCCAATGTTCATTGGAGTGCTCCAGTTTTTCCAAGTGTTGTCTAATCTTCTAGAAACAAACATATCTAGTCCTCCAAATCCAGCATGTCCATTGCTTGAAAAATAAAGCGTCTTACCATCAGCTGCGAGAAATGCGCCGCTCTCCATACCGACAGTGTTGATCACATTTCCCAAGTTAATCGGTGCTCCCCAAGATTTTTCGTTTTCTCTAAAACTTACATAAATATCTCTATCTCCAAATCCTTCCTTTCTTTCAATTGCCATCAACAAATAGGCACCGTCTTGACTGACATAGTAACTAACAAAATCACTATCGTTGTATAAATCCTTGATATTCATCGTGACAGGATTAGACCAAACCCTTCCTTTCTTTCGCGAAAAAGAAAGTCCATCTTTTTTACTCGATCGATAATCATTCGCTAAATACAACATATCGCCAGTAGGGTTAAAAGCCACAGAAAAGTTGTGGTCCTTATTGTTCAGCGGGGAACCTACGTTGGTCGCATAACTCCACTTTCCTGATCTATTCTTTTGAGCAACCCAAATGTCATCATAGTTTTCATCACCCATGTTTTGCGGGTGATATTTTCTGGCAAAAAATAAGGTGTTCCCATCTGGAGAAATAATCGGAAGTCGCTCGGGATATTGAGAATTAATTCCTGGGCCCAGCGGAATTGGCAACGAAATTTCTTTCTCGTATTTTACTTGATTGATTTGCGCTTTGATTGGAACTGAAGATTCCGAAATTGCAATCGCATCGATCTGGTTTGATCCCGCAACAGATTTAGTTTTAAGTTCTAGTCTCAGCCCTTTAACCAAATAGTTTGTCTTAGGAAAAGTATGTCTAAAAAGTCTGAAAGGTTGAAGTATGTTTTTTGGTGTTTTGTTGTAAAAAACTTGGTGCTTAATTCCTTTAGTATCGATTAAATATATTCTTTCAATTGCCCCTGGAGCATTACTCTCGCCGATTGCCACCTGCTTTACTCTTATGGCTTGGGCAAAGGCAACTTCAATATGTTCTCCTGTTGCACTAGTTTCCTTTTTGGGAACCCAAGCCATTTCATTCTTGTTCAAAGAGCCCAGTGCATTTGGAGGCCCCATTACTTGATCTGCGCTGTAGTTTTTAGATTCATATTGAGAAGAAAAAGAAATCACCTCATTGGCCCATAGAATTCGCTCTTGCGCTTCAACGGTCGTTGACAATGCAGCAAGGAGTAATAAAAGTATTAGCCTAGTTCTGAGCATGCTATCTGTAAATCGTGCTTCTGAGTACCTCTTCACCTATAAAACGCTTATAGGCTCAGCAATGATTCCATAAATTAGGTTAAAAAAATGCAAAATTGCACTTATCTAAGGCAAAGTTACCCTAAGGAAGCCATCTTTTGAGTCGAATATGATAAGAACGACGAAAATTTGGTGCTGTAAGGGAATTACCTTGTTGAATTATATGACTTGATAAAAAAGTGCAGAATTTCGATACTAAACTTTTTTCTTTAGAATTTAGCTCTAAAAGTGGTTATAAAGTTTCTACCAGGCGCACTTATTCCCGATCCAAAGTTTCTGTAATGAACATCTAGTAGGTTTTCTCCGGCAAGATCAAGGCTTATTTTTTTGCCCAATTTAAAACTGGCGTAGAAATTATAGGTAACCCATCCTGGACTTCCTCCACAAAGATGTTGTCGTATCCCATTTAGTAACACTTCTTCGCATGTTCCGGTCTCAAGTAGATTGTCAGATGTTCCGGTTCTATCAATTTCAATAATTGACATAGATTCAGGGTCAAGTATTATTTCAGAAATAGAATATTCAGACTCAGGCTTTGCTGCGTTAAATCTAACAACAGCTTCTAAACGAATAAATTTACCATTGTAGGTCAAACTTCCTCGGCCATATGTAGGAGGAATATGGTCTAAAGGGGCGATGGTATCAAGCAAGATCAAACCATTATCTTCTACTTGAAAAGTAGTTTCTCCTTTTGTGAAATTAACTCCTCCTGAAAGTTGGAATTGTTTTCCTAAGCTTATCTCGGTGTTTGCTGAAAAACCATAAACGGTAGCTTTATTCGCATTGATGTTTTGTTGAATATCGAAAATTTCATTGCCTCCCTCCCCGTCAATTTGTAGCCCATTATCTCTTCGAACAATCACGTCATCAAGGATGGTATAAAAACCTGTTCCACTAAATTTCACTCCGACTTTATTTGAGGTTTTCATTTCTCCAAATGACTTCGCCAGTGTCAATTCTCCGTTGATAGAACTTTCTGGCGCTAGGTTTTCATTTGGCAAAACAGCTTTGTTATTCTTAATCCTGTTTTTAAATAAATCATCAATATTTGGTGCTCTAAATGCTCTTGAGGCGTTTGCTCTCACTTGCCATTTTGAAACAGAATTCCAAGTAAGACCTGCCGCCCAACTCAGCGCACTATTTCTATTATTGATTCCAGTATAATAAGCCTCCGGCCAACTGATAAACTCGCTATCGTCTTGGTCGTATTTCGCTTTTACCGAAATGTCAGAGTACCTTGCTCCTGCATTCAAGAAAAGTGTTTTAGCACTGTTTGTCCAGCGGTAATTCAAGTAAGAACCTAAGCTTAACATTTGACTACCAGCACTGGGGTAACGAGACAATTCACGACCAATACTACGAACACCGGTTATCCTATTCTCTTCTACAACTAATGATTTAACATCGTTATAATTTCCTTCGGCGCCATATGAAATTAAGTGTTGCTCGCTAGCTCCTATTTTCTTATTAAAATCTAGTGTAAGTGCAGCAACTTGAACATCTTCACTATTTACTGACTTTAAATCACGGCCTGTTTTTCGGCTTATTCTATCTTCATCAATCTTTTGATAACTCGCAATGATTGTCGCATCAGAAAAAATGGATTGACCTTCTAAAATTCTAGTTTTAAAGGAGGCTAATATTCGCTCTTGCGGACCGTAATACCATTCTGCAAAAACTAATTTATCGGCTGAAGAGAGTGTATCGTTTAAACGATCATACCGAGGTACATCTGTCGTTGTACTGTATTGTCCATTTAAAACAAAGTATAATTTATCGTTTGGCTGAATTCTAAACTTTTGTAATAAATCAATTTGATTGTAACCTGTTTCTTGTTGAAGATCTGGATCAGATTCATTTACTTGAAATTCACCATCTCTTTCAATAAAAGCAAAAGGTTGTTTTCCGAGATTTGGATATTCTGTAGGACGAACAGAGCCTGCCCTAAGATCATCATACCTTGAAAAAGTAGCACTTGTTAAAGAACCCCAAGTTCTATTTCCATAGTCTAAATCATAATGAAACGTGTTTTCAAAATTGGCAGAAGAAAATCTGGTGTAAAAGTTCGAATTCATTCGGTACTCCTTGTCAGATTCGCCAAATAACAATTTTGGATCTCTTGTACGGAAGTGAACAACACCTCCAATCGCATCTGAGCCATAGGTTAACGAACCCGGTCCGTAAATCACTTCCATCTGTTCAAGAATGGAATTGTCTATAGAAATCGAATTTTGTAAATGACCATTTCTATAAATTGCGTTGTTCATTCTTACGCCATCCACCACTAGTAAAACACGATTAGCTTCAAACCCTCTCAAGATTGGACTTCCTCCTCCCATTTGTGAACGTTGAATAAAAACTCCTGCTTGTTTCTCCAAAGCATCGGCAGTTGTTTGTGGATTTTGAAAAGCAATCTGTTCAGCAGTAATTCTTTCGTTGAGATAAGGTATTTCATCCGCTTTTTCGTCCTTTCTTCCAACGATCACCAAGGTGTCTAGTCCTGTTTGATCAGTAATCATTCGGATAACACTTTTGGTTCTAAGCTCATAATAAGGAAAGGACAACGTTGTGTAGCCGATATAAGAAAAGTTGACTACTTCACGATGGCCAAGAGTTGGTATCTCTATTTTCCCGTCAAAATCAGTTGTTCCTGTGAAGGTTTCATAGTCGTCAGTAAAGACGTTCACTCCAATCAAAGGATCACCAGATTGGCTATCTACAATTTGAACAAAAGCTGATTGAGAAAATGATTGAATTGAGGTAAATAGAATGACTCCCAGAATACAGAGTATTCGGCGTTTTTCTCGGCGAATTATACGAAAATCATTCATTAAGTGTTTGCTGATGAACCTAACTGACTACTGTAAAATCGGTAGTTTTATACAGAAGGTTGTTCCCTTGTCTATGCTTGACTTCTTTACAAAAATCCTGCCAGAGTGGTAGTCCTCAATAATCCTCTTTGCTAGTGATAACCCAAGACCCCACCCCCTTTTTTTAGTTGTAAATCCCGGTTGAAAAACAGTTTTAAATTTGTTCTGAGGAATTCCCTTCCCGGTGTCTGACAGCTCTATCGAAACCTCTTTAGTCGATTTTTCAATTTTAGCTGAAATTTTACCCATGCCGCCCATGGAATCTAGAGAATTTCGCATTAGGTTTTCCAAAACCCATGCAAATAGATGTTGATTCACCATTCCATATATTGGAGCACCATCTTCTGAAGGGAAGTCAAAAACAACCTTTCGAGGCGCTCTTTTTTCCATATAGCCTCTTATATTTTCTAATTCTGTGATCAAATTAGTCTTCTTTAACTCTGGGTCTGAACCAATTTTTGAGAATCGATCGGCTATTAAATCTAGTCTTTTTACATCATTGTCCAATTCAACAAGAACTTCTTGTACCTCTTCGTCTTCCGGCCGCGCACTTTTTAAATGCTCTATCCAACCAACAATGGCAGAAATTGGTGTTCCAAGTTGGTGAGCAGTCTCTTTAGCCATTCCCACCCAAACTTGGTTTTGCTCACTTCTTCTGGCCGAGCTGAATAAGAAATATCCTATCAAAACGAAAGAACCTAGCAGCAAAAGTTGCAAAACAGGGAAATAGGTAAGCAACGTAAGAATTCTCGATTGTTTGTAATAGATCGTTCCGCTTTGGGGTACAGCTATTGGTGGTGGACCATTGGATTTTAATCTTTCTACTTCTTTATTCAAGAAATCTGTGTCTTGGTCTTTATCTCCAAAGTTGATTCCATACTCCGCTTTTCCAAATTGATTTACAAAGATGGCAGGAATGTCTTGGTTGGATTGAATAATTGTTGTTTGTAAAGAAATATCTGCATTCAGATCAGAATTCACCAAATCTTCATAGGATCGGACCCAGAGTTCTGCTTTATCTCGTTCTCCTTGCGCAAGGCGATCTGCTAGATAATTTGTGTAAAGGATTGATATGACCAAAATGACAAGACCAGTTAGAGCCAAATATATTTTCCACCTTGACTTTCGAGTATATATATCCATCTTTATTTTTCAGAAGTCTTTTGATTCAACAGATAAGCAGCTGCTCTTTCTTTAGCATTGTTTCTGATATTCGTGTAAAACAAATTAAAATCCGCGATATGATAATTTTTCCTAAACAGAAATATCGATCCTGGAAATTTCGGTTTAGAAGCCCAAAGGATCCCATTCTCTACTTTTGCATTGTTGATCTCTGGTATTATTCCATCATCAAACTTCCATGCCATCCCGCCAATATTTAATTCTTTGGGTGCTAGCTTTCCATTGGACTCCCAAGATAACGGATTGATCACTGCAATATGATTTCCTTGCGGATGTTTTTTTGGTTTATGTCTGGCTTTAAAGGTTCTCCAACTACAAAAACAGCCTGTATCGAATTCTTCTTGACAAGGCTTTATCGATTGAAAAGTATCTTTATTAACCGGCATGCCTACAATGTACGCAGCGACCAATTTTTCTTGCAAGGGTTTGGTATCAAAATATTCCTTAATCAATCTTATGGTGTGGTTTGTTCCTTGGCTGTGACTCGCCAATATTATTGGTCTTCCGCGATTATAGTTTGTTAAGTAATATTCAAAAGCGGATGCAACATCTTGATAAGCTAGATTGAATGCTTTCTTTGCAGATGCGGTATCTTTAGAAAAATAGGAATGGTAGTGAGCTTGTCTATATCTTGGAGCAAAGACTTTCCCGGCGCCATTAAAAATACTCGCTTGATAAAGAATAGCTCCTTCGTCGGTTTTTGTATTTAATTCCATATTGTCAATACTTCCATTCCATTCGGTCTCTCCTTTGCTTCCGGTATAGGTTGTTGGGTGAAGAAAAAAAACATCAATTTCACTTTCACCCTTAATGGAAATATAATCTTCGCGAGGCGTGCGATCAGCCGGATCTTCTTTAAATCCCGCCGCGGCCCAATTCGCAGACAAACTATAATCTGGAGCTTGAGGAACACTCAAGGCATTAAAAGCACCTTTGGGTTTAGAGGATAAACATCCGACAAAAAAGAAGCCGGTTATTAAAAAAATTAGTTTTCTCATTTTCTTTTGGCAGATTCTATACTAGATATTTAACGACACTTTCCAAGGGAATGTTGGATATAAATTTCGACGAAAATAGAACGTCATTTTTTCAATTCAAAACTAACTATCTTTGCACTTCGATGAAAAGTGAAAAAGTAAATATTCGCAAGTTAAGCTTAGAGCAGCTTACCGACACCATGAAAGGTATGGGGCAGCCAACTTTTCGAGCTAAACAAATATATAGTTGGTTGTGGCAAAAAGGTGCGCAGTCTTTTGACGACATGTCAAATTTATCAAAAGTTCTTCGTGAAAGCTTAAAGGCTGACTATAAGATTCCTGTGATAACAGAAGACAAGCGCCAAGTGAGTGATGATGGTACTATAAAGTTTAGGTTTTTACTTGAAGAAGGACATAAGATTGAGGCGGTATTGATTCCTGTTCCCTCAGATAATCGGTTTACGGTCTGTGTTTCTTCGCAGGTAGGGTGCAGCTTGACCTGTAAGTTTTGTGCAACAGGACAAATGAAGCGTATACGAAATTTGACAGCAGGAGAAATATTTGATCAAGTCTTTAAGGTGAATGTTGCTTGTGAAGCAACCTATGGAAAACCAATAACGAACATCGTATATATGGGTATGGGCGAACCACTTTTAGCCTACAGAGAAGTCCTAAGTTCTGTTGACAAACTCTGTGGTGTTGATGGGCTAAATATGAGTCCAAAAAGGTTAACAGTTAGTACTGCAGGTATCGCAAAGATGATTCGGAAATTAGCAGATGATCAAGTTAAGTTTAATCTTGCTTTGTCCCTTCATGCCGCAGATGACGAGAAGCGAAATGAAATCATGCCAATCAATGAACAGAACAATCTTGCAGTGATAATGGATGCGCTAGAAGATTTCCATCTAAGAACAAAAAATAGAATAAGCTACGAATATATTGCTTTTCAAAATTTCAACGACAATATTAGTGATGCAAAAAACTTGGTGAAACTTTGTCGAAGATTTCCTGTACGTGTAAATATCATTGAGTACAATCCAATTGATGGGTTTGATTTTATAAAGTCTGATGCAAAAAAACTGGATGATTTTGCTCAATATTTGCGCGACCACGATGTAATGGTTACTGTGCGAAGAAGCCGAGGAAAAGATATTGATGCCGCTTGTGGACAACTAGCTAATAAGGATTAGCGCTCTTCTTTGAAAAAAAGAAAAAGGGATGTCATCCGAAGATAACACCCCTTAGGTTCTTGCAACAAGGCATCTTAAACGCCTACTTCCCCTATAGTGAGCAGTATTTCATTGTATTGATTTTCCCACGCTTAATACCTTTAACATCTACGAAAAGGGCATTTGCGTTACAATAGTTTTGAAAATCAGACTCGCTCATTTCTGTATATTCTTCGTGACTCACGGCAACAACTACGGCATCGTAATCATTTGCTGGAACCGGTCTCATTTCTATTTTATAATGGTTTCTTACATCTTCTGGGTCTGCCAAAGGGTCAACTACGTCTACTTGTCCACAATACTGTTGAAGACCTTTGTATAAATCAGCTGCCTTTGAATTTCTTATGTCTGTTACATTCTCTTTAAATGTAATTCCCATTACCAAAACTTTTGACTTCTTAGCTTCAACACCTGCTTGCTCTAGTTGAGTAGCAACTCTTTTGGCAATCTTACCTGGCATTCCATCATTCACAGATCGACCTGCAGAAATTAAAATTGGGTTGTGCCCAGTTCTAATACTTTTTTGAATTAAATAATATGGATCAACTCCGATACAGTGACCTCCAACAAGACCAGGATAGAAATTTAAGAAATTCCATTTTGTTCCAGCAGCTTCAAGAACATCAAATGTATTAACATTCAGATTTTCAAAAATCAAAGACAACTCGTTCATCAAAGCGATGTTTACATCTCTTTGTGTATTCTCCACAATTTTCGCAGCTTCAGCTACTTTCATTGTTGGTGCTCTATGAATTCCAGCCTTAATTATTGATTCGTAAACTTGAGCAATTTGATCTAAAGAAACATCATCAGATCCAGATACTATTTTTACAATTTTGTCGATTGTGTTTTTCTTGTCCCCTGGGTTAATTCTTTCTGGAGAGTAACCAACTTTAAAATCAACATTGAATTTCAAACCAGATTCTTTTTCCAAAATCGGAACACAAACTTCTTCTGTACATCCAGGATAAACGGTTGATTCAAAAACTACATAATCTCCCTTTTTTAATGTTTTTCCAACAGTCTTAGTAGCCGCCTTCAAAATGGTTAGGTCAGGTTGCTTGAACGCATCAATTGGGGTGGGTACTGCAACGATGTAAAATCGAGCATCGTTCAAATCTGACATTTCGTGAGTAAAGGAAATCGTTTTGTTTTCAAATTCGGAAGCTTCGACTTCTCCAGAAGGATCAACGTTGTTCTTCATCATTCCAATTCGTTTGGCATTAATGTCAAAGCCAACAACCTTGAAGTGTTTAGCAAACTCTAGCGCGATAGGTAGACCAACATAGCCTAGACCGATTAGAGCAATCTTATCCAGTTTATTTTCAATTCGATTGAAAACGTTATCAAATTGAACCGCTGCATCTTTTACCTGATTCTCGTTTTGTGTTAGTAGCATCTTTAGTATTTTCTAAATTAATAAAATGGATCTATTTGGGCATACTTTTCTGTGGTTTGTACCACGCAGACTCCACCATAAAATCAAAAAGAGTTCCAAAATTTTAAATGAGAATTTTTTATCAGGCATAAAAACAAGACCAAAAGATGATTATCAAAAAATATCCTTTTTTGACCCATAGTTTTACCTTTGCCGTCAAAGGTTTAAAAACATGAAAATCATATCATACAACGTAAATGGGATCCGTGCTGCAGAGAAAAAAGGACTATTTTATTGGGTTAAGGAAGAACGGCCTGATGTCCTATGCCTCCAAGAAGTAAAGGCTCTACCGGAACAGATAGATTTATCTCCATTGACTAGTTTAGGATATCACGTTCATTGGCATGCCGCAGAGAAAAAAGGATATAGCGGAGTCGCTACCTTTTCTCTAATAAAGCCGGACAAGGTCGTAGTCGGAATGAAGAATGACAAATATGATAATGAGGGACGAATTTTAAGAGTGGATTTTGGAGATATCTCTATTCTAAACTGCTATTTTCCTAGTGGAACAAGTGGAGATATTCGTCAGGATTTCAAATATGGCTTTTTAGATGATTTCTTTGTGTGGATAAAAAAAGTAAAAAAAACGAGGAAGAAACTCGTAATCGTTGGTGACTACAATGTTGCTCATGAGGAGATAGATATTCACAACCCTAAGTCCAAAAATTCTGGTTTTCTTCCTGATGAAAGAACGTGGATGACAAAGTGGTTTAATGCTGGTTTTATTGATTCCTTTCGCTACCTTTACCCCTTAGAAGTAGGTTATAGCTGGTGGAGTTATCGAGCCAATGCTAGAGCTAACAATAAAGGCTGGAGAATTGATTACCAGTCCATCACCGAAAACCTTTCTTCAAACTTAAAACAAGCTTTTATAAGATCAGAGGTTAAACACTCTGATCATTGCCCAATAGGAATTGAACTTGAGTTGTAATTTTTATTATTATAAAAGACAACCCAAATAAGGTTCTTTACATCTAGGAAACACTATAACTAAACACAATGAGGTTTTGTACCCCTTTGTTTCTACCTTTCTTAGTAGGAATAATTCTTACACCTTTAACCACCAATGCCCAGTGGTGGACTTTGAACAAGCTACATTCCATAGTTAACGATTCCAGTACTGACGAGTTAAGACCTGTTCTATCATCGGATGGTACAAAAATGTTCTTTACACGCCAGGGTGCTTCGAATTTTAACAGAAGCCTAATCGAGAATGGAGTAGACTTATCGCTTACTCTAGATACAAAAGCTTACAACGCAAAACTTAAAGAGATTTATTCCAGTCTAAGTGGGCAAAATAATATTGATCCGCACTTATCTGCATTCAACCAGGATATTTGGGTGCTTACACATGACCAAGATGGTTTCTCCTCTGTTTCTCCGTTGGAATCTCCAATCAATAATGCTTTTCCCAATAGTATGTGTTCCCTTCGGGCTGATGGAAAAGAAGCGATTCTCATCAATCAATTTCCTGAAGAAGGCGGTATTAAAAAAGGTTTTTCTATAATTAAAAAGCGGAAAGATGGTTCCTGGTCTTCTCCTTTTGCACTATCTATCAATGGTCTGGGAAATATTGAACCGGATGTAAATGTCGCTTTAAGCGATGATGGAAATTATTTAGTGCTTTCTTTGAATCGCCGTGATAGTTATTCAAATAGTAATGATTTATACACCTGCAAACGCATCAACGAGACAACTTTTGGAGAACCTGATCACTTAGGGCCAGCAATAAATGGAGCCTATCATGAAGCCGCACCGTTCCTCACAGCAGGTGGTTCAAAATTGTTTTTCTCCTCAAACAGAAGAGGAGGAAAAGGTGGTTCCGACATTTATTATGTTGAGCGTATAGGCTCAGGTTGGAACAGATGGACTTCACCAATGTTACTTTCAGATCCAATTAACTCTTCGGCTGATGAAAGTCATCCATACTTTATAGAAAAAACCGGTGAACTCTATTTCAGTAGCAAGCGGGATGGTTCTTCTGATATTTTTAAAATTCAAATTGCACCAAAGGAATCCAATCTCGTTGAAATCGCAGGCGTAGTAAGAGGTTCAGACAACAGAAAACCAATGAAAGCTGTGGTACTTTCTCGCCCTGCAGGTTCTAGATATTTAAGAGAAGTTGTTGAAACAAAAGACGGTGCTTTTTCGATGAAAATTCCAAAAGGAAAACTTTTCGAAATTCAGGCACAAAAAAATGGATACCTAACTGCTTCAGAGCAAGTAAAATTTGACAACCACCATGTTTTCTTTAATGCCGTTACAATGGATTTTGAAATGGAAGCGGCCACAGAAGGACATCAGTTTGTCGTGAATAATATCAATTTCAAAAGATCCACTTCTGAACTATTAGCAAGTTCTGAAGAGGCATTGAAAGACCTTGCTGTTACTTTAATCAACAATCCCTTTTTAAACATAGAAATTATTGGCCACACCGACAACCAAGGTTCCAAAGAAGAGTTGTTTCAACTATCTCGTGAACGCTCTGAGGCAATAAAAAACTATCTGGTTTTTGAAAAAGGAATTTCAACTAGCCGATTACGGACATCGGGAGTAGGGGATACGATGCCCCTTAATTTAAACAAAGACGAGCTTCAAAGGAAAAAAAACCGAAGAGTAGAAATTAAAATTCTTCAGGATAACTCTATATATACACTGGGGTCAAACTAACGCTCTTTCCTTGTCACAATAAAGCAGTGAAAGAAATAATTTTCTTCGCTGCTTTTTTGTTTTCTTTATAGTCATTTTATTGCTGAGTTTCACGAGTTGGTCTTACCTTAGCATTAGATACACCCATATTTTACAACATATGATTCGTTTTTTATATTTATTATTAGCTGTGCTGTCAATATACTCTCCTATCAATGGCCAGCGTAATATTAAAGTAGAAAGATTAGGAACAGGAATTAATACGGATTTTGATGAAGTTGCTCCTGTGGTTAGCATAGATGGTCAAAAGTTGTTTTTCACAAGATTGGGATATTATGATTTTGAAAGAACATTAATCGAAGAAGAAGGTGATCTTGCTACAATAAAATCTGCTCGCGAATATGAGCGCTATCTAAGTCAAATCTATAGCACAATTGCCGGAAAACATGTTTCGAATCCTTTTGCTTCTGCTTACAACCAAGATATTTGGATTGCTGAGTCTGACGACAAAATCAATTTCGATAGAGTAACACATCCTGGTTATCCGCTAAACAATGCTTTACCAAACAGTATCGGTTCTTTGACTCCTTCTGGAAACGAAGTTATATTGATTAATCAATTTGTTGAAGAGGGAGGAATGAAAAAAGGATTTTCACTTTCAAGGCAGGATGAGAACGGTACTTGGAGTTTCCCTCAAGACGTGGTTGTGAATAATTATCATAACTCTGGTCCTGATGTAAGTATGTGCATGAGCGCCGATGGCTCTGTTATGATTTTATCTTTGGAAAAGAGAGATGGTTATGGTCGTAGTGATTTGTACTTATGTTTAAGAATGGACAACGATACTTGGACCACGCCGATTAACCTTGGTCGAATGGTGAATAGTTCTGCTCGAGAAACCACTCCTTTTCTTTCTGAAGATAAACGCATGTTGTTTTTTAGTTCAAGCCGATCTGGTAACAATGATATTTTTATGTCAAGAAGAAGAGGCGATGATTGGTTTGATTGGACAAAACCATCTAGATATAAATCTCCAATCAATAGTAAAAGTGATGATAGTCAACCTTACTTCAATGCTGAAACCGGATTTCTATATTTCACTTCTAAGCGTTCTGGATCAAGCGATATCTATCGTGCAAAAATCGCTGGACCGAATCCTTACTTCGTAACATTAAAAGGCAAAATTAGAAACAGTAAAACAGGAGAGCCGGTTTCGGGAACTGTGCGTTCAAATTTCCAAGGAACAAACTATGACAATCTTTATGTCAGTTCTAATGGTGATTACAAATTAAAAATTCCAAAGGGTATTAATTTATTTATTTCGAGTGAAAAAACCGGTTTTACCGGAAGGACCGAAGAGGTTAGTTTTCCTGCGAACTATGTTTTTTTCAAAGAATTCGAAATGGATCTTTTTGTAGACCCAATGGAAGTTGGCTCTGAAGTAGCAATAGACCCCATTTTCTTCAAACAGTCGAAAGCTGTCGTGCGAGACGAATCGTATGCCGCAATGGACAAACTAGGAGAATTCTTAAATGAATATCCAGATGTAAGAATTGTAATAAAAGGGCATACAGACAATCAAGGACCTGCGGAATCTTTACAAAAGCTTTCAAAAGAACGAGCTGTTGCAATTAAAAACTATCTAATTCTTCGAAAGAACATTCATCCGATTAGAATCAAAACAGTAGGAATGGGCCCTGCCCAGCCAATTGCGGATAACAGCACCGAGGAAGGTCGAGTAAAAAACCGCCGGGTTGAAGTATCTATCACTGAAGTTGGTGAGGTCTTCACAGTTGGAAAAGAAAAATAGCTTTTTATTGATCGTTAGCTCATTGGTTACTTACCTTTGGATAAATTTTCCTTTTGAAAGTAGTATCTAATATAATCTCGGTTATTTTTCACCCCTTGTTGGTAGTAACCTACATGTTGGTTATACTTTCTTTAGTAGATCCTTATTCCTTTGGGCATTCTAATATTGTAAACAACAAAGGTTTTATTCTTATCGTTTTTGTTTCTACTTTTTTCATACCTGCTCTGTCCGTTCTAATGATGAAAGCCCTAGACATGGTTGAGAGCATACAGCTTAGAGACAGGCAAGAACGTATCGGACCATATATTATCACTGGAATTTTTTATCTCTGGTTATTCATCAATCTGCGACAAAATCCTAATGTGCCAGAAAGTTTTAAGGTTTGTTTGCTTGGTGCCACTATAGGTTTGTTTATTGCATTTTTAATTAACCTCTTTTCAAAGATCAGTATGCATACAACAGGCATGGGGGGGTTATTGGCAATGAGTGTCATTACTGTTTTTAATTTTAGTAAATCTACTTTTTGGTTACCGCTTCCCTCTGGTAATGCTGTAGAATTTAACTCTCAAATAATCATCTTTTTTGTACTTGTCGTTGCAGGACTAGTGGGCACTTCTAGATTATTATTAAAGGCTCATGAACCACAAGACATTTATGGAGGTTACCTAGTTGGTATGCTTGCACAATTCGCAGCATTTGCAATACTTATATAATTTATGGAAAAGAAAGCCATCATTGTCGGAGCAGGATTAGTAGGAAGTCTTTGGAGTATCTTTTTAGCCCAGAGGGGGTACCAAGTCGATATTTACGAGCGCAGGGGTGACATGCGCAATGATGGTTTTGTTGGCGGTCGATCCATTAATCTCGCAATGAGCACAAGGGGTTGGAAAGCTTTGGAAAAAGCAGGTGTCGCAGCACAAATAAAAGCGGATGCCGTAGCAATGAATGGCAGAATGATGCATGCCGTAGATGGAACTACGACTTATCAAGCATATGGTAAAGAAGGTCAGGCAATATATTCCGTTTCTCGTGGAGGTTTGAACTTAGCTCTAATCAATATTGCTGATAGTTATCCGTCTGTAAATTTTCACTTTGATCACAAAGTCGAAAAAGTAAATAAACGAGCTGGCAATTTGATAGTAAAATCCGAATCCGGAAATAGTACTCAGGTCGATGCTCCATTAATTTTTGGAACTGACGGTGCTTTCTCATCTGTTAGAAGTAGTCTTCAGAGAACTCCTCGGTTTGACTATCAACAAGACTACCTAGATCATGGATATAAAGAATTAGAAATCCCTGCAGGTCCAAATGGTTCTTTTTTGATAGAAAAAAATGCGTTACACATATGGCCTAGAGGCCACTTCATGCTAATAGCATTGCCGAACGCTAGCGGTAGTTTTACTTGTACTTTGTTTCTGCCTTTCGAAGGTGAGCAATCTTTTGAGAATTTGAATAACAACGAAGCGATCCACAATTTCTTCAAAAAGTACTTTAACGACGCATTAGAATTAATTCCAGAACTCGTTGAAGATTTCAATCAAAACCCAACATCAACCTTGGTAACAATTCGATGTAACCCTTGGACCTATAATGACAAATTTTTATTGATGGGAGATGCCAGTCATGCGATCGTACCGTTTTATGGGCAAGGAATGAACTCTGGATTTGAAGACTGCACCGTTCTTGATGAGATGGTCACAGCAATGAATGAAGATTGGCCTTCTATCTTAAAAGCATTTAATACGAGTCGAATTCCTGATGCTAATGCTATTGCAGATTTAGCCTTGCGAAATTTCATAGAGATGCGAGACCAAGTTGGGGATCCAGATTTTCTACTTCGAAAAAAAATAGCAGCATGGTTGTCGAATAAATATCCAGAAAGATTTATTCCTATGTACAGTCAAGTTACTTTTTCTCACATTCCTTATTCGAAAGCCTTAGCGGAAGCTCAGAGACAAGATCGGCTTTTTGAAAAAATCTTGGCGGTGGAAAATATTCACCAAGAATGGCAAACAGAAGAGGTAATAGGCATCTATGAATCATGGGAAAAGGAAGCAGTTTAAACCACTTCCTTTTCTAACGGCTATTTAGAAATTTTTTCCATTTGTTAATGACTTCAAGAAGTTACTTGCATATGGAGAGGCCTTCACTTTATTAAATATAAAGTTGAACTGTTCTTCATTTAATGTTCCCTTTTCAAATAAATCTAATTCTTCAACATAATGGTGTAAGGCAACATCCTTGTGTAATACTTGTAACATTTCAAGGCTCACCATCTCTTCTAAATTTCGATCACGGTTATCATTTGCACCGATAGATTTTCTAAATATTAGCAGTTGAATAAATTCCAATAATGCAAAAGGAGTTACTTTTGCCTTTTTCGCAATTTTTAATTTTTTAGATTCTGGTGGATTAACACTTAGTGCATCTAAGGCTTTCAGGGCACCATTTCCGTAATACTTTTCCCAAAGGGGATAAGATTTATCTGCAGAAGAAAACAAGGCATGCTTTACTGCTTCTACCTGACGCCATGTTCCAGCATATCCTTTTTTAATCAACTCTTTTTTGTGCTTTACTATCCACAATGCTGCTGCAGCGGCTACCTGGGGAGTTGCAGCAGAAGTACCGCCTCCAGATTTATTAAATATTGGCTTACCATTCTTCATTTCTGCCCAAGGAAGGTTCGGGGTGTAAGCTGCAATTGCTGTACTCATTGCTGAGCTCGGCCCGTGATTTCCTTGCATATGATCTCCTCCCGCCATTTTCGAAGGATAATGACTATTGACATCGAAATTATAAGGCTCTCCATTAAATGTAATTCCCGTCGCTGCAATTACTCGCTGAAAACGGGCAGGATAAATCAATTTACATGGAAGAATTCTCATAGCTCCGCTATTAAAACTATTTCCGGCCGCTGTAACAATTGTGATTCCAGCTTCATATGCTCTATTGATTGCTTTAGCCCAAGACCGGTGCGGTTGACCTCCCATAGACATGCTAATCACTTCGCATTTATTAACAATGGCATAGTCTACCGCTTGCGCAAACTGCTTAGTATTGTTTAAGATTCCTATCAAAGCCACAGTATCAGAAATGCGGATTGGAACAACTTCCGCAAAAGGTATCCCTCCGAAAGGGCCTTCATAACCTCCAAAAGTATCCTGGGTTTTTAATGTTCCTCCTGCCAAGTAGGCGATCGTTCCTGTGCCATGGTATTCGTTTTCTGCAAAAGTTCCTTTGTCCACAACTTCAATCCCAGGGTTTAAACTTTCGCCTTTTACGAAGCTTACTCCAGCTTTAATGTTCTTTGGTCTCGCCGGATGTTTGGGAGAATATCCCGTATCAATATGAGCTACTCTTATTTTTCTTTCAGCGGCTTTACTCGATTTAAAAACTGCTTCTCTGGCAGCAGCCAGCTGGCTATAATCGGCACTCATGTGCCAAACAAATTCATCTTCGTAACCGGTTGGATTGGGCCATTTGGGCATGTACTTGTTGGAAGATTCTGGACCCACAGCTTTCTTGGTTACCTTGGTTTCATAAAAAGAAGGCTCTACAAACAGTCCCTTGGTTTGTTTGTCTAAGACTTTATAAAACGCATATGCCTTGTCCCAAGGATGAGTAATTCCTTTAAACTGCGGTTCATTTATAAAGAGTAAATCTTCGTTGTTTTTCGCTTTTGAAGATTTTGATTTTCGAGTTTTCGAAATTGAAACAGCGGGTGTCATTTCCTGTAAACTTTTCTGCGCTCCTTTTGGGGCGTCGATAAGTAAGCCATCCATTTGCAGCCCTTTGAACTCTTCTGTAAAATCCCCAAATATTAAATCTTCGTAGATGTTTTTAAATCCTCTTGGATAACGTTTTCCTTTTTTCATAAAGGGACGATTCTTCAAAAAGAAGTCCGTCTCTTGTCCAAGTGAAGCCCAATTCGGGGTAACCTGTATACTTTTTTGAGAGGCCTTTTTTACGACATCAAAAAGTTGTTTGTAATTTTTAATTTTTTTGGTCTTACTGACATTACTGATGATTAGGTCAGTGAAAACGGAAATCATACTTCCGGCCAAAGCTTGTTCATTGTCTTGGCATGCGGCTATTAATTGAACAGATGCTTTTACTTTATCTAAAGGGAAATTCTTCCGCCTGGCAAAGGGTTTGTAAATTTTCATGTTGCCTTTGAAAACGCTGGATGATTTTAGAGGATCCATTGATTTTACGATTGGCCGAAATTCATCTAAGTCATCTCCAATTGCTGCAAAGGTTTTTTTCATTCCTTTTCCAAGCATAGCCTTAAAGGCTGTTCCACTATGACAGGCGTCCAGAATCAAAAGTATTTTTGTTCCTTTCCTAAACAAGCCCCACAAATGAGGTAACTCATCATCTATTAATTGTCGATCATAAAAACACCAAGTACTATCATCTTTTCCGTCTTTTTCATCTTTGTTTATATCTAACATTTGTCCACCATGTCCAGAATAAGTAATGACCAACAAGTCATCCTTTTTAAGTTTCTTACTATAGCCTTTAACCTTAGCAATAAAATTTTTGGTAGTAGCCCTTTCGTTAACAAATACTTTAGAATCATCAAATCCTAGCGTTTGCATTAGGCCCATCATATAGTTGGCATCCGAAGAACAGCAGGGTAGATCGGAAAGTGTATTTCCATAATGAGAACGATCTACATAGTTTACACCAAAGTGCAAAGAGTACATTTTTTGGGGCATGGTTTTTTGAATTATATTTATAAAAAATCGTTTTTATTTAATGACTAAATCAAATCTTATCTCTTCAATAGCCGCTCCTTTTCCAGAAGCTTTGCCAACAAATTTTCCATCGCTATTTGAATACCAAGAATCATCATTTGCAATTTTAATTTCATAATTGATTTTATAATGCCCTGCTGACTCTCCTGTAAGTTCTACCGCAAGTCCTATACATTTTCGGCGGCGATCATTCGCTGATATAAATTTGCCATTAGTGGCCCAGTTTGTTTTACCAATATTATTAAAAGCCAATCTATATTTAATATTAAGCTCCGGATGAAATGGTTTTATATTTATAGAAAGTCCGATAAGTTTTTCTCGTTTTTTATTGGCAAATATTTTTGTTTGATCTTCAAAAAGAATATTACCCGTTTTTGAAAACTCGGCAAATCCATCAACAGAAAGTTCTGCTGCAGAAAGGTTTGCGTTTGCCGCATTGTTTACAGCTTTTTGAGCATTCAGTTTTCCATAACCGTAAAAAACACTGTGACCTTCATGATTGTAATTTCCACCTTGTTGATCAATTGGATCACAACTGCTTTTAATTATTTCTCGAACTTGCCAATAATTTAATTTTTTATTTACTGAGAGCATCAATGCTGCGATTCCTGCAACACCGGGAGTACTCGAAGAAGTTCCACCAAAGGAAGCTGTGTAATCTCCATTTTTATCACCTACACCAAAACGAGTATACGAAGAGCCAGGGTTATAACCTGCATTTCCTAGTCTGTCCGTTGTCCATATTCCTGCAGTCAAAGGCTCGGGGTGATTTAGAAGGGAATACCCAAAATCACCACTTGGAAAACAACACCAAATATGCTCTCCAAAGTCACTGTAAACGGATCTCCGATCTGTATCGTTAGAAGCAGCTACAGCAATCACTTTTGGGTAACTAGCATAGCCATCGAACCCTACATTTTCTCTACCATTGCCAGCTGCCCAAACAATAACACACCCTTTACCATCACGGCCAGTTTCTAAGGCATAATCAATCGCATATCTGGTTGAATCTGGAATCGGTACAAAGTGTGTATGTCTTGGATCATCTGGATCCCACCAAGCCCCATCCGTTGGTCCCCAACTGCAAGAGATAACATCTGCACCGTTTTCTGCAGCCCAAGCAAAAGCTTCTGCTTCCAACATGCTTCCAAGACCTGCTCTCAATCTGATCGGCATTAATTTCGCTTCGGGTGCTACGCCAGAGGCTCCCTTTTTTCCAGAACCACAAGCAACACCAGCACAGGCCGTTCCATGATTATCATCTCTAAACTTTGGGGTCGGGTCGGACGAGCCTTCCATCATATCTCTAGGTGCCACAATTTTATTTCGACCTTTAAATTCTGGATGTTTGATATCAACGCCATCATCAATAACAGCAATGACAATATTTTTTCCCTTGGTTGATTCCCAAGCTTTAGAAACATCAACATGGGCATCTACGGTTCGATTATTTATTTTGGTCTTTTTTAGATGCCATTGCCGCGGAGAAATCGTTTTCATCTTTCGCTGTTTGACCAACTCAGGATGACAAGCTTCGACATTTTTGTCTTTCAATAACTTCTCCGCAATTTCAAATACTTTCATTCCAGAACCTGCCTTTGCTTCTACGAAGTATCCGTTCTTCGCATATTTCACTGCTTTCTTAACTTTCAACTTATGTTTCTTAAGAATCGCTTTACAGTCTTTCTTGGTAACCTTGTCTTCAAACTTTACAAAAAGATTTTCTGTGTATAAATGCAAAACACCATGATCATCAACGAGTGTCCTTCCTGCAAAACGAACGGACTTCTTTTCTTTTTTTAAAACTTTGCGAACTTCATTTCTAATGGATTTGGACGATTTCCCAGAACTGGGCATACACTTGTAAACAGCAACATTTGCTTCAGGAAATGAAGAAACCATGATTAACCCTTGCGTTACGGATTTTGCCTGAGTGCTTAATTTCGCTTCCTCTAGATTATGACAAGCTTTATCCTTGAATCGGATTACAACGAGATCGTTGGCTTCTTTCAAAGAAATTTGATGGCCGTTTTTGCCGCCAAGTGTATAAGAGACCATTTTTCGAAGGTTGTTTGGGTGAAAATTCTATCAAACAATTTTACGTCAGCTGAGTCTAAAAGTTTGATTTACACCAGTTAATGAAAAAAAATCGAAAAAGTAACCTTGTGGTTAATCTGTTCATAGTAGTCCGTCCTCTGTTTACCTTTTCTTACTTTTGCAGAACATTTTAAAAAGTCCATTATGTCCAATATTAAAGCGCTTATAGAAGCTGCTTGGGAAGACCGAGAATTATTAAAGCAAGATGATACCAAATCTGCAATTCATGAACTTATTAACCAACTTGATGCTGGAACTGTCCGCGTAGCAGAACCAGATGGAGCCGGTGGTTGGAAAGTGAACGATTGGGTAAAAAAAGGAGTGGTTCTTTATTTTCCTATTGCTCAAATGAAGACCATTGAAGTTGGTCCGTTTGAATTCCACGATAAAATTCCATTGAAGAAAGGATATGCCGATAAAAAAGTTCGAGTGGTTCCTCATGCTATCGCAAGGCATGGCTCCTACTTGGAAGCGGGAGTTATTATGATGCCATCTTATGTAAATATTGGCGCTTGGGTCGGGTCAGGAACCATGGTAGATACTTGGGCTACAGTAGGAAGTTGTGCTCAAATTGGAAGAAATGTTCACCTCTCTGGTGGAGTTGGTATAGGTGGAGTTCTTGAACCATTGCAAGCTACACCCACAATTATAGAAGACAACTGCTTTATTGGATCGCGTTGCATAATTGTTGAAGGCGTTCGTGTAGGTACAGAAGCTGTACTCGGCGCAAATGTCGTTTTAACGAAAAGTACAAGAATAATTGACGTTACTGGAGATGAGCCTGTTACTTATAAAGGTGAAGTACCTCCAAGATCTGTGGTTATCCCTGGTACTTATACCAAGAAGTTTCCTGCAGGAGAGTTTCAAGTTGCTTGTGCTTTAATCATTGGAAAGCGTAAAGAAAGTACTGATAAAAAAGTTTCTTTGAATAATGCTTTGCGTGACCACAACGTTGCTGTTTAACCAAATAAATAAAATTCGTTCTATGAAAAAAATACTCGTTTTGATGTTAGCCACGGTTCTTCTGGCTAGCTGTGACCCAACTAAGAAATTATCCAAAACACCAGAGGTTACTTTTCTGGACACAATGGAAATAACTACTCAAAAGCCGGTTGAATTAAAAAAACCAGAGGATTTCAGCTTACCTGTATATAACCCTTCAGCCACTCAGACCAATGATCTGCTTCACACAAAATTGGAATTAAGCTTTGATTGGGCGCAAGAAGCCGTGAAGGGAATTGCTAGCTTAAAATTAAAGCCTTGGTTTTATCCAACAAATGAAGTGGTTTTAGATGCTCAGGGATTTACGATTAACTCTGTAAGATTAGTTGGTAGAACTAAGTCCTTAAATTATACCTATGAAGCTAGTAAGTTGATTATTGATTTAGGAAAAACCTATTCTGCTTCGCAAGAATATGAAATCATTATTGACTATGTTGCTTTTCCAGGAAAACTTCCGGAAGGAGGATCTGCTGCCATTTCTTCAGACAAAGGTTTGTTCTTTATTAATGCCAATGGTTCTGACCCAAACAAACCGATGCAGATTTGGACACAGGGAGAAACAGAACACAATTCAAGATGGTTTCCAACTATTGATAAACCAAACGAAAGGTGTACGCAAGAAATGTATGTCACTGTAAATGATAAATATAAAACTTTGTCAAACGGTATTTTGGTAAATAGTAAATCTAACGGAAACGGAACACGAACAGATTATTGGAAAATGGATTTACCTCATGCTCCATATTTGTTTATGTTAGCTATTGGGGAGTTTGCGAAAGTAGAAGACAGTTGGAATGGAAAACCTGTAAATTACTACGTAGAGCCAAAGTTCGAAAAAGATGCAAAAGCAATTTTCGCCCACACTCCTGAAATGCTAGAATTCTTTTCAGAGAAACTCGGTGTTACTTATCCTTGGCCAAAATTTTCTCAGGTGGTTGTCCGTGACTATGTGTCTGGTGCAATGGAAAATACTTCTGCAGTAATTTATGGCGAGTTTGTTCAGAAAACAACAAAAGAATTAATTGGCAATACCAATGATAGAATCATTGCCCATGAAATGTTTCACCACTGGTTTGGAGACTTAGTAACTTGTGAAAGTTGGGCAAATTTAACAATGAATGAAGGCTTCGCAAACTACAGTGAATACTTATGGTTAGAACACAAGTATGGAAAAGAAGAGGCGGACAATGCGTTAAGAGGAGATCAAAATGGATATATTGAATCTACCAAGATGGGCGGTGCACACCCTTTGATTCATTATGGCTATGGCGACAAAGAATCCATGTTCGATGCACATAGTTACAACAAAGGTGGAGCCGTTTTACATATGTTGCGACAGTTTGTAGGTGATGATGCTTTCTTCGCATCGCTTAAATATTACTTGGAAAAAAATAAATACACTTCGGTTGAAGTACATGATTTAAGATTGGCTTTCGAAGATGTAACCGGGCTTGACTTAAGTTGGTTTTTTAACCAGTGGTACTTAGCTGCTGGACATCCAATAGTAAATATTAGCCATAGTTACGATGCTACAGCGGGAGAGGTAACTATTAATATTGAGCAAACACAAGATCCTGAAAAGTTTCCAGCGATTTTCAAAATGCCATTGGATGTAGATATATATATCGGAAAAAGAATGCCGGTCAGGGAATCATTCTCAGTAGAAAAACGCAAGCAAAGTTTCACATTTGCCGTCCCTGGAGAACCAGTCCTCGTAAATGTAGATCCAGGAAAAAGTATGCTTTGGGAGAAAAACGTTAATCAACCAGCAACAGCATATGAATTTCAATACTACAATGCTAAAAATTATAGAGATAAATATGAAGCTCTAAATTTCTTTGAAGATAACTTAGAAAAAGGAGATGCCATTTTTAGGGCAGCACTAGATGATTCATTTTGGAATGTTAGAAGAAAAGGATTAAGAAGTTTGAATACGGCTTTGATTGATAAAGGACTTTGGCAAAAAATAGCAAGACTCGCTTCAACCGATTCTGATGTAAGAGTTAGATCTGAGGCAATGGAATTATTATTAGATTCTGACGATCTTTCTTTTGTGAGTTATGGAGAAAAGGCAATCAACCAAGAAAAGACCTATCAAGATGTTGCTGGAGGTATGAAGTTAGTAGCTGCGTTTGCACCTGAGAAGTTAAGTCAATATACCAATAAATATAAATCATCTAACAATCTTAGTTTGATTATGGCTGTAGGTGGTGCTTATGGCCAATTGGGAGATACTAAAAATCTAGATTACTTCGAAAGCAAATTGCCGAATGTAAATGGTTTTGATGTTTTTCCATTTTTTGAACCATACACAGAGTTGGCTTTGGCAATTAATGATGACAAAGAAAGACAAGCGCTCGCAGATAAAATGAAAGCCTTAGCCATGGATAGTGGAGTAGGACAATGGAAAAGATTTTCGGCCACTAGACTTATTGTCGCATTAAGAGATGGGATGAAGGCAAAAGGAAACAATACTCAATCTACTATTTATGGTCAGTATTTTGAAGAGATTAAAAAGGCAGAAACGAACGGTCAATTAAAAGGAATTTACGGAAGATTCTAATATTTAGGAATTCTGCTAAATAAAAAAGCCGTTGGGAAAATTACTCAGCGGCTTTTTTATTTTTCGGCAAAAGCATCTCTTAAGCCATTTCCAACAAGATTAAAAGAAAGCACAAGTAGAAGTATCGCCAAGGCTGGTACAATTGCAATCCATGGTTTTCCTGAAAGGGCATAGCCATAATTTTCATTCAGCATAGTTCCCCAAGATGGCTGTGGAGGATCTACTCCAAAACCAAGATAACTTAACCCTGCCTCTATCAAAATAGCGGTTGCAAAGTTCGCCGCGGCTATCACCAATAAAGGACCAACAATATTTGGCAATATGTGATTAAATATGATTCGTCCGCTTTTGAAGCCCATCGTCTTTGCAGCTTCTACAAAAGCTCGTTTTCTATAAGTCATTACTTGTCCTCGAACAATTCTTGCCACCTCTACCCACATCGTCAATCCAACAGCTAAAAAGATGTTTGAAATTCCTTTACCTAAAGTGAGTACTATCGCAAAAACCAAAAGTAGGGTTGGAATACTCCAAACTGTGTTTATCAAGAGCATCAGTAAGTCATCAATCTTTCCTCCAAAATATCCTGCGACAGCCCCGATGAAAATACCAATTGTTAATGATATCACCACTGCTATTAAACCAACAAAAAGAGAAATCCTTAATCCAATCATCAAACGACTTAGCACATCTCGACCAAAAACGTCCGTACCCAACAAAAACTTTCTCTTCGAAATTTTCTGTTTGATCTTTTGGACCAGCTCCTCCAAAGCAACGCGAGTAGGTTTAGAATCGCCAAGTTGGTTTACAAGGATTATTCCTTCTGACCTCAAAATTGGCTGACTAGAATAATCCAACGGAAAAAACACATCTGCTAGATGCAATGCCTCTTCTGATAATGCCTCCGGCCTTTTGAAATAAATAGAATCAGTAGTAAATCTATGGGAAACAATAGGAATATTGGTGTGTTTTCCTTGCTGTCCGAATAACAGTTTTTTAAATATGTCGGTTTCTTCAACGAGCCTGTTTTTAACAACTGGCAAAATTTGACAAGTATAACCTGGCGATTTCAATTGAATATCTACCATCTGTTCGTTTGCTGCTGGTGAGTCATCCGGCGTTATTCCGTATCCTAGCAAAGCAATTAGTACACAAAAGCTAATAAAGAATAAGCCAAGGAGTGCTGGTTTATTCTTTTTAATTTTATCCCAAACTAATTGCGTAGGACTTGCCATGATGGCGAAGATAAGCGCTTCATTGAATAATTATAATTATGAAAATCTGTCTGTTGGAACCTTTTTACTCTGGCAGTCATAAAACATGGGCAGATTCGTTGGTCGAATTTAGTAGCCATGAGATTCGAATACTTAGTTTACCAGGAAGACACTGGAAATGGAGAATGCATGGTGGCGCTGTTTCTTTAGCTCAGCAATTTTTGAAATTAAACTTTACGCCTGACCTTATCTTAGGAACAGATATGATAGATTTTTCTGTGTTCCTTTCCTTGAGTAAGTTTAAATCTAGCGGAATTCCTACAGCAATTTATTTCCATGAAAACCAATTAACCTATCCTTGGAGTCCTAGCGATCAAGATGTAGATAAAAAAAGAGACAACCATTATGCTTTCATAAATTATACTTCCGCTTTATCGGCAGATCATATTTTTTTCAATTCTAATTACCATCAAAAATCTTTTATTTCTTCGCTACCAAAGTTTTTGTCTCAGTTTCCCGACGAACAAGGATTGGAATTGGTGCTAAGTCTTTCTAATAAAAGTAAGGTCCTTCCTTTAGGGTTAAACCTGAGTAAACTTGATCGACACTTAGTCTCTAATACCCTTTTGCAGAAAAACATCCTTTGGAACCATCGTTGGGAATATGATAAAAATCCCGAAATGTTTTTTAAGCTCTTAATACAACTAAGTAAAGAAGGGTTTGACTATGGACTTTCTGTGGTCGGACAATCTTATAAAAATAGTCCAGAAATATTTGATGCAATAAAAAGTAAACTAGGAAAACACCTTTTACACTTTGGTTTTCAAAAGTCTTTCTCGAATTATGCGAAGGTCCTTAAAGAAAGTACTATTCTTCCCGTAACATCGAATCAAGATTTTTTCGGTGGTTCTGTTGTTGAAGCAATATATACTGGAGCCTATCCGGTACTTCCGAATCGTTTGGCCTATCCTGAACATATTCCAAAGGAATTTCACACTGCTCACCTTTACAATTCCAAAGAAGAGTTGGGCCAAATATTAAGAGCCATTTTAGCTCCAGATTTTAAATTAGGTGCCAACGAATCTTTGATTAATTTTGTGCGAAAATACGATTGGAAAACTCTGATTGAATTGTACGATAGAACCTTTGAAAATATATCTTTTTGAACGAATTGATAACATCTTTAGCTTATAGATCTTTTGGAAGCGGAATCCCCGTCGTTTTGATTCACGGCTTTTGCGAAGACTCCACGATGTGGGATGATGTAATAAAACAAGGACATGATGGCTTACGAATAATACTGGTGGATATGCCGGGATTTGGTAAGACGCCAATATCAAAGGCAATTAGTATTGAAGAAATCGCTGAAGCTGTGCATGCTTTAGTCATTTCATTAGGCATTAAAAAATATTTTCTTTTTGGTCATTCAATGGGTGGTTATGTTGGTCTTTCTATTTTGAAAAAACATGAGGGTAATTTACTCGGATTTGGCTTGATACATTCTCATCCCTTTGCTGATAGCGAAGATCAGGTATCTAACAGAAACAAGGCTATTGACTTCATAAATAAATTTGGAGCAAGTCTTTATATCAAGCAGATTATTCCTAGTCTTTTTCCAAAATCATTTGTAACTAGTAATCGATTCTTATTGGAACGTTTGGTTTTTAATGCGAATAAATATCCTGCACTAGGAATTACTAATGCTTTGAGCGCAATGCGCGACAGGAAGGATCATTCTGATATATTGAAAAACATGTCTATTCCTTTTTTATCCATAATCGGAGAAAATGATCACCTTATTCCAACAGAAAGATTTTTAAAACAAGCGAGTATGGCTAAGGTTACAAAGTTGGAATTCTTGACAAAAATTGGTCATATGGGTCCTTTTGAAAATCCTAAACTTATTAACAGAGCCATTCAAAATTTTGTAGCAGAATTCCATACCGCATCATGATGGCCGCAGCTGGATACATACTAGCAATTTTACCGGCAGCAATAATTTTATATTTAACAAATAGAAAATTCGGACCAGCAGAAATACAATTCTTTATTCTTTGTATAATTCTTGGTGCTATTTCTACTTTACCTGCTTTTCAAGTCGAAAGGTTGGAGTTTCTTTTCGAACAAGAAACGCTAAATGTGGGTTGGTCCCTTTTTACAACAGCATTTTTACTAGTAGGTTTTGGTGAAGAGTTATTCAAGTTTATTTTCTTGCTGAGTTTCGCATATTTTACTAATAAGATTGTTGATTTAAAGACTGGAGTTTTATATGCAGTTGCTATAGGAATGGGATTTGCGCTTTTGGAAAATATATTATACGCTTTTCGTTTTCCAATTTCAACCATGGCGGTGCGAACTTTCACGGCAGTTCCTGCCCATGGTGTTTTTGCAATAATTACTGGATACTTCGTTGGTATGGCTTTTAGTCAAAAAGCTACAAATTGGGGATTGGCATTAAGAGGACTTCTATTTGCCAGCTTGCTTCATGGAATTTACGATTGGTTAGTTCTACAAGCCTATTACGATTGGTTAACAGGAATGGCCATTCCAACTTTAGGGCTTGGTTTCTTCTATGCTTTTTGGTTAATACAATATGCTGAAAGGAATAAAACTCCAGTCATAGAAGAATAAACTAACTGACTTCGATTACCAATCCTTTTAAATAGCTTCCTTCTGGATGGTATAAATTCACAGGGTGATCGGCAGGTTGACTCATTCGCTGCATTACCCTCACGTTTTTTCCTGCATCATGAGCAGCAGCAACAATTGTATGATAAAATAATTTATCATCAACTACTTGAGAACAGGAATAAGTGAAAAGTAATCCACCGGGTTTTACTTTTTTCAAAGCCATTGAATTCAAACGCTTGTACCCCTGAACAGCTTGGTGTCTTTTCTTTACACTCTTCGCAAAAGCTGGTGGATCTACTATAATGATGTCATAAAATTTATCGTGCGTCTTAAAGAATTCCATTACGTCTTCAGCACTTGACTTATGCTGACCTATATATCCAGGATTGAGAGCGACATTTCTATCAGTCCAGTCAATTGCTTTTGGAGAGATGTCTACAGACAATACTTCTGTGGCTCCAGCCTGCAATGCGTAAACAGAAAATCCACCAGAATAGCAGAAAGTATTCAACACAGATTTACCTTGTGCAAATTTGGCTAAGAGGTTTCTGTTTTCTCTTTGGTCTAGAAAAAATCCGGTCTTTTGGCCCAGTTCCCAATCCACATAAAAATTATGGCCATGTTCTTTGACTGTTTCATTTGATGCATTGCCTAAAAGAAATTCATCTTCGTTTTTCTCAGCATAATTTTTTGGAAGACTTCCTTGGCTTTTGCAAAAAATGTGTTGAAGTTGTTCGCCAAAAGAATTTTGCAAAGCTTTTGATATGCTTCGACGTTGTATATGCATTCCAATCGAATGACACTGGACTACCGCAGTACTTCCATAAATGTCAATCACCAAACCTGGTAAGCCATCTCCTTCTCCATGGATTAATCTAAAACAATTGGTTTCGCCAAAATTTGGGAACACCCATTGCTTTCTGTAGTGCAAAGCATTTACAATCTTATTATTCCAAAATTCCTGATCTAATGAACCTTCACCAAAGTGGCAAACGCGAACCATGATACTTCCATTTTGATAATGTCCAATTCCTAGAATTTCCTCTTTGTAATTAATTACTTGGACAATCTCTCCATCCTTTGGTCTACCATTTATTTTCTTAATGGCCCCAGAAAAAACCCAAGGGTGTTTTCTCACCAATGATGCTTCTCTTCCTTTCTTTAGTGTGACTATATGCAAAATGAAATTTTTAATTAGCACGAAGAACGGTAAACTTTTCCACAGAAAATTGTTCTCCTGACTTTATATATAAGAAATATACACCTTCTGAAAATTGATCAATATCCAAATTGATTTTATTAAGTGCTTTTTTAGTTTTAGGATGAATTATTATCCCTTTTGAATCAATAATGAAGAATGTGAATTTCTGCGAACTAGTGATTGTAATATTATCAATAGCCGGATTTGGAAATAAGCTTATTTCCAAATTTTCATTTCTATTATTAATATTTGAAAAAATGGTTTTACAACTATCAGCAATATAACTTTCTACTGCCAATCTTAATTCAGGAAAGAGCGGAAAAAAAAGATCTCCAGGACATGCAGTACTGCATCCTTGTTTATGACCGGAAATTGTATTTAGTATTAATCCAGATGAACTATGGAATGAAGAATCCGTTGGGGTAATATCTACATCACAGGATTTCCAAGCTAATAATTTAGTGAGCATTTCTAGTGCCGAATCTTGTGGCGCTTGCGTTTGAAAATTTCCTAACATGCATACGCCCATCGTTCCTGAATTCGTTCCACAAAAATGAGCACCTCTGACATTGTCTCCCCGGCCTTGGTAGATTTTACCTTCTGGATCAACTAACCAATTGTATCCAATATCATCCCAGCCATTTACATTGACATGAAATTCCCAAATGGATTTCACAACACCGGCCCAATTAGAACTCGTATTCGCGGAGGCCGCATGATGTACAATTAGATGTGTCACCGAAGTTATAGCTGGGTTTGAAATTTCTGGACAATCATTTGTCGGACACCAATCTTCTCTATTAAAATATGCTGGTTGTTCACATGCGCAAGTTGAAGAATCCGATTGAATGGATTTTTCGGAAGCATATCCTATTGGAATTGATATAAAATTAATTTCAATAGGACTTTGAGGTCTTTTATTAATTAAATGTCTGAATTGTATTCCTTCTGTTTCGACTGATAAAAAATACAATTCACTTACCCAGTATTGATCATAGGTTTGTCGATGCGAATTCAGTTCTAGATTTTTCCACTGGGATATTTTCTTACCACTTTTCTTTGTTCTAAATTGCAAATGAATGGTTGTTTTAGATTTAACCGCAAATGAAAAAACTTCTTTCTCAATACTCAATGGTTCTATCCATTTGGTAACTAAATTTGAGGTTGCTAACAACTCGAATTGTAGTGGCTTTACTTCTTGGGTTGTTCTTATTTGACCAAATAAAAATACATTCGTAAGTAAGAAAAAAATGAAAGTTAGAAATGGTTTCATTTCAACTTAGGGTTATTGGCATGTCGATCTTTATCTCTAATTGTTTTCTTCTCAAAATTCTTTTTTAATGCTGTTGTAAGATCTACTCCTGTTTGATTTGCCAGACATACCAGAACAAAAAAGACATCTGCCATTTCATCTGCTAAATCTTTCATAGCAGAATTTTCTTTTTCCTTCGTTTTAAATGACTGTTCACCATATAGACGAGCCATTATCTTGGATAGTTCGCCGACTTCTTCTGTAAGAATGGCCATGTTTGTCAATTCATTAAAATATCGCTGACCAATAGTTTTTATCCAGTGATCCACTTCATCTTGGGTTTGCTTAATGGTCATTTATTTTTTGTTTTTTGAATCGATTATTATAGTAACTGGTCCATCATTTAGTAAAGCTACTTTCATATCTGCGCCGAAAATTCCCGACTGTACCTTCTTTTCAAGTCCTTCTGAAATACTCATCTTGAATTGTTCATACAATGGAATTGCAATGTCTGGTTTAGCTGCCTTAATATAACTGGGGCGATTCCCCTTTTTTGTTGAGGCATGTAAAGTAAACTGGCTTACAACTATGATATCGCCATCAATATCCAAGACACTTTTATTCATCACTCCTTGATCATCAGCAAAAATTCGAAGATTAACAATCTTTCTTACCAACCAATCAATATCGTCTTTATTATCATCAGGAAGGATACCTAATAATATTAGTAGGCCTTTTTTAATTTCGGCAGTAATTTTATTCTCGACAGTTACTGAGGCTTCGCTTACTCTTTGGACAACTACTAGCATTTAGAATATTTTATTAATCTTTTTCTATCCGAACAAAGTTGGAGGTTCTGGTACTTCTTCGTGTATTTGCTTGAAGTTGTTTATTGGTAAATTCATTTGCTCTGTTACTCTATACTTGGTTAAGTAAGATGAAGCTGGCTGTTGTAACATCTCTATTGTTTCATCTAATGTTAGATCAGAGAGCCATTTTTTTTGCTGACTTGGTCTTGAGAAAAACACTGGCATCCTGTTATGTAAATCTTTCAAATCATCATTAGCCTCTGTAGTTAAGATTGAGAAGGTCTTTAGAGAGTTATCGGATCCCCAAGTTTCCCATATACCGGCTAAAGCCATCAGTTCTCCATCTTTCGGAAATATTCGATAAGGTATTTTTTTTGTGCCTTCTCTCCTCCATTCATAAAAACTATCCGCTATTACCAAACACCTTCTTTTTCTAATCGCCATTCGAAAGCTTGGTTTTGTTGATATACCTTCAACTCTGGCATTGATTAGTTTGCCTGTTAATTTATCATCTTTAGACCAAGCTGGAATAAGTCCCCAATTTAAAGTCGATAATCTATCTTGAGCTTCATTAGTTATTACATAAGCTTTATGAGTTGGAGCTATATTGAAACTTATTGACAATTGGTCATTACCAATGTCGATTCCAAATTCTTCTTCCATCTTAGCTTTCGTGGTTGCTAAAGAGTATCTACCACACATAGCATGTATTTCTGGTGAGTCCTAAAGTTAGTTAATTTTTATAGGCATTAGTTATACACATGATGTGGATTATAATGTGGATTACTCGTCAGTATCTTCAAAGTTATCCACAGTTACTAAGAATATATTTTATTAATATATAATAATTAGTTTATTTGTGGCTTTTTTGGTGTATAACCTCAGGTTTATCCACAGTTGATTAAGCTAGTGTTGAGTTCTATTAATGAATTAGTTGTTGTGTGGATAAACTTGACAAGTATTGTGGAAAAATGACTAAAATATTGATTTACAAACTACTATTATGTGAACTAAGTGTGGATAATTGCATTGAATTCCTTAATAACTCAATATTCAAATTTATTAAATTAAAGTTATCCCCTTTTCCACAGCTATGATGATGAGGGTATTTTTTTTAAAATTATAATATTATTAATAGGGATCAGAATGTGAGTGGATAACTCAAAAAATATCAAATGAACGAGAAGACAGGTGTTGCGAAAATTATTCAGGTATGGCTAGTGATTGGATTGGTCATGATTTTCTTTCAAGTTGTGATTGGAGGGGTTACCAGGTTAACCGATTCTGGGTTATCCATAACAGAATGGTCGGTTATACAAGGAACCTTGCCACCAATGAATACAATGGAATGGGAAGAAGCTTTTGATTTGTATAAAATTCATGCGAGAAAGCAATACGAGTCTTTGCATGGAGATATGACTTTAAGCGAGTTTAAGTTTATTTTCTTCTGGGAGTACTTTCACCGGTTATGGGCGAGGCTTATGGGATTTGTATTTATTATTCCTTTTCTAATTTTCAATATAAGGGGTATGATGCCACGATGGTTGAATATGCGTCTTGGTATTGTTATATTACTCGCAGCAACTGTGGCAGTTTTTGGTTGGATAATGGTAAAAAGTGGACTGAATTCAGACAAACGGACTTGGGTGAGTGCCTATAAGTTAATTACACATTTAGGATTAGCAGCTGCATTATTTTGTTATCTCTTTTGGACTTGGCTCAAGTCGAGTCAAATTTCGTTGGATGGGGGAAATAAGCTTTGGTATAGTATAGGATGGGGTGTTGCTGGATTGCTTATGGTTCAAATTCTTTTTGGCGGTCTGATGGCCGGAATGCGGGCTGGTCTTATTCACGCGCATTGGCCATTCTTTGTAAATGGCAATAACTTATTGAATTCCCTTGCAGTTTCAACTGATGTGGACAGTATTCTTGATTATGAGGCTTCTGTCCGTGTAAAGGCCATTGTACAAGTCTTACACAGAATAACAGCTTATTTGTTAACAGCTGTTATTATTTGGTTTGTACTCAATTTAAAAAATTCAACAAATAGGAAAGTTAGAGCTGGATCAACACTGTTAATAACTCTGTTGGTAACTCAATTTATACTAGGGATACTAACAATTGTAAATGCTATTGGATCCATTCCAATAGGGTATGGGGCCCTACATCAATGTGTTGCCTTGTTACTTTTCGCCGCTTTACTGTATGTTCTTTACCACCTTAAACCGAGGTTATCAACAAATTCTTCCAATGAGTAACAATTTGTGTAAGTCTAATTAATCATATAAATAATTGATTATCAGATAAATATATTTACTTGTTTTGTTTTTATGCTATAATTATTCCATTTTATTAACATTTATTGTTAGTATGTGGAAAACGAGGAAGGCTTAATTGGTAGGATAACATTGAATTTCAGTAAAAATGTTAATAACTCTGTTGATATCATTAAATAAGCTAAGTCTTAGAAATATATACCTTTGTGCAAATTGATGTTTTAGCCAATGAATTACGACCTAATAGAAGAAGAAGGATTTAAGTATATAGAAACTAAAGGTGGCCCTGAAAATCTATTACTATTGCATGGACTTTTTGGAGCCTTGAGTAATTTTCAAGGGATAATTGATCGCTTTGGTGATAAGTACAATGTTGTTGTTCCAATGCTACCTATTTTTGAATTGCCGATCATTAAAGTATCTGTAAGTGGGCTAGTTGATCATGTCGGCGCCTTTGTTAAACACAAAGGTTTTGATAAAGTACATGTATTAGGTAATTCACTTGGAGGACATATTACTTTGCTATTTAGCTTGGCGAATCCAGATTGGATCAAGAGTATTACTTTGACTGGTAGTTCAGGACTATTCGAAAACAGTCTTGGAAGTTCTTTTCCGAAAAGAGGGAACTATGAGTTTATTAAAGAAAAGACTGAAGCAACATTCTATGATCCAACAGTAGCTACCAAAGAATTGGTAGATGAGGTTTTTGATATCGTAAATGATAGAGGTAAGGCGATCAGAGTGATCGCTACGGCAAAGTCAGCCGTTAGACATAATCTATCTGATAAATTACATCAGATCAAAGCCCCTACATTATTGATTTGGGGAGAACATGATACGATAACTCCAGCCTTCGTAGGAGAGAAATTTAATGAACTGATTGAAAATTCTCAGCTTCATTTGGTTCCAGAGTGTGGGCATGCACCGATGATGGAACGTTCTGATATATTCAATAATCATTTAGCAGATTTTCTTGAGATAAACACTTAACTATCTGTAATTCAAATAGATATAATACAAAGGCTGTTTCTTCGCGAAACGGCCTTTTTTATTTGGAATAGGACTGTATAAATTGGATTATCTGTTAGAATACATTTGTTTATTCTGGGAAAACATTTATTGTAATTAATGCGAAGGTTTATTCAATAGTTACCAAGCTGAGACATGATGAATTAATTGAAAAGCTAATTGCAGTAAAAAGCTAAGAAAAGTGCTTAGGTTATGTTTAGATAGTTTAAAATCTGTTTATAGTTGACTTATGAAATTTTTATTAAT
The DNA here is from genome assembly GCA_937928045.1 of uncultured Saprospiraceae bacterium. Taxonomy (GTDB): domain Bacteria; phylum Bacteroidota; class Bacteroidia; order Chitinophagales; family Saprospiraceae; genus JABDJM01. The sequence goes on along the minus strand of CALFWO010000027.1, from coordinate 14,299 downwards.
TCCTTTAATCAGTTGATTGGAAAATTGAGTAGAGAGATTATGAGTTAGAGGAATTGAACATGTTTCACGTGGAACCAGCTTCACCGGATAGGGTAGCTAAGCGTGATTTTTCTTCAAGTAATTTGAGAATGCATTGTAATCAACCTGCATTAATTCCGCTACCTTGGTTTTATCTTTTAGCTCAGCTAAACGCTCAGGCACTTCAATCTTTTTATCAAGTGTAGTTTCTACTTCAGATAAAAACTTGGAAGGATGTGCAGTTTCTAGAATTATAGACTTAGTTCCAATCGATTCTTTTTGATATACTATTGCGGCTAAATAACCAACAGCGCCATGGGGATCCATTACATAGTTGTACTTAGCCAAAACTTCTTTCATTGCTAATCTTGTATTCGCATCAGAATAAGAATAGCCTTTGATATCTCCTTTTACATCGTTCCACGTGGAACCATACAAATCCATCATCCTAGAAAAATTACTAGGAGCACCTACATCCATAGCATTTGATATTGTAGGAACAGATGGTCTTGGTTGATATTTGCCAGTACTTAAATAGTCTGGTACAATATCATTGTTATTCGTAGCAGCAACCATGTGCTTTATTGGTAATCCCATTTTTTTAGCAAAAAGACCTGCGGTCAGATTTCCAAAGTTTCCACTAGGAACTATAAAGCTTAATGCTTCTCCTGACTTTTGGAATTGCTTCCAAGCTTCGAAGTAATAAAAGCTTTGTGGTATTAATCGAGCAATGTTGATTGAATTGGCTGAGCTTAATCGAATTTGATCATTTAGCTCTTGGTCAAGAAATGCCTTTTTCACCAATGCTTGACAATCATCAAAGGTTCCTTGAATTTCAATAGCTTCAATATTACCACCAAGCGTAGTAAGTTGTTTTTCTTGAAGGGGACTAACTTTTCCTGAAGGGTAGAGTATTACCACTTTAATTCCTGGAGTATTGTAAAATCCAGCTGCAACAGCACCTCCAGTATCACCTGAAGTAGCAACCAGTATGATTAGCTCCTCACTAGATTGCTCGTTAAAATATCCCATAGTTCTTGCCATGAAACGAGCACCGAAATCTTTAAAAGCTAAACTAGGACCATGATACAATTCAAGAATACCAAGACTATCAGTTAACTCTACAACTGGTGCGGGGAAATCAATAGCTCCATGTACAATCTCTTCTAACTTTGATTTAGGAATATATGAACCAATAATATTATTGGCTACTTGAAAACTTAAATCTGCGAAAGTGTAATCCGATAAGTTTTTTATAAAATTAGTGCTCAACTGAGGAATACGAACTGGCATGTACAAACCATTATCAGGCGGAAGACTATTCATTACCGCCTCTTTAAGATCTACTGTATGGGATCTATTGTTTGTACTGTATAACTGCATTTAATTAACATTTGATAGCTCCTTCCTGGTTGATTCCAGATAAGAATAGTTTTGTTCTAATTTTTCGATCAGTAAATACTTTCTTCATAGCATTGCCGGCTTCTTCGGCAATTAGACTATTTGCTGAAAGCGCAAATATTGATGGGCCAGCTCCAGAAATACTACAACCTAAAGCACCACATTTTAAAGCGGCCTCTTGGACTTCATCAAAATATGGAATTAGCTTCCTACGTTGAGGCTCTATTATTACATCTTGTAATGCCCTGCCAATAAGTGCAAAATCACTATTGAATAAACCTAGCATAAATGCGGCCAGATTTCCACTTTGTTTGATATGATCCTTGAGTAAAACTTGATCACTTAATATCGCTCTAGAATCTCGAGTTAGAATTTTAATCTTGGGATAAACAACTGTGGCGTAAAGTCCTTTTGGAACATTTAGTCGATGAACATCTAAGCTGGGATTATCTCTGATCAAAACCATTCCTCCTATCAAAGAAGGAGCTACGTTATCCGCATGGTAGGAACCATCTGCAATTTGTTCCCCCTGAACAGCAAAAGGCAGTAAATCTCTTTTTTCCAAAGGACAATCTAATAGCTCATTAACAGCCATTACACCCGCTACAGCAGAAGCAGCACTTGATCCTAGCCCTGAGCCAAAAGGCATCTTTTTTCTAATCTCAAATTCTATACCTCGATCAGCTTCTCCTATATGCTCCAAAAATCTCTGAGCAGCAAATCCCGCAGTGTTCTTTTCTACTTCCAAAGGAAGTCCCTTACCGCCAGTAATAGTCTTTATGACCAATCCTTTGCGATCTTTAAATTTAGCTAATATTTCATCTCCAGGTTTATCCAATGCAAAACCTAGAATGTCATATCCTACGGCTATATTGGCAACAGATGCTGGAGCAAAAACTTTTATACCAGGATGCATAATATATTGATAATCAGTTAATTAAGATAAAAAATGACCAATTGATATTACTTCGGCGAATACACCAGCCGCTGTAACCTCTGCACCAGCACCAGGACCGCGAATAACTAAAGGTCGATCATTATATCTTTTAGTTGTGAATACAATCATGTTGTCACTACCATTCAAACTAGCGAAAGGGTGATCCATACCAACGGCTTCTAATTTTATAGTTGCCATACCTTCGTCTAATTTGGCAATCATTCTTAAAACCTTTCCTTCTGCTTCGGCATCAGCTCTCATTTTTTCAAAGCGCTCATCTTCTGATGGTAATAGTTTCATAAATTCTTCGACCGTACTTGCATTCTGGCATTCCTTCGAAAGAATATTTTCTATCTCCACCTCGTGTGCATCCATCGGAAGTCCGGTTTCTCTGGCGAGGATAATCAGTTTTCTTCGAACGTCAACGCCGTTAATATCAATTCGAGGATCAGGTTCTGTATATCCCTTTTCTCCAGCTTCTTTTACCACTTCACTGAATTTCTTATCAGCATTAAAACTATTGAATATGAAACTAAGAGAACCAGAAAGAACTCCTTCTATTTTTAAAACTTCATCTCCGCTATTGATCAAATCTGTCATGGTAGAAATAACGGGAAGACCAGCTCCAACATTTGTTTCGTATAAAAATTTCACTCCCCTTTTTTTGGCAATTGTTTTTAGCCGCTGATATTGTAAAAATCCAGAAGACGTGGCAATTTTATTAGGAGTAGAAATGCTAATACTTTTCTCAAGAATATGTTCGTAGTAGTTTGCTATTTCTTCACTAGCCGTATTATCCATGAAAATAGAATTGGATAAATTAAGACCACTCATTCGATCAGTAAAACCAGCCATACTCATTCTGTCCTCAGATTTGAGTAACTGATCTTTCCAGTTTTCTAAATCTAAACCTTCAACATCAAAAATCATTTTTTTAGAGTTGGCAATACCAACTAATTTTATGGTTAGATTATGTTTGTCTTTAAGATATTTAGCTTGAGATTTTATTTGATTAATTAATGTACTTCCAATCAAACCAACTCCGACCATAAATAAATGCAAGTCTTGAGTATCTGATAAAAAGAAAGATTCATGAAGTGCATTTAGAGACTTGGCTTCATCAGCTTTAGGAACAACAACAGAAACATTTAATTCAGAACTTCCTTGGGCAATAGCAACGCAATTAATTCCGTTCTTGCCCAATGCTTGAAAAAGACGACCTGCAATCCCCGGTTGGAATCTCATGTTCTCTCCAATGATGGCGATAACAGATAATTCTTTTTCCACCTTTACTGGTTCGACAACTCCATTGAGCATTTCATACTCAAATGCATTCTCTACAAGTTGAGCTGCTAGTGTAGCTTTTTTAGGATCAATGGCAAAACTTATACTATGCTCAGAACTTCCCTGAGTGATCATAATCACATTAACTCCGCCATTGGCCAAAGCGCTAAAAAGTCTTGCTGAAATTCCAGGTACTCCAAAGAGGCCAGAACCTTCCAAAGTAAGCAACGCAATTTCTCCAATGGAACTAATACCTTTAACAGTATTACCATTATTATCACCTTTATGAGAGATGAAAGATCCTTTGTGATCAGGATTAAAAGTGTTTTTAATGATTATTGGAATCTGCTTTTTGAGCGCAGGTTGTAAGGTTGGCGGATAAATAACTTTTGCACCAAAATGACTCATTTCCATCGCTTCTGCATAAGTCAGTGTTGGAATTGTAAAAGCGGATTTTACTTTTCGAGGATCAGCAGTTAGTACTCCGTTTACATCTGTCCAAATTTCAATCACTTCTGCTGCTAAACCAGCCGCTAATATTGATGCGGTATAGTCAGAACCACCTCTTCCAAGCGTTGTAGTTAAACCTCCCATTGCTGTGGCAATAAAACCAGTAACGATTTGCAGGTTTGGGTGGTTTTTGTAGTGTGTTTTAACGAGTTCAAACGTTTTTTCAAAATTAACTTTTGCAGAACTGAAAGATTTATCTGTTTTAACGATAGTACGAGCGTCTAAATACTCGGCAGCTACCCCTTTGCTTTTTAATGCATTTGCAATAATGTAACAAGAGTTTCTCTCTCCAAAACTTAAGACATAATCCATTGTTCTTTTCGAAGCTTCTCGAACAAGAAAGATTCCTTTTAGCAAACTTTGAAGGACATTATGATTTTCTGAAAGATCCTTTTTGACTTGATCGATGTATTCATCTGCAACTAAATCTTCAACAGCGTCGAAATGTCTTTTCGAAAAACCCTCAAAAACTTCTTTATACCCTTCATTACCTTCAGCAGCTAAATTGCTCATCTCAATTAAGGAATCTGTAACTCCCCCGAATGCAGAAAAGACAACGGTAAACCTTTGACCTTCGCTGTAATACTTTTTTAGAATATCGATGACTTGTTCGATTCTTTCCGACTTAGCTACCGAAGAACCACCAAACTTTAAAACTTTCATTTTTGGGTACTTTCTTTTTGAGATCTAATTTTATCTCCGAATTAAAGGACAATAGTAATATACAAGGTTTTATCTTTTACTATTTAGTAATAATATTTAACGAGACTTTGTTAGAATAGTTAGCTATTTGTCAAGGATTAACGTCAATATTCTAGCCAATAATTAACCTCATAACAGGATAAAAAATACTATTCTACAAAGGTTTTAAATGATGTATTTAGACAGATAAAAATCTTCTTTATTTCGCATCAGGTTCTGTTCGTTTTCAGTTTTGTCTTTATAACCAATCAAATGTAAAACACCATGGATTATCACTCTTAATAATTCCTTTCGAAACTCAACTTTAAAAACTTTTGCGTTTTCTTTTACTCTTTCAATACTTATAAAGATGTCACCTTCAATTCGGTCAGTTCGTAAAGGAAAAGTAATAATGTCTGTATAGGTATCATGATTGAGATATTCGAGATTGATGCGGTGCAAATACTCATCATCGCAAAAAATGAAATTGAGATTCCCTTGGTCTTTGTTTTCATTCGACACAGTAGCCATTATCCATTTGATAACATTGGACTCATCCGTTAGTAAAAAGTCGATGGACTCGGAATGAAATAAAATTTCGGAATCTAGATTAGTCATACCTATAAACTTGTTGTAAAGTTAGGTATAAAAAGAGAGGGTGAAATAAAAAAATGGATTAGAGCTGAAATCGAATTTCAACAGTTCGGCCATCGTCGTGAAAACTAACTCCATCAGATAATTGACGCATAAGAAATACGCCACGTCCGCCAATTCTTAGCAGATTTTCTGGAGAGGTAGGATCAGGTAGGTTTTCAAAATCAAAACCAGGGCCTTGGTCAGAAACGATAAATGACAATACTTGCGGCTTATATTCTAAGTTTAATGTTACATTTTTTTCAGAATCATTACAGTTACCATGCTTAATTGCGTTAGTCACAGCTTCAGTTAAACTAATAAGTATGTTGCCATAGACATTTGGACTAATGGCATATTTCTTAGCTACCTTCTCTACGAATGTCTCTACCTGAGCGACATTTTTAGGGTCGGAAACTAAAATAAGCTGTTCTTGTTGACTACTGATCATAAATTAAAACTGGATTGCACAATATACAATACGTAAATAAGACTAAAATGGTTCCAAAAATTAATCAGTCTTCAGCTGATTGATGTATTCTTCTACCAAATTCTTGTAATAAGGGCGCAAAGCAGGGTTTACAGTCTTGTAAAGTTCAATTTCAGATTCTCGCTTTTTAATGTATTCTTCCATTGTCGGAGGCATTTTTCTTTCTTTTTGCTCCGCTACTTGTGCTTTCCTTTTGTTATCATATTCCCTTTGACGATCGGCATTTTCAGCTTTAAGCAGCTTAGTTAAGATGTCTTGTTGTCGCTTCATCATCTCATTGGTTAAGCGTTTATTCACCAAATCGATTTCATTCTGATTCATTTGATCAATGATTTCCTGAAGCTCTTGACCACCCTGCCCCTGTTCTTGCTTCGCTTTTTTCATTTCGCGAAGCGCTTTTTGCAAGGCCGCTTGCTTTGCCGCCATTTTTGCGAATTCTTTTGACCCCGGGCCTTTACCATTCTTTGCTCCTTCTTTCATTTTTTCCATCATCTCCTTCAATCCCTGTTGACCTTTAGAAAGCTTATCTGCAGGTCCACTACTTCCAGGTTTACTACCCTTTCCGCCAGGTTTGCTACAATTCTGGTTTCCAGGCATCATGCTGGACATCTGTTCTTGCATTTGCTGCATCACTTCATTTAACATTAACGCTAGATCGTTAACATTTTTCATTGTTCGCTGCTGATTGTTGGCGGCCTGAGGTTTTTTACGATCCTCTAACAAGTCTAAACCTTCATCCAAGTTCTTTTTAATTAGACCTACTTTTTCCGTTACAAAAGATTCTATCTGAAAAACCCGCTTAGCTAATGCTTGTAAGCTGTCTTCTACCAGCTTGAAATCATCCTTTAATTTGTATTGTTGCTGAACAAGATCAATGTAAATCGGCGTATTAATCGTTGAGGATCCAACATCGTCCATGACATCTTCTTGATCAAAAGAAAGATTTACTAGATTTTCCAGCAGTTGACGCAGAGCTTCCATATCCTCTTCCATCTGCTCCATTTCTCCAGATTCCATTGAACCTTTCATTTGGTCGGCCATTTCCTGCATCTTTTCCGATGCATTTTTCTGGGATTCAGAAGCTTTTTTATTTTCTTGTTGTTCCAATTGTTCGCTACTCTCTTTCATTTCCTCAGAGATTTCATCCATTTTTTCTTCGTTATTTTCTCCAAGATCTTTTGGTCTTTCTAACGCTTCATTTTTCTTTTCGATCTCTTCCATCTTCTCCTCTAGTTTTTCAAACTCTTCATTTATTTCTTCCTGCTTTTTTTCTAACTCTTCTTGCGGTGTTTCTCCTTTTTCTGTTTCCTCTGAAAGCTCTTCCTGTTCTTTGGCCAGTTCTTCTAATTTTTCAATGGCCTTTTCCATATCGGCTTCTACCTCTAAATTTTTGAACAACTCAGTAAGACGATCCAATTCCATTTCTAATTCCTCATCATTCATTTCCATTTGCTCCATCATCTCGAGCGCATTGTCTTTATTCATTTCTTCCATAAGATCTTCAATCTGTTTCATGAGTTCTTTCATTTCATCACTCATTACTTCTTCAAAAAGTTCTTGTAACTTCTCTTGCTTTTTTAATATATCTTCTGACTTTTCATCAAACTGTTCTTGGTTCTTTAAATTTTCCTCAAACTTCTTTTTTGCTTCTTCAATTTTCTTTTCTAATTCTTTTTGACGTTCTAAAAGTTTCTCTAGATCTTTTTTGGTTTGCCAGTCCAAATCTTTTTTCTGCAAAACCTTATCGCGGAGTTTTTTCATTTCCTTTTGAATCTTCTTAGACTCCTCCATCGATTGTTTAAGATCTTCCTTTATATCTTCGTTGTTATCCGATTCTTGTTTTTCAAACTCTTCTATCGTTGGAACTTCAAAACTCATAATTTCTGTTCGAGAAAATTTGGCGCCATTTATTCCATCGTTGTCATAAACTTCAAAGTAATAACTCAAGTTATCACCGGGCTTCAATTCTAATTCATTAATATCCCACTTGTGTGTATATTGAATATTCTTGGCAGCTGGTTTTTCTAATGGAACACTTACTAATTCACCTTGTAGACCTTTTGTATTAGAAACACGATAGTTAAAAGTCAAACTTCTTAAACCATAGTCATCTCCAGCTTCTCCGGCAAAGAAAAAGAGTTTACTATCTAAGCTGTCTACAAATTTTTCAACTTGTATAGATGGCTTTAAGTCTGGAATAACATTTAGCGAATAACTGATAGAATCTGCTTTAGGTAAAGCAGCATTAGAAATGTATAGTTTATAGAGTTCATCATACAAAGCTCTTTTTTTGAAAGAGAAAAGATTGTTGGAGAATCTTTCTGCAGAAGCAATTTCTTTTGTATTAGAAAATTTTATTGCAACCTCATCTGTGTGGAGTGAATTAAAAATCCATTTTAACTTAGTGCCTTGAGGAACGACTAGGTCTCCAATATTTTGCAAAGTTTCATCTTTACGATTGGTATAAGATGGATAATCTAACTCTATATCAAAACCAGTAATATTTGGTTTTTTTAATACGGAAAGATCGTAAGCTTTACTTTCTACTTTTCTTCCTCTGTCTCCAGCTGCAAATAATTTAAATTTGGTGTCTTTTTGAACATTTGAAAAGCGATAAGAGAAAATATCATTTTCATCTTTAGTTAATCTATATTGATAATTATCAACATCGATAAAGACTTCGTTTGGCAATTGATCACCTTCAATTTTTACCACCAAATCATAGTCGTCGTATTGAACAACAGTTGGCTGGTCATCTACTAAAGCAAAAGCAAAAGCATCAGCTCTTTCGAAGTCAGTTCCATTATTTATTAATCTTGCTGTCGAATCTTTGATCAGACTGGGTGCCATCCAAAAAATTGCAAACAAAAGCATTAGAGGTGGAATAGCGTAACGCAAATACTTTTTATTTTTTCCCAAGTCGATTGCCTTTGGAAAAGAAACCAATTTGATTTCCTCTGTCTTTTGATTAATACCCGCCATTGCTAAGCTAGAGTTTCCAGCTTGTTTTTTCAACTGCAAAATATTTAGCAATTTATCTTTGACATCCCCAAAGTGATCTCCAATAATGTTGGCTGCTTTTTCATGAGAAATAACTTTACCCAAATTGAAAAAGTGCATTAGTGGAAGTAAAATCCATTTAGCAATTGCCAAGAAGCTGATACCAATAAAAGAAAAGAACAAAACCTTTCGTCCGGATTGTCCAAAGAAGTAGTATGACTCCAAAAGTGTTATCAACAAGAATAGCAAGCCGACCAGTCCGATGCTATACATCAGACCTCTGATGAGTTGGTTCAAATAATACTTCCGAATGAAAGTATCTAGTTTTTGAATTAATGCACTGTAATTATTCTGCTGACTCATGCTTGAATATCTTTAAAAATCGATCTCAAAAAAGAGACTCCAAATGCTTTGGCAATCAACCTATTAATACGAAAAAACAACTGTTATTGTTCCAAAACAAACCAGTTTGGAAAATAGCCTTGTTTGGCGGGATTCGCAAGGCAGATTGAATTATAGAAATCCTAATATTTTGTTAAATTAAATGAAGGAAAAGTCTTTAAAACAAAAAAGGCCTCATTCCGAAGAATAAGACCTTTATTTTGCGCTCCCTCAAGGACTCGAACCTTGGACCCTCTGATTAACAGTCAGATGCTCTAACCAGCTGAGCTAAGGGAGCTTTTATCGCTTTTTTATTTAAGCGGACGCAAATCTACGTACTTCAATCAAAAAGTGCAATCTTTACGGGCAAATAAATTTAATTTTTTTTATGAGTTTAGTTACTGTTGGTACCGTTGCCTTTGATTCTATTGAAACCCCTTATGGAAAAGCCGACCGAATTGTCGGAGGAGCAGCCACTTATGCAAGTATTGCAGCTTCGTATTTTGTTAAAGATATCCGATTGGTTTCCGTCGTTGGAGATGATTTTCCCGAGGCTGAGATGAAATATATGACCAAAAGAGGAATTGATTTGGCCGGTTTGGAAATCAAAGAAGGCGAAAAATCATTTTTTTGGGCTGGAAAGTACCACAATAACATGAATTCTAGAGACACTTTGGCAACAGAGCTGAATGTGTTGGCCACCTTCAACCCGAAACTTCCTAAGCATTATAGGGATGCAAAATTTGTTATGCTAGGTAATCTCACGCCTGAAATTCAAATGAAAGTTGTTAAGCAAATGGCTAAAAAGCCAAAGTTGATTGCTTTGGATACTATGAACTTTTGGATGGATGTTGCCATGCCGAGTTTAAAAAAAGTACTGAAGAAAGTAGATCTTTTAACAATCAATGACGAAGAAGCCAGACAATTGTCAGGAGAATACTCCCTTGTTAAAGCGGCCAAAGTCATCCATAAGATGGGACCTAAGGTTTTAGTGATCAAAAAAGGTGAGCATGGAGCACTTCTTTTTATGGATGGTAAAATGTTTTATGCACCAGCAATGCCTTTGGCTGAGGTTTTTGACCCAACAGGAGCAGGTGACACCTTCGCGGGTGGATTTATGGGATATTTAGCTTCTACAAGTTCACTCAGTTTTGAGAATTTCAAGCGAGCAATGATTTATGGTTCTGCCATGGCTTCATTCTGTGTCGAAGAATTTGGTATCACTAGATTGAAATCACTCAATAAGGCTCAGATTAATAAGCGAGTGAAGGAATTTCAGAAACTAGCTGCCTTTAAGCTTTAAACAAGCTTCCAAAACAACAACTATAAGATTCATTTTTCGTTTCAAGGGTTAAATATCCCTTAAACTTGCATCATTATGTGCTGAGTTCACTGGTTAGCAATGCATAAGAATGTGAATACCATTATCTTGACAACAAAAAATTTGTGATGAAATATTTCTTAATTGGTCTGCTCTTTATCTCGATGAATACAGTTTCTTCGGCCACCGGCATTGAATTTTTCGAGGGAACTTGGGAAGACGCACTTGAAAAAGCCGCAGTAGAAGAAAAAGTGATTTTTGTAGATGCGTATACTACTTGGTGTGGCCCTTGCAAAAGAATGGCAAAGACTGTTTTTACGGACCAAAAAGTTGGCGACTTCTTTAATGAGAAGTTTGTCTCTATGAAGATAGACATGGAAAAAAAGGATGGAATAAAATTTCAACAGAAATATCCAGTACAGGCATATCCCACATTATATTTCATCGATGGGAAAGGTAAAGTTGTTCAAAAAGTCAAGGGAGCACAAAATGTTGATAATTTCTTAAGTCTGGGAGCTTCAATTTTGTCTAAGGTAGATTATAGTTCAGAATATGCAGCTTTGTACGAAGCAGGAGATCGTAGTCCAGAGTTGGTTCACAAATATGTAAAGGCTTTAATCAAGTCGGGAAAATCCAGCGGAAAGATTGCGAATAGCTATTTGAAAAGTCAAGACAATCTGAATTCTTCAGCCAACCTTCAGTTTATGTTTGACGCATTGGTAGAAGCAGATTCAAGAATTTTTTCGCAAGTAACGGATAGAGAAAAAAAGATTGTTCCACTGGTTGGCAAAGAAGTTTATTTGGTGAAGATAAAAAAGGCATGTGAGCGAACTTTGAAAAAATCTATTGAGTATTCTTCTATAGATCTAAAGGAAGAAGCGATGGCGAAAATGAAGACTCACCACCCTGCGTTGAGTGAACAGTTTAATGTTAAAGCAGAAATGGATTTTACATTTGCAATGAAAGACGCAGATGGCTTTTCAAAAGCGATAAAAACTTTTAAAAAGAAATTTGCAAGTAGTGACCCTTCAAAGTTATTCAACATGAGTGCTCAAATTAATTCAGGGTTTCCAGATCATGCAAAATTGCAAACCGAGTCTTTGAAGTTGGCAAAAATGGCTTCAGAATTGGGAGATCTGCCAGAATATCACTTGCACTATGCCGAGATGTTATTTAATAATAATGAAAAGATGTTGGCGATTGCGGAGGCGAAAAAAGCAATAGAATTATCCAAAGGAGATCGACAGAAAGAGTCTATGGCTATTAGATTTCTTAAGAAATACGAAAGCGCATAATTCTGGCCCGAGCATTGCTACAATTATAAATAAAAGTAAATGAAAAAATTCCTTTTTCTACCCTTACTAATCTTTGCAGCGTTTACACTTTTTGGTCAAGGAGCAACAAAGATTGATTTCATCAAAGAAGATTGGAGTGCTATTTTGGCCAAGGCTAGCGCTGAGAAAAAAATGGTTTTTGTTGATGCTTATACAACATGGTGCGGACCTTGCAAAGCAATGGATAAAAATATTTTTACTAATGAACTAGTCGCTTCTTACTTCAATGAAACATTTATCAATGCCAAGATTGATATGGAAAAAGGAGAAGGACCAGAATTGGCTCGAAAGTATGGAGTATCAGCTTATCCCACATTGCTTTTTATTAATGGCGATGGAAAAGCGGTTCACAGAGGACTTGGATACCACGATGAAAGCGCTTTGATAGAGTTGGCAAATGTTGCTCAGGAAGGATCTCAAACAAATGATGCAATGGCCCAAAAGTTTGCGGCGGGAAACAGAGATCCAGAGTTTTTGTTAGACTATATTGATAAAAACTATTCCATGCAAAATGGTTCTCACCTACCTGTTGCAGAAGCTTATTTGGAATCAGCAAAAGACCTTTCTCTTGATGAAAAAATGGAGTTCGTATATATGTATACTTCGGATACAGATACCAAACTTTTTGATTTTTTACTAAAAAATAAATCTGCATTTATACAAAAGTTCGGTGAAGAGTCCGTAGAAGCTAAAATCAGTGACTTAATATATTTGGAATCTAATCTAGATATGAAGCCAGAAGAATTGGCAAAGTTGGACGCATTGTTTAAAAAAGCAAACCCAAAAACAGCAAAGAAGGAATCAGCCAATTTTAGAATGGCTTATTTTAGACAGAAAGGAGATCGTCAGAATTTTGGTCTAGCAGCTAAAACGTTCATGAAAAAAAATAAAGAAGCTAATGCGCCAGAACTAAATGATATTGCTTGGACTTTTTATCAGGTTATTGATGATCCCAAACTTTTGAAGTCTGCAATTAAGTGGGCTAAAAAATCAATTGCATTAGCGCCAAAAGGATATGCCTTTGAAACACTGGCTTCTCTTTACAACAAGACAGGTCAAAAAGATAAAGCCTTGGTTATAATCAACCAAGGAATTCAAGCTTCCAAACTTGTGAATGAAGATACATCTTCTTTGGAAGCTTTACTGGCCACGATCCAGGCTGATAATTCTTAGGAATTATTCCTCTTAAAGAAATTTATATTTAGCTTCGCAGAAATTTTCTATCATGATAGTATCTGCAATCGTGGCAATGGCTAACGGACAAGTAATTGGAAAAGATAATGACTTACCTTGGTATCTTCCTGCAGACTTAAAACATTTCAAAAAAATTACTTCAGGCCACCATATTATCATGGGCCGAAAGTGTTTTGAATCCATTGGTAAACCTCTTCCAAAGAGAACGAATATTATTCTTACCCGAAACCCATATTACATTGCTTCAAATTGTATAGTTACACATGAATTAGAACAAGCACTAGAAATTGCTTTCGACAATAAGGAAGAGGAAGCCTTTATTATCGGAGGAGGAGAAATATATAAAGCCGCCTTGCCGCAAACAGATAGGTTATATATTACAGAAGTTGAAGTTGATATAGAAGGAGAAGATTTAATTTTATTTCCGGAATGGAAGAAAGAAGAATGGGAACTAAAAAACTCAACTGAAGGGGTCTTGGATGAAAAAAATAAATTGAATCACCGCTTTCTGGAATACCACAGGAAATAAAAAAAAGGCTTGATGAATTTCATCAAGCCTTTTTTTATTTATAAAAGTCGATTAGGCGAATTTTTTAACGGCCCATATTAGTAAACAGACAAAACCAGCCAATCCAACTAGACCCGCTAGTGCCCAAACGATTGGCAAGACTCCTAAGATGATAGCCGCTGCCAGTAATACCAATCCAAACCACAACCACTTTTCAGTAGGATCTGAGAAATCTATTTCAATAGCCTTCTTACCTTTTTTAACTCTTTTGGCATTTATTTTATCAAGTCGCTTTTGAAACTTATTCAGTTTCTTTTGTTTTTTTAATTCCTTTTTATCCGCTGCGCTAACAACTTGCAAGTTGTTCTTTTCATGATTTACTTCTGATTCCACAGGAGTAACAACTGCCAAAGCTTGATTTTGTATTCCTGAAAAAAACCCTAATGCAAGGATGAAAATAATATACCTCATTGATTAAATTTTTGGTTACAAGTAAAGGTATTTAAATATTTTAATTGAGCTAAAAAATTAACATTGAATTAGTTCGAGATAATGGATTACTAAATGAATCAGAACTGTACATTTGCGGAATGCAAGACAACCAACA
>CALFWO010000026.1 GCA_937928045.1 uncultured Saprospiraceae bacterium | reverse complement strand
ATTTTAGCTTACCAATTTACCCGAAATGACGCTATCAAATTTCCGTTAGAATTGACTTAGGCTCCGTCACTAGCCAGTTTCCGGATTTGGTTATTTCTTTGTCCGGGATTTGATTTAATCGCAATAAAGGTGATTTATTTACTTTCTGTGCATTGTTTCTGTTTAGTATCGATTTCCAGAATTGTCTGTTTAACTATTTTGTCCAGAATTGATTTCCAACAAATTTCCACAATTAAATTTCCGTCACCTTTATTGGACGATTTCTTTGGTTTCGATTTAAACATTTAGGTTAGCCACCGATTTATTTAAACCCTCACACAACTAGATCGAATTTCTTTAGAACAAAGATCTATTTCTAAGTTCCCAATTTTTCTACAATCTGAAAAGAAATTTTTAAGGTGGTAGAGAACGCTGTCGCGGTCTCTGAAGTGACGACGAGAGGAGTCATTGCAGAGAACGCAAGTTACTGATCGTTTTCTATTCTATTTTTTATTTCTTGAATTTGTATTCTTGGTGCACTTCTTATGTCATCTCTTCTTTTCTTTATATCCGGTTCAATTTCCTTAAAGTTTCTAGGTCTTCCATTTGTGTATAAACTGACGTCCAACAAATAAGCAGAGTATCTTTTGCCATCAGAAGGAGCTGCACTTGTATTACTATCTATCACATGAATAAATCTCAAATCAATCAATTCTCTGACAATACTTTTAACATCATC
This sequence comes from uncultured Saprospiraceae bacterium, assembly GCA_937928045.1. GTDB lineage: Bacteria > Bacteroidota > Bacteroidia > Chitinophagales > Saprospiraceae > JABDJM01. The sequence goes on along the minus strand of CALFWO010000026.1, from coordinate 100,252 downwards.
ATTTAATTCCAAGCCTTCATTTTCTATTAAGAAGACATTTGTCCTTTTATCATTAAACACTTTATCTCTAATCATAAACATTATGCCTTCAAGGAGATTACTTTGTTCAGTTGAATCCTTTTCTAAAGCATTCTTCTTATTCGCATAATTTTCAATTGCAACTTCTCGAACCTCGGGAACACTTATTCTATTATCCTTAGATGTAAGCGTAGAACAGCATTTAATAAATAACACAAGAAAATCTCTTGGAACTCCTCCTGATGCTATACATAATTGTTCAAAAGCGGATTCATTCAGGATTTCATCTACATTTACTTTAGCACCAGATGCCCTTATGGCCGAATCTAGCAAATCTCTTTTAAATCTTTTTAATTCATTCCATTTATCGAGAGTATAATCTAAATCAATATCATAAACATCTGCATTTAACTCCATTCCAACATAACTTTGTTTAGACTGCCGATATAATTTAGTTCTATGTTTAATTGTTCCAACCTTTAGGTAAAAGTCATTCGACTTAGAAATTCTATGGAAATAATCAACCAAATAAGCCTGTATATCTTTAGGAATAAAATAGAAGTCATCCAAAATAAGAATAACTTGTTTTTTAGTTAATAGTGCTATATTCGAAATTAAATCTTTATGTTCATCAATAGAAGTTTTCAATTCATTTAATTTGTCAATTTTCCATTGATGAGAAACTTCCTTTTCATCCAAATCTGAATATTTGCCCGCTGCTTTAATAGAACTGATTCCGTTCTTATTCTTAGTCTTTACGGAGCCGCCCATTTTGGTTTTGGTTTTATACTTTCTTTGTTCATCGAGATTATCAGGAATATTCAATTTTTGCTTTAATTCAGCTGAGGCTTTTTTTAGTTCCCTAACAAGTTTCACCTTTTTGATGTATTTCCCTATTGGGAAAAAGCCAATTTCTTTTTTCAATCCCTTTATTGAATCATCGAATAATCTGGTTAGAACTTTGATTATTATATTAGGGAACGAAATATCTTTATAATCTTCAAGATTTACATCAATTGTGAAATTATTATTCCCAGAAGACAAAGTCTTTAACAAAGTACTTTTACCTGCCCCTCTACGACCAAAAACGACATAATTCTGTTTACCCTGAACCTTAGATTTAAAATTCCTTGGATCTATAAAATCTATTCCTGAAACTTTATCGGCCCTAGTGTTTTCTTCAATATATCTTATAAGTTTCTGAATTTCATCTATTTCCATAATTATTTTTTTTTCTAATGATCAGTAACGCTTAGCGAAAGACGATGTAGGCGCGATAGCGACTATAGCGTTCTCTTCGCCTGTTATCGGTATTTTAGATTTGCTATAGATTATTTTACGGACTATATTGAGAAGAATAAGGTATTAGAAGTATTTATGAAATTCTCCTTGCACAGTGCAAAATTGTGGCAATCCAATTTGAGCTTCATCTAACCCATTAGCGTCAACCATTTTCATTTGAAATTGGAAATTCCCAATAACCAAAGAGTTTTCCATATCTACTTTAGATATCTTTAGAAAACTCTGTTTTGAATTTGATAGTTTATACTCAGCACCTTCAGCATCTCTTCCGATTAATGAAGATATATTTATCTCAACAAAGTTATCATTCCTTTCAGCTCGATTACTTGAATCTGTAAGAGTATATTCCCCTTCAATTAAATCAACCGAACTAAAACTAAAGGAAGTTAAACCATTCAGAGGGAGGGAATATTCTTTAGAAAATCCCAGAATAAATCGATTGACTTGAGAAAAGTAAGTAACTGAGTCTAAAGCATAAAAATCTTCATGATTATCTCCATTTATTAATACTTTGTCATCGCCAGCCATTAGCTCATTTAATTGAATATCACCGTAGTCCTCAAACTGTGAACAGCTTGCTATAAGCAAAGTTAAAAGGTTAATTAGAATATACTTTTTAGATATCATATTATAATTTAATGATTTTCCTTACAATTCTAAAATCCTGACCTCTTAATTCTATAAAATAAATACCATCATTAAGCTTAGAAAGATCAATTCCTAAAGAATTGTCATTCACCTTTTCGAAAGTGATATTTTCAATGTACACGCCATTTATATTTACAATCCTAGCATCGATAAAAGGAATTTCACTATGAACTGAGATTCTATTCATTGTGGGGTTTGGTGAAATAGAAATCTGTTTTTCTAAACTATCAAGATGATATTTGTCACTCTCAGTATTCTCTTCCGATAGTCGATATACTCCTCCTTCTCCATTAGGTCCATTTGGTCCCCATGGAGTGAACAGATTTTTGCTTATCGCCCCCCAATCTCCATTACTATCCATAACCTCAAGTCTTAAAACAAAACTACTACCAGGAATTCCTCCTAAATTTGAAACTAAATTTTGATCTGTAGAAATTAACTCAAAAGGTCCTAATGGCAAGCTCTGGATACTCCATTGATAGGAATACATTGGTACTCCATCAGTAACAGATGACAACCAAGTGTATTCTATGTCCTCAACTAATGTTGTAGGGCCAGTAAAATCTACTTCTAATATGCCATTATCATTGCTAAAAGAGGCTGGTGGATGATCTCTAAAACAAGCAGCCTTTTTAAATCTACGGATATGTTTTGAAGCCACATCTGCATTAGCTGATCCCTGGTCTACCTGTTCGTCATTTGCAGAAACATAGGTAAGATCCTTATTTGACCAGACAACGTCTACTCTGTCATCCGTACAATCAAGGACAGTCATTAATGTCGATATATTATTGTTGGTTTGCAAAATATGACCTGTAGCATTAGTAGTACCATTTGAACAGCCATCATCACCGCAAAGACTACATTTTTGATGTTTTGCACCTAATAGATGTCCAATTTCATGGGCACCAGAGAAAAAAGGGTCTATATCTGCTTCAGGAGCATGAACAATACAATAAGCATTTTTGTTAGAGGCGCCAATTTTTTTAACAATACCGGATGGTTGACCTTGTTGGTTATAAAATCCAATTAGACATACAAAATCAGCAAAAAATTCATCTCTTAATTGCTTAGATTCGTTATTAGGCAAATTATTATCCACATCATCTCTCATTTGACCATCTTCAACGAAATCTTCCAACAAAGCAAATCCTGCTGTCTCATAACTTAAAGAAATATTACTTCTAGAATTCGCTTCATTAAGCTGAGAGGTAATTTCTTCACCAATCAATTCAGGTGTCTCACCTTGTTCAATAACCTTATCCGTATATAGGTATAAAATTCTTATTTTACTATTCGAACTACAACTAGATCTCACTTCAGCATCAATTTCAGCATCTATATCAAGATCTAAATCAGTATTCCCGCATCTATTAACTTCTAAAAAATCCAGTTCTCTCTCAGAAATTACGCCTAAACCATCTTTATTTATCTCAAATAAAAAGAATTTATTATTGAAACGGTCAATGTATTCGCCTCGAACAAGTCCATTTACCTTTGTGTACCTAAATGATCTACCCAAATCATCTACCCCTCTCCACCTATATCCCGACAAACCTATGGAATTTGAATACAATCTTGTGAATGAATAAATTTCTGATGAATTCCATGGAAATTGAACAGATAAGTTATCTCCTTCAAGTGATTCCAACAAATCACTAAGTGTTATAACATAATTTTGACTAAAATCACCTTTATTGACAAATTTGTCAACCATTAATTGCTCTGTGTCAGTTAATTCCCTATTAACTGCATGAAAAGAAAGTAAATTTTCATTTTGAGAAAAGACGGAATCATATGAAAACAAAACGAAAACTGTAATAAATAATATAAATCTCATATTCAATATTTAAACGGAGTTACTAATGTTTAATCAACCTTTAAATCCTGTATCAAACTAAAACAGACGTGAACATAAAGTTAAATCATATAAATATATGTTGTTATTTTCTACAAAACAAGTTTTTTATTAAAACCAATCGTTTTGCATATCAGGAATATTTAACTGTTTTGTGCCCTAATTTCTATAATCAGATTGGATAAGGTCGTTCCTTTTGGATAGATGACACTGTATAAGTGATTCATTAGAATTACCGATAACTTCCATATCCCCACACATAATAAATATAATTCATTGCGTAATATCTCTTTTTCCGATTTTATCTAATGGACTCTCTATTTGGCCAATTTTTCTTGTTGTTACATGTGTGTAAATCAACGTAGTCTTGATGTCTTTATGGCCTAACAATTCTTGTATATACCTGACATCAGTACCGTGATCCAACAAATGGGTGGCAAAGCAATGGCGCAAAGTATGCGGACTTACTCTTCTTGAAATTCCTGCAACTCTTGCCGCTCTCTTAACTACCGCTTGTACACTGCGACTACTATAGTTTGTTTTTCTGTCTTTTCCTTCAAAAAGCCAAAATTGCGGCTTATACTCGGCAAAATATCGTTCTAACAACTGTTTTAGACTTTGACTTAGCATTACCATACGATCTTTTTTACCTTTCCCTTTATTGACAAAAAGCTGGTTTCTTTCCCAATGAATATCCTTAACCCTGAGGTTCAACAATTCATTTAATCTTAGGCCTCCGCCATATATCGTGTACAAAATACTTAAATGCTTTAGATTTTTAGTGCTTTTGAGCATTCGTTCTACTTCGCCTATACTTAAAATTGTGGGTAAATATCTGCCTTTCTTCGGACGTTTCATCTTCTCAATCTTGAAATCAGTAATCATTGATATCTTTTCAAAATATAGCTTTATTGCACTGAATACTACGTTTATTGCACTATGCGATATATCTTTTTTGGTTAGACAATATAGATAATCATTTATTTGATCCGCAGATATTTGGTCAAGGTCATCTGACTTGAAATAATGCATTACTTGACTCAGTTTTTTGCAGTATGAAGTTACGGTGTTCCAACTGTAATGCTGCCGGGATAAAAGTGAAATATATGGTTCTAATATGGATCTTTGACTTTGAGGAAATTTCGTTATAAAATGATTGACACGAATTCCGTAACTATTCTTTTGTAGATGATAATTCTTCTTATTATTTGGGAGTCTATTGATAATTTTAGCACCTAAATCGGTATAGTGCTCTATAATTCTATTGGTCAATTCCTCTGACAAAGGTAGGATCCAACGTTGATAATCTTTATCGTATTCTCGATCAACAATCCCTTTGATATATGAAATATCGGCTCCGTGTCCTTCAATTCTTACAATTAACTTTTCCAAATATTGAGGCGTTTGATATAGTGTTACAATTTGAGGATTAGTACGGAGACTGATCAACTCATAAAGCCTTGAATATTCATCAATACCAAAGAAAGCAAAGTAATCTTGAAGCTTTTTAAGATTAGCAATGGTCGATTTAATTATCCAACATTTGTAATTTTCATTCCAATAGCTTCCTTTTAATGATTTCAAAAAATCAATATCCACTTGAACAAAAGGTAATTTCAGCCTAAATCCTTTTCCATTCCATTCTATATTCAATTTTCCGATCGTTGCCTTGGATCGTATGTCAACATTCGTAATTGGCTCTTCGACTAACGAAATTGTTGCGTTTTCCTTTTTGTCAATGGTTTTTACCAATGATTCTTGAGGTATGCTGGTATGCTCACTTTTAGATGGAAGATCATCAGTGGTTCCAGTATGTAGATTCAAAATTCTGAATGGAATCTTTAAGGATTTAAATGCCTTAAAACTACTCTTTGCATACGGTATGTACCATGTCCTATGCGTTTTTGTGTAGGAAAAATCGTCTAGCATTTTTAGCCTAGCCATAATGATAGGATCAATAGGCGATTTAAAGCCAATTAGACGTTTATCGTTGTGCACCAAGTTGAATAATTGTAGCATTTTTCTTCAATACTACACTATAAAATCAAACTACACAATTCATAGACTATTGTTTTTCTGTGCTTTATGAAAATAAATGAAGCTAACCGTTTTATACGTTTATAACGGTTCAGAACTACAATCTTACCTCCCTTTCAAATATTTTAACACAAAACAACTATAACCAAAAAGTTAAGCTGTTAATCCACATTAACAAATACTCATCATGAGTTGCAAAACCAAATTAGAACGACTTTTGTAACTATTGACTGATTGGTTTGTCAATCTAATTATTTGGCCCAAATTTAATTGAGAAATTTAGCCAGAGAAGTATATGATTATTCCGGTATAAATTTATCCTTCCATTCTTAAGACGATAACAACATCGATTAATTTAACTTAGTTCAAGTATTAGACTAATTGCCAAAAAAATTAGTACAATTCCCGTCTAATGAATTTTGAGAACAAATATTAATACAACACTTATTTCTATTTAATATTGAAAACGAATCAATAACCGTTAATGGTAGCTATCTAAAATTTCTTCATTGTACGCCTGATTATACGCCTTTAATTTCTGTTCTCTATAAGTACATGGTTAAGAGAATATATTTTCGGATCGCACTAATAAACTTTATATGTTCTTCCTTTATTATTTCTGTTAATGAGCATCTAAATTGGTAAAAAGCGTTAATTCTTGAGACCAAATGAACTTTTCTATTTGAAGGAAAGATTTTTATCGATTATTGAAAAGGAAAAGCTTTGATTGAATAAGTGGCTTTCAATATATTTACTTGCAGGAATTGTTTAAGTAGCTCAATCTAAACAATAAAGACGAATTAAGTTCTAGCGCAGCAATTAGGCCGATAAAATGAACTTAAAATATCTAATTCTAAAAGCATTGATAGATTTTATGGTTTACATTCATTATAATTGAGTAAGAATAAAAAGCAAAAAAAATGAAATTAAATTCTGAAGCAAGCTTACAAATACTTAAACCAATTGAAGAAGTCTTTGATGCGATAACAAATTCACAAAGTCTTACCAAGTATTTTATTTCTGAAACTAATGGAAATTTAATTGAAGGAAAGGATTTACTCTGGAAGTTTCCCGAATTTGATGAAAGGTTCCCTATTACTTCAGTTAAAATTAAAGTTAACAAATCTATTTCATTTGTGTGGGACCCTCAAACCATAGTCACAATCGGATTAACTAAGTTCGGAGATGACAGCACCGTAGTCAAAGTTTCTGAAGTTGGAAAAGAACTAAATGAGGAGAATTTAAAATGGTTAGTAAGCAATGCTGGAGGGTGGGCAAATTTTTTAGCATCAATGAAAGCTTATTTGGAATACGGAATTCAACTAAGAAAAGGAGCCTATGAATTTATGAGAATGGATAGGGCCTAAGCCAGTACATAAAATTTTCCTCATATTTTTTTTCAAAAAAAGACAAAGTCAATTTTAATGCAGGTTATGAAAAGCCAAATACTATTGATATTTTATTGACCATTCAATTAGTTTGATTATTTTGTATTTCATTTATTCTTAACATTCCTTAAAATCAAAACTATGAAAATCAAAACTTTACTCTTCTGCTTAACGCTGGTTCTATCATTTGAAATCTTTGCGCAATGCGAAGACTATGTAATTACAGGAAATTCCGCAGATGGAGCAACTGTGATGAATTCTTATGGAGTTACCACTGATGATTCAGGAAACATGTACATCATGGGAAGTATTGATAGTACACTTGGTTCATTTAATGCTCAACTAATGGAAAATAGTTTTTATGAAGATGGCGGTATCCTGTTTGCCTCAAAACTTGATCCAGCAGGAAATGCTGAATGGCTAAAAACCATTGATATTAAAGAAGTTCAGAATCAACATAGAATTCATGCTGATGGTGACGGAATTTATCTAATTACAAATGTACAAGATAGTTTTCGAGTTGATGGGCAGGAATTCTATAATGAATATCCTAGTCTATTGATTGTAAAATATAATGATGAAGGTAATGTTCAGTGGACAAGAAATTACGAAACTGACATTTTTGATATGAGTACATCCACACGACTATGGGCCAATGGCCTAACAAGTGATAAAAATGGAAATATTTTAGTCACTGGTTTTTTCCAAGGAAAATTTACTGTTGAAGATTATATTTTCGAGACTGGCCAATCAGGATTTCATAGGGAAGCTTATGTGTTAAAAATTAGCGAAGCAGGTGATGTTATTTGGGCTACGCAATCTAGAGGAAATGAAACAGAAACGACACTTTATAATCGTGGATGGGCTATTACCTGCGATGACAACGATGATGTTATTGTTGGCGGCTTGTTTCGAGATGAAATGACTTTAGCACCAATTACTGTTACAGAAAATAGCAGTGCATTTACGCCATATGTTGCTAAACTTGATGGTACTAATGGATCATGCCTCTGGATCCAAGGCGCTGAGATGATTAGTCAAAATAGATTTGGAAATTTTTATGGGGTCGCCACAGACAGTAAAAATAATGTAATAGCCGTGGGACTTGCAGATTCGAGTTTTTCGATAGCCGGCGTCAATGTTGACACTGAACTCTCGAAAGTAATCATTTTGACCAAGTTTGATGAAAATGGGAATCTCAAGTTTGTGAAAAACTACGGAGATAATGTAAACAGAGGTGGCATGTGGGGTGCATTCGTAGAAACCGGAAGCAATGATGAAATATATTTCGGAGGCACTACATATGGAAATACGGCCTTTGACAACTTCACTACAAACAGGTATGGAGTATTTATAGCGACAATGGATTCATTGGGAAACACAACCGACTTACATTCGCTTGGAAGTTCAGCCGATGGCACTAATTCTACATTTTATGGCACTTGCGACAATTTTGGAAACGTCATAGTATCTGGCAGATACGGCAATTCTGATGCATTATACGATATAGACGACAACGTTTTAATTGAACCTCAAGAAGAAGATGGTATCTTCCTATGGAAAACTTGTCTGGAAAAAGAAACAACTAGTATTTCCGAACAAATCACTTCTAAATCCTTTTTCAACGTTGCCCCTAACCCTTCAAATGGGAACTTCATACTTCAATATGAATCCGTCTGGGTTGGAAAAGCCCAATTTACTCTAATCAATGAAATTGGTCAAACTATATATGAAAATCGTGTTCAACTTTATCCAGGAAAAAATTCCTTGTCATTTAATTTGAATGATATAATTCTAAATGGTATTTATTTCTTAAAAATAAATGGTGAAGGATTTGAAGAAAACATGAGGGTAATTGTCAATAAATAACTTTGGCAAAGTGTAAATTCAAACCTACAACTTTATTAAGGTACTATCATTCTGCCGTGTCCCATTGGAGCACGGCAATTTTACTTGCCAAAATTTGTAGATAACAATTGGAGACATTAATGTTTGCACAAGCGAATATTGATTAAATAATACACTGTATAATTCATTAAGCGATATAAGCTGTTGGCATTACTTTAATTGCCTTCCACGGCAATGAAATGATATATATTCGTAAAATTATTTCCTCAATTAAATGAGGTCCGAAACTCCATTGGGGTTTGTTTGGTTTTATTCTTAAACAGCTTACTGAAAGATTGCGTATGCTCAAATCCTAAGCCATAGGCAATCTCACTAATAGACAGATTTGTAGTCGACAATTTTATTTTGGCTTTTTCTATTAGTTTATGATGGATATGTTGCTGTGTAGTTTGTCCTGTCAAGCTTTTTAGCATACTACTAAGATAGTCAGCAGTCACATTTAATTTTTCAGCAATTTCTTTAACAGTCGGTAAACCTTTATCATTTCCATTGAAATGACTTTCTAACAATAACTCTAGTTCATCCAAAGTTTTGTGGTTAGAAATTTTACGGGTTAAAAATTGCCTTTGATAAAATCGTTCTGAGTAATTAAGTAATAATTCCAACTGACTGATAATTATCTGTTGACTATACTGGTCAATGTTCGCCTGATATTCTGCCTTTATGTTTTGCAGGATTCCTTGAATAATATTTTCTTCTTTTTCAGACAAGAAAAGTGCTTCGTTAACGGAGTAATTTAAAAAACGATATTTTTTAAGCTTGGCTGCTAGCACGGATCCATATAAAAAATTAGGATGAACTGCTAAGATTAGCCCAGAAGATGTTTTATGCAAATCCTCTTCAATTAGCTGTACCGAAATCACTTGCTCAGGGGAAAAAAAGGTCATCAATCCTTCATCAAAATCATAGGACTGTTGTCCATAACGATATTTACCTGCCACATTTCGCTTGATAGAAATACTGTAAAATTGTTGCACCCATTTCAATTCATTGTTTTCAGGCGTTGGATTAATTTTGCTGTAATCAATCAAACTAATCATAGGATGCTCTGGCGGAGACAAGTTATTGTAACGATGTAAATCGCTTATGGTTTTGAGTCTAACAGGTTTTGACATTTAACAATTTTGTTGGTGACTTTTTACATTTGGATATCATAAATCACGGGAAATTGACTTGGTATTTCATCCAATGATTCTTCTAAGTTCTGTCTTAAATCAATTTCAATTCCCCTTGCAATAGTAGATATAGGAACATCGTTTGAGGAACCTTCAAAAGGATTTTCACCTGTTCTTCCTATCTTTTCCATAGTATGAAAAACCCAAGCAACAACCACATAAAAAGGAATTGAAAGCCAAATGAATAACGCGCCTCCCTTTGTATGAATTGCACTAATTTCAGCACCTATTTCTGCAAATTGTGGTATTATGGCTAGAGGAAGTAATAATATAAAAATCCACATGAAATAATGGTTTAAAGTAGCGAATTGTCTCGGATATGGGAAGTTTTTTATCCGCTCTGATTTTCCTTGCAAAGTGAATAATTCCTTTAATATATTTTCAATCTCTAAAAATGCAAACTCCCAAACCATGTCCTGTTCTTTGAGTCGTTTTAAATGATGTGATTGCAAGTAGAGCAAAGCTGTCTGTTTGTTATTTTTACTCATCGCATACTTCAAATCTTCGTCAGAAAGATATGGTTGCAAATCATCTTCAATCTTGGTTTGCTGCTCTGGGGGCTTTATCATCTTTGCCCATTTCCTGTTGGCTTTTTCCATCATGACGGTTTCCCATGGTTTGGCACTTCTCATCGAATGCCTCAGCGCAGTCATCCATGCGATGTGTCGATAAGTGAGTATTTTGATTTCCTGATTTATCCTTTCTTTAGAACTTGTACCGGGAATTTTCTCAGCAACCATATCCTGTACAAACATGCCGAATGTTCTGGAAGTATTTACGATGCCGCCCCATATTTTTCGAGCTTCCCATATCCTATCATATGCCGCATTGTTTTGAAAGCCGATTACAAAAGCAACAGCAGTACCAATTAAAGCCAATGGTGTCCACGGAACTTTTAGCCATTCCAAACCCAAGAAGTAATATAATCCTACTAGTATGGTCACGAGTATGGTAAAGAAAAAGGACTCAAAACGAGTCCACATTAGCATGTCTTTTAACTTATAAACTTTTTTAGTGTACATAAATTTAATTTAGAATACCAATTTTAAAAATTAAAAAGGAAAACCGACACCCGTAGTTTCTTTCGTCCAATCCCATAGCCTGGCATTGACACGTTCATCTAAAGCCGCAGCATCAATTTTTGCCAAAGCGGGTTTACCTTTTTGCTCGTTGGGTCCATCGGGTCCCCAGTATTGCCCTCCTTCAACATCTTCCCTTAGGCAGGCAGCTAAGGTTGGCTGAGCGCCTTCTTTGGCAGTCATTAAATCAAGCGAGGCAAGCATATCTTTATCCATGTTTACTTGTAAATCAGTTTTGCTGAAACCTGGATGGGCCGCTAAAGACTTGATTTGATAGCCATTCATCCTTAATCTTTTGTCAAATTCAAGTGCAAAAATTATATCGGCTAATTTGCTTTGTCCATATTCCCTCCAATTGCCATATGGTCTTTCTAATCTAAAATTATCGAAATCTATCGCGGAACCTCTATGTGCGATACTACTTAATGTAACCACTCTCGAATCATTTGTGGATTCTAATAAATCGAATAAATGGCCTGTAAGTGCAAAATGGCCAATATAATTGACTCCAAATTGAATCTCAAATCCATCTTCAGTTTTAGATGGTGGTGGAATCATTACTCCTGCGTTATTTATCAATAAGTCTAGTCTTGATTCTGTTTCCAATACTTTTTCTGAAAAGTCTTTTACAGACCTTAAACTAGCCAAGTCCAAGTGACCATATATTAATTCGCCCGTTCCGCCTTTTCCCTTCATTCTTCTAATAGCATTTAGTGCTTTGTCCTTATTACGGCTAGCAATGTAAACTTTTGCTCCTTTCTCATAAAGGTCTAATGCCGTTTCATATCCTATTCCAGTATTAGCCCCAGTAACAACAGCTGTTTTTCCTAATAAATTCATATTCCAATTTTAATTAAACGATAGTACAAATATCAAAACTTTTGAGAGCCACAATGTAGCCAAATCCGTGAATGTTGTAGCCAAAATTCCTTTTGACTGCAATTCTATCTTTAATGATCTAGTGACACATTACCTTTTTTTAAAAATAAAATAGTCAAATATACATTTGCAAAAACTTTTACAGTCCTTCATCATTCCAAAATACTTTCAATAAACATGCAAAGAAATCTTGGATTTAAATATCTTTATATTCTCATTCCTGTCTAAAAAATCTACCGCCTGAAATAGCTAAACCATTCAAGATGAAAAATATCAATACCTCATTCATGCTTATTTGTTTTTTTGCCTTTGCATGTAACAATACAAACAATGATAAAGCCTTGCATTCTAAAATGGAATCACTTATCAACGAAAACGATAGTTTGAAGGTATTGACAAATAACAATTCCGTAAATGACAATGATGAAATATACACCTTTCTGACATTTCAAGACAATAACGCAGAAAGCGCTATGAATTTCTATGTTAGCTTATTTGAGAACTCGGAGATTGTAAGAATCCAACGGTGGGAAAAAGGAGGGCCTGTTGAAGAAGGAAAAATAATGCATGCGACATTTAGCTTGAATGGCAATATGTTTATGTGCAGTGACAGTCCGCCAATTCATGATTGGGATTTCTCCCCTGCTGTTTCAAATTATATAAATTGTAAAAATGAAGGTGAACAGGAAAAATTATTTTCAAAACTTTCTGAAAATGGTGAAGTAACTATGCCACTAAACAATTATGGTTTTAGTAAAAAATTCGGCTGGGTAATTGACCAATTCGGAATTTCTTGGCAATTGAATTTAGAATAAACATTGTTCAACCAATTATTGAAGATAGTTGACCTTACAAATCCTTATGGAAATAATATTTAGAATTTGTTTGTTCATTGCGGGAGTGATTAATTTCATTCCTTCATTCTTGGCATTTCTTCCTAGTAATATTAATAAATCATATGGAATAGAAATCCCAAATGCTGATTACGAATTATTGCTGAGACATCGGGCTATCCTGTTTGGAATTGTTGGCGGAATTATGATCTATGGGGCAATTACCAAAAAAAATTATTATTTGGCTTTTGTAATAGGATGCATTAGCATGGTTTCATTCATTTTGCTTTCCTATTTGGTATCTAGCCAAATAAATTCTGAACTATTTAAGGTTCTCAAAATAGATGTAGTTGGATTGGCTATCCTAATCATCGGATTTATACTATTCCGACTTAAATAAAACCTGAAGCAAAGTTTCAAATCCCATTGAGCCATCTTTGTTGCTTGAGCCTAAAATAAGTATGAACTCAAACTTTAATCATTTTAAAAGTAACTTCTTGAAACTGATTGGAAACACGAATGATATACAATCCAATAGTAAAATCTTCTACATTAATTATCCATTCTTGTTTTGGAAACAACTCACCTGAATAAGTTCGAAAATCGACTTGATTTCCTAAAGCATCAAAAATTTGAACTTCCAAATTCTCAAAGCTATTGATACTCCCAGCATTTAACAACCTAATAGCTTCTTTCGTTGGGTTTGGATAAAAACCTAAATTTCCTTCTAGGTTAATTTGACCAAAAATAGATTCACATGATTCTAAATTGAAAAACTCATCATATTCCAGGCTTGATACTCCAGGGGCTATCTTTCCTTGGATTACATCATCTTCAATTTTCAAGAATGAAATAGCACAGGAAATTAGTCTAAATCTATCTTGTAACTTGGTAAAAGCAATTATGAATTCATCGCCCGTGGTTAACTCATGAGCATATAAATCACAACGACCAAAGGACAGTTCAATTTTAGGGTTATTGAATTCACCAAGAATTATTTGCTCAATCTCAATTTCCCGTCCGCTAGAACTTTCACCCAATACCTTCGCCCTTGCTATAGTAACGTCCAAATTTTCCACTGCCCAAGAAACACTCTCACAAAAAGAAGAAGGAGCGATACAACTACAAGACTTCGCGTTTTGAATCCCCAATACCAATGTGAATATGGCGCTAATAAGTATTCTCATTACAATCAACTTTAATTTTCGAATTCCAAATCTTATGGTCATCATTATCTATTACAAATTTAACGAAAACAAAATTAGAATGGATGCCTGATATAATTCTTTTACTATTACATTAATATTTGAATTTTATTAATCACTTTGTTTATTATAGTTATTTTCAGAATAATTTTTAAAACTAAAATTAGAGTCCAAAATGTTTCGAAGCTTTGCATTTGTAATTCTTTCGCTGATTGTCTCTCAAATTTATAGCCAACAAACTTATCGTTCTAATTACATAGACCAGCAATTTCCTCAGTTTTCCTGTCAATTTTCGAACAATTGGACTATAGAAAACGCTTCAGATGTTCAAGTAAATTTAGCGCTAGTAACAGACCACCCATCTCTTCTTGGACTAAAGATTAGCTTAGCGGGGGCGCTATACAAGTATGACCAAGGTGGATCGGCAATGGAATCAACTGCGCTTTCAGTTTTTAGCAGGACATCGAACATCAACAGTATTTCTATTGATGGCTACCAAGGGCACGAAATAACGACTTTAGATAAATACAAAAATGAAGAAAGAATAGTTCGCAACATCTTTGTGGACTTCCCGCAATACTCCAGTCTAAATATTCGTATTGCTGGTGCTAAAGTACTTCTAGAAAAATACCAAACCGAGATCATTGAAATTATTTCATCCATAAACTTAATAGAAAGTAGTATCAATCAACCAACAGTCATATTACCAAAGAAGGAATATGAAAAAGCCATGGAAACAAACTTTGTTCAATTCGCTATAGATTCAATACTAAGCAATCTTTTTATAAAAAAGAAAGTAATACTAGATGGTGCAATAGAATTAAATCAACTTAATGATTTTTTCAAGTGGAAAAGAAACGGGAAAGATTCACTCACATTATTAGACTACAACAATATTTTACTACACCTGGATTGGAAATCCTATTCAGAATTCGAAATAGTTGATTTGGGTGAAAATCAATTGAAGATTAATCTGTTTCAAAACAAAATTAATATTGTCTCAATATTGATAAGGATAAAAGGTCCAAAATACCTAGCCACTGCGAAGCGACAACCTTTGAGCTCTTTTTATATTGATTATCGTACAAACAAGATTATAATGAACAACGAATTTGTTATCGATGAAAAGACGAATGAGATACTTGAAGCAGTTTATGTATTAATCAATGGGGAGAAGTTCCCACTGAGTTACCTAGAGATGCGATGGCAATAAATTTCGGCAAACAAAATGACTAAATCAATTGATCAATAATAATTTCTAAGAAGGCATTTTATCAGCAGCGAGGTTCAACGCTACCCCATGTTCTAACCAGCATTTCATTCCCGCTAACATCAGATTGAAACCACCAGTTGAATCGACAACTTTTGCTATAACTTCTTCTTTGCTCCCCTTAAAACCATAGTTTTCAATTTCCACAAAAGTAGTATCCTTACTAAGAGAATGAAAACCGAAGTTAACTTCCGACTCCTGCTCTCCGGTCCCCCAAAGAATGGTCACCTTCAAATTTTTCTCCAACTCCTTCACTTCCAACGGAACGACAAGGCCATACATGTCCCAATGCCAATCTAATTTTTTTCCAAGCATTAATTTCCCAGAACTTTTTGTGAACCAAAACTTGGTAGTTACCTCTGGATTCACAATAGCATCAAAAACGACACTAACGGGCTTACGTATTACCAATTACGCTTGGGCCTTACTTAATTTTGAGTACTCAATCATGATTTTATTTGAATTTGATAGCTCCTTTAAGTTTCAAAAATTTAGCAAATTTTGCCCATTTGACGTAAGCAATTTTAGCGTTTATTCCATCAATACAAGAGGTAAACACCTTTAACAAAACATATGTATAATTTTAACCATTCAATTACCTAGATAAAAAATGCTATCCAAAATTTAATGGCTACAGGCATTTGGTATTTCATTGAAAGAAGTCAATATGGCTATTTCAATAATTTTTGGGGATTAAAATACTATGGCGTTCTAACCAATCGGCTTGCATTAGAAAATTTGGTATATAATACATATTTTTGTGGTTCAGTCACGCGTAGTGAAGCAATTTACTGTTCACTCAATCACTAATTTAAGTAATTAAGCAATTATGGCAAAAAAAAGAAAAACACTAGACACTAAATTCACTAAGACTCAAATCGTTACTCAGATAGCAGAAGAAAATGAGCTATCAAAAAAACAAGTAAACGGTGTTCTTGAATCTTTGAGTGAAATAATTCAACTACACATCAACAAAAGATCTGTAGGCGAGTTCGTTCTTCCTGGCTTGCTTAAAATCCAAACGGTAAAAAAGCCTGCTAGAAAAGCTAGAAAAGGAATCAATCCTTTTACGAAGGAAGAGGTTATGTTTAAGGCCAAGCCAGCATCTACTGCTGTAAAGGTTCGTGCGTTGAAGAAATTGAAAGAAATGGCCAACTAATTATTGGTGAATTTCTGAATCTATATTTGAAAGATTTAATGGGAAGTGTATTTATTACGCTTCCCATTTTTATGATAGGAACAATGCTTAAAAACGATCATTGTCAACACCCAAAATTTAACCTTAATTCATGTCTTGGCAATTGATATTTTTTGTCCACAGTAATGAAAATTAATTGATCTCCGGGTTCACATTCTTTTATGACTTCCTTGATATCAAGATCGTAAATTAATTCATTAGAATACATCCATAGTGCATTGGTCCTATGATTCTTAATGGCAAGTTTAAACCCTACAGGATTTATAGGATCAAATTTGTCCCCCATCCTATCAATTGTGGCAACCGATAATACCCCCGTAGCTCCTGTCGACAAGGCCAACTCTTCGTCTGTACTCCATCTTTTAACCACCGGAGTTCCATCAAGCAAGATGGCGCAAAATTCCTTATAGTCTTCATAATCTATGGAACTACTCAAAACAGATGATTGGGCTTTACAACTGATTACAGTGGTCAAAACAAACGTAAAAAGCAATGCTGATTTTAATAATTTCATAATCTACAGTTGTTAGATATTCAACTCAATATTATACAAAGTAATGGTTTTTGACAGACTACTACTGTAAATTTAGGTTAATGAAAAGTAAAATTGTGGTAGTTTCTACCGCTTTGATTCAGAAACAATAATTTTACAACAAAAATATATTGGCCAAAAGTAGCTTTATAAAGAGCCACCTTATTTAGAAATTATTAGTAAAATTCAGTCGAAAGCCCTTATATTTAAGCAAATCAATTACATGAAAAATCTTTCCATAAAGACCGATCCTAGGTTGGAAGAAAAACTGAACACCTACCCTTCTAAAATCCGTCCGAAGATTAATGCCTTGCGTCAATTGGTTTTACAGACTGCTAAAAAAAATGAAACCATCGAAGCAATTGAAGAAACTTTAAAATGGGGTGAACCTAGTTTTCTAGTCAAAAAAGGCAGTACCGTTCGAATGGACTGGAAAACCAAAAATCCGGAGCAGTATGCCATCTATTTCAAATGCACATCTAAATTGGTTTCTACGTTTAAGGAAATTTATGGAGATACTTTTAAATATGAAAACAATAGAGCAATTGTCTTTGACCTTAAGGAAAAGGTTCCCAAAAAAGAGTTACAAGAATGTATTGAATTGGCGTTGACTTATCACAAAGTAAAACATCTTCCAAGGTTGGGTAAATGATAATTTCAATTTTATAGTTCTAAATGAATTTAAACCAAATAACAATTCCTTCATTGGACTTAAGCCGATCGATTCCATTTTACCAAAAACTTGGCTTAAACTTGATCGTAGAAGCCTTACCACGATATGCAAGATTTCAATGTCCTGAAGGCCATGCTACATTTTCTATACATCTAGTAGATTGTCTACCTCAAGGAACTGGAGTTCAGATATATTTTGAGATGGATGATTTAGATAAAAAAGTTGATTCATTAATTGCCGAAGGGATCAATTTCGATGAAATGCCAAACGATAAAAGCTGGCTTTGGAGAGAAGCGAGACTCAAAGATCTCGACGGAAATGGACTCATACTTTATCACGCAGGAAAAAACAGGTTAGATCCCCCGTGGAAAATCAAGCAAGATTAAATACAAAAAGCTATACTAACTATAAACATTTAATATGCCTAGAAAATGCAAATTATGCGAAAACCAAGTTAAGGGTCGTTCGGACAAAGTCTTTTGTTCAAACAAATGTAAATCCACTTATCACAGCAAGCTCAACAAAGTAACAAATATAGCAACTGCTAGGATTGATACTATACTTCATCGAAATAGATCAATATTACTCGAAATTCTTGGCAAGAACACCAGACAAAAGAAAGTCACACGAGATTTACTTGACAACAAAAATTTTCACTACAATTACATTACACATTACCACGTCAACAAACAAGGAAAATTTGTAAACTATGTTTATGATTTCAGTTGGATGATCTTTTCTGATCAAGAAGTGTTGATTATTAGGATTGGGGTTAAGAAATAGCAAATTGACCAAACATTTCATAACCTATTTTTAGCCTACTATCATCATGTTCATAGCTTGCATAAGCTACCTATTATTTTCTTATATACTATTTTACAATCTCATTTTTTATTTAAATATCATCTAAAATTCTTCGATGGTAATTTATTTGACCTAAATGATAATTAAGATGAGCATGAAGATGAAATATGGTAAACGCCATTCCTGTTTCTTTTTCCCAAATTAACACCGGGAAGTTTTCCGCTAATTGCTCATCTGATATTGCACTTAACCCTTGATTTACGATGGAGATTGTTTCATCAATCTGTTTTAGCAGTTCTTTTCTATCAACACATTTCCCTGAAAACTCAAAATCTCTATTTCTGATGTATCCAGTATCAGCTAATCCATTTCCGATATACGTTTTTAAATTTCCTATTAAATGAAGACAAATATTTCCGCCAGAATTTTTAATTGAATTTTCAATCTTCCACAACGTTGAATCATTTTTATAGTGTTCAATTTCAAGTTTCAATTTCTTTAAATCTCTATTGTACAATTCTTTTAGTGCGTCTATTACCATTTTTAGGGTTTTATTTTTTTCCGGCATACAACCAATACATCGTCACTATCATTGCCGAAAAAGGAAGCAATCGACATTAATCATTCTATTGTGAGGTTTTCAATTTTGTTTATTTAACCATTCGCCTACATCACTGATTAAATTTTCAGCTTGTTTGATATTTGGTGCCAAATTCCAAAATGTATGGAACATTGATTGATACTGTTTTAACTCTACCAACGTACTTTTATCTTTAAGATGATTTGCCAATTCTAACGTTTGATCCAATAACATCTCCAATTCGCCTACAGTCACCATTGTTCTTGGTAACGAGGGCAAATTCTCTTTAGTAAATGTCAAGGGGTATTCACTCAAAATTTCATTATTCTGCAAATAAGCTTTATAACATGCTATTAGAAATTCTCTGTTCCCCACGTCATTATCAGAATTAATTTCAATAGACCCAGAATCAGCTAAAGGCTTTACCCAGGGAGAGATTAAGATACATCCTTTAATTAGCGCAGAATTCTTTAAATTTTTCATTGTTGACAATACCAGTGAAGCTCCAGCGGAATCTCCGGCAAGGTAGCATTCCTCTTTAGCATACTTTTCCAAAATCATTTCGGTAAAATTCATTGCAAAAATATTAGCTGCCGGATAAACATTTTCTGGTGCCAAAGGATAGAATGGAGCGTATACAATTTTTTCTGTTTTTATTGCTAAGCGTGTTAGAAATTCAATGGAAGTTTCTGGAGATCCAGCAACGAAACCTCCCCCATGGAAATAAATAATTCCACTTTTTATTGCATTGCTTGACTCGCTAGGGCGAATGATAAGAAATCTTGTGGATCCCTTTTCTATTTTTTGAATTTCAACCAAATCCGCTTGAGTAGGCTTTGGTTTGAATTTCTCTCCTAATTGTTTATACCAATCTAAGCCCAGTTTATTCGATGATAATATTGTTAATCTTGTCGACGCCCAGATTAACTCCGTTTTCAAACTCCAATTCGAATGATGCTTTTTCCCTACCAATCTTCGACCCAAGACCAAAAGGAATTCTAACAATATATTGATAAAATAAGTAACATTTTTCATGTAGCCAATGTATTAATTTCCTATTTGACCGTGCGAATATCAACTGTCAAACTTCAAGGTAAAGATTATCTTTAGTGCTCGTAATAAATCTCAAACAACGCTATTGATTCCGCAGAATTATTTCTGAATAAACGATAGTATGCAATTGTAAACCTCCTCGGCCTGCAAGGAATGATCGTAATCTTTAGTCAAGTACAATTCGGCGCTATTCAAAATTTGTTGATAGACTTTTGCATCTTCTACATTCGCAATTTCATCTTGGTAATCATGCAAAATTAAAGTTTCGATTGTTATATTTTTGCAAAATTCTTTTACAGAAATATCTTTAAGATCTAAATCAAACGTTGATCTAAAAGTCTTGACCAATGCGTTGAAAGATCTTTGGTTAAGTCCCAACATTTCACCAAAATTAACAGTCATTTCATAGAGTTCCGAAGGTACACCCATCAATACAATTTTTTCGAATTTCGGATGATCGATTCGATTCAAATAAAACGATAAAGAGGAACCTCCCAAAGAATGTCCAATAATAAAATGTGGAATAGATGCTTCAACGGCCGCATCTATCGCATTTACATATTGTACCATATCAAACAACTCTCTATCGGAATCTCCGTGCGCTGGAGCGTCAATGGCAACCACGCGATAGTTGTTTTCTACAAATTTCAGAATTACTGGCTCCCACCGTGCAGCATTGGACTCCCAACCATGCAATAATAAAACCTCTTTTTTCCCAGACTCATTCCAAGAATAACGCATTACTTTGCAACCTGTCTTCCCAATTTTTGTTTTACTCTCAGCAGTTTTCAAAAACTCAAGATCACTGAATTCCAGTCTTCCTTCTCTCGGTTTTCTATAAACTTTAAGCGCTATCTGACCAGCTAAATTGGAACTAAATAGACCAATAAAATTGATACCTGAGCCGAAAAGCTTTAAAAATAATTCCTGAATCATTAGCCGTGAAGGTAAATAAATAAGCCTATCTTTGACAGCAATGCAGCCCAAGTTTTACAATTTAATGAGTTCAATAAAATTTCAAATTCTCCTTTTATCTATTAGTTTCTTTTTCTCCACGATATCAGCTACCTATTCCCAAACTGATAGTACGAGCACCTTCGACCTTCCGACTGTTAAACTCACCGCTTTGCGGATAGCCGCTATCCCGAGGAAACAGCCTTTCTCCATTGCCACCTTTCAGATGAACCCTATCCTAGCGAATGGTCAACAAATGTCATTACAAGAATACTTAAGTGAGATACCTGGGTTATTCAGTTTGAATGCGAACAACTATTCGCAAGATTTACGACTCTCGATTAGAGGCTTTGGCGCCCGTTCCGCATTCGGCATTAGGGGAATAAAATTAATCGTGGATGGCATTCCTGAGACTACGCCAGATGGCCAGGGACAATTGGACAATTTAAACCTCTCCAATATCCAAAGGATTGAAATCTTGAAAGGACCTTCTTCGGCTTTATATGGCAATGCATCTGGTGGCGTAATCAATATCAGTACGAATGATTCTTTTGATAAATATTACGGAGAAGCGGGCGTAACTTTTGGATCATTTGGAATGCAACGCTACCAATTAAAAACAGGCATTAAATACAAAAATGGAAAAATTAGTTTAAGAGGATTACACAGTAAATCCAATGGATTTCGGGAATCTAGTGGGTTTCAAACAACCAATTTTGAACTTAATGGATCTAATAAAATTTTCAAAAATTCTAAGCTGACTTACCTTGCAAATTACACGAATAGCCCAATAGCCGACGACCCTGGTGGTCTAGATTTAGAAAGTGTAGAAGAAAATCGAAAGGCAGCCAGAGACCGGAATGTTCTTTTCGAAGCTGGCGAAGCAATAGATCAATTTAAAGTAGGTTCAACTTTGGAAATCCCGTTTAAAGTAAATCAAAAATTAAAGGTCTATGGTTTTTATAATAATCGAAATTTTGAAGGAAGACTGCCTTTTGAATTTGGCGGCTGGATTGACCTGAATCGTCAATATTTTGGTTCAGGTATTTCCTATGCTTTCAACAAAAAGCAAGCGCAATCATCAAATAAATTTTTGGTTGGCATTGACCAAGCTTATCAATTGGATCAGCGCATGCGATTTCAAAATCTCGAAGGAACAAAAGGTGAATTGACTTTGGATCAAAATGAAATTTTTTCCAATGTTGCCATTTATGCTTTGAATCATTTTACGATAAATAAACTGATGCTTTCAGCAGGAATTCGATTCGATCAGAATAATATTATTTTGGAGGATGAAAAAACGGTTGATGGTGATCAATCAGGGGAGCGATCATTACCCAGTTTTAATCCCAGCATTGGATTGAATTATGAAATTGGCAATCGACAGCATTTGTATGGCAGTTTTAGATCTAGCTTTGAAACGCCTGCATTGAGTGAACTTACTGCCAATCCTTCAGGCCAAGCTGGACTAAATCCCAACTTGGATGCCCAGCAGTCTTATAACTACGAAATGGGTTATAAAGGAATGTATAGTGAAAAGTTTGATTTTGATTTCACTCTTTTTCACATCAACACTACCAACGATCTGGTTCCATACGAAATTGAAGCCTTCCCCGGCCGTACGTTCTTTCGCAATGCTGGTTCAACCACCAGACAAGGTTTTGAATATTGGATTCAATATAGGCTATTGAAATCTTTATCAATTCGTACGGCCTCTGCCTTTTCCAAATATAAATACAAAGCGTTTGAATTGGGTTCAAGTGATTTATCGGGAAAAGAATTACCAGGGCTCCCTTTTCGTACTTACAGCGCTTCATTGAATTACCAATCCAAGAATGGTATTTCTGCTAGAATCATATTTCGAAAATTTAGTGCTTTTTTTGCGGATGATTCAAACCAAGTAGAAATTCCAGGGTATTCCATATTAGACATTAACTTTGGATATCGACACCAGTTTAATAAAGTCATCCTCAATCCTTTTTTTGGAATCAATAATCTCTTAGATAGCAACTACTACGACAACATTCGCTTAAATGCTTTTGGCAGTAGATACTACGAAGCTGCTGCGGGAATTCATGTATTTGGTGGAATTCGGATAAGGTTTGAATAGTCCAATTTAAAAATGAAATTGGCCAGCTTAGCGTGCAGAACAATTTTCTTCAAGCGCACTTTCTGCTAGATTTCCAGATAAAACATCGCAGAGTACTATAAGACATTTTTTTTGAGGATCATTTCCGGACAAAAACATTTTTTTGGCTTCCTGATAACGTCCAATATTCAAATAATTATGTGCCAAATAATATTCCAATTCTTTAAGTTCATTTTCTCCGCTGGGTTTTGCTAAAAGTGTTTCTAAAATCTCCACACTTTTGTCAAACTGGTTCAAATCGAAATATGTCTTAGCTTGATCTAAAGACAATTCCTTTTCCTTGTTCTCCCCTCTGAAAGTATCTTCATTGATGGGCTTGGAATAATATGCAATGAATATTTCCTCTGTCTTTTCCGGACTTGGTTTATCTTTTCCTCTAAAAAAGTATAAAATTGCTGATAACAAAAGAACACTAGCTACTAGTAGCCCTACTTTTAAAAATTTGGTTTTGGACTTATCGGGATTATCGGTGTTCAGTCCCGCTGTTGCATTTTCAAATTCATTTAATAGTTCCAATTCTAATATTCCTTCCCCGACTTTTTTTAAGACTGGATAATTTTCGACAAGTTTTTTGAATTCAGGATCTTTGTCCATCTCCAATTCAAAAGATGTTCTTTCAGCAGCAGAAAGATTATTACTTAGATAGCGTTCAATAAGTTCGTTACTGTTCATTTTGAGAGACTTTTTTTAATTCCTGGATTCGCATCCAAATAATCTAAAAGTTCTTTCATGCATTTAAATTTTTTCTTTCGGACTACTCCTTCACTATTGTAATCCAACTTTTTAGCTATTTCTTTCATTTTATTACCAGAAGCCCACATCATTAGAACTTCCTTACAGTTCCTTCCTAGTTTGGAAAGAATGACATGTAAGCTTTTTTTCACCTCTTCATTAGCGATCAACAAATCTATTCTTGGACTTGGATCTTCAACTGAGTATCCCTCAGGTATACGCTGTGGATCTTTTCGTTTCTTTCTTAATTCCTGTAACCAAAGAAATTTGGCTATTCCGATTATATAATTTTCAATGGAGCTTGTAACCGTAAAACTTGGGGCGGTAATACATTTTTTCATAAACTCAACTACAGCATAACTTAAGATTTGTCTATAATCTTGTTCTGTACCCGAATTTGAAAGGACTATTTTCTTTATCCCATTTTGAAGTAACTGGTTATGGTACAACGCTTTAATAGCCTTATCACGTTCAGACTTGCCGGCACGTATGGCAATGATCATCTCCTCTTTCACCATTTCCAATATTAATAGATAGTTGATTTTTGCATAGAAAACGTTTCCGCCGATTCAAATATAATAAAAAACTACATTGAATAATCCATGAAATAGCCGTGCTACAAGGTTAATGCATCAATTTAGTTTGAGATAAAACTCAGGGTTTCCTTCAAGTACAAACCCAGCCCAATGAATTGGATCTTCATCTTTAAAAAAATTTCTTGTCTTTGTCATAGCCTCTCCCAGGGAAATACCTTTAGACCAATATTCATAAAGTTTAACCATAAATTCATACGATGCTTTGTCATTGACCTTCCACAATGTTTTGATCACGGTTTGCGCTCCATTTTGGACAAAGGCATTTGCAAGGGAATAAGTCCCAGAGCCATCTCTTTGCAAGCCGAGTTCTGTTTCACAGGCAGAAAGGATTACAATTTTAGGCGCAATACCTAATTCCTCCAATTCATAAGTATAAAATTTGTCGATTTCTGATGCTCCCTTCCTAAGCACCAAATAGTTATCCAGTCTATTCGTCAAACTAATTGAGGCATGGGAGGCAAAATGGATGAGGTCGGAATCTAAACTTTTTATAAAGTTGTTACGATTGCAGGATTTACCTATAAAAGGTTCATTTTGGTCTATTTTAAGTATATCAGAAATCTTATTAACCTCTTTATGAGCATAAGGTAATTCTTTTAATGATTTCGGATTTCTACTTTTTATAGTTTCATCATTTGAAAACGAAAACGTAGCAATTGAATTGGTACTTACAATTGAATCAGATTCTTGCACATAGCGATTAAGATTATTTACAACATTAATTTTTGGTCCTTCATTAAATATTAAATGCCAAGGGATTTGGGTAAATAGACCATCGGTAGACACAATTGTCGGAATATTCAAATCAAGCTTTGTGGATTCAGCTATCAAATCCTTTATGCTCTTTATATCTGAATTAATTCCAGAATTGGAATTTAAATTTTGATAAAAAGATTCAAATACTTCAGTTATTTTTGGAGTATCCATTTCAAATATATCTAAGCCATTCGAATTTAAGAGATAACCCAAATTTCTATCGTTACTTTTAAGAAATGCTAATATTTGAGCCTCTTGACGATTTATATAGTCCAAAATTGGATTAGCATTCAAAGAATCTATAGATACCATTTTATATCTATCATTTATCCAGTCACTTAATAAAACATAAAATGCCTTTTTGTAATTTGAAGATTCTCTATTATTTGAAAACTTAAAATCATTTATTTGCTGAAGAATTTCAGTTAGATTAACATTCCTAATCTTCCTTTTTTCTATTTTATCTTTAACTTTATTCCTACGACCTTTGGATTCGAATACCGTTTTGAGGATTTCTTCAACCACTTGCGAATCTACAACATGCGCTCTTTTATAATTATCAAGTACACGAATTCCATTCATCGCCATATAATCATCTAAATGTATAGGATCATCCTTAAGAATTCTTTTGGCAATTTCCTTTTCTTCAAAAATCGTAAAATGATTAGCTTTCAAAACATCACCTCCCTCCAATTTATTTAAAAACGATTGATGAAATTGCAAGTTGATGTAATTTATTAAATCTGAAGTTGAAGAAGGACAGCTAACATCAAACTTAGCTTCTTCAAAATATTTTAAGGCGCTTAATGTATCTTGATTTCCTAATGCAGCAAAGCCTTTGCAATTGTTTAAAACTGCATAATTGAAAAGGCATTTATTGTTATCTATTAATTCCAAAGCCATATTAAACGCATTAATGGCCAATTTAGGATTATAAAAACGAAGCTTAATACCTATGTCTGAGAACAGCCTTAACTTCTGATATTTTGAGACTTCCAATTGATTAAAATCTCTTAATTGAACAGTATCCAAATCCTTCAAATCAAATTCACCTAAATACCATTTAACCAATTGAGCCTCGTCTATTGCACCAATTGACTCATATAATGATTTTGAAAACATTAAAGATGAATCAATTGTTTCTTTATACTCTTGAACATCCAATCGACTATGTCCTAATAGAAACCTTTTTTCAAATAACAATTCTGCTTTAAGCCTATTAAAAGAAAGGGACGATTTTTTACTTTCAATTAAATGTAAAGCATAGTGTAAAAAACCGAGTTTTAACTCAGAATTCATACCCGATGTTCCTTTTTTAGACCATTCTAATAGTGATTTCAGAAAATGATAGAAGTCAACTATAGATAGTGTATCCGGATCAACAGATTCGAACTTTTTTGCTATTGTTGTTGTAAATGTCTTTTTCACATAGGATTCCACCAATAAGTATTGAAAAAAACTATTGTTTTCTTGTTCTTGTTCAAAGTCAATTTCATCAAATAAGTTTTCTGCTTTTATTGGCTGAAGATTTATATGAGCGTTCCAAATATTTTGTAATTTGATTAAAAATGGGTTAACAATCCAAGTTTTCAATTTTTGGTCACCATCCATTTCTAACAAAAGCTTTTGAACATCAAGACACAAATTTTCATCAGCACTTCTTAATGATTCTACGATCCGTATTACTTTTTCAGAGTCATTTCTTTCTATTTCCAACAATAATTTCTCAATTTGGTGGTAACAATTATTAGAGTAGCTACAACTAACAACCGCAACTACAACAGATATTCCCAATATTTTTACAAATTTATTCAACATCATTACCATGCTTAAAACTAACTATTTACTCCAATTCTTGTGTATTTTTTCGATCCCAGTTCTCTTTACCAATTGTTGTGAAAAATTCTTACCAGGAAAACCAATGTTCAATGACAAATATGTCAGAGGTGTTGTGGTGAGTGTTGCACAAGGAGAAGATTTTGGATTTTTAGAAATGACAAATAATCATGAAGAAGGATCTTACCTAACACTTTATAAAGATACCTTAAATAAATTTTCTAGAGTAAATTTGTACGACACACTTTTTTTCAAAGTAAAATATACAGATTACGAAATTCCAATTGCACATAAAATCACGACTGCAAAAATGGATGATCTTTACAAAAGAAAACCTTTTACGCATATCCCTTGGCATGGATTTTATAATCACGGCAGCAAAAATCAGCCAATTCATAGTGAGATTCATTTAATGACAGGAAGAAACCTAAAAACCCAAGGAGAAGAATTTAACAGCTGGGAATTTAGCATTGGAAGAAATTCAGAACCAATTATTCTGAAAGGAGATGATTCTGTACTGAATTTTATTGAATCGCTTACTTCTTTCCCAAAACTGTTGTGGGTAGAATTTGACAATGAAACAAAAGAAATAACAGACATTGACACTTGTCACAGACATGGTAATGGTCCATGTATAAATTAAACTAAATCATTCCCGATGTACGCTAAAAAATCTGGCTTCATTCTTATTGCCTATATTATAATCTACTGTTTTGCCTGTAACTCGTCTGAAAAAACAACTAACGAAACTAACTATCAGAATGAACACGCTCTTTCCTCCAAAAGAGCGTTGATCCCCGATAGAAACAATCCTATAAATGATACCATTGAAAGAATTTCAATAAATCTTTTTGCCTATAGTTCGGATGCCACAACTACCTTTTATGTTGAAAATACTTTAAAGGAAGATATTATTCTTTTAAACAATCTTTGTAGAAATTTAGAGTTAAATTACTATTTCAGTTGGGATGGTAATATTGAATACCATCCTAATGGTGATGAATTTTATGAGGACTGGTTAAACTCTTTTTCACCGCCAAGGGCATCGTCTTTAAATCTTTTTTTGGACAGAGAGTTTAGAGGCAATCCTAATTACGATTTCGTTCGAAAATTTATATACATTCCAAAATCCAAACAAGGCCTTGTCACCATACTATTACATGAATTTGTACATGCGATATTAGATTATGAAGAAGAAGATAACCACGTCAATGTCGATTTTCTTAAACGCTATGAATGCGAAAACGATAGCATTTATTGCTCAAATCTAATGTCCGAGGCTTATAGCATTCCTTTTAATATAATGCTAACTGAAAACCAGTATAGTTGGATTCAGACAAAAGTTTATCCGGAAAAGGATAATTGTATTAATAAATACCCAAAAGATATTGTCGATTCATTGTCTGCATCAATTATCGAATGTTGCGAAATACCGGAGTTCAATAAAGAAGATATTGATATGATTTTAAATGATATTACGAACTTAGAATTAGATCTAATAACCTCTATATGCAGAAGGATAGTAGATTTAATTAAATGTTCCGCAATAGATGTAGAAATTGATTCTCTAACTCAACTAGAGGAATCCTATGTTGAACAGCAATCAAGAATTAATGTTTCTTTCAACGCAGAGAAAAATCTAGATCTTAATACTTCAAAATCAAACGCTGATTCTCTAAGGAAAAGAGAGCTGCTTTTATTGTCCCAAAAGTTTTTGAAAGTCTGGATATATTCATCAGAATTTTATGAAAAAAGACTAAAACTTGAGGCTGATTATTTATGTAAAGGAACAAAAGTAAATCCAAAAAAATACTACAACAGAAGATTAAATGATCTTAAAAAAACTGTCAAACTAATAATGAATGATTCACGAGATTTAAAAAATGAATTGACCCTAGTTAAGCTCCCAGATTTCATGCCGCCAAGTGAATTGTACGGATGGACGTTTGTCAAGACGGATTCAATTAGCAACGATACAATAAAATTATATGGCAGAAAAGATATCAAGAAAAAAATTGATTCATTTGGAGAAGGTCAAGTTTTCGTGACCTATTCCGGAACAGAAAAAGAAAAATACATCAATACAATCGACACCTGTTGGACTATCGGATCTTTAATTTTTGGATGCAGGAGTCAATATAAAAAGTATAAAGAATAAAAATTTGGTACTTGATTGCTATAAGTATATGTCTAAATTTTAAGAGGGAAAATTTAACTTTCCCCTCTTTTGTTTTACTACCAGCCTTAACTCAAACCCAACACTACTCCATCTCCACAATAGTAACCCCATCGCCACCCTCCTCTCTTTTTGGATGATACACATCTCCAAGATCTTTGTACTCCTTTAGTTTCCGCCTCACAGCCTTTCTCAAAGCTCCTGTTCCCTTACCATGGACAATCCTAAGCTGTGTAGCCGAACTAACCAAGGCCTTATCAACAAATGCTTCCATTAATTTAAGAGATTCTTCTATCGTTAGACCCCGTAAATCAATTTTAGATTCAAACGTTGGACCTCCATCCATGGTATCCATTGTTACTGAATTTTGTTTATTCAGTTCTAACGGCGCATTGGCATGAATCAAATCCCTAAGCTTCGTGGTCATTTTCATAAGACCCATGACAACCACCGCTTTGTCCTTTTTTATAATTTCTATTTTCCCGGCCCCACCTCCAGTTCTAAGCTTTACAAAATCTCCGACCTCTAATGGTTTGTCTTTATACTTTTCTGTTGGCTTGTAGTAGACATCCTCTCTTAACTCATTTACCTTTTCTTTAAGCTCGTGTTTCTTGCCCCGGATCTTCGCTGCTGTCGCTTTAGCTTTTTCAATATTTTTTTCCTCTCTAATTTCTCTGATTAAATTTTCAAACTGGCGATTTTCTCTTGCGACTTGTTGCAAATCATTCTCCTTGGCATCTAACTTGATTTGCTTTCTTCTTATTTCTAGATCTTTTTGAAGTTGCTCATAGTTTTTAATCAACTTGGACAATTGAGCTTCACGCATGTCCAACTTGCTGATTTTCTCTTTGAGTTCTTGATGTTCATTTTGCAAATTAACCAATAACTCATCTACGGCCTTTTCATTTTTACCTGTTTTTCTTCTGGCATAATTTAAAACCTCCTTAGGCAATCCACTTTTCTGAGCAATTTCATAAGCATAAGAAGATCCAGGTGTTCCTACTTTCAATTGGTAGGTTGGAGAAAGATTTTCTTTATCAAAGGTCATTGATCCATTGACAATTCCTTTGGTCTTAAAGGCAAATATTTTTAAATTAGGATAATGCGTAGTGATTAATCCATAGACTCTTTTCTGATGCAAATATTTAAGAATTGCCTCCGCAATAGCTCCTCCAATCTTAGGATCTGTGCCCGAGCCAAATTCATCAATCAAGACCATGGTGTTTTCATCACTTTTCTCAATGAAAAGTCTCATGTTTTTCAAACGACTAGAATAAGTCGACAGATCATCTTCAATCGATTGTTGATCTCCAATATCTGCGCAAAAGGTTTTAAAAATCCCAACCTTCGACTTTTCATCTGCCGGTGTTAAAAATCCTGATTGTACCATCAACTGCAGTAACCCAAGCGACTTCATGGTGATAGACTTGCCACCAGCATTTGGACCTGAAAGCAATAGAAGTCGATTCTGTCCATGCAATTCCAAATTGAATGCAACGGTCTCTTTGTTGACAGACTTATTCTTTAAATATAAAAGAGGATGAAAAGCACCTTTCCAACCGATGTGTGGTTTTTCAAGAAGTACTGGAGCTGTTCCATTATAATCTCTTGCGAACAAAGCCTTTGCCAAGATCATATCGAGCTGAACAATCACTTCTTGGTATTGACCAATTAGATTTCCATATGGGCGGAGTAATCCGGAAAGATCTTTTAGAATCCTATAAATTTCTCGACGCTCTTCCGTCTGTAAATCAAAGATATCATTGTTAATCGTTATGATCGCTTCGGGTTCTATAAATGCTGTTCTTCCTGTTGTAGATTCATCATGGATAATTCCCTTTATTTTCCGCTTGAATTCAGCCGGCACACTTAATACTCTACGTCCATTTCGAATACTCTCAGAGCTATCAGTTAACCAACCGTTTTTTCTATAACTCGAAACCAACTTGCGGAATGACTTATCTAAATCGATCTGCTTTGAACTAATCTTTCTTCGTATGGTTTGCAATAATTCAGAAGCGTCTGGTCGAATATTGCCTTCGTCATCCACCACTTTTTTTATCTCCTTACTCAACTCCTCATCGTAATCCAAGTGTCTTATGCGTTCGAATAATGGCGCATACTTTTTCTTTCTTCCCGGAGAAAAGTACTTGAACAAACGATCCGAAATCCATAAAATTTTATGCAAACGAATTAAACTCTCCTCTGCCAAGACTGATCCTTCGACACTTAAAAATTCCAGATCAGAATCTACGTTTTCATAGCCGAACATTGGAATAGCTTCAGATTCATCTATTCCCTTGGACGCGGAAGCGGTCTCCTTTAGATTTTTTTCGATGATGGAATAGTCAGTATTTGGCGTCAAGACTTTAAAAGCATCACGGGCCAATTCCCCGGAACACTTTAGTTGAACCAACTCCAATATCTTATCAAACTCTAACTTCTCGTATAAATCCTGCGGCTCAATTACCATTATATTATTTCTGTAGCTGGGAAATTTGATTTAGACAAAAATTACCCACAAATTTACGCTGCTATAATAGGATCTTGATAGAAGACTCTAGGATAGCTGGTGCAAAAATAAGCTTAGTGCTTATAAAATGAGGGAGAAAAATGGCTTTTCACCAATCTTTTCCAATTTCTTTTGCACTAACCCCTGAAGTCCACTAAATAATTCCAATTTTGATGGATATTTTGACTTTCTTAGAAATTAACCGGTATGCCAGGAAATAGTTTTGGAAAAATTTGGAAGCTCACCACCTTTGGAGAATCTCATGGAAAAGCAATTGGGTGCATACTGGATGGTGTTCCAGCCGGATTAGATATTGATATAGCGCTGATTCAAAAGGAATTAGACCGAAGAAAGCCAGGTCAATCGAAAATTGTTACCCAACGCAAAGAAGGTGATGATGTTGAAATTCTTTCTGGTCTTTTTGAAGGAAAAACGACAGGGACACCAATCAGCATGGTCATTCGCAACAAAGATGCAAAATCCAAAGATTACAGTCATATTGCGGCAAAGTATCGCCCTTCTCATGCAGATTATACTTATGAGCAAAAGTATGGCCATCGAGATTATCGAGGAGGCGGAAGGAGTTCAGCTAGGGAGACTGCAGCGAGGGTTGCTGCCGGAGCAATAGCTAAAATATTCTTAGTCCAACAAGGAATAACCATTCATTCTTGGGTACATAGCGTTGGAGAAATGAAACTATTGCTTAATAA
Organism: uncultured Saprospiraceae bacterium; assembly: GCA_937928045.1. Taxonomy (GTDB): domain Bacteria; phylum Bacteroidota; class Bacteroidia; order Chitinophagales; family Saprospiraceae; genus JABDJM01. The sequence continues at coordinate 67,391 of CALFWO010000026.1, read as the reverse complement.
ATCAAAACTCGATCTGAGCTTGATAGACAGTAATTCGGTAAGATGTCCTGATCCGCAGACAGCTGTTGCGATGGAGAATTTAATTTTACGGACGAAAAAAAATGGGGACACCATTGGCGGTGTAATTTCAGGGCAAATTTCCGGTCTTCCTGTAGGTTTGGGCGAACCAGTCTTTGATAAATTACATGCGGTATTGGGACAAGCCATGCTCAGCATCAATGCATGCAAAGGCTTCGAATATGGATCGGGGTTTGAAGGTACCTCAATGTTAGGATCCCAACACAATGATGAATTTTTCAGCAATGAAAATGGCGAAACAAAAACCAAAACAAATCATTCGGGAGGTATTCAAGGTGGTATTAGCAATGGTATGAATATCGATTTCAAAGTTGCATTCAAACCGGTAGCCACAATTATAAAGGATCAAGAAAGTATTGATCAAGAAGGAAATAAAACAATCGTTTCTGGAAAAGGAAGACATGATCCATGCGTACTACCAAGGGCAGTACCTATTGTAGACGCTATGGCCGCTCTGGTAATTGCGGATTTTATATTGAGAAAAAGAATGGATAAGATTTAAAACGCCGTTAGTTTTCCAAAACTGGGTCTTCTTTTTTCGCTTTAGCTTTGATCTTCTTTTTACGCGAAAGTAATTCTTTCAAGCTGTCACCTTCTCTTCGATAAGTCAAACCAACACCAGATTGATTTCTGGCGCCTAGTACATTTGAATCATAAAGTGTGAATCCTTTTATTTTGAATCTCCTGTCTTCCGAAATTGCCCACTCTACTATTAAGTCTCCACCAAAATAAGTGGTGGTTGCTCCCTGCCCAAAATTAACACCGCCTCCAGCTTCAATAGAAACACGTCCATCAGCTAAATAGACTTTTGGTCGAACACCAATGTTATTGTATTGGGTCGGATCAGCACTAGAAAAACTTCCTTCAATTCTATCGTAACCTACAGCGAATTCAACTCCTGTTATAAATTTCCCTTCTTTGATTTTATCCGCAAAAAAATCTGTAATAAATGAAGAAAGCTGAGAAGAAATAAATTCACTTAGGGTATTCGCAGCGATAGTACCAACAGAGTTTCCAGCAAAAAGTCCTTGATTACTAGGTATAAAACTTCCCAAAGTAATTAATCCAAAAACTTGTCGATTAAGTTCATTTGGATTTCGATTAATATTTACTAATTTATTATCAACATAATTTCTTAGCTCACCAGTCAGGGAAGGAAATCCGAGACTGAACAAAATTTTTGGCGACAATAATTCTCCGCTGAGATTCATCGATAGATCAATATTAACTGGCTGACGTGCTTCAAGTTTTAATTGTTCTTTTTGCTCTAAATCTGGATATTCAGAAATGAAATTGTAAACAGAGGCTTTTACGCCAAGGTAATCCGCATCGATATTTATTTCAGCATTGTATGGATCGCCCGTCCAAAAAATAGATCCTCCCTCCTGGATTTCAAAAGGTTTATTGACCAATGAAAATGCTGTAAATAAATACTGCCCAGAATTAATGAAGTAATTCCCGTTCATCGTAAATTCACCTTGCCTGTCTAAAATCAATTGAACATCACCATTGCCACGACCTTTAATTATATCACCAGACTTTTCATCAAAAACCAATTCCATCAAGGCATTATCATTCAATGCTAATTTCATATCCATATAAACTCCAAGTAACTCGGTAGCCTGTGTAATGGATGAAATAGTATCTGACTTATCAATAAAATCTATGAAGGTAACTTCAGAAGCTTCTCGCTCATCATTCACTGGAATGATTATATTAGTTCCAGGCTTAGGTGCAGCATCTATTAATATATTTGGCTTTTTGAAAGAGCCAGTAAATTTCACATCACCATCGGCAATCGCATACCCATAAAAAGTTTTATTATCGTTTTTGTTCGTATTTAATGCCAGAAAATTATTGGAACTCATTACCACATCTAAACCCAAATTACGCAAATGGTCATGTGTAATTCCGCCCTTGAGATTGGCAACATTACCTAATTCATCTGTGATGGTGGCTCCAGTCACGTCGAACAAAAAGCTATTCACTTTTGCGCGGTCGTCGTCAATAAAATATCTTGTTTTCAGGATGTCAATCGTAACCGCGGCATCATAAATCCTAATATCTCCGTCTACTTCAATGTTATTTAAAGGCCCGGTCAATTTCCATCCGGCATCAAAATTTCCGGTGGTATTGGATATGCCATTACCTAGCCAGTACTCTGCGATATGAACCGGAAATCTATTTACTGACACATCAAAATCGATCCCCGGAAATTTACTATTGTCTTTGGTCTTACGCAATGCCGGAGGAATGACATTACCTTCTGCAGTGAGCTGTCCATCTGATTGTGTAATACTAAAGTAAGCGTAAGCTTCACTTTTGATATTAGGCGCTTGAGCATTTAATTGCATCACTCCCCAGTCTTCTCCATTCACATATAGTGTATCAGCCGAAACATTTAAACGCAAACCACTCAAATCAAAGATCTGGTCCACACTTGCAGAAACACCAAAATTTCCATTAAAGTCTAATTGGGGGTAATCCCAATATTCATCAATTATAGAAAAATCAAAATTATTTAATTGAGCAGATAACCCTTTATGATTTATTGATGAAAGTTCTATTGATCGATTATCATTTGTAAGTCTTACATTTTGAACATCTAAATAGTCTTTATCGAATCGAATGTAATTGTCTTCGCCTATCCTCCATTTTTCTCTAAAAATGGCTAAGTCACTGGGTAAAAATTGAATATTGAAGAATTCTTCATTCACTGTAAAGAGCCCTTTCATCTGCAAATTATCCAAGATAGATGTCCAGCTCAAAGCATTCAATTGAAAAGACAAAGTATCTTTATAAAGGTCACCTCTTAAAGTAATAGGTTCTAAAGTGATATTGTTAATCTGAGACTCGGCTACTTCAAAATAAACATTATTCCCAGTATTGTCGCCATCGATGCTAACAATAATTTCCTTGAAAAATAAATTATCATAATTGAATTCAGGTAAATCTAGGTTTAAAACAATTTTAGAAGCTCTAGTGTCAAAGACGCCGGCAAATTTCGCATCTTGAACCCGGCCAAGTTTTGGATCCAAAAGTTTAAAGAAATTTTTAGAATCTGGAATTTCTACATCATAATCAAAATTCGCATTTACTGTTAAATTTCGTTTTGGCTTTATATTCAAGCGATTAGAAAACTGGGTAAAGTTCTTTTCAAAATATTGGAGAAAAGCCTCCGGAATTTCATCGAGCACATATTCTCCATTGATCTCTGCTTTTAGTATTTCTGAAAAGAATGAAAGTCGACGATCACCATTAGGCAATAGTGCGGTATTTAAATTTAAAGAATCCAAAACAAAAGTATCAACTCCCGTTTCAATCACTATCAATTTTGAACCTTGAGCTGTTCCACGAATTTTTGCGATGTCCTTATCTATTAAATTTAAGTCTAAATTTCCTCGAAAGGAAATTGGACGATCAGTTAGGTTCACCGCTTTTAAATCCAATTTCGTTACTTGAGCTGAGAAATCAAATTCTGGAATAGTATCACCAAATTGAACTGCTCCTGAGAAAGTTAGATCAACATTTTTATCCTTGATCAATAAATCTCCATCGAATAAATTCTTAGAAATTCTACCCTCCATGACGGCATTTTCATACTTGTAACCTCGAAAATCGAATTCATCAATATTAGCCGTCAACTCAGTATTAACAGTTTCCAATGTTAGTCCATATCCCTTGGCCACTTCTGACTGAAAACTTACGACTCCAAAATCTGGATTATCGGCCCAAGCCCCAAGATTAAATTCATCTAAAGAAATTTTCCCAGAGTACTCTGCAAACTCTCTACCTTGAGTCAATACCATTTGCATATCGACTTCGGCGGCCCCCAAATCTGTCTGTAAGGCTCCATAGGCTACAAAGTCAGCAAAGAAACCATCAAACCTCCCATTAAAATCAAATTTACCAAGCTTGTCGAAGTTATCCGGAGGATTAAAATCTGGAAGTAACAACCTGATCGTCTGCATATCCGATCTAAAATAATCAAGTTCTAGGTTAAGCACTTCCTCTCCTTTAATGGTCAAATCTCTAGATCTGAAATTACCTGCAAGGTTGGTTCCATCGTTTAATCTTAATTGTACATCACGTCCTCTAAGGTTATTTACCCTTCCTGTAAATCGTCCTGATATATCAACTTCTTCTCTTTTATTCTTTTGAAAAAATGCGTTGTTCTTTAAACCCGGAGCAACATTCATCAAGTCTGACAAAGCAATTTTACTATCCTTAATTCGCGCATCCATTCTTACCCTGTCATTGAAATAATCAATATCCATAAATTGTCGGTATTTCAAGACAATGGTATCTCCCAGCGTTGAATAAGGAGTCTGGAAAATAATATCATTGAAAATAGCTTTCCGATTATCTATTTTAACTTCTTTCGAAGCCATTCGGTTTAATTGAAAACCTGATTGCTCTTTAAGCGCTAAATTAATGAGTTCTGTTTCGTACAGATAAGTATTGGTTGTTGATGCGCCTAATTCTATATTGATATCATTCGCGAATAAATGCCGATAATCGATTATAGTATCGGGTGTACTTTTAACCGGATCTCGTCGAATATTATTAAAAGTAAATTGACCATCAATAATTTTAAGTGATTCAAATGCGATGTGCGGCAAAATTTCATCTTCATTTTCAGGCCCATTTGGTCCGATAATTTCTTCGCCTACTGCTGCTGTATCTTTTGCCGGATGCAGTTCAATTGTAACATCAGGATTATTTACAACTATGTTGTCTAATAAAATCTCGATATTCGATAAATCAATTTTTTCAATACCAATACTACCAGATGGAATTTTAAAGAATTGATAAAATCCTCTAGACCGATTGGTATTATTCAATTCAATATCTTCAAATGAAATTGTTTGCAAATCCAAATAGATTGGTTTGTTCACTTTATTCGAATCTCGATCTCTTTTAAAATTTTCTAGATTAACTAAAAGCTTTTTAAGATTGTTCTCATATTCATAAGGCCGGATATCTAGATTAATTTTTGTCCCTTGCAAATGAATTTCATCTAAATCGAATCTTCCGTTTACAAGAGCCAATAAATTAGCTGACATAGAAGTATTCAGTTCCTTAGTAAAAAGCAAAGTGTCTCCATTTAGATCCGCAATGAAGAGATCCTTAAGAACGAGTTTATCGAAAAACTTGAAATCAATTTCATCTATTGAAACATCGGTCTGAAGACCTTCGGAGATTTGCTCGGTAGCTTTTGTAACCAACCAATTTTGAACAGGCTTAATTTGAAGGATGAGATATAAAACAAAAAGCAAAACAATCAAAAACAGTAAGGTCCTTCTAAACACGCCCATAAAAATCTTGAAAGCTCTTCTGCGGCGGAGCCCGCGGAAAAAGTCATCAAAGACATTAGGATTGGTACGTGGTTGTTCCATCAATTTATTGCCTCAAAAATCGGCTTTTTTTATTGAAATCAGCAACGAGTAGCTCAGCTCTTTGTAAGATACTTAAACCCTCATTTTAAAGACGAATAAATTAGGCATAAGGTTCGATTAAGATAACGTTAAAAACGTAGCATCCATCAACCTAACATTAAAAATCACAAACCAATAATCTTTGTTATAAAATTGCCAATTTGTCGCTCACTCCAGAGCGTTGTCCATGGAACACGATCAAAGAATCCGACATGGCCACCCCATTTGGGCTGAAGTAAATGCAAATAAGAGGAGTTTTTAGCTAAGGATATTGGGCTGGAAGCTTTACTAATGAAGGTATCATCCAAGGAATTGAGCAACAAAGTTGGGACACGGATTTCAGATAAAACAGGCAAACTAGATGCCTTTTTCCAGTAATCTTTGGCAGATTTATAACCATGTGCAGGAGCGGTATATCGCTCATCAAATTCAATGAAGTTCTTTGAACTGAGGATTTTCTTAACGTTAAAATCTCCCAATAAATGAGACTTCAGCCTGGTTTTCTTTCTCAAACTGATTAAAAATTTGAGCACATAGTGCCTATTAGACCAATGTTCTATTTCATTTACTGACCCTGTTAAATCGCATGGTGCAGATATCGCAGCAATAGATTTTACTTCCGCTGGAATATTATTTCCTTTTTTTCCTCCGTACATCAAAACTACATTCCCACCTAAACTAAACCCCAGCAAAGAAATGGTATCATACTGTCCTGAAGCTCGAATATGCTCAATTACAAAATCAAGATCTTCAATTTCTCCACTGTGATACGAACGAGCTAGTCTATTCGGAGAACCACTGCAACCTCGGAAATTTAGCGCTACACCATCCCAACCCAATCGATTCATTTCCTTCAAAGAACCTTTGATGTAATGTCGTTTTCCTTGTCCTTCTAATCCGTGTAGTGCGATGACCAGTTTTCTGCTTCCTTTTTTTGTCCAATCTAAGTCTAAAAAATCACCATCTGGCAATTCGATTCGTTCACGACTGTAAGTTAGCCTTACATATCTAGTTATGTTAGGAATGATTGTCTGAAGATGGGCACCTTTAGCAAATAAAAATGATTGACCAGTTGGAACTGGGAGTATTGGCATTAACGCTCGTTTTTATAGATTTTGCCGTCTTTCATTACGAAAGATACATTCATCAATGCAGAAACATCTTCAATTGGATTTTGTTTGACTGCAATTATATCGGCTAAAAATCCCGGTTGAATTTGACCTAGCTTATTCTCCATATTAAGGAGTTTCGCAGCATTAACTGTAGCTGATTGTATGGCTCGCATCGCAGGCATCCCCGCCTCTACCATGAATTGGAATTCTTTTGCATTCTTTCCATGGGCAAAGACTCCAGCATCAGTTCCAAAAGCAATTGGTACTCCCATTTTGAATGCTTTTGAAAAAGTAGACTGAATTTTGGGTCCTATTGAAATTGCTTTTGGCCTTACCAAGGCAGGAAAAAATCCATCAATTTTGGCAGAATCCGCAACAGACTTACCAGCAGATATTGTAGGTACATACCAAGTTCCCATTTTTTTCATTAATTCCATTGTTTCCGCACTCATCATGGTGCCATGCTCAATTGATGCAATTCCTGCACGGACCGCACGTTGCATCCCTTCATCTCCATGAGCATGGGCCGCCACTTTTATTCCAAAGTCATTAGCGGTTTCAACTATTGCTGTGATTTCTTCTTCTGTGAACTGTGGTCGATATCCATCTCTTGCTACACTTAAGACACCACCCGTAGCAGTAATCTTGATTAAGTCCGCTCCGTTTTTCACTTGTTGTCTAACCGCTTTACGACACTCATCCGGGCCATCAGCAACTCCTCTTTCCGGGCCAGGAAAGTCAAAAATGCCTTCTTTCCCACCGTTCGTTGGATCACCATGACCACCCGTTATTGAAATCGCTTTTGCGCAAGTAAATATTCTTGGTCCATCAGTGAGTCCTCTTCTTATTGCATTTTGCAAGGCCACGTTAACGCCGGATCCTCCAAGATCTCGGACTGTAGTAAATCCAGCATCTAATGTTCTCTTTGCATAAACAGCAGCCTCATAAGCCGTAGTGGCATCATCCTTTACAAATCTGTTTAAATAACTGTTTTTTGAGTATTGACTTTCAATATGCACATGCATATCCATAAGTCCTGGCATTACATAATGATCTTTTAAATTGATTAATTCATCCTCTGTGGTTGCGAACAAATATCCTTTTTGAACTTCTACAATCTCATTTTCAATAACAATAATTGTCATTTCCTTTTGGATAGCTCCATAAGTTCCATCAATCAATCCGCCACATAAAATTAATGTTCTTTTCTGAGCATCAGCAGCAGAAATCATTAGCAACATTATGCATAAAAATGAAATAGATTTAAAATTAAGCATCCCTGTAAGTTTTAAAAATTTGTATACACTCTTTGGCTTCTTTTACATCATGTACCCTCAATATATTTGCACCATTTTGCAATGCAAAAATATGACTGGCAGTAGTACCATTCAATGCTTCGCTAGGAAGTACATTAAGTAATTTATGAATCATCGATTTTCTAGAAAGTCCTACTAAAACAGGACATCCCAAGATTCTAAACTCCTTTAAGTCTTTTAATATTTGGAAATTATGTTGGATTGTTTTCCCAAAGCCTAAACCTGGATCGACTATAATATCCTTTACGCCAAGTGATCTTAATTTAGTCACTCCGCTGCTTAATGCATCCATGATTTCCAAACTTACATTTTCATAGCTTGGATTGGATTGCATGGTTTTTGGATCTCCTTGCATGTGCATCAGAATGTATGGAACATTTAAGCTTGCAAGATTAGGCCAAAGCTCTTGATCTAAGGATCCCGCTGAAATATCATTGATCAAAGTTGCTCCCGAATTCACCGCTTGACTAGCGACCTTCCAACGCCAAGTATCCACGGAAATGATGGCTTCTGGAAAATGCTTTTTTATGGATTCAACAACAGGCAAAACTCGATCTAATTCCTCTTGTGGACTAATTATTTCAGCACCGGGTCTAGAACTCATTCCACCTACATCAATCAACGAGGCTCCTTCGCTCAGCATCTTTTGAACTTGTGCTAAAGATTTATCTTCCTTTTCATATTTGCTTCCATCAAAAAATGAGTCGGGAGTAATATTCAATATACCCATTACAATTGGATCGGATAAATCCAAGAGCCGTCCCCCACAATTGATTGTTTGATACTGATTAATAATTGCCATAAAAAACTAACCTAATAGCGCAACCCAAATTTATCATTACTTCAATGAATTTCGCCATAAGCTCTGAGTTTTCTTTCAAGTCAAGAACTTTCGCTTACTAGCCCAGTTGTTAAATTTGCATTCATTCAAAAAGATAGAATCGATACCTTTATCCCTCTTTACAGGAATTATCTATCATCATATCACTATTTTAATAGTTGTTAACGAGTTTGTATATAAAATAACCAAGATGACATTTGCAGAACATTTGATCGAAAAACTTCAATATAATCTTTGGGCTAACCAAAGATTTGGCGCTTGGTTGGCTGAATTACCTGAGGGTATGTATGATGAAAAAGTAGCCAATTCCTTTCCTAGTTTGAGAGCTACATGGAATCATATCCAAAAGGCAGAAACCGGTTGGTGGAATAAAATGAGATCCGAAAAAGGTGATGTCTTTCCTGATTTTGATGATTCAGAAACCTGTGAGCACCAGGTAAAGGAGCTTATCAGGCAATCAGTGACTCTTTTAAATTATTGTTCGGCTTTTTCCATCCTAGATTGGGAAGCAGAAGTTAAATATTTGATAGGTAGTAAGGAATACAGCCCCAATCGAAGACAGATTGTTGAACATATACTGAATCACAGCACATATCATCGTGGCCAATTAATTACCATCGCAAACCAATTAGGACTTTCAGGCTTACCTTCGACCGACTTTGTCAAATACCTTAGAGCTCCGCTGAGTAAACCAAATGATGTTTTTTCACCAAATTATTGGGAAAGTAGATATGAAAATCAGCAGGATAGGTGGGATGTTGGTTACATAACTCCACCGTTGAAAAGGATAATAGATAGCCTTAATGACAAGGACACCAAAATTCTAATACCTGGAGCTGGTCAAGCTTACGCCGCAGAATACGCCTTTAAGCAAGGATTTAAGAACGTATATGTATGTGATTGGTCATCAGCTGCTTTAAAGAGAATTAGACAACTATTACCAAAATTTCCTGAAGACCAATTCCTTTGTCAGGACTATTTCACAATTGACGAAAAGTTCGATGTAATCCTTGAACAAACATTTTTCTGCGCACTTCCACCTTCTAAACGTAAGCTATACATAGAAAAGTCGGCAACGTTTTTGCATCCTGAAGGTGTACTAACAGGTCTTTTGTTTGGGATTCAATTCCCCAAAGCTGGTCCTCCGTTCGGCGGTGATGAGGCGGAATACCGTAAATTGTTTGAACCTCGTTTCCGAATCGAAACATTAGAAACCTGTTCAGATTCTATTCCATCCCGATTGGGAAATGAGTTGTATTTCAAGGCAATAAAAAGATAATCGCCTGGACTTCATTTGGAATAGTCAAATAATTCCTAATGAAGAACCTATTATCAACTAGTTTTTTCCTCTTAATTTCCGTTTTCCAGCTATGGGCGCAAGATGGCTTGGTTGTTACCAATAATGCCAAAAAGTCCATCCAACATGCCCAAGATTTTATTCATCGTGGAAAATATCAAGACGCCCTGAAGCAATTGAACCACACGTTGAAAATTAAAGAAGACTTTGCTATAGCTCATTTGGAGTTGGGAAGAGTTTATTTAGAACTAAAGCAATATGGTCTATCGGTAACCTCTTTTCAAAGGAGTTTTGAATTGAATCCGAACTTATCAAGAGCAGCCTATTACGAGGCATCTGAGGCAAGTTTTCAATCTGGTGAGATCAACCAAGCCAGTATTTATCTTGAGCAATTTCGATCCATGAAAAATGGACAATATGCAAATGCCGGAAAAGAAGATCCGACTGAAAACCTTTATGAGGTCTTATATCATGAAAGAAAAACGTCCCAACAATATCTTTTGGCTGGGAACTATCCAAAGTTCGAATACACGCCTTTCAAAAATATGGGCAAATTGATTAACGGACCAACAGATGAGTATCTACCAACATTAACAGCTGACGGAAAAGTACTGGTTTTCACAAGAACCAAGTTTAATGGCAATCAAGATGTAATGCTCTCTTATAAAATTGGAGAAGAATGGCAAATGCCTGAATACTTTGACCAATCTATCAATACTTCAGAAAATGAAGGGATGGCTAGGTTTTCTGCAGACAATACAACCTTGTACTTCGCAGGATGCCTTCGAGAAGATACAGAAGGAGGATGTGACTTATATCAAGCTAGATATATCCATGGGAAGGTAGATCAAATAGAAAGAATAGAGGGTAACTTGAACTCAAAATCTTGGGATTCACAACCTTCTATTACTTGTGATGGAAATGTTCTATATTTTAGTAGCACTCGTGAAGGTGGTTATGGCTCGGCTGATATTTACTTTAGTGAAAGATTACCAAATGGCAAATGGGGCGTTCCACAGAATTTCGGTCCTGAATTCAATACAATTGGGGATGAAGAAGCACCATTTATTTCTAGTGATGGGAAAACACTTTACTATACTTCGACTGGTTTACCGGGCATGGGTGATGGTGATATCTTCATTACTCGTTTGGAAAAAGGCAAATGGACAAAGCCACAAAACATGGGATTGCCTATCAATTCTCAGGGAAAAGAACTAGGATTTTATATTCAAGCAGATGGTAAGACAGCAAATTTCTCTTCTGCAAGAGAAGGTGGAGAAGGCGGAATGGACCTTTATGAAGTAGAATTACCGCCAGCTTTTCAGCCAAGATCGATAGTTCATGTTGAAGGTTATGTTTATGATCAAGAAAGTCAACTGCCTTTGTCTTGTGAAGTGGACATTATTCGAGCGGAGTATAAATACAAGGTTAAATCCGATGAAACAGGACGTTTTTTCATTTGCTTACCTGCTGACAAGGCTTTTAGCTTTCAAACTCAGCCTGATGGATATGATTACCACATTAGTGCAGAATTCTTCGAATCGACTGACAATAGGCAGTCTCATCACCTTGAAATGGCTTTACTACCCACTAAATCTGCGGTTAAAGCCAAACCTGTGAAACTTACTCAAAAGCGGGAAATCAAGGAACGAAGAGTCCAATTCTTCTTTCCTTTTGATAGTTTTGAGTTAACGGAAGATACGGAATCTGACCTCAATAAGCTCATCAATCTTTTGTCTCAAGAAACGTGGTGGAATGTTGAAGTTATTGGCCTAGCTGATAATTCCGGCTCCGCAGAATATAACCAGCAATTATCTGAAAAAAGGGCAAAAAGCATTGCAGATTACCTTCAAAAGTCTGGAATTCAGACAGATCAGGTCTTCAAAAAAGGAAATGGAAGCCAGGGTTCTGGCAAGCTGTCCAGAAGAGTCGATGTTAGGTTGTACAGATAGTAAACAATTGTTCATTTTTCACGTAAACTAGGTCATCCTTTAACATAGATTAGCCTATGAATATCAGGTAGATTTACTATTTTTGGCGTGATCCGCTTTAGTCCCATGTAAGAATTCACGAAAAAACTATGAAATAGCTATGTTCCAAGCTTTTGTAAAGTCTGTATTAAAGCGTTTAAAGCCAGAAAGAAAGAGTACTAAGTTGCTTTCTACATCAGCTGTAGTTGCTGCATTTTCGGCAGTTTTTATAGTTCCTCAGAGTTTTATGTCCAACCAAGAGGCTTTGCCAATTTCATCTTTTGAAATAACTACTCCGAACATAAAATACGGTTTCGCACTGGACACTTTTCAAGTACATGAAGGGGTTATTGAAGAAAATCAATATTTGTCAGGCCTATTATCTGAACAAGGTCTAAGCGGCCAAGAAATAGATCAACTAGCTAAGGGCACTCGGGAAATATTCGATGCGAGAAATATTCGATCCGGTAAATCCTATACTTTCTTAAAAAATCGGGAGACGGGAAAAGCGGAATATTTGATATACACACCTGGTGTTTACAATTATTTGGTCTATGATCTTCAGCAGCTAACTGCTGAATTTGTTCAGCGACCAATTGAGAAAAAAATTGAAACGGCTTCTGGGATTATTAGTTCCTCTTTATGGGATGCAATGGTGGGCAATGGATATAACTATGATCTGGCCAGTAGAATGGAAGATGCATTGGCTTGGTCTATTGATTTTCACCATATTCAAAAAGGAGATCGTTTCAAACTGATTTACGAACAAGAATACATAAAAGGCGAAAAAGTAGGGGTTGGAAATATTCTTGGAGCCTACTACAAAACTGGAGCTTCTGAATTCCACGCAATTTATTTCGAAAATGACATCCACGGCGGATATTATGATTTGGAAGGTCGTTCCATGGAAAAAGCATTTTTGAAATCTCCGGTGAAGTACTCCAGAATCAGTTCAAGATTTGGAAGAAGATATCATCCAATATTAAAGCGAAGAAAAGCGCACTTAGGAACTGACTACGCAGCTCCTTATGGGACTCCGATTTTTGCTGTTGCCGACGGATTAGTAACTAAGGCAAGTCGTACGCGCAACAATGGAAACTATGTAAAAATCAAGCATGATAAGACATATACTACGCAGTATCTTCATATGCAGAAGTTTGGACCGGGCATCAAAAGTGGCATTCACGTAAAGCAAGGCCAAACGATTGGATATGTCGGATCAACTGGTATGGCAACAGGCCCCCATGTTTGTTTTAGATTTTGGAAAAATGGTCGTCAAGTAAATCACTTAAAAGAGAACTTGCCACCACCTGAACCGATGCCAAGCGAAGATATTCCTGCTTTTGAAGTTGTTCGAGACAAAATTGCAAAGCAATTGGATGATATTATTTGGCCAAAAGAAATTGAAGAAAACATTAATATCGACATTTCGACGGCTTCGATAAATCCGTAGGTCGCCATAATTTTTCTCAGCTCGAAAGGTAAACTTAGAAAATCTGTACTAAATCTTTTTTAGGGTGAAACCAAAGGTCGATCCCATTCCTTCTCTGGATCTAGCGTTAACAGTTTGCCGATGGCCTTCGAGAATATGTTTAACGATTGAAAGTCCCAATCCTGAGCCACCAGCACTCCTCGACCCACTTGAATCTACACGATAAAAACGATCGAAAACATGTCCCAGATGTTCTGCCTTAATTCCTATTCCGTTATCAGAGACTTCGATCAGCACATGTTTATCCATATCATAAAAACTTACCTTGGTGTGCCCATTTTCAATTCCATATTTTATGGAATTCAATATTAGATTCACCAAAACAATATTGATATTGTCTCTATCAGCAGAGACCATGAAATTGGAGTCGGTTCCTTCCTTGAATTCAAGACTAATATTTTTCTCTTTGGCAAAGATTTCTAACTCTTCGAAAACTTCCTCTACTAATTTCTTAATTGGAAATTCAGAAAATTCCATTTCCAAATTACCGGATTCTAATTGAGTTATAACATCTAGGTCTTCAACAATGGATTGTAATCTATTCACACCACGAGCCGCTTTTTTCAGAAACGACATATTGATTTTTTCATCATAAAGACCTCCTTCTAAAAGAGTATGGATATAACCTTGAACGGTAAACAAAGGTGTTTTTAATTCATGAGAAACATTCCCTACAAAGTTTCTTCGGTAGTCCTCCATAGTCTTCAATTGTTTTATTTCTCGCTCTTGGTCTTCCGCCCAATTTTTCACTTCCGATTGAACTTGAGAGATTATATCTTCATTCATATCGATATCAGTGCTGCTAGCTTTCTCACTTCCAACCAATTTTAGGCGATGTATATTTTTATATACCAACTTTACCTTACGATAAATATAAATTTTAAGAACATAGTAGAAAACAACATAAGAAAGAAGAGACACTAAAATACTAGTGACAACAATTAGCTGTAAATCTATTTTGAGTTGAAAAATAAATAATATAATCGTCGAAAAGAAAATGAAGGAAATAGCAATTCCAAAAGCCGCGAAAAAGGCCAATTGTCTGGGAGTGGCATTCTTAAGCATAATAGTAAGGTACTAGGATTCAAATTTATAACCTATCCCCTTAACAGTTTTTATCAATTTATCCCCTAGTTTCTCCCGAAGCTTTCTAATGTGAACATCGATGGTTCTGTTACCAACGATGACATTAGGGCCCCAGATTTTGTGAAAAATTTCATCCCGAGTAAAAACTTTTCCAGGACGAGATACCAACAAGTTGAGTAATTCAAACTCCTTTTTCGCTAAATCAATTGAAACTCCTTCTTTCACAACGGCATAGTTCTCCTTGTTAATCGAAATGTCTCCGATTCGCAGGACATTCTCTGTAGTTGAAGGATTACCGTTCCGAGAATTTCGCCTAATCAAAGCCTTTATTCTGCTAATTAAAACCCTAGGTCGTATTGGCTTAGCTATAAAATCATCACCACCTACATCTAAAGCCGCGATTTGAGTAAAATCCTCGTTTCTAGCAGTTAAAAAAGCGATTATAGTGCTGTCAAACTCGTTTTCCTGTCGAAGTGATCTACAAACCTCTACTCCATCTAATTCTGGCATCATGATATCTAATAGGATCACATCTGGCATCATTTCTTTGGCTACTTGAATAGCCATTGTCCCATTTGTGGCTGTTCCCACTTCAAACCCTTCTTTTTCCAAATTGTATTTGATCAACTCGATAATATCTGGCTCATCATCTGCAATAAGAATTTTAATCTTCGAATTCATCATATTACATATTCAATGACTGCCCAAAGCAGCAATCTTGGATTTTCTACTATTAGCAAAGATAGACGAGCTTGACTTAATATCTTAATCCTCATTAAAGTAAATTATTTGTCATTCTTCTTTTTTGCGCCGATCTGATCTTGTTCAAGTTCTTTCTCGACTCGAGAATAAATTTCGGTAGAATGTGCCGGACTTTCTCCTAATAGTCTTAAGTCGTTTGTAAACTTCATACTATCAATTCCATGGATTTGGTAAATCTGATCGTAGTAAAACCTAGTCAGACTATCTCTTTGATCATTAGCGATTCTTGTAGCCGCTCCTTCGGCTATGAGCATGTCTTTTAAGACTTTAACAATCGTCTCGTCATCATAGTTAAATACGGGTTCACTATCACAACTTGCCGCGAAGAATAATAAAAATAGGATCAATAATCTCAGCATGCTAATCGAAGTATTGTTTTGGATAATGAATCATTCTGACCGATGCATTTTCTGGAGTAAAATCAGCCCAAGTATCTACTAGACCAACAATTTTTACTATTCCACAAGTCGGAAGATTCGTAATGTATTCTTTGGTAAAATTATTGGCAAGATTGGTAAAACCAGGATTGTGACCAAACATGGCTACAGATTCCCATTGATCTTCGAAATTAACAACAAGGTCCATCAAAGTACTTGAATGAGCCTCGTAAATCTCTTTTTTAAACAAAATATTGTTGGCATCAAATCCTAAAGCATCTGCGAAAATTTTAGCCGTAGTTTGCGCCCTATTGGCTGGGCTCGCAACCAATTGATCAATTTTATCTTCTTTGCCTGCAAGCAATTTCCCCATGAAAGGAGCATCTCGATTTCCACGTTTGTTCAGCGGCCGATCAAAATCTTTTAGTAGGATGTCTTGCCAACTGGATTTCGCATGTCTAATAATAAATAACCGTTTCATATTTCTATCCATTAAGGTGGTTGAAAGATAGTAAAAATGTAATACGGAACAGTTGACTCAAACGACTCTTACATTTCATCCTCAGAAATTCTAGATTTTGAAATTTTTGCCTTAACCTTACTGGCTGTATTGGATTATAAAAGATACATACTTGTAGATGAAGGTTCATTTAAGAAATATAGAGCGGGATATTAAAGAAGACATTTTCTTGAAAGCTGAAGAGATTGTTCAAATGCAACAAATTCAAGCTTTAATCCAATTGGAGAAAAATATTTTCACTACAACAGTCAATGATATAGGAAAGTGGGAGGTCGAAGCCGAATTTAGCGGCAACATTTTGAAAACTGCAACTTGTGAATGTGGATCATTTGTCAAAAAGGATTTATGCCCGCATGTTGTCGCTTTGTTACTGAAAGTACGCCCTTTGAAGATCAAAGCTCCAAAGCCGATTGAAGATGTCGTAATTCCGAAAAAAAAACCAGAAACTTTTAATATCACTTCGCTGGTAGACAGCATTGAAGAGGAGGATTTGAAAAAATTTGTGAAAAATTATGCGCGCCAAAACAAAGATTTTTCAATCGCAATTAAAGCCAAGTTTGCCGGCAGAATGTCTGGATTGGAAGGCCCTGGAAAGTTCACCTTAATTCTTGAAGAATCTAGAAAAAGTAATCGCCGAATCGGCAAGGCTTTCAATTTACAAGGGCAAAGAAATTACTTGCGTGTAGTCAAGGAATTAGTAAAGCAAGCCGAAATCGCTTTGAATGAAATGCACTTTTCGGCCTGCGGTGAGCTGCTGCTCAGTATCCTCAAAGAGCTTCCAATGAATCTGTCTTTCGTTGTCAAAAGCAAACATCCGATTCTTCAACCTTTGTATCAAACTTATGAATTGCTCAATGGCCTTATGGAATATCCATTGGCACCGGAGTTATTGCAAGAAATTCAAGATTTCTTATTGAATCAATTAGACTTGGAAGGGACAGCTGGTAAGTACACCCAACCGTTGGTTTTGAATCAAATCAAATCCATCAAGCGTTCTGAAGAATACAACCTGCTGTTGCTCTCCAAAATTAATGGGCTACTCGAAATCACGCCGCTACGAAATCCAGCGTATGAACAACTGGAAACTGTGCGAATAGATCTAATGTTAAGCTTAAATAAAGATCCTTTTTCTACAACTGCGCTGAGTCCAAATCATCCAATAATTATTATAAAACTATTGGAACACCAGTATGAAAACAAGAATTTTGGACCTTTGCTTCAAACTATAAAATTTTCGCAAGGACTTGAACTTGATCTGGAAACGAAGAAAATAGTTGATGAATATTGGTTGAAATATGCAAAGGCGACTAATGATAAAAAATTAATTTTAGAAGTTGCAGAAATATTACTCTTACAGGACTTTGATCCGGTCTATTTGGAAGACATCAAAGCAATTATCGATACGAAATGGTCCAAACATTTGGTTGGGCTAATGGAACGAATTTTCAAACAACCCTACTCTATTGCTCAACGTGATTTAGTAGCCTTACTATTCCGACAAGAAGAAAAGCCTGAGGCGTTATTAGCTTATATTGAGCAATTGGACTCTCTTGATTTAATGCAAAAATATGCTGCCTGGTTACAAGCCTTTTTGCACGAAGAAGTTTGCTTAGCTTACCCCGCTCTTGTTAAACATTATGCTTCACAACACATCGGTCCAAAAGCAAATGAGAAAATCAAGGTCAATTTGCTAGAAATTAAAAATTTGTTTGGTCCGGCAGAAATGAATGAACTCAAAAACTATTTGGTTCAAGAATATCCACATACTTCGTTATTGAAAAAACTAGAATCTAAAATCATATGAAAGTATGTGTCTGGGCCATTGGCAAAACAACAGAAAAATATTTGACTATCGGTCAAGATATTTATTTGAAGAAACTAAAGCACTATGTTCCCTTCAGCTACGAAGAATTTCCGGCAGTAAAAGTTAATAAGAATACCAATCGGATTCAAGTAAAAAAATTAGAAGAAGCTTTAATACTTGGTAAATTAAAATCAGACGATTTTTTAGTATTGCTGGATGAAAAAGGTAAAACTTATCACTCTAGAGCTTTCTCAGAACAACTGAACAAATGGCAAAGTCGCCCTGGGAAGCGGCTCATTTTTTTGGTCGGCGGAGCCTTTGGGTTTTCTGAAGCGATGTATAAACGTGCCAACGCAAAACTCTCGTTATCGCAAATGACTTTTTCTCATCAAATGGTTAGACTTTTCCTCTTAGAACAACTATATCGGGGCTATAGTATCCAAAGAAATGAACCATATCACAATGATTAACAATCCCTTTGTTATATTTATGAGCACAAACAAAACAGCATGAGCATTACGCTAATTCTAATAATAGTTACTGGATTAATTTCTTATCAATGTTTCGAAAATCGAGACTTAGCTCGAAAGCTACATCACAGTCCTTATATCGAATCTCGAAACCAAGAATGGCATAGAATGCTTTCTGCTGGGTTCATTCACGGCAGTTGGACACATCTAATGATCAATATGTTTGTTCTTTACTTTTTTGGAGAGTCCGTAGAATATAGATTCTCCTATCATTTTCAAGAATATGGCCCTTATGCAGGGAAAATAGTTTTCCTTTTGCTCTATTTGCTAGCCATTATTGCTGCCAATACCTTCACATACTTCAAGCACAAAGATAACCATTCCTTTGCATCGCTAGGAGCTTCTGGAGCGGTAAGTGCTGTACTTTTTGCCCATGTTATTTTTGATCCTTGGGGGTGTCTGCTTTTGTACTTCATCATTCCAATTAATGGAATTATTGCAGCCATCTTATATGTGGTGTATTCACAATGGGCCAGTAAAAACAGAAGAGATCATGTAGATCACGATGCTCACCTCTGGGGTGCTATTTTTGGAGTAGTTTTCACATTAGCAATGAGTCCTAAGATTTTTAAAATTTTCATGAACGAACTGATGCAGCCACAACTTTGCTTACCTCCAGGATTTTAATAAATACTCACCTATCAAGCTCGGAATATGGATGCAAATGATCCTTTTAAAAACAATTGGAAGACAGTTGATAAAAAAGAGGTGTATGACAACCCTTGGATTTCAGTCAGCCATCGAGAAGTCATCAACCCTTCAGGTAATCCAGGAATCTATGGTGTCGTAGAATTTAAAAATATTGCCGTGGGAATTGTCGCTTTGGATGAAGAGGACAACACTTTCTTGGTTGGCCAATACCGATATACTCTAAACGCCTATAGCTGGGAAATTCCTGAGGGCGGATGTCCGAAGCATGAGGATCCTTTGGATGCTGCTAAGCGAGAATTAAAAGAAGAAACTGGGTTGATTGCGCATAAATGGGAAACCTTACTTGAGATTCATACTTCAAACTCGGTAACGGATGAATATGGTATTTGTTTTTTAGCGACCGAATTAGAACAAGGAGAGGCGGACCCAGAAGACACGGAAGATTTGATGTTGAAAAAACTCCCTTTGGAAGAAGCCGTGGCAATGGTCATGACTGGTCAGATAACTGATTCGCTTAGTATAGCAAGCTTAATGAAAGTACAACTATTAGTAGAGCAAAATCACAATAAGGCGGATGATATTTAGGAAGATTGGCCTTAGTTTTTAATTATGATAATTTAAAGCACTTTGAAGTACAGATGACCTCAAAGTGCCTTAACTCTTAACTATAATTCTTCAATATGAGGGTTCCCAAAACCAAAGGTTCCCAGGCCATTTTCAAAATTTGAAAAAATTGTAACCGGTTCTCCGAAAGGACCAAAATCTCCAGAATCTGAAAAGGCTCTAAGTGATTTAGCATATTTAAATCTGGCTTCAGTTATGCTATTGAAAACAACAACCAATGAATTTGATTGGTCGCCATAGTCCTCGAACTGCACCAACAATTTATACTTATCACCATCAAATCCAACATCGCTTACGAATAGATCACTATAGTTCGGTCCTTGACTAGCATTAGGGTCCAATGAAGTATTGTAGGTCTGATTAAAATAATATTCATAGATTTCATTGATAGGATCTGTTAAAACAGAGTCTTTAAAAAGGAGGGCGACTTCATAAAAATTGGATTCCCCTGGAGGATCATCAAAAGTTATTTCTACTCCTGAAGTTGCATAGCCATATTCATCCGTACCTGCATTTTCTATATATCTATAATTTGTAGGAATTACTTTAGTGGGTACCTTCTGAGTCGCTGTAATCGTTTCATAATCTGGATGCGAAATGTTTATTGTTATTTCTTCGTTATCTTCAAAAGCAGATAAAAATCCTTGATATATACCTTCGAATGAATTGGAACCAAAAGTTGATATCGTTCCATTTCCACGAACAACTTCTATGGTAGCTCCATCCAATCCACTTTCTCCACCCCCACCAAATCTACGACTAGCAAATATATCTTTAGAATTATCAACGTACACTTGCACGGTTGTATCGGTTGAGTTAAATATTGCAGTTGCCGCCAACTGAGGAGTATACTCCGGTGGATCTACATCGATGGTAGTCGAAAAGAAATCTTCACAGCCCCAAAATGATAAGATCATTAAAAATAAAAATATATAATTAGATGTTTTCATAATTTTAAAATTCAAATTTCCATGAAAAATAAGGGATAACGGGAAACAAACTTGCTTGCTTCAAAACATTTTTGTCTGTCTGCGGATCAGATCCCACAAAAATGAAAAATGGATTCTTCCGATTGTAAGTATTATAGGCTCCGAATGCCCAAGTTCTTTTGTACCTCTTTTTTTGCTTAGTAAAAGTCACGCCAACATCCAAGCGATGATAAGCGCGCATTCTGAAATCATTGCGATCATTGTAAAATTCTAAGCGATTTGGACCAAAAAAGTTTTGACCTGCAGTAACAGGAATTTCTCCTTGTTGTATTAACTCCACTGGAGAATAGTCACCATTATAAACAGAATTTGCAAGTGTTACTGCATTCCCGGTTCCATAAACCCAAGTTCCCGCTACTGATATTCTTTCATTGATTTTATAAGTTCCAACAACCGAGATATCATGTCGACGATCATACTTAAATGGGAATTCACGCCCCAAATTCAATCCTGGGAATTGTCTAAAAGACCAACTTAATGTATATCCAACCCAGCCTGTCAATCTTCCTTTTTTCTTTTGTACTAGAAACTCACCTCCATAACTCGTGCCAGATCCTTGAGTGATACGATCTTCCCATGGTCCCAATTGAAAAAAACTGGATCCTTCCTTGTAAGCAGTTAGATTAGACATTTCTTTATAATAAGCTTCGAAGCTCACTTCATAATCCTTTTTGACAGTCTTAGCCACACCAATAGCCGCTTGCCAAGAATCCTGGGGCAATACCTTGTCTGTACTAGGCAACCATAAATCTGTCGGTAGTCCAATTCCCTCATTCGTTAATAGCTGAATATATTGACGCATTTGTGAATAAGAAGCTTTGATCGCCAAACCGCTATCCAATAAATATCGAAGTCCTATTCTTGGCTGAAATGAAGCATAATTCTTTCCACGTACATTGAAACCTGAAACATGTATTCCAACATTTGCTTTTAGTCGCTCTCCTATTTTCATATCATCCTCAACATACACAGCTAGCTCAGTTGCATAGACTTCTTTCTGCCCTAGGACAGTATCAATTTTAAATACTTCAACATCGTTTTCTTTTTCGGAAGAAAATATATTGAACAATCCTGGATTAAAATCATGCGCCACAACTGATCCACCAAAACGAATAAAGTGATTCGGATTTGGGACCCAATCAAAATCAATTTTGGCACCAACATCTTCAATACCAGCATCGTAATCCAAAGAAAATTCACTATCGTAAGTATCAAAGCTATACTCATCTAATGCAGAGGTTGTAAATTTATATTTACTATAAGTCAAGGTAGCATTACTGAATAATTTATTAGACCACAAGTGATTCCATCTCATGGAGCCCGTAAGATTACCCCATTGCAATCCAAAACCAGTTTTGTTTTCGTTTCCATTAAAGTCATAGCGTTCGGTAAGTCCGAATTTATCACGACCAGTATAAAGAGATAAAAACAATCTGTCTTTTTCAGAAAATTTATGATTGATCTTTGCATTAATATCATCAAAGAAATAACCTGCTTCTGACTGGCCTTCACTTTGGGCTTTAATCAAGGGTCTTGCCAATACATCAATATAAGTTCTACGACCAGACAACAACAAGGAAGTTTTATCTTTCACAATAGGTCCTTCAATAGTTAATTTAGATGCAATCAATCCTATGCTTCCTGTTCCATGCCAATCATCTTTATCTCCTTCCTTCATATTGATTTCAATTACAGAAGAAAGTCTTCCACCATATCTTGCAGGGAATCCACCTTTTGTCAAGGTAACGTCCTTGACGGCATCTGCATTAAATACAGAAAAGAAACCAAAAAGGTGAGAAGCATTGTAGACTGGAACTCCGTCGAGTAATATCAAATTTTGATCTGGACTCCCGCCACGTACATACAAACCACTTTGACCTTCTCCTCCACTCTGTACTCCCGGAAGTAATTGCAATACTTTCAAAACATCTGTTTCTCCTAAAAGAGCAGGAATAGATTTGATTGTTTCTATGGGAACTCCCACGGTACTCATTCGCGTCTCTTCTTCAATTTTTTCAAACTTCTCTCCAACCACTACGACTTCTTCCAGTGCCACATCTGATCCCATTTTGAAATTCATACTGATATCTTTATCCAAATAGGCTTTGTAGTACCTAGTATCATAACCAACATAAGATATCGAAAGAATAATACTGTCTTTGGGAAGCGTTAAGGAATAAAATCCATAAGTGTTTGATACAGTACCAGAGCCCGAATTCGCATCGTAAATATTTACACCTAGCAATTTTTCTCCGGAATCGCTATCCTCAACATAGCCGCTAATGGTGAATTTTTGCTGCCCAAAAAGAAGCATGGGCAAGACGATGAACATCGCCAGTAAGTAATGTTTCATTTAAAGTTGGTGTTTTAAGCTTTAGGATTTAATAGTCGTGAAACTAGAAGTATAACGCCGGAAGTAGGAGTGAAGGATGCCTTTTAACATAAAAAAAACCCAAACCGCCAATAAACGGCACTTTGGGTCTTCTTATAAAGATTTCCTTAACGACTTTGTTAGCCTAAGAAAGGATATCTGTAGTCCGTTGGAGGGACTAAACATTCTTTAATTGTCCTAGGAGACAACCAACGATATAAATTCAATACCGATCCCGCTTTATCATTCGTTCCGGAAGCCCTAGCTCCTCCAAATGGTTGTTGACCGACAACAGCACCGGTTGGCTTATCATTTATGTAGAAGTTTCCTGCGGCGTGCTTAAGAATATTCGAAGCAGTAAGTATTGCTCCACGATCCTTTGCGAAGATTGCCCCTGTCAATGCATATGGTGAAGTTTCATCCACCAATTTCAAAGTCTTTTCATATTTCTTTGGATCGTAAACATAAATCGTCAAAACAGGTCCAAATATCTCTTCACACATGGTTGTATACTTAGGATCCTTCGCTACAATAATCGTAGGCTGAATAAAGTATCCTTCTTTTTTCGAGTATTCGCCACCAACAAGTATGCTCGCCTTTTTCGACTTTTTTGCTTTGGTGATGTAGTTGGTAATTTTATTAAAAGAACGTTCGTCAATTACGGCATTCACAAAATTCCCAAAATCTTCAGGAGAACCTACTTTAATACTATTAACATCACGAACCAAGTTTTTAGAAATCTTACCCCAAAGGTTTTTAGGAATGTAAGCTCTCGAGGCCGCTGAACATTTCTGTCCTTGGAACTCAAAAGCCGCTCGGATCAATGCAGTGCTTACTTGATCTGGGTTGGCTGAACTGTGTGCCACCACAAAATCTTTTCCACCTGTCTCCCCTACAATTCTTGGGTAAGTCTTATATCTGGAAATATTCTCACCGATCGTTTGCCATAATCTTTGGAAAACACCTGTAGAACCAGTGAAATGCAAACCAGCAAAATCAGGATGCTTAAAGACAACTTCACCAGCTGCAGGCCCGTCCACATATACTAAGTTAATAACTCCATCAGGCAATCCTGCCTCCTGGAATAATTCCATAATTACTTGCGCAGAATAAATTTGAGTTTCGGCCGGCTTCCAAACAACAACATTACCCAACATTGCAGGAGCAGCAGCTAGGTTAGCTGCAATACTCGTAAAGTTGAAAGGTGTAATTGCAAAAACAAAACCTTCCAAAGGTCTAAATTCCATTCTGTTCCAAATCCCTGCTGGCGACTCAGGTTGCTCAGTGTATATCTCCGTCATATACTGGGCATTGAATCTAAAAAAGTCAGCCATTTCAGCCACAGCATCGATCTCAGCTTGATAGGCATTTTTAGATTGCGCCAACATTGTAGCCGCATTCATCTTAGCTCGGTAAGGACCAGAAAGCAAATCAGCAGCTTTCAGAAAAATAGCTGCTCTATCTTGCCAAGGCATTGCTTCCCATGCTGGCTTCGCTTTTAAAGCGGCTTTGATTGCATCCGAAACATGACTAGCCTTTCCTTTCGAAAAAGTACCTAACTCATGCTTAATTTCATGAGGTGGATACATCTTCACTTTTTGACTTGTTCTTACCTTCTTGCCACCGATGTACATTGGAATATCAACTTTAGTCTTTTTCATTTTAGCCAAAGTTCTTACCAACAATTCCTTCTCCGGTGATCCAGGAGCATAACTCAACACTGGTTCATTCACCGCAACTGGTACTTCAAAAAAAGCATCTGCCATAACTGATTTTATTTGATTTATTTAGATGCGCAAAATTACCTTTTGTAATTGGAATGAAGGCTATTTTTTAAGGGAAAAATTTTGATGGTAATTTGGTCTTTCGACCAGCGATCTTAAACCGTTTGTCAATCAAAATGCGCAGATTTGACCATTGCTCGAAGATGGGTATTAGTCCGCGTGTGATTTTATTGGCAGGTTGAACCATGGTTGAGCGCTGGTTCTTTGAACTTTGGGTTGAACGATTGGTTTCTTGCTGTAGAATTGATGTTTGGGGCTTGTCAACCTTGAGACATTTTAGATTAGAATGCTCGGATTATTCAACGAGTGATTGGTTTCCCAGAGCCGTGGCCCAAAATTAACTTAATCAAATAGATAACAACTTTTCAAGCGCAGGTTCGTCCAAGTGAGCTGAACAGTCTATGTTCAACAGTAATTATTACAGTTTAATCTCCTTTGGTATTAATCCACTAGCATCTCCATTCCCTTTAATAATCTCTCTAACAATTGTACTAGAAATATGAGAAAACTCAGGTGCTGAAATCAAAAAGACAGTTTCAATGCCTTCTCCTACAATGTGATTAAGTTGAGAAATTGTTTTTTCGTAATCAAAATCAGAGGAGTTTCTTAACCCTCTTAGCAAGAAGCGTGATTCGATCTTTTTGCAATAATGGGCTGTTAACCCTTCGTAAGTATCTACAGTTATTCGAGGTTCATCAGCGAAGACGTCTTTAAGCCAACCTTTTCTGGTCTCAAGTTCAAACAAGTATTTTTTTTGACTATTGACACCAATTGCCAACACGATCTCGTCAAAAAAACTCAATGCTCTCTTTACAATGTCTACATGCCCAGTGGTAATAGGATCAAAACTTCCAGGGAATACGATCTTTCTTTTCATAATAAGCAATTACGTTTGCAAAATAAGAACTTGTGAGTTACTTCAACTTAAACCGGTAAATTTTTATATCAAAAGGGGCGAGAAGATAGCCTAGCTGGTGTAAAAAACTAACTGAATAATGTTACAAGTCCTCTTGGTGATTACCTGGATGCAAATTTGTGAAATTCCGAATGTGTTGAGTTAAAAGCTTAAATGTTGAATAATTTGATTTGATGTTTTTGGCATGAAATGCTGCGTTTTCTGTTAACATCTTACTTAGCTTGGGCTGAGAAATACCGGTAACACCTTGGACTTTTATGTATTTACAAAGGATATCTTGCGGAATTAGTAAAATAGACTTATGATTTGGATCATTTAAGACCGACTCAACTCCCTTTAAAATTGATTTTAGATCTTTTAAGCTAGTAGCCATCAAATCTATTTCCACCTCTTTTGACGAAATTCTTGGTCTGGAATCAATAACTATTGATTCTAGAAGGGCGTTTAATTCATCTAATTTATAAAGTTGAATTATTTCATTTCCAAAAGAGTAATAACCAATGAGCCGAATAAGATTGTTGTAATTCAATTCAGACATTGAATTATTTCGAGGGTCGCACAATTCCTTATAAAAGGAATCTTCAATGACAACATTTTTGCCATTAAGTCGAGACCGTTCCCAGTCAACTTTTTGTTTGATTAATCGTTCCATTTTTGGTGTAAAAGCCTTTAAATCAGGCCCATACACAATATGAGCAATATTACAGAATATTGCAAATACTAAGCGATAATATCTATTATTGAGAATATTATTAATAACAGTAAATTACCATAAGTATTTCTAATTCAATTGATTTAGTGATAAATGATATTCAAATTGAATAAAATATTCAATCATCAAATCCAGAATATCATGAATAACAAGAAACGAATTGTTTACATTTTAGTGATTCTCTTAGCCGGAACATTGGTTTATTTCCTATTTGGAACTGAGCATGAGGATGTCAAAACAGTATTATTGGGAGCCCTAACAATAGTAATTGGAGGATTTATCCTGCAGCTACTTTTTGGAAAAGAAAAACATCAAGGTAAAGCTATGAAATAGCAAACACAGGAAGTCTTGTTTCACCTTTTAGAAAAGGTGAATCAGGACTTTCTCCGTTTCTTTTTTTTGCCTTCCCTTTCCGGAATCTCCAATAAATTGAAAGAATTTAAAAATTGCTCCACTTTAGGATTCAAAGACAACCCTCGCGGCCCAGTTACTGAGATGGTGTAAAATCGGTTTTCAACCATGTACAATCTTGTTTTGATTGCAGCTTGGTTGTCCGCAAAATGCACTTTGAATATTTGCCCTGGATAATTCTGATAGTTATCATCGGTCTGGTATGCTAATTTGCCATAAACAGATTTTGTACTGGACTTTACGTTTTCATCAAAAAGCATTTCAAGAAATTCTATGCTGTCCGAATGTACTGTACCTGCCGGATAATCCACATAGCTAACCTGATACAACCAATTTTCCGAAGTATCTGGCCCTTGGTAATGATAGATCTGATATTTAAGCTTTCCTATCGCCAAGTCTAGGTCCTTCGTTGTTTGAGTCATAGAATCTGGAACCAAAATGGAGAAATTTCCGATTTCGGAATCAAAAGTCATCCAATCATCTTGAGCCACCGAAATGAACGGATGAAGCAGACAGAAAAACAGAAGTAGTTTATGCATTAATTAAAAGTGTCTAAAATGGGGCTGATGGTTGTTTGAACTTTATACTTGTTGATAATTTAAAGTAAAATTAAGGCATATTGGAATTATATTGCTCTTCGAGCCTAAAAAGACGGAATGTTTTTAATTCACCGGGCTTTCTTAGCCAAATTCTACCAAATCCAGACTCTTTTAAAACAATTAGTTTCACGTGAAACATTTTGTTTAATCTAAGCAGTTTTAATTCGTTCGGCCTTTACCTTAAAAGAATATCTCTATTGATAAGCCAGTTCTTAAGATTCTTTACTTTTGAGAAAATTTATTCAGTTGCGCATAGTTATCAATAGTACGCTTTTGGCCTTGGTTATTCTGTTTGGTTTTTCTTGCAAACCAGATACCGGCAATACTATAGACCGTACCTCCGCAAATCAAAGCATTCCTCCCATTGAAGAAGATTACCATGACTCCAAGCATAAATGGGGATTTGTAGACCGACAGGGTGATTTGGTCATTTCTGCCGCCTATGACGACGCACGAAGCTTCAAAAATGGCATGGCAGTGGTTCGGAGCAGGGCCAAGTGGGGATTTATAGATCTGAAGGGAAATGAAATAATCGAACCTAAATATAAAGGAGCATGGAATTTTTCGGAAGGACTAGCTAGAGTTATGAATTTTGAGGGAAAAATGGGTTTCATTGATCGCACCGGTAAGACCATCATTCCATTTGCCTTTGATGATGCATCAGATTTTGCTGATGGTATGGCCAAAATCAGGACCAATCGAGGTGTTGGATATATTGATATGCAGGGAAAAGAGTTGATAAAGCCACAATTCCAAAATGGATGGGATTTTGAATCAGGACTAGCAAGAGTGCAAATGGGTGGGCGCTATGGAATGATCGATACGAGCGGTACTTTCGTTATTTCTCCTGAATTTCAAAAGATCTCCTACCCTTCCCAACAATTGTTTCGCGTGAAACAATCCAACAAATATGGCTTCATAAATGCTCAACAACAAACAATTATAGATTTAATTTTTGATGAAACGAAAGATTTTAATGAAGGCATTGCTCCAGTTAGAATCGATAAAGAAATGTGGCTCATTGATATGGAAGGAAAGCCTATTGGCAATGAAAAATATGATCAAATATGGTATGCGGGTGAAGGCCGATGGGCGGTGGCTAGAGACGGAAAACATGGATTTGTTAACAGCGATGGTACTATCGTAGTTCCTTTAAAATACTCCTTGGTATATAGCTTTTCAGAGGGGCGAGCTGGATATCAAGAGAATGAGCTCTGGGGATTTATGGATTTAAACGGTGAAAAAATAACTCCAGCCCATTTCGGCTTGGTTTGGGATTTCAAAGATGGATATGCCAGAGCATTCTTCAGATCTGGCATTGGATTGATTGACAAAAATGGAGATTTGGCAATTCCACCAGCTTTTATTGATATCAGAGATTATTCCGAGGGAATGGCTCGGGTACAACCTAAACCCTAGTTTTAGCGTCTACGCAATGTTCTGATCGATCTTGGACAAAGTACCCGTTCAGCTGAGTTACCATCCAATTTTTCCCATTACCTATCTTCCTACCATCAAGCTCGACTATTGGGGTCAACTCGCCCATCGTGCCTGTACAAAAAAGCTCATCTGCGGTGTATAATGTCGTCAGCGAAAGGTCGTCTTCTTTCATCCTAATATTATTAGCGCGAGCCAATTCCATAACATAGCCTCTTGTAATTCCTGGCAAACATGCCTTCGCATATGGTGTATAAATGGTACCATCTTTAACTGCAAAAATATTTGTTCCGTTTAACTCGGCGGCAAAACCGTCTTTGTCCAATTGAAGTGCAGCATCAACCCCTGCTACATTCGACTGAATTTTAGCTTGAATGTTATTCAATAAATTGTTGTGATGGATTTTACTATCCAGAAACAAAGGCGAATTTCTTCGAATGGTTGAAGTAATGACTTTTATACCCTTTGAATTATCGTAAACTGGTGGTTTCCATTCTGGTACAATGATTAGTCCACAGCCCATTTGATTCAATCTAGGATCCATTCCGGAAGTAATCTTTTCTCCCCTAGTCAAAGTCAATCTGATATGAACATCCTTATCCATATTATTGACTTCGAGAGTCTCCCACAAGGCATCTTGAACACTTTCTCTCGTCGGAACATTTTCGAATGCTAGAGCATGAGCAGAATCAAATAATCTGTCCAAATGACGATCCAACCAAATAATTCCTTCAGGATATAATCGGAGCCCTTCCCATACTGCATCTCCGCCCTGCACAACGGAATCGAATACCGAAATTTTAGCCTGATCACGATGGACTATTTCTCCATTAACATACAGTTTCAATTCTTTATTTCTTGGATCAAATTGTTGTAACATCTTATGCTTTTATTGCTTCTTCAAATAGTGATTCATAAATGGGTTTCGCCTTCGAATAAAGATCAAGGCAATTGTTAGGAACTGATCTAGGTATTTGCTGTTGTTTCTTAAACCCAGTGCTGGAATGCACATTAGCGTACCAATATTTAGCCCATACTCCATCTTCTGACCTTGCTCCAGCCGGCCAATGTAACATATTTTTATCCCAATCAATTTCCAATCGTTCACATAATTCCTTTAATATTCCCTCAGGGTTTTTCAGAACTTCTCCAGAATCTAAAACAATCGGATGGTCATTAGTTTGCTTCAAAAGGTTTTGATACAATTCCATTTCCATTGCCAATCCGATATCCTGCATATCTGGATTCGGTATAACTTTGCAAAACGAACTGATCAAGGCTTGGGGATCACGAATCAGAAAAACTTGTTTGTATTTTGACAAGTAATCCAATCCAATATATTCCATATGATGCGCCATATTTTTAATGAATAGACCAGATTCTTCTGCTTGTATTTTTAGGAGTAATTCGACTTCTTCCTGATTGTGCGGTTGGCTTTCCAATGTTTCGGCTTGTCCTGGATGTTCTTTTCCACTCGACAACAAATAGCAAGCGTAATATGGTTCATCAACAACCTTCAAGTCTTGACGCTGAGCAAAACTGTACATTAAAGCTGTACTGATATTTCTAGGACCAGAAACTAAATTTATGTAAGGCTGATTTGCTTTCATTTCCTCGTAAAAAAAGAAATATTTTGTCAGTTTATCACACGAATTCGTCTTTAATTCGATTTTCTATTTGAAAAAGGAAAAGATTACATAGCTTCGCATCAAATTGAAGAAACATGAAACAAATTTCGCTTTTCATTGCAATCTTGTTTAGTGCTCAGCTTATCGCTCAACAACAGCCAGAATTTTCATTGACCGTACCTGAAGTCGAAGCTGACCTGCGTTTTATTGCTTCAGATGAATTACAAGGTCGCCGTACCGGAGAAGCCGGTAATAATATAGCAGCGAAATATATTGCGGAAGCCTATCGAGCAGCAGGAGTTCAAGCTCCAGAAGGTATGGAAGATTACATGCAAACAATAAATTTTGGAAAATCACAGGTGCCGGCCGAAGGCACGCTGGTCTGGGGTGAATCTACCTACCAACACATGGAAGATATGATTGTCTTAGGAGGTATTCCTTTGGATGCTACAGCCAAAGCAGTTTTTGCTGGACATGGACTGGAGAATGAAAAAAAGGGATGGGATGATTACAAAGGAATTAAAGCAGAAGGAAAGATTGTCGTTGTAATGGGAGGTATACCAAATTCGCAAGATCCTTTGGAAACTTTCAATGCGATGCAAGCAAAACGCGACTTGGCTCAAAGCAAAGGTGCGATAGCTTTAATAGAAATATATCGTCTTC
The DNA here is from genome assembly GCA_937928045.1 of uncultured Saprospiraceae bacterium. Taxonomy (GTDB): domain Bacteria; phylum Bacteroidota; class Bacteroidia; order Chitinophagales; family Saprospiraceae; genus JABDJM01. The sequence continues at coordinate 35,983 of CALFWO010000026.1, read as the reverse complement.
CATTCCCTTGGGGATTTTTTAAAAACTACATGACTTCTGATCGTTTGACACCAAAATCTGAGTCAACGAGAGAAAACACCATGAGTTATCTTTGGATAAAAGAGAAAGATCCGGAAGCTACTCTACTTTTAAAGAAAAAGAAAACAGAATTAAGTGTAAAGCACAACGGTGTTACGGAATCTTCTGTAAAATCTCAAAACGTTATTGGAATTATTCCTGGTACAGATTCAACTTTGAAAAATGAATTTATTGCATTAACTGCACATTATGATCATGTAGGAACTGGAAAAAATGGTGGGTCCTTTTATACTCCTGAAGACAGCATTTTCAATGGTGCCCGGGACAATGGTATGGGTACAGTTGCTTTAATTTCGGCAGCGAAGGCCTTGGCCAAAAAACCCGCTAAGCGATCAATCCTATTAATTGCATTTACAGGTGAAGAAATGGGATTGTTAGGCAGTCAGTACTACGCAAGTAACCCCGTTATTCCACTTACTGAAACAATTTTTAATTTTAATACTGACGGAGCTGGATACAATGATAAATCTTCCATCTCTGTAATTGGATATGGAAGAACAGGCACGGATGATGCCATTCAAGCTGGAGCTAAGGCATTCGGTATGGGTGTAATAGAAAACCCTGCGCCGGACCAAAATCTATTTGACCGATCAGATAATGTAGCTTTTGCGGCGAAAGGAGTTCCTTGTGCTAATTTCTCACCAGGAGTCACTGGCTTTGAAGAAGAACTAATGAAGTATTACCATCAAGCTGCAGATAATCCTGAATCTGTGGACTTTGATTATTTGCTCAAGTATGTTCAAACTTACATTCATACGGCAAGAATAATTGCAGACGCTCCAGTAAAACCAAAGTGGACAGCGGGCGACAAGTATGAAGAGATTGGCAAAAAGCTTTATGGTTTAGAATAATGAAAGCCCTTATATTAATCAATCCGCAGATTGACTTTACAGCAGGCGGTGCATTAGAAATTACTGGGGCGACTGAATTACTTCAGGCGGTAGCAGAGCAATCAAAATACTTTGAAAAGATAGTATGTGTCAAGGAATGGCATCCGGCGGATCACATTTGCTTTGCAGCGAATCACCCGTGGCGGTACCCAGGACAAGAGATCACTTTTCATGGCAAGCAAATAAAGCTAATGCTTACACACTGTGTGCAAGATCAATTTGGAGCGATGGTACACCCCACTTGTAAAAGTTTAAATTTCGATATTGAATTGGAACTGGGTTCGGATCAATTTCAAGAAAGTGATCAAAACATCTCTACAATTTTTCAAAAAGAACTGGCTCCATTTTTTATGGAACATACTATCAAAGAAGTTAAGACTGTTGGATTAGTCCATAATGAAATAGATAAATATTTAGGGGAATTACTATCAAATTTTTTCCCAAAAATAAACTTACTTACTCCTGAAGTATTAAAATATTTGCATCCTACAAAAAAATAAAAGATGCTAGTCAGAGAATCGATTTTGTCAATAAAATTTAAAAAAGGCAGTCAATTTTTGAAAAAAATATTATCACTTGTATTGACAAACAACTAGAAAATTTTGTCTAAAGAATCATCTACAAGTTTTTCTAAAAATTTCCACTTACTTTTGACGTGTTGGGATCTTACAACCAATCAAAAGATTTAAAATATTAATTTATGAGATTCTATATCTACGCATTGATCCTTGTTTTTCATTTATCTTCTTGCGGTGGAAATACCAATGATACTGGATGTAAAATGGGCAGTCCTGAGGCTATTTTTTCTACATCATTGAATGGTTTTGAAAATCATAGTTTCAAATTGGTACAGAACAACGGTACAGAAACTTTTGATTACAATGGCTCACCTGTTGTAATTTACCAAACAGGTTGTGATCAGATTTCTCAAGAATTTCAGTTTACTTTTGAAAATAAAACAGGATCTGATTCAGAAGCAATGATGAAAATAGCAAACATACTTTCGAACTGGAGCAAGCTTGGACAAAAGCAAGAAATGTTTGGTTCATGGGCGCAGCAAATTAGAATGGTCAGTGAGGATATGCAACTTGGTCAAAGTTTTTCTCCAGCACCAAATATCGAAATTGCAATGGATAGAGTCAACCAAGCCGTTGGCGAAATTCTTACACTTACCTTAATTCAAAAAGGCTAGAAATCAGACCAGCTTGTTATACATTGACCTAAAACATATAGAGATTATAATAATATCAAAATCTTAAAAATTATCACTTAAGATTTTTGGGATTTACAATCTGCCTACTATATTTGAGCTCTTCTTCGCTTCAAATGTTATTCCCCCTTAAAGCAGAGAATTTTCGCTAAAAAGCGATAAAGAAGAAGTAGAAGTAGTATCAGTAATTTTTCCGTGGCCCTGCTTATTAATTTAAGTCTGGGTCATTTTTTTCTTACTTATTTGTTCTTCTTTCCACATCTCTATCTTTTCAATATTGCGTTTATCTCTTTTCCAGTTCGTTATAAAATTTGACAGTAAATTGAGCTTCACAACCAACTAAAGGGTATATTTGCGGCACAAATTAAAAGGAAGCTTATGAGTTTTGATATTATCGTTATTGGAAGCGGCCCTGGTGGATATCCAGCAGCCATAAGAGCATCTCAGCTAGGAATGAAAGTAGCTGTTGTAGAAAAAGAATCTCTAGGTGGAATCTGCCTAAACTGGGGTTGTATACCGACTAAAGCTTTGCTAAAAAGTGCCCAAGTCTTTAATTACATTAATCATGCCTCTGACTACGGAATAGAAGTGAAAAGTGCCAAGGCCGATTTTGGTTCAATGGTCAAAAGATCTAGAGGTGTAGCAGATGGAATGTCTAAAGGAATTAATTTTTTATTTAAGAAGAATAAGATTACCGTTCTTGAAGGACATGGTAAATTAGTTCGTGGAAAAAAAGTAGAGGTCGAAGACAAGGATGGAAAGAAAACCATGCACGAAGCCAAACACATCATCTTGGCTACAGGGGGCAGAGCTCGAGCTTTGCCGAACTTTCCAATTGACGATAAGAAAATTATTGAATACCGAAAAGCAATGAGTTTAGAAAAGCAACCTAAGAAAATGGTTGTTATGGGTGCAGGGGCTATTGGTGTTGAATTTGCCTATTTCTATAATTCTATTGGCACAGAGGTTACGGTGGTAGAATTTATGGAACAAGGATTGGTTCCTCGTGAGGACAAAGATGTTTCTAAAGAATTGACAAAAGTATTTAAGAAGCAAGGTATAACTACCCTAGCAAATACTGCCGTTGAAACTATAGATACAAAGGGTAAAGGCTGTAAGGTTATCGCTAAGAATCGCAAAACAGGAAAAGAAACTGTTATTGAGTGTGATGTCGTTTTGTCCGCGGTTGGTGTTGCACCGAATTTGGAGAACGTGGGCTTAGAAACATTGGGGATCCAAACTGAAAAAGGATTGGTCAAAGTAGATGAGTATTACAATACGAATGTTCCTGGTATTTATGCCATCGGAGATATCGTTGCTGGGCCAGCATTGGCTCACGTGGCTACGGCTGAAGCAATAATATGCGTGGAGAAAATTGCCGGAGAACATGTAGAACCAATTGACTATAATAATATCCCTGGTTGTACTTACTGTGCTCCAGAAGTAGCATCTGTTGGTTACACCGAAGCTGCGGCCAAGGAAGCGGGCTATGAATTAAAAGTTGGTAAATTCCCATTCTCGGCATCTGGAAAAGCCAGTGCAGGAGGTGTCAAGGAAGGTTTTGTAAAATTGATCTTTGATGCAAAATATGGTGAACTACTTGGTGCGCACATGATTGGAAGCAATGTCACTGAAATGATTGCTGAGATTGTAGCAATTAGAAAGTTAGAAACTACAGGACATGAATTGATAAAGACAGTCCATCCGCATCCTACCATGAGTGAAGCGGTTATGGAAGCAGCCGCAGCAGCATATGGAGAAGTAATCCATCTGTAAGGCATTAAAATAGGACTAAAAGCCCGGCATGAAATATTCATGTCGGGCTTTTTTATTGCTCTATGATTTCATAGATATCAAATTTTAAGGAAAGCATAGAGTTCAAAACTAAAGTCATCACATAACTTTGAACCATTCAACAACACCTCCTTAAACCAAAAAATCATGAATGTAAACTATGAACTAGGTCAAAGAAAAAGTCAAAAAAATCTTTTCACTTCTATTGTCAACTGGAGCGTCAGCAACAAAGCAAAAATTGCAATTTCAATTTTTGGAATAGGCCTAACTGCATTTGGCAATATTCTTTTGGGAGTAGGCGCAGGCATTATCGGTCTCATTACATTGTATTGCTACAACATTTATTTTGAAGTCAATAAACTGGATTTTTCAAAAGACCTAAACAACTTGAAATTCTAGGAACGCCTTTCCGTTCTAGCGTTTCATTAGCAAACATATTGGTTGAGTTAGTGAACTTCTAAGCTGGTTTTTCTAGCCTAGAAGTCGCTTCTCCATGGCAACACGTACCAAACCAGCAGTATTTTTTACGCCTAATTTGCTAATTAGATTTCTACGATGTGTTTCAATAGTGCCATGACTAATGAATAACTTTTTAGCCATTTCCATACTGGTGTATTCTTGCATAATCAAAGACAACACTTCTTTCTCTCGTTTAGTCAACTTGGGAATGATATTCGTCTTAAACGGAGTATCTGCCTTATCTTCAATTTTGAAAACTTTATCATCAAAATACACTCCGCCTGCATTAACCTTTGAAATGGCTTCGGATAATTCATCATACCCACTATTCTTCAAAAGGTATCCCTTAGCACCACTTTCGATTAATGAATGAACGATACTCGATTGGTTGATCATGGAGAGGAAAATAACCTTAACTTCCGGATAAAGTTTACTTATTTTTTGACAGGCTGTAATACCGTCCATTACGGGCATATTGATATCCAATAGAATGACATCAGTTTTTTCTGTTTCTAACCAGCTCAGCAATTCTACTCCGTTATGAGATTTCCCCACAACTTTAATCCCGTCTATGTCCGCCATCAAAAGATTTAGCCCATCAATCATCATTTGATGATCATCGCATACATGCACATTAATTTCTGCTTTCATATTGACTGACTTGGAGTTTAAGGTCTAATTCTTAACTCAATGTACAAAATAGAGCATTTATACGATTTGAATACATATAAATAACAGCCTTAATAGATTGCCCAAAGTTATTTAAAATTATAACCACGGCTATATATGAAACCTAGTAAATTAATATCTACTGGTTTTCATAGAGCAAACCTTCACTTATAATTTGATTTTGAATATTTCAGACTTGCTATACGATTTATTAAAAAGGAGGTTTCTTGTAGAAATAAGTTCCTAAGAAAAACCAGAATGCTGCGATCCAAAAAGTAGTATTTATTGGCGCTCCTTGATATAATTTCAAAATCATGTACCCTAGACAAACAATTGCAGTGATCAAGAAAAGAACTTTAGGCTCAAATTTCATATCTCAAAATTTAATAAATAGGCAAAACATTGAAGGTAATTAATGCCTTGCTATTTTTCAATTCGACAATTGAAAATCCTTTATAAGTCTTGGTAAATCCCGCCTATAATTTATTGTACAACTAATCTTTTCGTTTGATAAAAACCTTCATGTTTCAAAATTAAAATGTAAATCCCAGCATCCAATTGGTCCAATTGAATTGAAAAGTTAGAAGCTTTTTCTATAAAACTTTGTACTTCAATTCCATGAATATTAATCAAACTCAATTCAAATTTACTGGTGAACTTAGACTCAACATTAATATTTATTTGCTGATGGACTAATACTGGATTCGGAAAAACTGACCATTCCAAGTTATCGGCATAAGCCGTTTTTGAAGTAGAGGATAAACCTGAAATTGAAAAAACATTATCACTTTCATCCCAGCAATTAGCTTCAAATCTCGATGCTATAAAAATACAATTATTAGATTCAACATCGGGAACAGTCCATGTATAATTAACAATCGGATCATTTACCATTTCTACGGAATCTAGTCCGATAGTATCAATAAAGTTCCAATTTTCGCCTGAGTCCAATGAATAATATAGATAGATTTTATCAATGAAATAATCTAATGCACAACCGCAATTAAATGCAACTTCATAAGATTCTCCAGCAATTAAAACTTCACCTCCATCAGGCGAGACAACCGTGGGAGTAGGACATTGAGCATTAATAAATATTGGAAGAAAAATAATACTGAAAAGAAAAATGAAAGTTTTCATAATGGATTTTTCGTTGGTAACAGTTTCCTATATGATCATAACAGGATATATGTAACCTTAGTATGAAATTCCTTGAAATTAATTTCAATCTAAAAGTCATGACTGATTAAGTCATCCTTTCCACTCTACTATCCACTCCTTAGCCTTTGATTTAAACGGGGCATTTCTAGTTGCTCTAGGATAGCACTCTTCCCAAATTAAGTCTTCTTTCCAACTTTTCAACATTCGTTTTAGCAATAGAAAAAACGTTGGCTCAGAGAAATTGAAGAATTGTGGTTTGTGATCATTTTTCCTAGACGAATGCAATGATATCTTTTGACGTAAAAAGCCAATTTTAGGCGCTTTCAATTCATCTAATAACTTATGCAATACGACAAACATTTCAGCATTTTCTCTCTTTTTGTTTACCAAAGCAAAATACTCTTTTTTAATAATCCATTGCTTTCTTTGAATAACTAGCTGGTTGGCCAGTTGGATACGCGGTAAGAATGTTCCCCAAGAAAAATCCATTATTAATATCTTGTTCAATCGTTTTACCAAATGATTAAAATCCGGTACAGCAGTACCAAAGCCTTGAATTAACTGATACAAAGGAGATCTTCTGTCCAATCCCTCCAAGCCGTAATTAATGGGAATAACTGGCTGTTTTTCAGTTTTTGAGCGCAAGATGAGTTCACCATTCTCTTTTGTAATATAGAGATCGTTCAATTTAATTTCTTGTGTATTTCTTACGGAGTTGGGATAAACAGATGCAATACGTTTCTTTGTTAATGTAGGATGCAAATTGGCATTAAATGCACTACTATCGGCATGATCGACATAAAGAAAATCAACGTCGGCAGCATTCCAATTTTGAATGGCATTTTCAATATTCTCATCTTGAATAAAACGGGACATCATTTTACCGTGGCCAATAAATACATTTCTTAGAAAAGGAATCTCTTCCCCAGTTTGCAAAATGGCACCATACCAACTTAATTCAGAATTATAACAATTAACCGGAAGCATTCTATTTAATAATTCTATTGAGATATTAAATACTCCTTCCTGAGTTATTTTATTCCTAATTTCAGTTGTAATAATTTTTGCCAGGTTTGAATCAAATTCTTTTATCGAGTTTTCAAATTTAACTATTGAAGATTCAATGTCAATTGGCTTGGCGCCATGGTAAATTTTATAAAAATCTAATAGGCCTATCTGTTCCTTTTTCAATCGATCAAAAATAACTTTGATTGCTTCTTGTTGCTTCGAAAAAAATAAACCATGGAGCCGAGGAATATATTTATTTATAATTTTCAATTCCTTAGAAAAAGTCGATTCTAAGTAGCTTTCATTTATGCCAACACTTTCGTCTAGAACATAATCATCTCGGTAAAAGAACTTCTCTTCAGATAGGTTAAAATCAGGTCCTATAACTTCACACCAATCTTGATGTATAGCCTTAATCTCCTGGTCGGTCCAGGTTTTTATTCCGCGCGTCTTTTCAATCAGTTCAACAAGAGCAATATTTTTGCTAAATTTTTCTTTTAAAAAAGTCTCCCAAATGGTTAACCACTCTGAATCCTCTCGACTACAAGGAAATATTGGCAGAAAAAATGACGCTTCAACTAAACCCTCAATAAAGGGAGTTATCGCTGTCTCAGCAATTTCTAAGGTTGCTACCAAATGCTTAATCCAATCAACTTTGGTCCAACTCTGATTCAATAGATTATCAACCATGTACTCCAGTAAATCTTGAACTTCTAAAATCTTTATTTCTTCAACATTCCGATGATTAACCAAAAAATTATATTCATTTTCAATTCGCCAAAGGCTTGGATTAATGCGATATTCCAAATTGCTTCTGAGCACTGATTTGGACAGAATGTATTCTTCTAAGTAGATTAACAGGACTTGGTTGACCTTGCATTTGACTGTTTGTTTCGGTATTAAGTTTCCAACCCAAGCCAATGGCCCAAAGCCTGCAAAAGGACTTGTTTTAGTGGCTGCTCTGGAATAATATTTAAGTCCAGTAAGTTCAGCTTGTCGAAGTTTTTTATTTTCCGTTGAGTCTGGAGTCTCAATAAATTTTGCAATGTTTCTCCATGCGGATTTGCTAGACATGCTAATTCCCGCTTGAATTGCATCTGCTTTCAAGTGATTCTTAAGATCGGCTCTAAATGCCATTAGAGATTTGTCAAAGCTTTTTCCTAGACTTTCTTGGGCCAAGTGAAGTGTGGCCTTTGCCGAATTCCAATTTTGCAAAGATTGCTTAGCGGGCAATAGGAATTCAAACTTAGCTTTTAATTTGATAGATCGATCTTGTTTAAGATCTCTGATTAGATTTAAACAAACATGCTTTTGGAAATTATTACTGCAATTGGTTTGAATACTTGCCAGTTCCTGAAGTAAAGTGGCTTTGGTCACCTCCAACGTTTTCTCCTGCTCCTTTACTTTCGTCAGGGCAACTTTAAGCGGTGCAGATGCTTTGGGAAACGGCATTGCTGCCAATCGAATTAGGGCAAAGGGAAATACTTTCATAGCACTATGGTCTCGCGCTCGAAAATATCAATATTTGTCGAAGAGTTTGCGGATTGTATCAAAGATTCGTTCAATAAATCTTCTTTCTTTGGTAATGATCTCGGCGACACCCGTCATTTGCTGATCAAACCTAAGGGCTTTGCCGGTACTTGAAATCAATCCTTGATCTAATTCTATATGGATAGGATACAATTTATCTCTATTTGGTAAGGCCGATTTTGACTCCAACTTTCCAATAAGGGAACCAAATTCTTCATACGGATAAGCATCTAGACGAATGATTACTTTGTCATTCAAATTAACCTTACCCAAGGCTGAAGAAGGCAGCTGTGCTTTTCCTAAAATACGATCACCAGCCTTGGGAACAATGGCCATTACTCGATCACCTGATTTAATAAATTGCTGAGCCGATCTGTAATCTGCGGAAAGTGCTACTCTTCCTTCAATTGGCGATAAAAGTAAGTTGACCTCTTTCCATGCACCGATGCTTGTTCTCAACTTGTTTACAATTTCTTGTAGTTCAACAAATTTATTTTTCATCTTTTGATTTGCACCTGTTCCTATTTCTACTTTTTGATTTTCAATTTGCGAAATACTTACTCCTTTTTCTATAATCTCTCCTCTAATGGCTTGAATTTGTCGATCTAGACTTGCTCTAACGGCGCTGGCATCTTCGATTACTTGTCGACTTTTTAATCCTTCTTGATACAACTTTTGAGCATATGCAACTTTCTTATCTGCGATATCAAACTCTACTTGGGCTTTTTCTAATTTCCTTTTCGAAGAGGCAATTGAAGATTTAATATTTTTTATTGTGCTATTCAGAGTGGCCAATCTTTTGCTTGTATAACCACTTGAAATTTCATCCGCAAGATCTCTATAAAGCTGAATAAATCGTGAATATCCGGATTGCAAAGAACCAACATTGAGTTTGGTGGGAGGCACAAAATCTAAAAGTTCTTCCAGCTCATAATTTTGCAACTCCATCGTAATACTGTCCAATGCAAGGACATCTTCTAGGTTCGCTTGGTTCTGAATTTCAACTAATATTTGACCAAAGATCACTGACTCATTATCTTCGACCATCAACTTTGCGAGGTGACCGCTTTTCTGCGCAACGACTTCTACAGGTTCCACATAAGTTGTTACATACATAGGAACTGCAACTACATCTGGATATTTGATGATGTACGAAACCACGCCGAGCAAGATGATGCCCAGAAATATAAAGGTCGTTCCCCAACGCACGATCCAACGTGGCGGAGTTCCGAGGATTTCTTGTACCTCGTCTGATCTTAATTCTATTTTTTCGTGTTCTTCCAAATTATTATGATCCTAATTCAAGTTGGTTTTTCACCAAATGGTAATAGGCACCTTTATTATCAGTTAATTCTTTATGTGATCCTTGTTCAACCAATTCTCCTCTTTCAAGGACAATAATGTTGTCCGCATTTTTCACTGTACTCAATCTGTGGGCTACCACCACTACTGTTTTTCCTTGAAAGAACTCTTCCAAGTTCTCCATAATAACGAGCTCATTATAGGCATCTAGTGCATTGGTAGCTTCATCGAAGAAAATATATTCCGGATCCTTGTAAACAGCCCTGGCAATCAACATTCTTTGCTTTTGCCCTTGACTCAATCCCATGCCGTCTGAACCTACTTTTGTATTGTATCCAAGTGGCAAAGACTCAACGAATTCTTGGAAATTGGCCACCTTGACGGCCTTCAATAATTTCTTTCGATCTATAATTTCATCACCTAAAGCGATATTTTTAGCAATTGATTCTGAGAAAATAAATCCTTCTTGCATTACTACTCCACACTTATCTCTCCACATTCTATTTTGCAAGTTAGCTAAAGATAGTTCTCCAATTTTCACACGTCCTTCGGTGGGTGGATAAAAATTAAGTAGCAACTTTAAAATTGTGGTTTTACCGGAACCTGAAGTTCCAACTATTGCGGTAGTTTTACCCCGTGGAATTTTTAAGTCTATTCCTTTTAGAACCCAAGGAGAGTGCGGTCCTGAATATTGAAAACCTACATTTTCTAAATATAAATCCTTGTTTTCAGGAAGTAAATTAATCTTTGCTTCGAGATCTTCTTCATTCTCTCTGGTGTGAATTTCATTCATTCTTTCTAGACTAATCTTTGCATCTTGAGCAGAATGAATGAACTGAACAAGCTGTTCGATCGGAGCATTTAATTGACCGATAATGTATTGTACAGCGAGCATCATACCCAAAGTCATTTCTCCATCGATTACAGCCTTTGCAGCTAGAAACGAAATGATTATATTTTTAGATTCATTTATAAATGTAGAACCTGAACGTTGCATTTGATCCACCCTAAGGTAATCTAAACTTACCCTAAAAAGTTTTGCTTGAATTCTTTCCCAGACCCAACGCTTCTGTTTTTCAGCGTTATGTAATTTTATTTCTTTTATTCCACCAATTAATTGAATCAAGTTAGATTGATTCTCCGCCATTTGATCGAATCTCTTGTAATCCAGTTCTCTTCTTTTTTTCAAGAAAAAGAATACCCAAATTAAATACAGCACAGTAGCGACACAAAAGACTAAAAATATCATTGGATTGTAGTATCCAAGTACAACCCCGAAAATGACAAAATTAATTATCGAAAATAAGGTGATCAAAGTTGTAGAAGACAAGAATGTTTCTACTCGTTTGTTGTCATAAATACGCTGCAGTAAATCCCCGGTCATTTTGGTATCAAAAAACCGGACAGGCAATTTCATCATCTTAATCAAGAAATCCGAGATCAAATTAATGTTGACTCGGACACCGATATGTAAAAGAATCCAACCTCGTATAAATTCTACTGCCGTTTGAGAAAAGAATAAAATCCCTTGAGCTAGTAAGATGAGAAGTACAAAACTTTGATCTTGATTTTTAATCCCTGTGTCTACAATCAACTGCATCAAGAATGGAAAGATCAATTGCAAGACAGAGCCAAAAATCAAACCAAGGACCAACTGGGTCATCAAGGGTTTGAACTTTTTTAGATAAGACCAGAGGTAACCAAATCCACCTTTATCGACTGCCTGCCCTTCTTTTTCATAGAAATCCGGTGTTGGTTCCATGAGCAAAAGGATTCCTTGCTCTTCTCCATCTTGTCTATGGCTGATCCAACCTTCTAGAAACTCTTTTTTTGATATTTTGAAAAGACCTGCACTTGGATCTGCAACCCAAACATGTTTTTTAGAAACCTTTCGAACAACAATGAAGTGATTTTGGCGCCAGTGAGCTATGCAAGGTAAAGGTATGTCATCCGCTAAACGGTCATAGTTCATTTTAACCCCAAGGCTATGCATGCCGATGGCCTCTGCCGCATCAGAAATTCCCAAAAGAGAAACCCCTTCTCTATCTAGAAAGCATAGATCACGAAGATATTGAAGTGTGTAGTGTCGACCATAGTACTTCGCTATCATACGAAGACAGGTCGCCCCACAATCCATCTGATCCAACTGCTTATAAAATGGAAATTTCTTTGCCATCAGGGGGTGATTTCCTCAAAAGTTTGTTTAGTCATTGCTAGTATTCCCGACCGTAATGGTAGTCAAAGAACTGCTGACGAATGACCAATAATTATACCGCGGTCAAGTTTTCCTAGAAAGCGGTAGGTCCTGTTGAGAAAGCGGTCATTTGTAGCTAGAAAAAGGAAATAACTTTCATTATTTGTTTACACTAGAAATTTGGCTTATTCAACATATTAGAATAATGAAAATATCAAGCCAAAAAGTGCCAAAAAGCAAAAAAGTTTAAGGGATTAAGAGGAATTAGGGTAAAAGTAGAATTACAATCAAAAAGTGATCGACAAACCTAGTTTGTCGATCACTTTTGATGGTTATGAAACCAACGGACCACCTTTTGGTGTAAACCACGGAAATTTAACAGATTTAACATTCGTTCCTCTAGAAATCAAATTTCTATTAGGAATGAAAGATTTACATAAGACCGAAGATCTTAGCATATTTCATCATCTCGCCTTGATTGCTAATTTTGATTTTCCCCATTAAAACCGCCATCATAGGATTGGACTTTCCAGTAACAACATCTACAAAATCATTGCTTTTCGCTGAAACCACACATTTCGCCTCACCTTCCAAACCTGGTTCTACCACCATCTTATTATCTTCTACAGTGATTGTATACTGCCCGCCATCATCACCTTGTAGGTCAAAATGAAATCTTGTACTTAATCCTTCTAATACATCCGTTCCAACCTTTGCTGGTAATCCTTCAATAAATTCGCAAGCCGTCATCAATTTCTAATTTTATGTTATCTAAATGTATTCCTTAATCCAATCGGACGTAAAGGTAAAAACTTCCTCTTTGCCAATTTCATTCTGAATTTCATGGTAAAATTCGGGCCAAAGTTTTAGACTAACGTCTCCAGATATTTTGTTTGACAATTCCTCAGAACCACCTGGCGCAATAATTTGATCTTTATCGCCATGCATAATCAGCAAAGGAGTTGGAGTCTTTCCATTATAATCTCTTAAGTAATCTGCAGCCTTAAGGATATCAATTCCCAAAGCATTTGACATCTTGGTTTGTACTAGTGGGTCAGCAATATAGGCTTCTCCTACCGATTGATCCCTGCTTAACAGATGTTCCTGCAGCTCCGTGGGCTGAAGCATTCTTGGGAGAATATTTCTCAAAGCTTTCCCAATGATTACTTTAATTTTTGGAGCTGGTTTTGCCAAATCAATCCACGGTCCGGTTACAATAACTCCTTTGAAATTTGGCTTCCTTTTGAAAAGATAATTTAGAACGATATTTCCACCCATGCTATGTCCATAAATGAACATTGGGGTATTCGGAAATTGAGCTATTGCATGTGATTTAAATTGATCTAAAAGGTCTAGGAATAAATCATATTTATCAACATGACCTTTCAGGCCTTCAGTTTGGCCATGACCGTAAAGATCAATTCCAATACAATTAATATTTTGCTGATTAAGGTGGCTAGCTAAGTGATCATATCGACGGCAATGCTCTGCAAATCCATGCACAATTAAAACTAGTGCTTTAGGATTTTCCACAGGCCAGCTGTGTGTATAAATTTTTAAATCTTTATATCCTTTCAAAAAATGATCACCTGCCTTATTTTCACCCATTTATTCTATTTCCTTTTTTATATCGAACAACCTTAGCGTTTGGGTATTGCTTTGCCATTATATTTACTAAAAAATCCTCTGCGTCTTTGTATTCGTTAAAAGCTCCCAAAAGGTAACTAAAAGATCCATCTTTTTGTTGATCCATCGTGATCCTTCCATGTCTAAAAAAGATTTCATGGCTTCCAGGAAGTTGGTAAGGAGAAGAAATGAATTCAATTCTGAAGCCTGTATATTCAGCCGGCAAAGGCATTGCCTTAGGTGCTGATCTTGGAGTATTTATTTGAGACTCCTCAAAGATTTTCACCTCAGCAGGATTAGAAACTGAGGAACCCGTTTGATTTTTCACATCAGGAGTCGTTACTGAAACTATTTCCTCTTTAACGGCAACCTCTTCCTCAATAGTTACTTCCTGTTCAATAATGACAACTTCAGATTCCACAACTTTTGTAGGCTCATTGACATCCTTTTCTATCAATACTTCTTCCACAATAGGTTTTACTTCAGCAACTTTTGTTTCAGGAATTTTCACTTCAGTTATCTCTTCCTTGACTACTTTAACCGCATCTATCGTTTCACTTACAATTTCCTTTTTCGTTTTAGTCGTTTCTGAGATAATTGGCTCTTGATCAATTCCTCCCCCATTTGCCAAAATCAAACTGTCTTTTATTCTTTGAGCTTCTTTAGCCTCCTCTTGTTGTTTAAATGCTAACAATTGTTCATCACCAGTTACAACTACTTGCTCTTGGTTTTGAATTTCAGCTAGCATTTTCTCAAAGTTTTCCTCTTCAATAATTTCCGCCAACGACTTATTCTTAAATGGATCAATATCCAAAAGCCCAACAACCTTTAATTCTGTTCTTCTATTCAAGGCATGTTGTTCTTCACTACAGTTTACTCCATTTTTACATTTATTCAGTGGTGCTATTTCGCCATAACCTTGATATCGAATTCTGTGTTTTTCAATATTACTGTTGTACAAAATATAATCCCTTGCTGCGCTCGCTCTTTTTGATGACAATGTGAAATTGTATTCATCATCACCTCTACTATCGGTATGTGAACCTAATTCTACAACCAATGCTGGATTGTTATTCAAAAGATTGATCAATTTATCCAGTTCATATTTAGCTTGGTCTGTTAGATTCGATTTTGCATACTCGTAAAGAATATTTTCAATCTTGATGCCTTCATTCATTTGTATTGGCTCCAACGATACGTTAGCAACTAATGTTCCCATCGAATTTCCTTCGGATAATACATCACTTGGTTTTACTTCACCTACTCCTTCAAAGCAAAGAATACAGCCTTTTACATTTACAAAAGCTTCCATTCGTTTGTTGAAATAGTTTTTCTTTCTAATTAAAACGGTGTAATGATTTCCATCTTCAAAATGACATTTAAATGTTTGTGTTGGATGATCAATTAAGGTTAGTGTACTTTCGCCTTTTGTATTGTTGTATACTTCGATTGTCGCTCCAGTAATCGCATCAACCGTAATTGTGTCACTTGCTCTTTTTTCAGCAATAGTAACATCAAAAATATACCCCGGTTTTCGAGACATTTGTATTCTTGTAAATACCTTTTCTCCGTCCGATTTTCCAATTGTTGATATTTGAACAATCTTTTTGGCGAAAAGATCTTTTTCAACCACCACGTCATACTCTTTTCCAGCTGGTAAGATGGATAAAAATTTACCATCTTTATCAGTTGAAGCCATTCCTTTGACATCCCCTGTTGAAGGATCCAAAATGGTAACTTTAGCTAGGTTCAAATATCCTCGATTTCCGTCTTCAAAAACGTAGCCTTCGATGTTAACTCCACTCTGGGCAAAAACTGAAAGACAAAATAGCGCAATTAGAATTGCGGTTAGAGAGGTTCTTTTCCGCATCTTTGTGTTGTTTTTTTGATTAATGTGTTTCACAGACCAAATTTATTACTTAGATAGGGTTTTCCAAAATATAGAAGTCAGAACAATTGCAGACTAAAACAATTATATCTTATATCCTTCTATAATTGTTAAAATTACTACTTATTCTATGAAAATCGTCTTTATGGGAACTCCAGATTTTGCAGTTCCCTCATTAAAAATACTTTTTGAAGCCGGATACGATATCGTAGGGGTTATTACTGCCACCGACAAATATGGTGGAAGAGGTAAAAAAACCCTGTTGGAATCTGCTGTCAAGAAATATGCGGTTGATAAAAACCTGAAGGTGCTTCAGCCGAAAAACCTAAAAAATGAAGCATTTCAAGCTGATCTTCGTGCCTTGAACGCTGATCTTCAAGTAGTTGTTGCCTTCAGAATGCTCCCAGAGGCAGTTTGGAACATGCCTAAGATCGGCACTATTAATCTTCATGGTTCTCTATTGCCGGCTTTTAGAGGAGCTGCTCCAATACATTGGGCAGTAATGACTGGTGCCAAGCAAACTGGTGTCACCACTTTTTTCCTTAAACATGAGATAGACACTGGAGACATTCTTTTGCAAGATACGCTTGAAATAGGCGATGATGATACTACAGGAGAAGTACATGATCAAATGATGGTCATGGGAGCCGAAGTGGTCCTACGGTCTGTAAAAACAATTGAATCAGGAAATTACAAATTGAGGCCTCAAGATGCCAGCAAAGTAAGCAAAGCACCAAAATTATACCATGAAACTTGCGAAATAGATTTTAATAAAACTGCCCTTGAAGTTCACAACCACATTCGAGGATTGAATCCTTTTCCAGTGGCTTGGACTGCACTTGACGGTAAAAAGTTAAAAATATACAAGAGTCAACGGACCAACGAGGAAATTTTTTTAGAACCTGGCGAAATGGTTAAAATTGGGAAAAATAGGATATTCGTAGGCTGTAAAGACAAATCATTAGAAATTTTAAGTCTTCAACCGGCCGGTAAAAAAAGACTATCTGCCATCGATTTTATAAATGGCTATGATCTTAACAAAAAGCTTATTTTAGGCGTAAATATTAGTGATGAAAAAATATCCAATTGAAAAAACCGAGGAAGAATGGAGAGCTATTCTTAGCCCTGAAGCTTATCGTGTTCTAAGAGAAAAAGGAACTGAGCGTGCGGGCATCGGTGAGTTGACAAACACGGAGACCGATGGGACCTATAGTTGCGGTGGATGCGACACTCCCCTTTTCGATTCTACTCAAAAGTATCATTCTGGTTGTGGATGGCCATCTTTTTGGTCAGAATTAGACAATGCCAACATTGAACAAATTCCTGACAATAGTTATGGAATGAAAAGAATTGAATTGGTATGCTCTAATTGTGGTGGACATTTAGGTCATATTTTCAATGATGGACCTCCTCCAAGCTACCAAAGATATTGTATCAATTCAATCAGTTTAAAATTTAGCCCGAAATAAAATAAGACAACAACTATGGCAGATCAATATATCAGCATAAGAAATCTTAAGTTTTTACTTTTCGAACATTTCAATTTAACAGACATAAATAGATTAGAGAATTTCAAAGACTATGATCAAGAGTCATTTGAAATGGCTTTAGCGGCTGCAAAAGAGATTGGTGACCAACATCTTTTTCCCCACTATCAAATAATGGACAAGGAAAAAGCTTACTTCAAAGACGGAGAAGTTATCACACATGAAAAATTAATTGAAGGAATTAATGCAATAGCCGAAGGAGGATGGATTGGCGCTGCATTTCCTTATGATGATGGTGGCCAGCAAATGCCATTAGGTTTATTAACTGCCTGTCAATTTATTTTCCACTCGGCAAATGCAAATATTTCATGCTATCCATTTTTAACTCAAGGCGCTGCAAATCTCATTCGCACTTTTGGTTCTGATGATTTAAAAAATAGTTATTTGGAGAAAATGATGAGTGGTGAGTGGCAAGGAACCATGGCTCTTACAGAACCGCAAGCAGGGTCTTCTTTGTCTGATTTGACGAGTTCCGCAACTCCGACTGACCAAGGCCATTATTTAATAGAAGGACAGAAGATATACATCTCTGGAGGAGATTATAAAGATGTAGATAATGTAGTTCATTTGTTGTTGGCAAGAATAAAAGGAGCTCCTGCTGGTACAAAAGGAATATCACTATTTGTGGTTCCTAAGCATCGTAATGTCAATGGTGAATATATTTCAAATGATGTTACAACTGCAGGTATTTATGGAAAAATGGGACAAAAAGGATATGTAGCGGCCCATTTGATGTTGGGAGAAAAAGAAGACTGTCATGGATACCTTGTTGGTGAACCAAACAATGGTCTAAGATATATGTTTCAGATGATGAATGAAGCACGAATAGCAACTGGATTGGTGGCCGCTGGAAATACATCGGCTGCATATTATGCCGCATTACAATATGCCAATGAAAGACCACAAGGTCGAAAACCTGGACAAAAAGGTACCACTGACCCTGTACTTATAATTGAGCATGCAGATGTAAGGAGAATGCTACTTTATCAAAAAGCAGTAATGGAAGGTTCTATTGCCTTATTGCTTTATTGCTCAAACTTGGGAGACTTAGAAATGTATGGAGAAGGAGCTGAAAAAGCTAGAGCTCATCAGCTTTTCGAGTTGCTAACTCCAATTGCTAAATCTTATCCTTCCGAGGCAGGAACACATGCTGTTAGTTATGCTATGCAATGTCTGGGTGGTGCTGGCTATACAGATGATTTCCCAGTAGAACAATACTATCGAGACATTCGAATCAACTCTATTTATGAAGGCACCACAACTATTCATGGCCTTGACTTACTAGGTCGAAAAGTTATGATGCATGGAGGCACCGCATTTAAATTTCTGATTGAGGAGATTCAAGTTACTGCAAAAAAAGCTGCTGATCATCCAGCGCTTGCAAGCAATACGTCAGACTTAATTGCAGTAGCCAAATCCTTACATGAAGTAACTATTCATTTGGGTAAATTAGCGAGCACAGAATCACCAGAAGTATTTTTATCGGACGCTACGCTTTACTTAGACTACTTTTCTTTGTTGGTTATTTCTTGGCAACTGTTGGGTCAAGCAATAACAGCTTCAGCGGCTTTGAAGAATGATTCTTCTGAAACTGACCAGGCATTTTACGAGAGTAAACTGATAACAGCAGACTATTTTTTCGAGTATGAATTACCAAAAAGTAGAGCCTTGCATAAAAGGCTAATTAGTGAAAATAGAATCACACTAAATCTGAAAAATCATCATTTGCAATAGGGTAAAAATTTGATCGCTGAAATGTAATTAGCTGACTGATAATGATCTAATAGATTCTTGACTCAAATTTAATTAGAGAAATCCAGAACGAAATACTATATTGTGTATTCCCCAAGGCAAGTCGATTAGACTATTAATCTATAGTTGTTCATTTCTTTTGAGCGATTACAATAAGATAGAATAATGAAAAGCCTTTACACGATCGATCTTCAGTTTTTAAAATCTGCTGGTGTTATAGCCAGCTATTTGATTAAAAACAAGGAAGAAAACATTCTCATTGAAACTGGACCAAGTAGTACCCTTGCATTTTTATTAAAGGAGCTAACTCGCCTTAAAATTGCTCCAGAATCTATCAAACATGTTTTTCTAACTCATGTTCATCTTGATCATGCAGGAGCGGCATGGTATTTTGCAAAATTAGGTGCTCAAATTTATGTTCATCCCAAAGGAGCTCAGCATCTTAATAAGCCTCAAAAACTTTGGGATTCCGCCAAAAGAATTTATAAAAATGATATGGACAAACTTTGGGGAGAAATGCAACCTATTCCAAAAAGCAAAATTACGGCAGTAAAGCACCTTGAAAAGGTCAAGGCAGGAAAATTAAAATTAAAAGCAATGCATTCACCCGGTCATGCATCGCATCACATTTCATGGCAGCTTGATGATATATTATTCTCCGGGGACGTAGGTGGAGTAAAAATAAATAATGGCCCTGTATTTCCACCTTGTCCGCCACCTGATATAGATATTGAAGCATGGCTAAATTCAATCAAACTGATTAAATCAAAACGTTATCGTAAACTCTATTTAACTCATTTTGGGGAAATATCTGATGTCAAAAGTCATCTCATAGAGTTAGAAGGAAGATTGAGAAACTTCAAAAGATGGATGGGTACGCAGCTTGAGATGAAGGTATCGGACAAAAAGATTTTAAAAGGTTTTGAATCCTATGTATCCAATCAAATGAAAGCGCATGGCGTGAAAGGGAAACAATTAAAGCAATATGAACTGGCCAATCCAACTTGGATGTCAGTTTACGGATTAAAACGATACTGGCAAAAAATATCTAAATAGAGGTAAATACCAGAATCAGTTTGTTTAGTAGGTATTGCACCAGCTTGACATCAGCCATGCTAGAATAGTCCGTTTCCGATATTTCGGTACTAAACAATGCCGTATTTGCATCGCCTAGTTCAGCTGGTAGGCCACAAGAATTCAAATAAACGAACGCTAAAACACTAGAAAATACTACTGCAGCTGCTAAATATTTAGATTGTATATTTTTCATTGTGGGTTGATTGTACGTATAATAGACATCGCAAAGTATTAAAAGTTGCATACAATTGTGATAAAATTGCGAATATCCTTCATTAATTGCCGCAAAACAAGGTTACAAGCTACAAAACGAACAAATTGCGAGACTTATTTCAAATAAGGTCATAATCGCTGCCTTGCCAAACCACTTCATTTGTTAAAAAAGAGTACTAAGATATGTTGATTACAATTCAGGACATATCACTTATTTTTTGGTAATCAAATTTGCCGGAACAAATCAAATTTTACTACCTTTAAAGCTTACATCAAAACTTACAATATATGCGTATTTTAACATTACTAACATTAATTTTATTCACTTCTTCTACTGCATTTTCGCAGTTGGTTTTGGTGAACTCACCTTCTGGAATCGCAGGAAGCTATGACTTTTCTGAGCGAGCTGACGATTGGGGAGCAAATTTACTTGATAGCATTTGGACAGGAGATGCTGTTCTAATGGATGACGGTGTAGATCCAAATTCAGATGGATGTACTCCCACAACGAATGATTACAAAGACAAAATGGTATTTGTAGATAGAGGAGCTTGTTCATTCTCTTTAAAAGCTTATCACGCTGAATTAGCTGGAGCTGTTGGCTGTATCATTATCAATAACGCGCCAGGTGGTGGATTGGTAGGTATGTTGGGTGGTGACTCAGCTGCTCTTGTTACCATTCCTGTTGCTTTCATAACTTTCGAAGATGGATTGATTCTTAAAGAAGCTATTGCAGCTGGAACTGTAAACCTTTCAATTGGAAACATCATATTCGATAATGACGTTAGTATCAGCCAGGGTTCTACTTTGAAGCCTTTCACTGGTACTATTCCAACTTCGCAAGTAGCTTCAGGAAACTTTGCATTCAACCCTGTAGCTGCAGTTACAAATACGGGATTAAATGAAGCCACAAATATCAATGCCGTAGCTGACATTACCTTTGCAGGTACAAACATTTATTCTGAAAGTTCAGATACAACAATATTGAACGTTGATTCTACAGTTGCTTTAGGATTTCCTGAATTTGATTTGCCTAATGGAGACTTAGGGCGATATGAAATTACCTACACCATTTCGGCAGATAGTACAGATGGTCTTCCTAATGATAATGTTGTTTCTCAAACATTCGATGTTGTAGAAGGAGCAATGGCAAGAGGTTCTTGGGACTTCGACAATAACAGACCTTTTGTTTCTTTCAATACTACTATTGCAGATGGTGGACCAATTGAATTCTATCAAGGTGTTAGCTTACCAGAAGGAGGAGATGATGGCTACCAGTTGGATTCTGTAACATTCAGAATTGGAACTGATTTAACTACTCTTGATGGAGAAACCATTACTGCTACATTGTACTCATGGGACGACATCAACACTGATGGAGTTGTTGATGATATGGAGTTAAGCCTTGCGGCTATTGCTTCTCAGCAATTTGATGCCACTTCTACAGCCGAAGAATGGGTAACTTTAGAAATGTTAGATGCGTTAACTGGAACTAAATTTGTTTTCGATCCTACTGTAGACTATTGGATCGGGGTTAAATATTTGGGAACAAACACCGTTACAATCGGATTTGATGCGACTTACGACAACTTGTTGGCATTGGATGGTTTTGCTAACTCATTCTCGGATTTCCCATACCTAATTTTGAATGATTTTCCTGATGGAATTAATGGAAACCTTGCAGATTTAGGATCTTTTACTGACTTCGGAAATACATTGGCTATAGGATATTACATTTCTCCAGTAGGTTCTGTAAATACAGAAGAGCTAACTTTAGAGGCTAACATTAATGTTTATCCTAATCCAGCTTCAGATGTTCTTTTCGCTGATATCCAATTAGAGGAGCAAGTAGATGTATTGAACTACTCTATCTTAGATATAGATGGAAAGGTTCTTTACAACATGGAAACTCAAAATGTAATGGATTACTTGGCTAAGTTTGATGTTTCAGAATTAGCTTCAGGAACTTACTACTTAAGATTAAATGACGGAAACAAAGTACAAACTAAGTCTTTCGTTGTAGCGAAATAATTAAACATACAGTTTAATAAAAATCAAAAAGGGTCATTGGAATATTCCAATGACCCTTTTAATATTTAAGAATTAGAACGCAATCATACTATTCCTCTCGGAATTGCATTGATCAATTGCTGGGTATATTTTTCTTTAGGATTATTATAAACATCTTCGGGATAACCTTGCTCCACGATTTCCCCATTGTTCATCACCAATATTCGATCACTCATCATTTGAACGACACTGAGATCATGACTAATAAAAATATAAGTTAGTTCAAATTCCTCCTGAAGATCTAGCAGTAAATTCAACACTTGTGCTTGCACCGACACATCCAGCGCGGAAACTGATTCATCACAAATAATAAACTTTGGTTTTAAAGCTAAGGCCCTAGCAATACAAATTCTTTGTTTCTGACCGCCAGAAAATTCGTGAGGATATCGATCAAAGTGCTCGCGTTTTAATCCGACTTTTTCTAGTAGTAAAAAAACTTGTTTCACTCTTTCTTCACTAGAATTATAAATTCCATGAACTGTCATGGGCTCAAGTATTGCGCGACCAATAGTCATTCTTGGGTTAAGAGCAGAGGCTGGATCTTGAAATATTATTTGAAAACCTTTTCGCCATTTTCTCAATTGCTCAGTTCCAAACTCCAGAATATTCTCACCTTCAAAAATAACTTTGCCAGACCGGATTGGCGCAAGTCGCAAAATCGCTCTGCTCAGTGTAGTTTTCCCAGAACCAGATTCTCCTACAAGTCCAAGTGTTTCGCCTTTTTTCAAAGTAAAACTCACATTCTTCACCGCTTGTATGTAACTTAATGGTTTGCCGAACCAATTTTTCTTACCAGCAAAACGAACGTTCAAATCCTTAACTTTTAGCAAATCTTCGCGCTCAGATAATACTGCTCTTCGCTCTTTCAAGCTAGTTGAATTCCAGACCTTTTCAACAAAATTTCCTTTTCCTTTTAAGAAATCCGATACTGTTGGTAATCTTTTTACTTTTCGATTTAATGGAGGTCGGCAAGCCAATAGGCTCTTGGTATAATGATGCTGCGGTGATCTAAATATTTTTTCAACTGGTCCTTCCTCAACAATCTTACCTTGATACATCACCGCTACACGATCTGCTACTTCGGCAACAACTCCCAAATCATGTGTGATAAAAAGTACTGCACTATTAGTTTGAAGTTGCAAATCTGAAATTAACTTTAATATTGATTTTTGTACGGTGACGTCCAATGCTGTTGTTGGTTCATCGGCGATAAGCAACTCAGGATTACAAGAAATCGCCATGGCGATCATGACACGTTGCATCTGTCCCCCAGAAAGTTCATGAGGATAGGCAGCATAAATTCTTTCAGGATCTGGCAGTTCTACTTTTTCAAAAAGTTTCAACACACTTTCTTTTGCGGTAGAACGATCTTCTTTGAGGTGTAATCGTATGGCCTCCGCTACTTGTTCTCCACAGCGCATTACTGGATTCAGTGCACTCATTGATTCTTGAAAAACCATCCCGATATGATTCCCTCGAAGTTCTCTCAAAGAAATATTGTCTAATCCAACAAGGTTTTCGACGTTCTTATGTTTACCTAGAAAACTAATCTTTCCGGATTCAATAAAACCATTACTGGCCAAAAGTTGCATGATGGAAAGCGAGGTGACTGATTTTCCAGAGCCAGATTCTCCAACGATTCCTAGTGTCTCTCCTTTTTTAATATCAAAAGAAATCCCTTTTACCGCAGCGACCTTTCCACTATCTGTAGAAAAACTGGTGACTAAATTTTTGACGGATAAAAGTATATCTGACATAGAAATCGCTAGTTATTAAAATCGATAACCGCCTCTTGATCATTCAAACTAATCTTTACTCCATTTTGATTTTTCAAGGCATTAATTATTCCAGCGCCCATAATTTCAGATCTCCATCCAGCAATTAATTTTTCATCAAAATAGCTGCGATCTAATCTCATTCTTTTGACATTAACACCCACAAACAATAAGTCAGGGGCCAAAGAAATATTTTGGCAATGGAATTTGATTAGATTTGACAATAAGTCAAAAGTAACATCTTCATTATTTCCAAGCTTGGTCGACGGAGGTAATTTAGCCAAAATCTCTTCTTCCTCTGGAGTTACAGGGCTTTCATACAAATTCTTGAAAGTATCCCAATTCTTTTTTACGATATCTGGCGGAAGCCTTCTATGCCCGAGTAAGGCGGCTTTTCCAGATTTAATATTCTTGAGTATAAAGCTAATGAACTTGCTCGGCATGACCATTTCTTTGGAATGATCTCTTGATCTAGCCAAATCTGTTCTCCATTTATACAGTCTTAAAAGAAAAACTTGCTCTTTGGTACTTCTACCAGAAATTAGATTGTTTTGAAATGCCTCCTTATAAGGATTGTGCTCAAACAAGCCTGGGACCTCATATTTTCCCATTTCTTGTTTAAACCAGTCCAGTCGACTCAACTTTTCTAACTTGTCGGTGAGCTTTTGATGGAGTTCGCGAAGTGGAATAATATCCTCCAAGGCATATTTTATCTGTTTATCTGTTAAAGGTCTACTTTCCCAATTGGAAACCGTAAAACCTTTACCCAAACGATGATTGGTTTCTCGTCCGACAAGTTTTGCAAAGCTGAGTGGATATCTATATCCTATAAAACCAGCTGCGACTTGTGTATCAAATAGATTTTTGGGAATTAATTTATACTGTTGATAAAGCAATCGATAATCATTTTCTCCTGCATGAGTGATTTTAATGATTTTATCGTCTGTCAATAAGTCAAACAAAGGATCCAACCTTTTCAACTTTATGGCATCTATTATGTAGTACCCCTGATCACTTGAGACTTGGATGAGACAAAGCAAGGTGTAAAAGCGTCTTTCACCTATGAATTCGGTGTCAAAACCAAGCCATTCAGCGTTTTTATGCAGGCTAGCAAAGCTTTCTAGGGCTTCAGGGGTATCAATTAAATCGAATTTATGTTCTGGGCTATTATTTGATTTCTTCAAGGTATAAAACTAAGGATCAAGAATACCGTTAAATGGGTATCCAGTTATGCAAAACTGCTTGATTCAAAAGTAACTGAATTCTTGAAAAGACCAGAATTTTATATAACATTTGCCTTAAATACACACAAATAACAATAACTACATGCCTAAATTCATTAAGCGAATCTTCGCCTTCTTAGGGACTTTAATCCTTTTGATATTGATTGCGATGGTCGCAGTGCCTTATTTCTACAAGGCTGAAATTCTTGATCTTCTCAAAAAAGACTTAAACCAAAGTCTAAATGCAACTGCTGATTTTTCAGATGTTCATTTATCGTTTTTCAAATCTTTCCCCAAATTATACTTTTCGATAGATGATCTCAAAATTACAGGACATGCGCCATTTGAAGGAGTAGACCTCATTGATTCGAAAGAAGTTGGACTAAGCCTTGATTTGATGTCGGTTATCAAAAAAGAGGAAACCATCAAAATTCATAGTATTGAATTACTTTCTTCTTCGATCAATATCATCGTCAGTGAGAAAGGAATGGCTAACTATGATATCTTAAAACCATCCATTCTCAACAATCTTAATTCCGAAGAATCAAGCGCAAGTACTGATGTAAATTTTGATCTGGACTTAGAAAATTATGTTTTGAAAAATGCCAACATATCTTATGACGATAGAGTCAATTTAATTTATGTTAAAGCGCAAAACTTAGATCATATTGGAAAGGGAGACTTTAAAGCTTCCAAATTTGACCTTCTGACCAATACCCAAATTGATAAATTAACGTTTTCCAATGCTGGAATCTCCTATTTATCAAATGATGTAATGAATATGGATTTGGCAATAGGAGTTGACGCCGAAAAAAAAGTATACAGTATTAAAGAAAATGAGATTCTCTTAAATGCTTTACAGTTGA
Source organism: uncultured Saprospiraceae bacterium (assembly GCA_937928045.1). Classification (GTDB taxonomy): domain Bacteria; phylum Bacteroidota; class Bacteroidia; order Chitinophagales; family Saprospiraceae; genus JABDJM01. The sequence continues at coordinate 9,651 of CALFWO010000026.1, read as the reverse complement.
AAATGAATGGTAAAATTGCTGAAAAAGGATCGGGCTATAACATGGATCTGAAACTAGCCGCTCCTGGTAACCAATTCAAAGAAATCCTATCCCTCCTTCCTGGAGCTTACACAAAAGAATTTTCAAATGTAGAGGCCAAGGGAAATTTTTCACTAGCTGCACTAGTCAACGGAGATTATAATGCTGCTCAAAATAGATATCCTAATATAGATTTGGATCTTTCGATAAATGAAGGAGCATTTAAATATCCTGGAATGGGCGATGGTCTAAAAGATCTTTTCGCCAAGCTATCAGTAGCTGGAAATCTCGGTGAGCTGGATGATCTAAAAATTGAAGCGGACAAATTTGATTTCAATATGAATGGATCACCTTTCTTATCAAATTTTGTTTTGACAAACCTAGCTTCTAACCCTGCTATGAAAGGAGCATTAAAAGGGAAAATTGACTTTGGATTTGTAAATAAGACTTTTCCATTGGAAGGTGTCCAAAGTTTAGGAGGCATCTTTGACGTAGACATGAAAATTGATGCTAGTTACCAAGATTTAGAATATGGAAAAGTAGATGAAATAAATTTAGAGGGACTAGCAGATATTTCTAACTTCATATATGATGCTGAAGATTTGCCGCCACTTTCTTTGGAAAATGCCCATGTTGATTTTACTCCGAAATCAGTTGTAGTTAAAAATTTCAAAGGGAAATATGGAGCCTCTGATTTTAGTGGAAAAGGCCAACTTGATAACTTCTTGGCAATTATTTTACCCACCAAAGTTATGGTTGGTTCTTTCGACATTAATTCCAATAAATTAGACATTAATCAGCTCATTGGATATGAGGAATCTAACACTTCCGCCAAAAACGAAGCAGAATCGCAACCAACTCCCACTTTCGATAGATTTGACTTTAAAGTAAAAGCTTCTGTTGGAGATCTTTACTACGACATCTATCCAATTTCCAATTTTGAATTTGATGGCAGAATTCAACCAAACGAAATTTCAATAACAAATACAAAAGGGTTCTTGGGAAAATCAGACTTTGCGGCTAAGGGAGAACTAAACGATATTTTTGAATATTTGTACAACAACGGAACAGTGAAAGGGTCATTAGACATTGGCTCGAATTCCTTTGATTTCAATGAATATTCGACCTTTGGAACTTCTGATCAACCCCAGGCAAAAACCATTGCAAACACAGATGATTATGAGGCTTTGATCCTGCCTGAAAGAACTGACATTAAGATCAATGCAAGAGTTAAAAAACTTACCTATACTGATTTAAAATTTACTAATGTTAAAGGAAGTGTCAATATAAAAGATAAGGTTGCTTCCCTAAAAAATTGTAAGCTGAACGGTCTTGGAGGATCTATGCTGTTGGATGGTAACTACGATACCACAGAGGAGTCCGATCCAAAATTTGATTTAAGCTATGGCATGCAGAAAGTAGATTTTGGGAAGGTATTTACTCAGCTAGTCTCTTGGGAAAAAATTGCACCAATTGGTAAATATCTCACCGGAGAATTTAACACCAACATGAAATTCAATGGATCTTTGAAAGATGGATTTTACCCAGACTTAAATACGTTGACCGCTGATGGTTTTTTACAAACCTTGGATGCCACCTTCAAAGCATTCACACCTTTAGAAAAGGTAGCGGACAAGTTAAATATTTCAGCCTTTAAAAATCTTAGAATTCAAAATACCAAAAATTGGTTTGAGATAAAAGACGGCAAAATTGAAGTCAGAGATTTTGATTATAGTTATCGAGGTATCGATATGGTCATTGGTGGATCTCACGGCTTAACTCAAGACATGGATTACAAAATCATGGCTAAGATTCCTAGAAATATGATTGAAGGAAACCAAGTTGGGCAATTGGCCAATCAAGGACTTGGTTTTCTATCTGATCAAGCCAAAAAACTTGGAATCAAGATGGATCCTGGTTCTTCTTTGAATGTCAGATTAAACATCGGTGGTACCATTACCAATCCAACATTAAAGGTTAATATCCTAGGGACCGATGGCAAAACCACTATCAAAGATCAGGTAGTCAGTACCGTTAAAGAAACAGTGAATGATGCAGTAGATTCTGTAAAAACTGTTGTTACTGAAAAAGTAGATTACGAGAAAAAGGCATTGAAAGCTAAGATGGATAAAGAAGTAAATGCCGTCATGGCTACTGCCGAAAAGCAAGCGAAAAAGATTCGTGAAGCTGGTAAACAGACTGCAGCCAAGGCAAAACAGTTGGGATACCAAAAAGCCGATCAATTAGTAAAAGAAGCTGGAAGTAATATTTTCAAAAAGAAAGCCGCTGAATTGGCAGCGAAGAAAATAAAGACTGAAACTGACAAAAATGTAACTAAGATTGAGCTAGAAGCAGACAAAAAAGCTGATCAAGTTTTGGTAAAAGCTAGAGAAAAGGTCAAATCTATCCAGAAGAAATACCAAGACCTTTAATCATTATTTATTCCGCTATAGTTAATTGGGATAGTCTACTAGAGTAGGCTATCCCAATTTTTTTAGGAACCCAAATTCGAACGAAGCAAAAGTTTTCAACAACTTCGTAAAATGATGTCTTATGTTTAGGGTGAAATCCCTGAATAGCCCGTACTTTTGCCAACCTAAAACATAATTATCATGCTTACTGCTATTTCACCAATTGACGGACGTTACGCCAAGAAAACGGAACAACTTTCAGATTACTTTTCTGAGTATGCGTTGATAAAGTATCGAGTACATATCGAGGTGGAATACTTTATTGCATTATGTGAACAAGGTTTACCTCAACTCACGAACTTTGATCAAAGTAAATTTTCAGCATTGAGGTCAATCGTTGAAAATTTCTCTTTGGTTGATGCTACCAAGATCAAAGACATAGAAAAAGTTACCAACCACGATGTTAAAGCAGTTGAATATTTCTTAAAAGAACAGTTCGATGAACTTGGACTTGAAGCGTTTAAAGAGTTCATTCACTTTGGGTTGACTTCTCAAGATATCAACAACACCGCTACTCCACTTTTGATCAAAGATGCACTTCATAATGTTTATGTTCCAGCGATCAACTCAACCATTGAAATGATCAAAGGATACGTTTCAGAATGGAAAACGATTCCTATGCTTGCCAAAACGCATGGTCAACCTGCTTCTCCAACAATCCTTGGTAAAGAATTTCAAGTATTTGTAGAGCGCTTAGAGAATCAATTGACACAATTGATGAATGTTCCTTTCACAGCTAAGTTTGGTGGCGCAACAGGAAATTTCAATGCACATGTCGTAAGTTATCCTGATCGAGATTGGAAATTATTCGGAGATCATTTTGTAAAAAGTCACTTAGACTTAACGCGATTGCAGCACACTACGCAAATTGCGCATTATGATAATCTGGCTTCTCTTTTCATGGGTATGAAGAGAATCAATACCATACTGATTGACCTTTGTCGAGATATTTGGACTTACATTTCCATGGAATATTTCAAGCAAAAAGTTATCGCCGGTGAAGTAGGATCTTCGGCAATGCCGCATAAAGTAAACCCCATTGATTTTGAAAACGCTGAGGGTAACTTAGGCTTGGCCAATGCGATATTCACGCATCTTGCTGATAAACTGCCAATTTCAAGGCTACAAAGAGATTTGACCGATAGCACAGTTTTAAGGAATGTTGGCGTTCCATTTGGGCATACCAATATTGCTTTGCTTTCGATTCAAAAAGGACTTGGCAAATTATTATTGAATGAAACAGCCCTCGAAAAGGACTTAGAAGCGAACTGGATGGTCGTTGCCGAAGCCTTGCAGAACATTCTACGCAGAGAAGGATTCCCAAAACCTTATGAAGCACTAAAAGCATTAACTAGAGGAAATTCTTCTATAGATCAAGCAACCATACATGCTTTTATTGATAAATTAAATATTGAAGATCACATCAAAGCGGAAATGAAAGTAATTACTCCGCAGAACTATGTTGGTGTATTTTAGAGAAAAAAAGGATTTATTACAATCAATGTTTTCACCTTACAATAAAGATTGAATTATTTCTGCACTGGCATTTAGAATTGACGGATCACCAGAGCTGTATTCGATTTGACCTTCTTTGTTAATAATAAATATTGCAGGCAATTTTTTCACCTTGTAAAGCTGGGCAATATTAGACATGAATACTTTATTGTCACCAGCATGTAGATGGATTCCTTCCACCTTTTGAGCCGCTAAAAAATTACTCCAATCAGATCGATTTCGATCCAAACTTATATACAAGAATTCAACTGGCCGACCATCGAACTGCTTTTTCCATTGTTTGCTATTCCTCATCTGAGTCAAGCATGGTGTGCACCAAGTAGCCCAAAAGTCTAAGTATATTACTTTCCCCTTTAAACTTTCCAAATTGATTTCTTGCCCAGAATTGTCCCGCAAAACAAAAGCCGGCGCTGGGTCACCAATGCCCAACCCCTTGTTAGCATTGTAAAGTAATTTTAGTTCATTCTTATATTCCGGATGAGGACAAGTCTCAATGAAATTTACAATATCATTGGCGACAGCCCCCACATCTCCCCTTTGAAGTGGCAATGCAAGCTGAGAAGCTTTTACCCACCAAGCAGTCTTACCCGATAGTCTTTGCTCAGCCAATTCTAAGGCCGTAAATCCTTGAGTATTTCTCCAATGGGTTAGTACCTGAGAAACATAGTTCACATAATTTGGATTGCCTAAGCTTCCATCATCTTCTAAAGAGATTTCCTCAATAAATTGGTAAAATTCATTGGGCATAACCATAGGTGCATCTCTACCCAAACGCAAAGGTTGTTCCCATGGAAAATTCATTAATTCATTTCCAAGCCAATAATTAATATCAGCTTCTAAAAGGGTTAAATCTTGAAAATTAATCTTTGCAGTGTTGCCTAAAATTCGAAGTAAGGCTTGTTTATGTCCTTTTAAGTAAGCCGTAAATCCAGCTCCATCCAATTCTTTAATCATACGATTGTAAACCGGATTAATACTTTTCAAATAATTATCCTTTGCTAGTAGAAATTCTGCAGCTGCTGCATTGGCGCCATAAATGTTTGTGCGCGATAAATCAGAACCCGTTAAATTTATTTCTAAATTTCTTCCTGGTCGCATAATCAAATCTATCGCATCTCTTCCGACGCTAAAACTTCCAAATACCACTTCCAGCAATTCCAATTCTAGCGAAAATCTTCCTGCGCCATCCAATTGAATTATCCTTTTTTCATCTTTTTGCTGAACAGGATCGGTAATCCAAGTTAAGGCTATTTGTCGATCGTTTGCTCCAGTTATTCTACCTGAAATTTTAAAAATTTTCTTAGAAACTTCGTCAAGTTCTATTCCTATGTCTGGCAAATTCATTGGACGCACGGGAACTTCGGATGGAACTCTATTGATAACGACTTTCGGCTCCGGCTTGACAGGAGCTTTTTCGCCAAATACCCCAGCAGTTTCTGCAGCATTTAGCACATTCAGTTTAGAAACATTTTCTGTTGCGATGCTATCCACTAATAAAAACTTTTCATATCGGCCAGCCTCATCGGCTTTCGCAGCTAAAGAAATCATCTCTAATTCATTGGGAGAATCTTCCCAATAGATTGCTCTGGTCAAAGCAAAAGCCAAAGTATTGCCAGTAAGCAAATTGTAAAACGAGTTTCCAAGGCGATCAAATACCGGAAGTGTTTCCAGACCGTAATCATGAACCCATCCAAGTACACCTTGATTATTTTTCATTTCTGACCAATACCCTGAAACAAATTTGGAACCTATTTGCAACTCAGCAACTTCTTCACTTTTTCTTCCAGTTGGTAAAAAACTGGTTCCACTTTCAAAACTTCCGATTACTGGCCCATTTTTATAATCTGCTAGCATTAGGGTATTTGAAGCATCCAAATATACCTCAGAGATTGCATTATAAATCCGGTCTCTTTTTCCAGGTTCATCATTCCAAAACTGTCTTAATTTATCCAAAAAATTGACATAGTTCTCATTGGACAACATAAACGGATTGTTCACGAAAATAGCTGACAACGAATTGAAATATGCATCTGGCAATTCTAGATCACCTTTTATTCCATTTACAGCAATATGAAAAGATGGATACCTAAAAAGTTGGTAAACAAACCAATAGTCCAAATCTGAAGTGATATAACTTTTAACCGAAGATTGAACAATTCTGCCTAAAAACCATTCGCGCATGAATTGTTGCTTACGGATATAGACGCGTTCTAAGTATTGATAAAAATCAAATGGCTTGAGTTTTATCATTTTCTCATTGATAACTTCCTCATCATATTCTCTGAAAGCCAATGAAGATTCAAAAAACCATTGATTTTGAACGGCTCCTTTCCCTGAGAACTTGATATTTTGAGCTGGATTGAGCGCGTCGAAAAAGATATTCAAAGAATCACCTGGAAATAAAAAAATTGGAAATTCAAGATTACGATAAATGAGACTGGCACTAATTGGATCTTCAATATTTAATCGAGCTGCAAAATGATCGCTTTGATCTAAAGTAAGGTCAAAGATCAATTCTTCGTAGGTGATGTTGTCTTGGAAAAATTTGATTTTAAGTTCTTCGACTATAGGATTTTTGACTGTACCTGAAAGAATTGTTGAAGACTCTTGAGCGCTAATTAGTAGTTGTTGGAAAACCAACAACAAAAGCAATATTACACGAAAAATTCTATTATCCTGGGGTTTCATCTGAATCTTGTGAAGTTACTCAACATCAATAGAATAACGAAGGGTAACTCAATAATTAGGATAACTTTAAGAAACGGAATTTAGTATTCTAGCTTACCAAATTCTCCAATAATTTCAACGGCCTCTCCATCGTATTCTTCAACGCGTCCAACCACTTGAGCCTCGATATTGAAAGTCTTGGCAATATCAATCAATGCTTGAGCATGTTCCTCCGGTAAATAGATTTCTAGACGATGTCCCATATTGAAAACTTGGTACATTTCTTTCCATGAACCATTACTCTCCTCTTTGATCATTTCAAAGAGTTTTGGTACAGCAAACAAATTATCTTTTATGATTTTACGATTTTTAATAAAGTGCTTTACTTTGGTTTGACCACCACCAGTGCAATGAACTATTCCGTTGATCAACGATCTATGTTTTTTGAAAATCTCGACTAATAATGGAATGTAAGTTCTTGTGGGTGAAAGCATTAGTTTTCCAACATCAGTGCGAACATTGCCAGCTTTAACTGGGTCCAATAGCTTTTGAAGACCAACATAAACAACTTCCATCGGAGTATTTGGATCAAAAGATTCAGGATATAAATCCGCATATTCATAATTCAATACATCGTGACGAGCAGAGGTCAAACCATTGCTACCCATGCCACCATTGTATTCCGATTCATAGGTGGCTTGACCATCGCTAGCAAAACCCACAATCACATCACCCGGCTGAATATCGTTAACAATTAGATCAGAGCGCTTCATTCTTGCAAAAGCAGTGTATCCTACATCTATTGTCCTTACAATGTCTCCAACATCGGCCGTTTCTCCACCTGCCATGTGTACCTTACAACCATGTTCTTCCAACATCTCGACAAAATCAACTGCGCCATTGATGATTTTTGAGATCACTTCACCGGTAATCAAATGCTTGTTTCTTCCGATGGTAGAAGACAAGACGATATCATTCACACAACCTACGCAAGCCATATCATCCAAATTCATTACAATAGAATCTTGAACGATGCCTTTCCAAACATCTGCATCTCCACTCTCTTTCCAATATAAGTAAGCCAATGAGGTCTTTGTTCCTGCGGTATCGGCATGCATGATATTGCAATATTCGGCATCTCCAGCGACTACATCCGGCAAGATTTTGCAAAAGGCCAAAGGAAATAATCCCTTGTCCAAATTTTTGATGGCTGCATGAACTTCATCTTTTGTCGCGGAGACTCCGCGCATATCGTAATGATACTGATCTGACATCTGGCAATTGTTTGCCACAAAGTTAATTCGTTTGGTTGAAAAGAAAGCCTTTTCGCTAAAAAACAAAAGCCACGCATTGCGTGGCTTTGAATTCGGTTTCGGGATAACGGTTTCAAGTAGAAACCCTTGGGATATAACGGGATTATAATTTGTCGCTGAAATGATTTCACCCAGCGTTTTTCACATATTATTGTTACTCATTTTGTCTACTACATATAGGCAAAAGCCATTCCATATGATTTAATAATCATATCTTGTTGCCACTGAAATCGCTTGAAATCCGACTCCCTTAATTATTTATCAGATATTAACTGCTGGTAATGAAGAGGTTTATCATTATCGACCATAGAATAACCATAAATGAAAAAACTAGCACTGCATTGGCAAATCCTAATAGGCATGCTCTTAGGAGTAATCTTTGGAATTCTTTATAACCAGTTTAACCTAGATCCGGTCTATGTCAACAACTGGATTAAGCCTATTGGGACGATTTTTATCAGCTTGCTAAAATTGATAGCAATTCCTCTAATTATCGCCTCTTTGATTAAGGGTATCGCTGATTTAGGCGATATTTCGAAATTTTCGCAAATAGGTGGTAGAACTATTGGAATCTACATTGTCACCACATTGATCGCGGTAACAATCGGTTTAGTGGCAGTAAATATCATTCAGCCTGGAGATGGAATTTCCGAAGACACTGTAGCTCAATTGATGCAAACCTATGGTCAAGATGCTAATGTTAAGGTCAATGCTGCAACTAACCAAGTGAAATCTGGGCCACTACAGTTTATCGTTGATATGGTCCCTGATAACATCTTCGGTGCCGCTTCCTCCAATAGAAATATGCTTCAAGTGATCTTTTTCGTGGTATTTTTTGGAATAAGCCTTTTACTAATTAAACCAGAACAAGCCAAACCACTTAAGGATTTCTTTGACAGCCTGAATGAGGTGGTATTAAAAATGGTGGACTTGATCATGCTAATTGCTCCGGTGGCCGTATTTGCCTTGCTGGCAAGCTTGATTGTAGGAACTACAAACACAGAACTATTCTCTGCGCTTGGGAAATATGCTTTCGCCGTAGTAGCTGGTTTACTACTCATGTTGTGCTTCTATATGATAGTCTTGAAAATGGTCACTGGAATATCGCCAGGAACCTTTCTAAAGGGAATATCACCAGCACAACTGCTTGCATTTTCAACCAGTAGCTCTGCGGCAACTTTACCGGTAACAATGGAGCGTGTTGAGGAACATTTAGGGGTACAAAAGGAAGTAGCTTCATTTGTTTGTCCTGTTGGGGCGACCATAAATATGGATGGCACTAGCTTGTATCAGGCAGTTGCAGCTGTCTTCATATGTCAAGCATTATCCTTTGAATTGACTTTTGCAGACCAATTAACCATTGTGCTTACAGCCACTCTAGCCTCCATTGGCTCTGCAGCTGTTCCGGGTGCTGGTATGGTCATGCTTGTGATTGTACTAGAATCTGTTGGACTTCCTGCTGATAAATTGGCCATTGGAATTGCCCTAATCTTCGCAGTAGATCGACCTTTAGATATGTGCAGAACTGTCATCAACATTTCAGGTGATGCGACAGTTGCGATGATCGTTGCTAAAAGTGTGGGCAAATTAGGTCCACCAAAGGTGAAAAATTGGGATGATAACTTAGAAAAAACGGCCTAGTGGCCTAAGTAAATCGTTGATGTTTT